>NZ_BPET01000041.1 GCF_019654915.1 Shewanella sp. MBTL60-007 | reverse complement strand
GGATAGAAAATCTCATTTTTTGTTTTTAGGGGCATGAGTTAGAGTAGCGCCACATTTTATGAACAGATAACGCCTTGGGCGCGTTGAGGATACAACGGTGGATTTAACACTTTACGTTAAATTTTTTCTCGGCTTAGTTGCGATAATAAATCCTTTTGGTTTGTTGCCGGTTTTTGTTAGCTTAACTAGCCACCAGACTGAAGCAGAAAGAAATCAAACGGCTAAAGTCGCCAACTTTGCCGTTGTGGTGATTTTATTGGTGACGATATTCGCAGGTCAGCATATTCTAAACCTGTTTAGCATTTCACTTTCAGCCTTCAGAATTGCCGGCGGTACCCTTATTGCAATTATCGCCATGTCGATGCTTCAAGGTAAATTAGGTGAAGTTAAGCGCAATAAAGAGGAGGGGCGTGAAGCTTCTGCAATGGACTCTGTGGCTGTAGTGCCTTTGGCTCTGCCATTAATGGCAGGTCCCGGTGCAATCAGTTCGGTTATCGTCTCCTCTGCTGAACATGGTAGCCTACAAGATCTTTTAGGCATGTCACTCGCCGTGGTCGTGTTTGGTGTGTTGAGCTTTTTATTATTTAGAATGGCACCGATCATTTTCAAAATATTAGGCAATACCGGGATTAACGTGATCACCCGTTTAATGGGCTTGATAATGCTATCGATCGGTATCGAAGTGATTGCGGCGGGAGTGAAAGGCTTTTATCCAGGCTAACTGAAAGTCTAATATAAGGTTGTCTAAAGAGTTGGCAACGAGAATACGAGTGAAACAAAGGCACCAATCGGTGCCTTTGTTTTTATACTGGTTTACCTTGAACCCTTAGAAATCACCGTTAAAGTCCATCATAGAGTGAGTTTTCGCGCTAAATAGGTGCTGGTGTAGCCTTGCTGCAAATCCATCTGTCATGCCTGAGATATAATCGGCAATCACTCTGTGACTGTTTTCGCCCAAGCGTTCACTTGCGAGCCACCGCTCTTGAGTATTAAGAGGCAGCAGCCTTTCTGGATCTGAGATAAACGCCTCAAATAGCTCCATCACTATCTGTTGGCCTTTATATTCAAGCATCTGTATTTCGGGCTTGCGGATCACGTATTTATAGACAAACTGTTTTAATATACTAAGGGCGTCAGCAAAGGCGGTTTCCAATGCGGCGTTGTACTTTAATAATGGCTCATCGAAGCCTTCAACTTCGATAATTGAGATAGCGGTAACGAAGCCATTTACTAGGGTACCTATTGCGTCTTTACGCTCGTGATGTTTTGAAGAGAATAGCCGCTGGCTGATGGTGGAAAACTCCTTTTTGAGCCATGGATCTTGGCTATTGCAAAGCGGCCTAGATACATCGCATAGCCATTGCTGTTCACTGACAATACCCATCACTATGGCATCTTCTAAATCATGAACCGCATAGGCAATATCATCGGCCAGTTCCATGATAGAACAATCTAGAGACTTATAGCGAGTGCGCTTATGTTTTAGCTCTTTGGTTGTATGACTCGATAGGAACTGTTGTCTGTCTCGCTCAGAAAGAGGGTCTAATACCCATGCTAAGACGTCACTGTCGTCATCAAAAATGCCTTTCACGGGCGGCCACTTTGACGGCTTCAGTTGCCTAAAATCTTCGACCGTCGCGCTAGGTTCAGGACTATACAGTTGAGAATGGAGCGCTGGGTACTTCAAAATTCCCAATAGCGTACGACGACAGAGATTCATGCCGTAGTGTTCGGTATAGGGTTCAAGCTTGGTTAATATGCGAAAGGTTTGACCATTTCCCTCGAAGCCACCGTGGGCACGCATCATATAATTGAGCGCAACTTCACCACCATGGCCAAAAGGGGGATGACCAATGTCGTGGGCTAGACACAAGGCTTCGATAAGGCTCATTGACTCAATCAAGTGGCCGAATTGAGGCTGCTTTTGCTTGAGTTGTGCGCTGATCCCTGTACCAATTTGTGATACTTCAAGAGAATGAGTAAGCCGGGTACGATAAAAATCATTCATACCCACTCCTAACACTTGAGTCTTAGCCTGTAAGCGCCTAAATGCTGCGGAATGAAGTATCCGTGCACGGTCTCGCTGGTAGGGGCTGCGATTGTCGTTGCGCCTGTGTTTATCTTCGCCGTGACGTCTTTCATTCCACACTTGATGAGGCATAACCGTTCCTTTATCGCTTATAGCAGCTTATTGATATCGTCTAGATCTAGGGTAAAGCTTGGAATAAAGCACTCGATGAAATAATTGACTGCGGGATTAGGGTCATTCTTTAAACTTTGTTCTAGCCGTTTTTGCGCGGTATTAAATTCGGTATTGCCAGCTCGTTTCTCTTCTAAACACTTAAGGTAAGCACAAAGCGTATCCGCTGATTTTACCAATGCCTTGTATTCACTATCGGCATACTCGCTAGTCAGTAACGCTTGATAATCTTCTTTAAACTCTTCAGGCACCATTTCGAGTAGACGCTGCTCGGCAATCGCTTCAATTTTCTTGTATTCGGCTTCTATTTCTTTATTGAAGTACTTGACCGGGGTTGGGAGATCACCCGTTAGGATTTCACTGGCGTCATGAAAGATTGCGATGGTTGCAGCTTGATAAGGGTCGAAGTTGCCTTGAAATTTTTTGTTGCTAATTAAGGCTAGTGCATGCGCAACCATAGAGACTTGCAGCGAATGTTCTTGAACATTTTCAGTGCGAACATTGTACATAAGTGGCCAGCGTTGAATTAATTTCATCCTTGCTAGGTGGGCGAATAAGTGGCTCATTGCGGTCCTTTTGGCGTTAGGAGAGGGACCAATTGAGATTAGCATAGTTGTAATACAAAAAAACGACCCGAAGGTCGTTTTTATTAAATGCTAGCGAATTAACTACTTAGCAGGATTCTATCTATTGCTTATAGCTTCCTAGGAAGTCGCCAAACTCAGATAGTGCTTTAGTCAGCTCCTCTTTGTAAGGCAGGAACACAACACGTACATGATCGGGTTCCGGGTAGTTAAACGCAGAGCCCTGTACTAGTAAAATCTTGCGCTCCTTCAATAAATCCAACACTAAGCGTTCATCATCGCGTAGGTTAAATTTCTTTTGATCTAGCTTGGCAAAGGCATACAAAGCCCCTTTAGGTGTTTTCACGCTAACACCTGGAATCGAGTTAAGCATATCGACACAAGCATCACGTTGTACCCGTAGACGTCCGCCGGGCTGTACTAACTCATGAATGCTCTGGTAACCACCTAAGGCTGTTTGAATGGCGTGTTGACTCGGCACATTAGCGCACAAGCGCATAGAGGCAAGCATATCAAGGCCTTCAACATAACTCTTTGCTGCTTTCTTGTTACCAGTTAGCATCATCCAACCTACGCGGAATCCTGCAGCACGATAAACTTTAGATAGACCATTAAAGGTCACAGTTAAAATATCGTCTGATAGACTTGCAGCAGGAATATGCTCGGCTTCATCGAATAGGATCCGGTCATAGATTTCATCTGCGAACAGAATCATGTCGTTTTGGCGACAAAGTTCGATCACTTCGAGAATAAGCTCTTTTGAATAGACTGCACCAGTTGGGTTGTTCGGGTTGATTAACACGATACCGCGGGTTCTTGGCGTGATTTTACTCTTGATATCATCAATGTCCGGAAACCAATCAGACTCTTCATCACAACGATAGTGCTGTGCCTTACCACCCGACAAGTGAACAGCCGCCGTCCACAGTGGATAGTCCGGTGAAGGAACCAATATTTCATCACCGCTGTTTAGTAAACCTTGCATAGCCATAACGATGAGTTCTGATACACCGTTACCGATGTAAATGTCTTCGATATCGACACCAAAGATCCCTTGTGATTGGTAATGTTGCACAATCGCTTTACGGGCAGAAAATAGACCTTTTGACTCACAGTAACCTTGCGCGCTTGGCAGGTTCAAAATCACATCTCGTACGATCTCTTCTGGGGCCTCAAATCCAAATGGGGCAGGGTTACCGATATTCAGTTTAAGAATACGGTGACCTTCATCTTCTAGACGACGGGCTTCTTTATGTACTGGACCACGAATGTCGTAACATACAGAATCTAATTTGTTGGACTTGATAATAGGGCGCATCTACACCTCGAAAATGCATAAAACGTAGGTCAGAAATGACTTTAACTTAGTTGCAGGCACAATAACGAAATTTACGGGACAAATAAAGGATTAATTCACTGATTAGGCGGGCTTTTGGAGATGATCCTGCCGACAAAGTTCGGTATGAACCCCTACTTTAGATGTTTGTGCTGTTTGGCTTTGGGTGGATAGTTGTTAGTATTGCGATTCTTATATTGGCACTATTTAAGTCTAAATCGCTTTTTTGCTAACAAGATCGCTTTTTTAAGGCATTACTAATACGGCAATAAAAAAAGCCAGCGTTAACGCTGGCTTGATAAGGCAGTTTAAAAACTTAAACGCGCTTCTTGAATTCGTTTGTGCGAGTATCGATTTCGATCATATCGCCAGTCTTAACGAAGTCAGCAACACTTAGCGTACCGCCGCCAGTGATAGTAGCAGGCTTCATTACTTTACCTGAAGTATCGCCACGAGCTGAAGGCTCAGTGTAAGTTACTTCACGAACAACTGAAGTTGGTAGTTCTACTGAAATTGCTTTGCCTTCGTAGAAAGTTACTTGGCAGTTCTCTTCCATACCGTCAACGATATATGCAGCAGCATCACCTAGGTTTTCAGCTTCAACGTCATACTGGTTGTATTCTGCATCCATGAATACATACATAGGATCAGCGTAGTATGAATAAGTACAGTCTAGACGCTCTAGAATGATATCTTCCATCTTGTCTTCACCTTTAAAGGTGCTTTCAGTAGTAGAATCTTGTAGAACGTGCTTAAGTTTTAATTTAACGATTGCAGCGTTACGGCCTGAACGAGTTGTTTCAGTTTTTTGAACAACCCATGGGCTGCCATCTAACATGATCACGTTACCAGGACGGAGTTCATGAGCAGTTTTCATTACACAATTTCCTATTTTAGGTTTTTCTATTTAAACGTAGTATCTTAGCTATTTTTGACGAATTGAACTAGTCGAGAAACAAGATCTACATCATTTATCGCATCGATTGGCCACTGTTTTGCGTGGTGCAATAGTGGCAAATCGATTAAATTTAGTTTTTGCCAATGGCTAGTCGTTAGCTCTTGCTCTTCATTGTTAAAGGCAAGATTTAACGCTTTCCAGCTTTTCGCTAATGCTGGCGGCAGATTATTACAGTAAAGCTGCATAAAGGCATCTAATTTTATTAGATGATAGTCGTCTTCTTGAGCATATATGTGCCAAATGAAGGGTTTTGCTGCCCATTGGGCCCTTAAAAACGAATCTTCACCGCGAACAATATTAAAATCACAGCTCCAAAGTAACTTATCGTAGCCCTCTTGATCTGTCATTGGCAAAATATGGATGATCAAATTGCCAAGCTTAATCTGCATTCCTGCCGTGAGAGTATCAACTGAGCAGGGTAGTATCGATTGTAAACTATTAAGGCTACGGCCTTTTGGGAACAAAGCATGAATTGTTTGTTCACTATTTTGCCATGTTTCACAAAGTGCGAGCAACGCACTCGATTCATAGCTAAAAACGCTGACTACTTTGTCACCTATTTCGATGCCGCTCAGTCCAAGGCTTGAAAAAAGATCTAGGCGATTTTGTGGTTCTCGCTGCCAAGCATCACGTTTTTCAAATAGCGTATTTTCACAAATCAGCCCACCAGTTTTAGCCGTAAACCCTGGGAAGTAAAAGTACTTCTTTAGGCCACTGGGTTGCATAGAGGGCAGGCCATGGCATCCCTCAACCCAAGACTCAGCACTGAGATATTCAAGATTGAGCCACAAAGGTGGCTTTGCTGCATTTGAATCGAGTTTGAATGCCTGCTGCATTAAAATTAACTGGCTTTTTACTTGTTCGGGCAATTCACACGCAAATGCCTCAATAAGCACATTACCAGGTTGATAAGTAACGGCTAATGGCTCTGACCATCGATTAATGGTGACACCAAAATGGACCTGACTAAGGAGATTAGGATCTAATGCAGGTAGTATATGTGAGAAGCTATTTAAATCATCTACCCATAGGGTGATAGCAATGGATTGCTCAGCAGACAATTGTTTTGCGAGTCGCCAGGTAACGCCAATATCACCATAATTATCAACGACTACACAAAAGATATCCCAACGTTCAGGGGCTTTTTCACTTGCCATGTTACAAAAATCTCACTGTATCAGCTCAATATGAGGCGGTTAAATAGACGATTGACTCGCTTTGTTAATGAGACAAAAAAGCGGCATAAAAATATGCCGCTTTTACAGAAATGCGATAAAGCAAAAATTGGCTTTATATCGCTATTCGTTAGTCTTCTAGCTCTGCTAGACACATCTCTTCGTAGATCTGCTTAACCCATGCATCTACGCGCGCTTCGGTTAGTTCAGGTTGACGGTCTTCATCAATACCTAAACCGACAAAATGCTTGTCGTCTGCTAAACCTTTAGATTCTTCAAAGTCATAGCCTTCGGTAGGCCAGTGGCCAATCACTACAGCGCCACGAGCTTCAACAATCTCGTTAACCATGCCCATCGCGTCAAGGAAGTATTCAGCGTAATCTTCCTGATCACCACAACCAAAGATTGCGACTAATTTATCTTCAAAGTTGATCTGCTCAAGTTCTGGGAAGAAGTCATCCCAATCACATTGTGCTTCGCCATAATACCAAGTTGGAATGCCGAAAATAAGCAGATCGTAATCTGCAATCTGTTCCTTGGTACTTTTGGCAATATCTTTTACCTCAACCATTTTTTTACCCAGTTTCTTCTGGATCATTTTGGCGACGGCTTCGGTGTTGCCTGTATCAGACCCGAAAAAAAGACCTACTGTTGCCATTGTTGTTCCTTTAATATCTAGTTAACTATTAATGGTATGCGTGTTTTGAAAGTGGTTTAGTTACTAACCAGCTTTTGCAGTATAGATTCGATTAGTTGGCTGCGGCTGATATTACTGGCCAAAGCTTGTTCATTCAAGGCGTCGTATAAATCTTGTGACACCTTTAACTCTATTCGTTTTAATCCGTTCGCACGGTCACGCTGAATTTGGTTTCTTTTATTGATTTTTAGCTGTTGGTCTCGAGGCAATGGATTGCTGCGAGGCCGACCACGTCGCTTTTCTGTTGCGAACAGATCAATGGTGGTTCTATCTGATGTTTCTTTTGCCATTGAGTTCGTATTTACCCGATACCTGAGCTTTCCCAGGTCATCTGTATAATCCCTTTTGCAATAAACCCGGCGCAGCCGAGAAATAAAACAAGCCAAACGATGTTTCGTCCAAACGTAGGCACATTGCCTTGTTTGAGTACATCCCTAATGGCCATACCAATAAAAAAGAAAATGGCTGCAAAAAACAGGTTTAAGCCGAGTGCTTCAATCTGTTCCATATATTGCATTAACATACACCATTCCTTTCTAGGCTAAAAAAAGTTGCGCGAATATACCATATAAGTTTTCGAGCGGCTATATGCTTTACACCTTTGTATTGGGAAAATTCCCGTTGTTGTGTCTTAGTTGTTTGTAATAAATTCTTTAACTATTCGGTTGAAAATGGCAGGTTTTTGCGCATGTAGCCAATGCCCTGAACCCTCAATTGTTTTTGCTTTGACCTTTGGGAACTGAGTCATAATGGCTTGTCTGTGTTCGGCGGTAACATAATCAGAGTCTCCGCCGCGAATAAATAAACAGGGACCTTGGTAAGGCTGATGAAATGCAGGCCAATCTATGATGTTGGCGTAACTTGCCTTAAGTCCAGAAAGGTTCATCTTCCAGGTAAAACCCTGCTCAGCTCGGGTGAGGGACTTCAACAGAAACTGTGCGGTGCCATCATCGATATCGCAAGATTTCATATGAGCGAGTGCCTGACGGCGATCTTTGATCTCTGCAAGCGGCATAGACTCCAATGCTGCAAAGACATTATCGTGCCGGCTCTTGTAGGCTACAGGTGCAATGTCTGCGACCACCAGCTTACTGACCAAGTTGGGGTAACAAAGCGCCGTCGCCATCGCGATCTTGCCGCCCATTGAGTGACCAACGATTATGGCCTCTTTTTCTGGCAATTGTTCAATTAACTCTGCAATGCTACTCGCAAGGGAGCGGTAATCCATATTGGCTACTGAAGGACTCGCACCGTGATTAAGTACATCAACCCTGACTACAGAAAAGTTGTCTTCGAGTGTTTTGCCTAAGGCCTTTAGATTATCAAGATCGCCAAATAATCCATGGATCAGAATGACAACCGGGCCTTGACCACTTTTGACGTAATGCATTTTGCTACCGTTTGTTGCACTTAGATGGCGCAGATTGTGCCTAGGTTTTTGTCAAAATCCAAGATAGCGCTAAAAAACACCTTTGTTGTGATGGATTTTTATACATATAGGGCTTAGTAAATGGTCTCTTTCAACCTTTGATCGCAGTTTTCATTTATTGGCGCTTTATCAAGACCCTAAACCTCGCTACACTGAGCTGATAATTCGGGATAGTAATGCGATCCGATCGTATTTAAGAACACCGATCCGCTTTTCTACTTAAGGAAGATAACTGTTATGAAATATATCGAAGTTGATGAAGAGCTTTATCGACACATCGCCAGTAAGACTGAACATATTGGTGAGAGCGCTTCGGATATTTTGCGCCGTATATTGGGACTAAGAGTTGATTCAGTGGTACAAGAAGAACCCGAAGAGATAAGTCACCCAAGCCTAGATCAATCTGCGCCCAAATTGGAAAAGGTTAAGCCTGTTAAGGCTGAACCCGTTTCAGATTTTTTAAGTGTGCTCGACCTAGAACTGCTTGCGGCTCAGAAGGGGGCTGTTGGGCGTTTTCTATTTATTCTCGATACTGTCTATCAGGCGTCGACCACTCAATTTGAACAAGTTTTGCAAATCCAAGGTCGCGACCGCCTATATTTTGCTACTTCAAAAGAAGCCTTGTTAAAGGCGAGCAAATCGGCCAATCCGAAAGAGATCGGTAAGAGCGGTTTCTGGGTGACGACTAACAATAATACTGCAAAGAAGCGCACTATATTGTCTGAAGTGTTAACTCAGTTTGGTACTAGCGAAGAGCAGATTGAACAGCTAACCGCAAAGATTTAATTCAAGCAAGTGGCGCAACCTTAAAGACCCGCGCCACTCGTCGACCTAATAACATGAGTTGTTAGGCGATAGAGAAATGTAGGAGAGGGGACTTGGCGTTACACAAGAGAGCAGGATTGATTGCAGAGCAAACGGATTTGGTCAACATACCCAAACTCGTCAGTCTATATTACCGTTTATCTCCCAATGAAGCCGATGCAGCACAAAGAGTGACATTTGGCACATCCGGGCATCGGGGCAGTGCTACTAGTAAAAGTTTTAATGAAGCGCATATATTAGCCATCGCACAAGCGGTAGCCGATTATCGTAAAGGTGCAAATATCACCGGTCAGCTGATCCTCGGGATCGACACTCATGCCTTGTCTCAGCCTGCCGCAATGTCGGTTATTGAAGTACTTGTGGCAAATGAGATCTGTGTTGTTGTCCATCAAAATGATGGCTATACGCCGACTCCTGTCGTGTCTCATGCCATTATCAGTGCTAATTTAGGCAAAAAAACAGGTGATGCTTTAGTAGATGGTCTGATTGTCACTCCGTCCCATAATCCGCCTCAGGATGGTGGGATTAAATACAATCCACCTCACGGCGGCCCAGCTGAAGGTGAGATCACTACTTGGGTAGAAAATAGAGCTAACCAATACTTAGCCAATCAGTTAGAAGGCGTTAAGCGAGTCAGTTATGCTCAGGCTTTAGCAAGCCAGTACTTGCTAGAGAAAGACCTAATTACGCCTTATGTTGAAGATCTGAACAATGTTATCGATATGGAAGCTATTGCTAAGTCTAACATTCGTCTAGGCGTCGACCCACTTGGTGGTTCCGGCGTTCACTATTGGCAACCTATCGCTGAACATTATGGCATCGATATTACGCTGCTAAACGATAAGGTCGATCCAAGTTTTAGCTTCATGCCACTAGATAAAGACGGCAAGATCCGTATGGACTGTTCATCGCCCTATGCGATGGCTGGATTATTAGCGCATAAAGATAACTATGATCTCTGTTTGGGTAATGATCCTGATTTTGATCGTCACGGAATCGTCTGTCCAGGAAGTGGTTTGATGAATCCTAACCATTTCCTTGCTGTCGCAATCGACTATTTGGTGACCCATCGTCCAGAGTGGACCGAGGAGATGGTGATTGGTAAAACTCTGGTTTCCAGCGCGATGATCGATAAAGTTTGCCAGATGCATAACAAGCGCATGTCTGAGGTGCCTGTTGGCTTTAAATGGTTTGTAGAAGGGCTTGCTAACTGTGATTTTGCTTTCGGTGGTGAAGAGAGCGCTGGTGCAGCGTTTTTAAGGCGCGATGGCAGCACTTGGTGTACCGACAAAGATGGATTTATCCTTTGTTTATTGGCCGCTGAAATTTTTGCTGTTACTGGCAAAACCCCACAGCAGCGATACCAAGAGCTTGAAGCTCAGTTTGGTGAAAGCTTCTATCAGCGCATAGACAGCCCTGTGAGTCTCGAAGATAAGGCTAAGTTTGCTAATATTAAGCCAGAGACGATTACAGCTAAGAGTCTTGCGGGTGATGAGATCTTGCAAAAACTCACTCACGCACCGGGTAACAACGCTCCAATTGGCGGCATTAAGGTTGTGACGGCTAATGGATGGTTTGCTGCGCGACCATCAGGAACCGAAGCGTTGTTTAAGCTTTATGGTGAGAGTTTCGTTAACCAAGAACATTTGCAACTGTTATTAGAGGAAGCGAAGCGCATTGTCGCAGAAGCACTCAAATAGTCATTATGACGTAAGTAATAACGTTTAATTAGAAAAGGCACCTGAGGGTGCCTTTTTTATTGCCTAGACATTAGAGAATGTGATTAATAGCTGATATGACAGCTAGGTAAATTATTTTTCGTTAAATAATCTTGGTGGTAGGCCTCGGCCTGATGGAACTTCTGGCAAGGCACAATTTCCGTCACTATCTGTCTACTGCCCCATTTAGCACTTTTTATCAATGCAAGCTTACTCGCTTCAGCGACTAACTTCTGTTGTTTATCATGAAAGAAAACTGTGCTGCGATACTGACTGCCTATATCGCCACCTTGTTGGTTTAAGGTGGTAGGGTTGTGATTTTGCCAGAATACTTGTAGCAACTGTTCGAAAGTGACCTTGTCTGCATCGTACTCTACTTGAACAACTTCAGCATGTCCGGTGGTGCCAGTTTTGACCTCATTATAGCTGCTGTAACAGTCTTTTCCGCCCATATAACCACACGTACAGTCAATGACACCTTCAACTTTTCTAAAGAAGTATTCAACTCCCCAAAAACATCCTCCGCCGAATGTTGCTAATGCCATTGCTGTCTCCTTAATGGTTTATAAAATTAAATAGCCGTTTGGATGGCTAGATGGCTTTATCTTGTTTTATTTTTTTCCGTTACGCAAGTAAAAAAATGCATGGCTGCTTATTTGTTGTACTACACAGGCTAAAAAGGACACGAGATACATGAGTCAACTATGCTACTATCGAGCGAGAATTAGCGGCGCTAGGTGTTACAACTCCCCGTGGTAATTGTAATTTCTGCCAAAATAAAGCTGACATCGATAATAAGGAGTAGTTTGTGTTTCACGAATTGAAACAGTCTAAGGACTTTTTAGCGCTAACCTTGGCGCACCCGCAATGTTTACCTGAAAGTTTTTCGTTTGATCTCGCAAATCGAATCCATGTAGAGGTTTGGGATACTGGTGTGATTATGTTTGAGCCTATCGGGGGAACGCACACTAAGGATATCGTCTTATCCTGTGCCGTCCACGGTAATGAGACCGCACCAATTGAGTTATGTAATGATCTTATGACCCAACTGCTTGGTGAACAACTAGAGCTTAAGCAAAGGGTGCTGTTTCTCATAGGCAACCCACCGGCTATTCATAACGGAACCCGCTTTATTGATGAAAACCTTAATCGATTATTCAATGGCGCACATTCACTCGGTGACGGGCTTTGTAATCCTGAGAGAGTAAGAGCGAAAAAGCTTGAGCAGTATGTCGATAAGTTTTTCAGTGCCGTGTCTGGTGAACGCCATAGAATGCATTACGACTTGCATACTGCAATACGGGGCTCTAAGCATGAAAAGTTTGCTATTTATCCTTACAGAGGTAGCCGTAAATACAGTAAAGAGCAGATTATGTTTCTTGAGTCCTGCGGCGTAAATACCATTCTATTCCACCACGAACCCACAACAACCTTTAGTTACTTCTCTTCTGAAAATTACCATGCCGATGCCTTTACAATCGAACTCGGTAAGGTGTTCCCTATGGGACAAAATGACATGACCCGCTTTATTGCGATGAAAGAGATGTTAACGCTATTGATGAGTGGTAAATCGCTGCAACTGCCAGCCTTTGACATGAATCGTTTAAATCTCTACCAAGTTTGCCGCTCGGTAAACAAGCGATACGATGACTTTGAATTTACTTTTGCTAACGATGTTGAGAACTTTACCGCTTTCCCTAAAGGTTACACCTTGGCGAAAGAGGGGGGAGAAACGGTGAAAGTAGAGCATGAGTTTGAATCCATTGTATTCCCAAATGCTAAGGTGCCTGTAGGCCAGCGGACTGTTTTGTGCTTAAAGTCAGCCGATGAAAGTAATTTGGACTAAATTCAAACTGAATAACTGTGCATGTAAACCAATATATACATGCACACAGATGCTAAGTTATCGTTTCAATGATGGGAAGTATTGAGAGTTAGTTTACGTTAACGTAATGTTCTTCCCGCGTATTAAAATAGATAGGTGCTGAATTTGTCGTTTATCAGCACCATAAATAACAAGAGCACATTATGAGCAACGCAACAACGAATGCTGAAACAGTCCATCGCGTGAGCTTTTTAGATAAAGACTCACTAGCGATCCCAATTTTGAAAATTCTACAAGCGGACGGTACTGCGTACGAAGAAGCTGTATTACCGGTTATCGATGAAAAACTAGCAGTTAAAATTCATGATACCTGTGTGTTTACCCGTGTCTTAGACGAACGTATGTTGGGTGCGCAGCGTCAGGGGCGAATTAGTTTCTATATGACCTGTACTGGCGAAGAAGCGTCAATTGTTGGCAGTACAGCAGCCCTTGAAGAAGGGGATGTCATTTTGGCTCAGTATCGTGAGCATGCAGCACTTAGATACCGCGGTTTTACTACTGAACAGTTTATGAATCAGATGTTCAGTAATGAAAAAGATTTTGGCAAGGGCCGCCAGATGCCGATCCATTACGGCAGTGAAGCGCTTAACTATCAGACGATTTCATCGCCGCTAGCCACTCAGATCCCTCAAGCAACTGGCGTTGGCTATAGCCTAAAAATGCAAGGCAAACGCAATATCGCTATCTGTTATTTTGGTGAGGGGGCAGCATCAGAAGGCGACTTCCATGCAGGCCTTAATATGGCGGCAGTACTCAGTTCTCCTGTTATCTTCTTCTGCCGTAACAATGGTTACGCTATTTCAACGCCAACCGATGAGCAGTTCAAAGGTAATGGCATAGCGAGTCGTGGTGTGGGTTACGGCATGCATACCATCCGCGTTGACGGCAATGATATGTTGGCAGTACTTGCTGCAACTCAGCAGGCAAGGGCGTATGCATTAGAACACAATGCGCCAGTGCTCATTGAAGCCATGACTTACCGCTTAGGCGCACATTCATCTTCGGACGACCCATCGGGTTATCGTTCTAAAGATGAAGAAGCAAAATGGCAACAACATGATCCAGTGAAGCGCTTTAAACTTTGGATGATCAATAAAGGTTGGATGAATGAGCAAAAAGATGCCGATCTTTACGTTAAGTATCGTGAAGAGGTGTTATCTGAACTAAAAGTTGCAGAGAAAGTTCCTGCACCTCATATCGATTACATTATTGAAGATGTTTACGATACACCAACACCAATTCTGAAAAAGCAACTGGCGGATCTGAAAGATCACGTTAAGAAATATCCAGAATCCTACCCAAAAAGCGCAGGGAGAATATAAGCCGTGGCTCAAATGAATATGTTGCAAGCCATTAACCAAGCCCTAAGCTCGGAAATGGAAGCGGATAAGAAAATGATGGTGTTTGGCGAAGATGTCGGACATTTTGGCGGGGTCTTTAGAGCGACATCAGGTCTACAAGAAAAGTTTGGTCGTGAGCGTTGTTTCAACACTCCGCTGACCGAGCAGGGGATCGCTGGTTTTGCCAATGGTTTAGCATCTAATGGCATGACGGCCGTAGCTGAAATTCAGTTTGCTGATTATATCTTCCCGGCTATCGATCAAATCGTCAATGAGAGCGCCAAGTTCCGTTACCGTAGTGGTAATGAATTTAATGTTGGCGGACTGACTTTCAGAACGCCTTATGGCGGTGGGATTGCAGGTGGCCATTATCACTCTCAGTCGCCAGAGGCCTATTTTACTCAGACGCCCGGTCTTAAGGTCGTTGTACCAAGAAACCCAGAACAAGCTAAAGGCCTGCTTATCGCCTCTATTCGCGATAAAAACCCAGTGATCTTTTTTGAGCCTAAACGCTTATACCGCGCATCGGTTGGCGAAGTCCCCGAAGGCGATCATGTTATTGAGTTAGGGAAGGCCGAAGTCGTTAAACAGGGCACCGATATCACCCTATTAGGGTGGGGCGCTCAGATGGAGATCTTAGAAAATGCCGCCGAGATGGCAGCTAAGAAAGGGATCTCGTGTGAAATTATCGATTTGAGAACACTTTCACCATGGGATGTTGAGACGGTTGCCGCATCGGTTAAGAAGACTGGACGTCTTTTGATAAACCACGAAGCGCCGTTAACAGGTGGTTTTGCCGGAGAGATTGCTGCAACGATACAAGAAGAGTGTTTCTTGTACCTTGAGTCGCCGATTGCAAGAGTATGTGGTCTAGATACGCCGTATCCTTTGATCCACGAGAAAGAATATATGCCAGACGCCTTAAAGACGTTTGAAGCGATTAAAGCATCGGTTAAATTTTAGGAGCCAGCCATGATTAAAGATTTTATCCTTCCGGATATCGGCGAAGGCGTCGTCGAATGTGAGCTGGTTGAATGGTTAGTGCAAGAAGGCGATAGTGTTGTTGAAGATCAACCTATCGCTGACGTCATGACCGATAAAGCATTAGTGCAAATTCCAGCTCCTAATGCCGGTGTGATCACCAAGCTATATTACGCCAAAGGCGAAATTGCGAAAGTACACGCACCGCTATATTCTGTCGATGTTGAAGCCGATGACGGCTCTCTAGAGGCGAGTGTCCCTGTCAAAGAGCAAGAATCTAATGAACAAGCGCCGCAAAGCGTCAGTTCATCATCTGGCACTGTTATTGAAGAGTTCCTATTGCCGGATATTGGAGAAGGCATTGTCGAATGTGAGTTGGTTGAGTGGCTGGTAGCTGAAGGTGACACAGTTGTTGAAGATCAGCCCATCGCCGATGTCATGACAGATAAAGCACTTGTTCAGATCCCAGCAATTAAAAACGGCAAAATAGTCAAACTTCATGTCCGCAAAGGCCAGTTGGCTAAGGTCCATGCACCACTGTTTGCCATTGAGGTTGCCAGTGAAGCTGGGGAGCCTGAACAAGTCTCGGCTAAAGCTGCAAACGCCGAATCTACCCCAATAGGTTCAGAAAGCGTGCCACAAGGTAAAGCGCTAGCAAGTCCGGCTGTACGCCGATTAGCCCGTTCATTGGATATTGATATCTCGAAAGTTTCCGGTTCGGGGAAAAATGGCCGTGTTTATAAGGAAGACGTAGAGCGTTATCACGCCGGTCCAGCTAAAGCTGTTACCGTTTCGGCACCAGAAGCTGTCTCTTTAGAACCTGCAGCAGTTGAAACGATTGAATCGGCATTACCTCACAAACAGTCGGTAGACCGCGTTGAGCCAATTAAGGGCGTACGTGCGGTGATGGCGAAGATGATGACCGAGTCAGTATCGACAATCCCACACTTTACCTATTGCGAGGAGTTTGATTTAACTGAACTTGTTGCACTTCGCGAAAGCATGAAGAAAAAATACTCTACCGATGAGCTTAAGCTCACCATGATGCCTTTCTTTATGAAATCCATGTCATTGGCACTGTCGAAGTTCCCAGACATGAACAGCCGTGTCAATGCTGATTGCACAGAGCAAACCTATGTCTCGAGTCATAACATTGGGATGGCGGTGGACTCAAAGGTGGGCTTGTTAGTACCTAACGTAAAAGATGTTCAAGATAAAACTATCTTGCAGATAGCTGCTGAGATCACCCGCCTGACCAATGCTGCTCGCAGTGGTCGCGTGTCTCCGGCAGATTTAAAGGGGGGGAGTATCTCTATCTCTAACATCGGTGCATTAGGTGGAACAGTAGCAACACCAATTATCAATAAGCCTGAAGTCGCAATTGTGGCGCTGGGCAAGTTGCAGGTGTTGCCACGCTTTAATGATAAAGGTGAAGTGGAAGCACGGAAAATCATGCAAGTGAGCTGGTCTGGGGATCATCGAGTTATTGATGGCGGCACTATTGCTCGTTTCTGTAATCTTTGGAAGCTTTATCTAGAGCAACCGCAAGAGATGTTATTAGCGATGCAGTGATACCTAATGCAAGACTTAAAATGGCGCTAGATATGGCGCCTTTTTTTATGGGCAGTAGCTATAGGAGTTTTAAATTTGTGAACTATTCCGTATAATTCCGCTAATCTGTTATTGCCCTTTGGTTGTATTATGAGCGCGTTTGTACCAAGTATCGAGAATATTGAATATCCCTTTCCGCCAAAACCCGTTCCTTTGTCTGATCTAGAGAAAGCTGAATCTAAAGCAAAAATTAAGCAGCTTTTAAAAGAAAAAGATGCCGTGCTTGTGGCCCATTATTATACTGACCCTGAGATCCAAGCGCTGGCTGAAGAAACCGGTGGTTGTGTATCAGACTCGTTGGAGATGGCGCGTTTTGGTCGAGATCATAGTGCAAAAACATTAATCGTCGCAGGCGTTAAGTTTATGGGTGAAACTGCTAAAATTCTTAGCCCAGAAAAAACCATCCTAATGCCAACGCTTGAAGCCACATGCTCTCTGGACCTAGGCTGTCCTATCGAGACATTCAGTGAGTTTTGTGATGCACATCCAGATCATACCGTTGTCGTTTATGCCAATACTTCAGCAGCAGTAAAAGCGAGAGCAGACTGGGTTGTTACATCGAGTATCGCCCTAGAAATTGTTGAACACCTAGACAGCGAAGGTAAAAAAATTATCTGGGGCCCAGATCGTCACTTAGGCAGTTATATTGCTAAGCAAACTGGCGCAGATATGTTGATGTGGCAGGGCGAATGTATCGTCCACGATGAATTTCAAGCTAAAGCGTTACGCGAATTGAAGAAGTTACACCCTAATTCGGCAGTACTCGTCCACCCAGAATCTCCTGCGAGTGTGGTTGAACTCGCCGATGCCGTAGGCTCAACGAGTCAGCTTATCAAAGCGGCACAAACCATGGATAACGATACGTTTATCGTGGCGACAGACAAAGGCATCTTCTATAAGATGCAGCAAGCTGCACCAGATAAGAACCTGATTGCTGCACCAACTGGTGGCAACGGCGCAACCTGTAAGAGTTGTGCACACTGTCCTTGGATGGCGATGAACGGTCTAAAAGCTATCGAGAGTGCTTTAGAAAATATTGAACCTCAACAGCATGAGATTTTTGTAGATGATAGCCTTCGTTTAGATGCCCTAAAGCCACTGGACAGAATGCTAAATTTTGCCCAAACATTGAATATGCAGGTTAAAGGCAACGCTTAAAAATCAACCAAGAAGATCAAGTTTTTATGATTTGAAATAGATCACATATTCAAGGAAAACTTGATCTATAACAATAAGCCCGTTAATACGGGCTTTTTTTTTGTTTCAAGTTTAAAAAAACGTTTACCTCTATTTGGTTTCGACTATGCTAAGGCAACAAAAATAACATTTAAACAGGGTTGTTTAACATATGAAGCAGATCAGGATTGCTAATCTCACCTTAAAGCAAAAATTTCTTATTCTTATTCTCCCACCTCTTTTTACGTCAGTGATCTTCGGAGGCCTCTATGCTAAGACCCAATACCAATTAAAAAACCAATTAGCAGAAGTGCTTGTGTTAAGTCAACTTGCTGTAACTAATGGTAATGTGGTGCATGAATTACAGAAAGAACGGGGCATGAGTGCCGGGTTTATCGGTTCAAAGGGTCAAGCATTTACACAAAAATTACCGAATCAGCGAAATGAAACCGATGCTTCTCTTAAGGCTTATCGGCAGTTTATCAATAGCAATAAGTTGCCTAATACATTTTCAACACAGATAACTCGGGTTGACTCTCTAATGGCCCAAATCCCATCGATGCGGACTCGGGTTTCAGAGCTATCAGTTTCCGTTGCTGAAGAAGTGAGGTTCTACTCAGAACTCAATGCGCTGCTGCTCAGTATTGTCGACTTGACCGCGACGAATGCTGCAAACCAGGAGATAGCGATAAGAGCCTCTGCATTTTCGGCTTACCTCCAGATGAAGGAACGAGCCGGTATTGAACGCGCAGTCCTCAGCTCAACCTTTGGTAATCAAGGATTTAAAGATGGGGTATATCGCCGCTTTGTGACCTTAGTCGCCGAGCAGGCAAGTTATCAAGAGCGCTTTATGGCCTTGGCTGATGAACAAAGTAAGGGCGATTACCAAGCTTTACTAAATGCTAGAGCCGTACAAGACGTTACACAGTATAGAAACCTTGCTTTTAATCAGTCAGCCTCAGAAATAGCCAGTCAGGATGCAGAGCTGTGGTTTCAAACATCTACTCAACGTATCGAACTATTAAGAAAGTTTGAGCACGACCTGTCAAGTGCACTGGTCTTGGTTACAGAGCAGCGTTTATTGGCGGCTACACAAAGTTTCTATGTCACCCTTTTAGGGTTGCTGTTCGCAGCGAGTCTGGTTCTGACGCTCTCTTTATTTGTACTACGTTATATTCACCGAAGTGTTGCCAACTTACATAACAGCGTTACTCGAGCTAGGGCTAGTTTTGACCTGAGTATTCGGATAGATCAAAACAGTAAAGATGAGTTTGGAGAGTTAGCTGTAGCTTTTAATGAGATGATGTCTGACTTTGAACGCGTTATTGAGCATGTCCGTAAAAACTCTACTTCCTTATTAGCAGTCGTGTCACAAATGGAGCAGTACTCCACTCAGCTGCGTCAGGATGTGGAGTTAGGTCACGGCGAAGCTGAGCAGGTGGCCTCTGCTATGACAGAGATGAGTGCCACGGTGGCTGAGATTGCGATAAATGCTGAGCGAGCATCAGAGGCATCGACTAAAGCGAGTACCGAGGCGAAAGAGGGCAATGCCGAAGTCGGCCGTACAAGTGAGGCTATCGGTGTGCTTGCAGAGGATATTCAGGACTCGTCTAAGGCTTTGGAGCAACTAGAGCAGGATATTCAAAACATTGTTGCTGTGTCAGACGTCATTAGCGGTATCGCGGAGCAGACTAACCTTCTAGCACTCAATGCCGCGATTGAAGCGGCGCGAGCAGGAGAGTCTGGTAGAGGTTTTGCCGTGGTAGCCGATGAAGTGCGTGGTTTAGCTCAGAGAGCTCAAACTGCAACTGGTGATATTAAATCCATGACTGATAGGCTACGTAATGGTGCCAATACGGCTGTATCTGCCATGGAGCGCGGCACGAATCAAACAAATGAGAGTGTTATTGAAGCCAATAAAGCCAGTTGTGAACTCGACAAAATCGTTAATCATATCGATGTTATTGAGAGTATGAACGAGCAGATTGCCGCAGCCACCCATGAGCAAAGCGCAGTTGCAGAAGAGGTGAATAGGAACGCGTTAAAAATTAGTGAGATTTATCTGCAAACCCATGGGGTCGCCGACCAATTAAGCTCTCTCACGGAGAAGTTAGTTGAAGACACTGCCGAGATGTCTAAAGAGGTGAAAAAGTTCAAGTTGAGCTGATCCTAGGTATAAAAAGGCGTTAACTGGCTAGCAATTACGCAAACGCTTGAGAATACGGCTGTTTGGCTTGACGCAATAGGGGCTTTTCAGTAAAGTAGCGCTCCGTTGATAGCAAATGTCTGTGTTCGGGTGTTTAGCAGCAACCGTGATGATTATACACGTAAAATTAATTAGTTTGGT
Organism: Shewanella sp. MBTL60-007; assembly: GCF_019654915.1. GTDB lineage: Bacteria > Pseudomonadota > Gammaproteobacteria > Enterobacterales > Shewanellaceae > Shewanella. The sequence goes on along the minus strand of NZ_BPET01000041.1, from coordinate 34,207 downwards.
GAGCTGGCTGAGTGGCTGAAGGCGCACGCCTGGAAAGTGTGTTTAGGTTAACCCCTAACGAGAGTTCGAATCTCTCGCTCACCGCCAAATTCTAAAAAGCCCGTTATCGAGAGATAACGGGCTTTTTGCTGTCTGTTGTTTATCTATTTCAAACCTAATCTAAGTCGTTGCCCGCTTGCCAACGTAATCAAAGAATTTTCTGCGTAGCGGACCGCTGCTATTGGCACTAACCTTATTCGGATGTTTATATTCGTCCCAGCAGGCAACATTTCTGCCTATGTTCAGATGTGGAAACTGCGGGGTGCCTTTTACTTCTAGCCCAAGAAACGTAAGGAGCTTGGTTAAGCTCTGTTCATCACGGATGTTGATCCGAATCAAATCATCTCGACCATCAAAATAGCTTAGAACCTGCTGTCTATGATTTAAGTAACACTTCTCTAAATGTGTCAGCGCATCGGGGATATCTGTCTTATCCAACTCGAAAGTCTGGTTAAAGCTGCGCTTGAGTACTGGGTGAAATGTCCCTGTGTTTGGGTCTAACTGTGCTTTCATCTTATTTATCAGCATCTGCATGGAGGGCAGCCAGAGTGACAGATCGCGCTCCAGATAAACGAATTTAGATCCTGGGAACAGTTTGTCTAATTGTTGATAATCACTAAAACAAGGCGCATCAGATATGATATCGGCTAGGTTAAATGCCTCTTGTGTATAAGCCGTATGGGCGACCTTAAAACCATAATCTAGCATGGCCACACTTATACTGGTGGTGCCAGTACGTGGCAGTCCGATAATAAAAACTTTGTTCATAATGATCCAAGCTAAGTCGCATCGATATATTGATGCGACCTGTAGGTTAATTTTGAGATGATAAAACCTTGTTATAGTGGCTATAAAAGGGGGCTAAACAGATAGAAAATTCGTTCGGCTGCACGACTGGGTAATGAACGTTTTTGCCACTGCTCTAGGCAAACCTTGTCAGCGTCTTTAAGGTAATCTTGCTGTACTTGTTCAAGACGTTGGGTGAACTCTAGATTATCAACAGCCAGAGTGACTTCGAAATTGAGCCATAAGCTGCGCATATCCCAGTTTACCGTACCGATTAAACAGTGATTACTATCGATGACGACTGATTTTGTGTGCAGCAGGCCACCTTTAAAGCGGTGTATATTAACTCCGGCCTCTAATAACTCGCTAAAAAATGCACGGCTAGCCCACTCAACCATCACAGAGTCATTTTTATCGGGAACGATAAGGTCGACCTTCACATTCCGTTGGGCGGCGATAATAAGCGCCATATGCAAGTTGTCACTCGGTACGAAGTAGGGGGTTGTGATAACGATACTCTTTGAAGCCTGATAGATGCTTTGCAGCAATACGCGGTGGATCACTTCTTCGCGCATACCTGGTCCAGAGGGGATCACCTGCACTAAATCAGTGATCTCACTGTCCTCATGAGACAAACATTTTGGCTGTTCGGGTAAAAAGCGCTCGTTAGTTTCTACTTCCCAGTCCCAAGCGTGAATACTATTGAGTACCGGAACAGAAGTCCCAGTGATCCGGACCATCACATCGATCCATTCACCAACGCCAGCGTCTTGGTTAAAATACTTGGGATCAACAAGATTCATCGAACCCGTGTAGGCAATTTCGTTATCTATTACAACAATTTTTCGATGTAATCTGAGATCTAAGCGCCTAAAGAACATACGGAAAGGTGAAACTTGTAGGGCACTGATCACCTCAATGCCACTTTTTTTCATTAACTTTGGCCATGGACTCTTGAAGAAGTGTCGCGAACCTGCCGCATCCAGTAATAAACGGACTTTTACGCCTCTTTCTGCACTATTTATCAAAGCTTGAGCCACATCGTCGGCTCGACCGCCCGGATGCCAGATATAAAACTCAAGTAAAATTGTCTCTTGAGCCTGCTCAATGTCTTCAATTAGGTTTGCTAAGATCTCGTAAGTCTCACTGCATAGAGTCAGGTGGTTATCGGCTAGAGCGGGGATGCCAACCTGTTTCTCGCATATTGCACTGATAGACTGACCATATAGACTTGCGACATGGGGGCGGTATTGACGATATTCATAGAGCTTTTTAAACCATTCTCCGTAGGGTTTGAACATCAGCTCCGCACGTACGGCCCTTTTTTTGCCAAGGTTTAATTCACCAAACAGCAGGTAGGCAAAAGCGCCGCCTAATGGCACGATATAGATGATCATTAACCAAGCTAAAGAGACGCCAATAGAGCGCCTTTTAGCCACGACTCTTATGCTTATAGCAGCTATGATGAGCCAGTAAAGAAACACGCCAGCTATGGTCAGTAGCTGGTAAAATTCATACATGTTGTGTCTGATAGTCTTACCCTCAGTCGCTAAGGCCTAAAATCTGTCGTAAACAGTGAACTTAGCAAACCAACCTCTTGTTTGAATGATTATGTGACTAACACTAATAAGCCATTATAATGAAAAGATTACTTTAAATCTAAGTACAAGGTTGAATAAGTCCATTATGGCGAAAATTGTCCGCAAACTCCTTTTTCTTTTACTTATCGCAACCGTTGCAGTGGCTATATATGTGTATGACGCCTCTGTGATCCCGGCCGATGACACATTGGTAACAAACCTCAATCCGCCTAAAGAGTCGGCACAGTGTATGACACAGGCTTCAGACGGCGTTCTAGATAGATATGGCAAGCTCGATGTCACCACTTGGAACCTATATAAACAGAAAGGCGATGGTTGGCAAGAAACATTAAAGCAATTGGTTGACCGCTCAGATCTGCTATTACTGCAGGAGGCTCAATTGACCGTTGAACTCAATGATTTCGTCAATTCGCTCAAGCTAGATATGTTACTTGCCAAAGCTTTTAACTTTTCAGGTGTACCGGTTGGGGTGATGAACTTGTCTCGAGAGTCGGCGGTGAGCAGTTGTGTTTTCAGAAAAGCTGAGCCCTATATTAAATACCCTAAGTCAATGTTGATCTCATATTATTTATTATCTGATAGTAGCCAACTGCTGGTGATAAATATTCATAGCATTAACTTTACTTTTGGGACTGCAGACTTTAAGGCGCAACTTGGGGTAGTGGAGCGGGCCATTAAGGAGCATCAAGGCCCAATTATCTTCGCCGGAGATATGAATACCTGGAGTGATGAGCGAGGAGAGGTGATCAACCAGTTGGCACGTCAAACTGGACTTACCGAAGCGATCCCAAGTGTTGATTCTAGAAGTAAGGTTCTTGGTCACAATCTTGACCATATTTTTTATCGTGATTTAGAGCTGGTTAAAGCAGAGTCAATTTTAACCTCTAGCTCAGATCATAACCCGGTAAAAGCCTATTTCAGGCTTAAAAAACAGCATCCAGTAAAAAAACTTACCCCAGCAAACTAATGCAGAAAACGGGTTCAGAAAGCTTGTTGATATTGCACTCGAACCCACAAACTTAATACAGGAATAACTATGGATAACGCCCTTGCGTTACTAAATCGCTACTTTGGTTTTGACCAGTTTCGCGAGGGACAACAAGAGGTTGTCGAAAATATTTTAGCGGGTAATAGCGCAGCAGCAATTTTCCCTACAGGCTCTGGTAAATCTTTATGCTATCAACTACCCGCCTTAGCATTGCCTCATTTAACTTTAGTCGTGTCACCGCTGCTTGCATTGATGGATGATCAGTTACAGTTTCTTAAAAGTAAGGGCATTATTGCTGCGTCTATCGACTCAACTCAAACGAATGAGCAGGCAAGTGCCGTTATCGAGGGGGTGAAAGAGGGGCGAATTAAGATCTTAATGATATCGGTAGAGCGTCTAAACAATGAGCGCTTTAGACGTTTTATCGCATCCGTACCTATCTCTATGTTGGTGATCGATGAAGCACACTGCATTTCCGAGTGGGGGCATAACTTTAGGCCTGACTATTTAAAACTACCAGCCTATCAAAGACAACTTAAGATCCCTCAGGTCTTGCTACTGACGGCGACCGCAACACCTAAAGTGATCGAGGATATGGGCAAGAAATTCTCAATCGCGCAGCAATGTGTCACCTTGACAGGCTTTTATCGTCCAAACCTTAACCTGCAGGCCATAGGGATCCCATCTCGTGACAAATTGGGTTATCTCAATCAGTGGCTCGAGGCAAGAAAAGGCCAGAGTGGAATTGTCTATGTGACCCTTCAACAAACGGCTGAGTTTGTGGCAACCGAGTTAGTAAAATCAGGATATTCGGCGCTTGCTTATCATGCCGGGATGGATAGCGATAAACGCAAATCTATTCAGTCTCAGTTTATGAATGGTGAGGTACCAATTATCGTTGCCACCATCGCATTCGGAATGGGGATTGATAAGAGCGATATTCGCTTTGTAGCCCATTATGATCTGCCTAAGTCGATAGAGAATTACGCTCAGGAGATTGGTCGCGCCGGACGTGATGGTTTTAGCTCAGATTGTTTAGTGCTGGCTAATAGGGACAATCTTAACGTACTCGAAAATTTCGTCTATGGTGATACGCCAGAGCTAAGTGCTATCGAATTTGTGATAGAGGAGATTAAGCGTGACTCTCACAATAGCGGCGTATGGGAGCTAATGCTAAACCCCTTGTCTAGCGCTTCTAACATTAGGATCTTAAGCTTAAAAACGCTTCTGGTGTATCTGGAGATGTTACGAGTTCTTAAACCTAAATACAGTTACTTTGCTGAATATCGATTTAAGCTACTGTGTCCAATAGAAGCGGTTTTGGCTAAATTTGACCCAGATAGGCAAGTGTTTATCAACGCCGTTATTGATAGCTCCCAAAAGGCCAAGCTCTGGTATAGTGCAGATTTTGATGCCCTTGAGCAAAAAATACCAAACAGTAGGGACCGAGCAATCAAGGCGCTTGATTACCTCCATCAAAAGCAACTAATTGAACTACAAAGTAAGCAGTTAACTCAAGTTTATCAGGTCTTCAGTGCTAACCTTGATGATTCAATCGCGCTAAAGTTATTTAATCGCTTTAGCGTGAAAGAGCAGAGCGAAATAAAGCGTATTAATCAACTTGTGGATTATTTTGATAGTGAGTCTTGTTTAAGTCTCCAACTGGCACAATACTTTGCTGATCCTCGATTAACGCAACCCTGCGGTCACTGTAGTGTATGTCACGGCCATAGCGCTAAGCTGCCATCTCCGGTAGAGCTGACCCCCTTGAGCCAATTTGACTTCGATGAACTGTGTAAAGAGGCAATAACTAAACTCGGTAAGCATTTAACGCCTGTATTGCTTACGCGCTATCTATGTGGCTTAACAACGCCAATTTTTACTAAATTGAAGATGCGTCAAATGAAAGGTTTTGGCCAATTTGAACAGTATCGTTTTGCCGATGTCTTGTTATGGACCGAAGCGAAATTGCCTTTGTCCTCTTACTAACAGGAGCTTAGTCTCCATTGTGTAACAAAGCTTGTTATATTCGGTTTAGTTACTGAAATAAAGAGCAGAACATGATTTACTGAGTCGTTAAAAAAAGTGGCAAAGACCACGAACTTACAAATTAAGGGACGAAACCATGAAAAGAGCCATGCTGCCTTTGGCAATAGCGCTTTCTTTGGCGAGCTTAACGGCTTGCCAAAGCCAGCAAACAGTCGAACCCGTTGCCGCAGAGATCACCGATCAGAATGTGGCATTTTCCCAATTTAGTACCAACTTCATTGATGCCTTGTGGTTAGAATCACCGACTTGGGCATTGTACAGTGGCTTTCATAAATATGATGGCATATTGAAAGTACCTAATGCAGAGACTCGCCAAGCCAGTTTAGCCTTTGTTGAAGCTCAACAGGCGCTCTTGGCAAAGTTTGACACTCAGTCAATGACTCCAGCAATGGTTACCGATTACCGTCTTATCGAAAATTTGCTTGCTGAAATGAAGTGGGACATCGAAACCTTTAAGTCATGGCAGTGGGACCCATCCCGTTATAATGTCTCTGGCGGCTTTGCGCAGATCATTAATGAAGACTTCGCTCCACTGAGCGAGCGACTACGCTCTGTAATGACTAGAATGGAAAATGTTCCAGCTTACTACGCAGCAGCACGAGAGAATATTCAAAATCCTACACTTGAGCATACTCAGCTTGCCATTATGCAGAATCAGGGTGCATTCTCGGTTTTCTCAAAAGAGCTGCTCGATCAAGCTATTAAGTCTGATCTAACCAATGAAGAAAAGGCTTTATTTGCCAATCGCTTTAATAAAGTGACAATTGCTATTAACGAGCATATCGACTGGTTAAAATCCTTAGAGGCTAAGCTTGAGAAACAAGGGGCGAGAAGTTTCCGCATAGGCGCTGAACTTTATGAACAGAAGTTTGCCTACGACATTCAAGCTGGCATGTCAGGTAAGGCGCTTTATGAGAAAGCGGTAGCGGATAAAAATCGTGTCCAAGCCGAGATGGCAAAGATCACCGACAAGATTTGGGATAAATATTTCGATACAGCGAAACCTGAAAACGATAAAGTCGCAATAAAACTGTTAATTGATAAGCTGTCGGCTAAGCATGTTAAGCGTGACGATTTCGTAGATGAGGTGCGTGCCCAGATCCCTGAGCTTGTCGCTTTTGTAAATGAAAAAAATCTCGTCACTTTGGATCCAAACAAACCTCTGGTTGTCCGAGAGACCCCTGCCTATATGCGTGGTTATGCTGGCGCTTCTATTAGCGCACCGGGACCCTATGAAAAATCGGGGAATACTTATTACAATGTCACGCCCCTTGACGGCATGAGTGATGAGTCGGCTGAAAGCTATCTGAGAGAATATAACCACTGGATCCTACAGGTACTTAATATCCATGAAGCGATCCCGGGGCATTACACTCAACTTGTTTATTCAAATGAGTCCCCAAGCCTCATCAAGAGCTTATTTGGTAATGGTGCGATGGTTGAAGGCTGGGCGGTATACACCGAGCGCATGATGCTGGAAGAGGGCTATGGTAACTTCGAGCCGGAAATGTGGCTAATGTACTATAAGTGGAATCTTCGCGTAATTTGCAACACGATTCTGGATTACAGTATTCAAGTTAACGGCATGACAGAGTCTCAAGCGTTAGACTTGATGATGAATGAAGCCTTTCAGCAACGAGCAGAGGCTGAGGGTAAATGGAGACGCGCAACATTGAGTCAGGTTCAGTTGACTAGCTATTACTCAGGTTATCGTGAGATCTATGATTTTAGGGAAGAGTATAAGGCGAAAAAGGGCGATGAGTTCGATCTAAAGGCCTTCCATGAAGAGTTTTTAAGTTATGGCAGCGCACCCGTTAAATATATTCGGGAATTAATGTTAAACAAGTAGAAGCATAATCTGCTAGTCAAGGCCAGTTACGGTATGTAACTGGCCTTTTTATTAGTCGTCGTAAATAAACTTGTTTATACAAGGGGCTAGTCAAACCGTCTTACATACTGTAATCTTAATGGGAATTATTCGTATTTAGGCTGGTGTGTGATGAAACAGGTTTTATTGGTGGATATGGATTCTACCTCTAGGGGAGCCCTGCAACAGGTGCTTGTTGCCGAAGGTTATGATGTCGCAGTGGGAAATTGTTCAGAACAGCTTTTATCAAAAGCCACTTTCGTTTCAGCGGACTTGATCTTAATAGCACTCGATATAAATGATACCAGCGCACTAGAAAGCATCTCATCGATTGGGGGAAGTAAACCGATAATGGTGCTCTCTACGTCTGATAAAGAGGAAGACAGAATAAAGGCTTATGAGCTTGGCGCGGATGACTTTATGGCACGGCCGGTTAATCCACGGGAATTATCTATCCGAATGCAGGCATTGTGTCGCAGAGTAGACAGTACAATGAATAACGTCAGATTCGGCCACGATGCGTCCAATAAAATAGCCTTTGACGATAGTCGCTTCACTGTTTCGATTTCTGAAACGTCTGTCTCCTTAACCCAGACAGAGTTTAGCTTATTCAAGTACCTTTTTGAGCGGAAAGGGCAGGTAATAACTAAACAGGAGTTGCAACAGCGTATTTTACATAAAGAGTTGGGACAGTTTGACCGTAACCTCGATATGCATATTAGTAACACTCGGCGTAAATTAGCAGCTAAGGAGTTACCTAAGAGCCTAATTAATACGGTGAGGGGGAAAGGTTACAGTATTTCTTCTGTTTTTTAATTCTGGCGCCGCTTAATAGGTACAGCGTTTACGCATAAAAAAGGGAGCCCTTGGCTCCCTTTCTGATCATCCTGAATTTATTTCAGTAATATCATTGGGTCAACGAACTCAAAATTAAGCGCTTCAGCCACTTCTTCACAAGTGATCTTTCCATGCATGACATTCAAGCCGTTCAGTAGATGCTTATCTTGCAGTAATGCTTTACGGTAGCCAAGCTCAGCAAGCTTGATTATGTATGGCAGTGTTGCATTGTTTAGTGCAAACGTCGATGTACGCGCTACCGCTCCCGGCATATTAGCCACGCAGTAATGTACAACGTCGTCAACGATGTAGGTTGGATCTTGGTGAGTGGTTGCATGAGAGGTTTCAATACAGCCGCCCTGATCGATAGCGACATCGACAATCGCGGAACCAGGCTTCATGCGCTTGATGTGCTCTTTAGTGACTAGCTTAGGTGCTGCAGCACCAGGAACCAGTACGCCGCCAATGACAAGGTCTGCTTCAAGCACATGTTTTTCAATCGCGTCAGCAGTAGAGTAAATGGCTTTTACTCTATTATCGAACTGGGCATTCAAGCGACGAAGAGCATCGATGCTACGATCTAGGATAACAACGTCAGCGCCAAGGCCTACAGCCATTTGGGCTGCATTCGTGCCAACCATACCACCACCAATAATAACCACTTTAGCTGGCTCTACGCCTGGTACACCACCGAGTAACATACCGCGACCACCCATGGATTTCTCAAGAGCCATGGCACCAGCTTGAATTGACATGCGGCCAGCGACTTCAGACATAGGTGCAAGTAGTGGAAGAGCGCCACGATCATCGGTTACAGTTTCGTAGGCGATACAGACAGAGCCACTTTTAATAAGGTCTTCTGTTTGAGGGAGGTCAGGAGCAAGATGAAGATAGGTGAATAACAACTGATCTTCACGTAGCATTGCACGTTCAACGGCTTGGGGTTCCTTCACTTTCACAATCATTTCAGATTGTGCAAAAACCTCTGCTGCTGTGTCGAGGATTTTGGCACCCACATCGATATAATCTTGATTCGAAAAACCAATGCCAGAGCCAGCATTTGTCTCAATAAAAACCTCATGACCACGGAGGGTTAATTCACGTACACTTGATGGAACCATGCCAACACGATATTCGTGGTTTTTGATTTCTTTTGGAACGCCTATAATCATCTTCGAGCCTCAAATTCGCATAAAAACCCATTTTGTATGGGTGTAATTGTTATTTTATCTAGCCTGAACGTGAATGTTTCAGGGAAATCTAGTATAGTATTCATCCTGCAGTTTATGCTGCTGAAGTTTCCATAAAACTAGCAAATAATATCGTTGTAGTTGCCAATCAGGGTTATAAATATGGTTAATAATAAAAAGAGTCCTATAAAAGACTTAGATCGTATAGATAGAAATATACTTAACGAGTTACAGATTGATGGCCGAATTTCAAACGTAGAGCTATCAAAACGTGTAGGACTGAGTCCAACGCCTTGCCTCGAAAGGGTAAAAAGGTTGGAAAAACAAGGCTACATCAAGGGCTACACAGCGCTTGTAAACCCTCATTACTTGGGCGCATCGCTACTTGTTTTCGTTGAGATCACACTAAACCGCGATACAGCTGAAGTATTTGATAAGTTTAATAAAGCCGTTCAATTACTCGATGATATTCAAGAGTGTCACTTAGTTTCTGGTGATTTCGACTACTTACTGAAGACACGAGTGTCTGATATGTCTGCATATCGCCGCTTATTGGGTGAAACACTACTAAAACTTCCAGCAGTTTCAGATACTCGTACTTACGTAGTAATGGAAGAGGTTAAACAAACAAATCGCGTTGCTATCAATACGGTTTCAGAGCTTTAATCCGGTGGTAAATCGAAAAAGGAGCCTAAATGGCTCCTTTTTTTATACAAAATACAAAATGATACAAAATGATGCAAAATCAAAAGTTGCATAATTATGCGCGTGGCTGCATTCGTTTCAAACGCTGCATAAACTCTTAATTTCTGGTATCTTGTAGCTAATTAACGTTTTTTTAGTGTAGGTTTTCCATTGTCTAAGGGAAATAGTGTTAAAACGCTTTCAGGCGTACAACGGCTATTAGAAGGTAGTCTCATCATCTGTTGCATGTTGGCAACATACGTTTTAATCGCATTAAGCAGCTTCCACTCCTCAGACCCAGGCTGGAGTCAGGCTAATTTTGACGGAGAAATTAATAACTTAACTGGTGCTGTTGGTGCTTGGTTAGCCGATGTATTATTTTATTTCTTCGGGTATTGTGCCTACATCATACCTATCATAATCGCCCTGACGGGATGGTTACTCTTTAAACGTACCCATAAGTTACTCGAAATTGATTATTTTTCAGTAGGTCTGCGCTTGATAGGCTTTCTGCTTATCGTCCTGAGTCTTGCAGCATTATCTAGCATGAATGCCAATGGTATTTACGGTTTCTCAGCCGGTGGCGTTGCGGGAGATGTGATCGGCCAAGCGATGTTGCCTTACTTTAATAAGCTCGGTACAACATTATTGCTGCTCTGTTTCGTCTGTGCTGGTTTTACACTCCTCACGGGGATCAGTTGGTTGACCGTTGTTGATTTAACTGGGTATGCGACGATATGGCTATTTAAGGCGGTTAGGGATCTGCCCAATAAGTTTAAGCCTGAACTGGGCGACACCGAAGACACCAGAGGTTTCCTATCCGTTGTTGAGCGCTTTAAGGAGCGCCGTAATAAGGCTGAATACGCAGAAGATGAGGATGACGATAGCCCTTATGAAGAAGAGCCTTCGCCTGAGCCGCTACTTAATAAGAAACAATCAAAAGATGAGTTCATGACAGCTAGGGTAGAACCTCAGATCATTGAACCATCATTGGATATGAGTCAAGTCAAAGAGATTGCCGTAGAGCCAAACATCGAAGCACCTTGGGTAAGTGACAACGCCGATGAAATTGAGTCCATCGATTTTAATAGTGATGCTTCAACGACTTCAGTTAATACGGTTAAACGTAAAGAAGAGGAAAAAGCCAAAGTTGTCGACGGTATTGTGGTTTTGCCAGGGCAAGAAGTTGAGCAGGCGCGTCCTCCAATGGCGCCTTTACCTTGTATCTCTTTGCTAGATGTGCCAAATAGAAAAGCCAACCCAATTAGCCAAGAAGAGCTTGAACAGATAGGTAAACTGGTCGAAGTGAAGTTAGCCGACTTTAATATTACCGCTAATGTTGTCGGCGTTTACCCAGGGCCTGTTGTCACCAGGTTTGAGTTAGAACTCGCTCCGGGGGTTAAAGCCTCAAAAATCACCAACTTATCTAAGGATTTAGCCCGTTCTCTTTTAGCTGAAAACGTGCGAGTCGTCGAAGTGATCCCTGGTAAAGCGTATGTCGGTCTAGAGTTACCAAATAAATTCCGCGAAACGGTGTTTATGCGCGATGTACTCGATTGCGAAGATTTCAGAGATAACCCATCACACCTTAGCATGGTGCTTGGTGCAGATATTGGTGGTAAGCCTGTCGTTGTCGATTTAGGCAAGATGCCGCACCTTTTGGTTGCCGGTACTACGGGCTCGGGTAAGTCTGTAGGTGTTAACGTGATGATCACCAGCTTGCTTTATAAGTCCGGACCAGACGATGTACGCTTTATCATGATCGACCCCAAAATGCTTGAGCTATCAGTATATGAGGGGATCCCGCATCTTCTTTGTGAGGTGGTTACCGACATGAAGGAAGCGGCTAACTCGCTGCGTTGGTGCGTAGGTGAGATGGAACGTCGTTATAAGCTGATGTCGGCTTTAGGGGTTAGAAACCTAAAAGGCTATAACGCTAAGATAAAAGAAGCGAAAGAGGCTGGCGAGCCAGTCTTCGATCCGCTTTGGAAGGCGTCAGAAAGTATGGATTCTGAAGCTCCAGAGTTAGATAAGTTACCTTCTATTGTTGTCGTTGTTGACGAATTTGCCGATATGATGATGATTGTTGGTAAGAAAGTCGAAGAGTTGATCGCACGTATCGCGCAAAAGGCGCGTGCGGCTGGTATTCACTTGATCTTAGCAACGCAAAGACCCTCTGTAGACGTTATCACTGGTTTAATCAAGGCTAACATTCCAACACGAATGGCATTTCAGGTATCGTCTCGAATTGACTCTAGAACCATTCTAGATCAACAAGGGGCAGAAACCTTACTCGGTATGGGTGATATGCTTTATCTTCCACCAGGAACGAGCGTGCCTGTACGTGTACATGGCGCTTTTATCGATGATCATGAAGTTCACAAGGTCGTTGCCGATTGGCATGCTCGTGGTAAACCGCAATATATCGATGAGATTTTACAAGGCTCTGCCGAAGGTGAACAAGTCTTGTTACCGGGAGAAGCCAGTGATAGTGAAGAAGAGATGGATGCTTTGTATGATGAAGCGGTCGCCTTTGTGACACAAAGCCGTCGTGGCTCTATCTCGAGTGTACAACGTAAGTTTAAAATCGGCTATAACCGCGCCGCTCGTATTATCGAGCAGATGGAACTTCAAGGCGTGGTCAGTGCCCAAGGGCATAATGGTAATCGTGAGGTGTTGGCACCGCCACCACCAAAAGATTACGTCTAGCATTATTAAAGAACACTAAAGATATTCTGCGTAAAGCCTCAGCCGAGGCTTTACCTTGGAGAGAAAAATGAAAAAAATCTTCACCTTGGTAGCATTCAGTTTGCCGTTGTTAAGCCACTTTCCCGCATTTGCAGACGCATCCGAAGACTTAAAGTTAAAGCTAACGGATATCCACACTTTAAAAGCCAACTTTAATCAAACTGTGACTGACATTAACGATAAAGTTATTCAAACTGGAGAGGGTGTATTTGCACTGTCACACCCCAACCAGTTTTACTGGCACTTAACCGCGCCTGATGAATCTTTAATCGTTGCCGATGGCACCGATGTATGGATTTATAACCCGTTTGCTGAAGAAGTGTCAGTAATGGATATCAACCAAGCGATTAATGCATCTCCCATCGCGCTATTAGTGCATTCAGACGATGCGACTTGGGCGAAATATAATGTCGTTAATGATGGAGACTGTTTTAAGATCAGCCCTAAAGAGCTGGACAGTGGCGTATCAAAAGTGGAAGTGTGCTTTAATCAGCAACAACTGACTAAAATGGTTTTGAAAGATCAGCAGGGTAATGTCAGTGATTTCACCCTGACGAATCAGAGTTCGATAGCTGAAAATGACAAGCAGCTTTTTAAGTTTATTGTTCCCGATGATGTCGATATTGATGATCAGCGTTTAAACGCACCTAATTAAGAGAAGTTTGTGTCTAGTTTAAGTTTTGATTTTGCTCCGGATTTTCGCCCTCTAGCCGCGAGAATGAGGCCGGAAACATTAGAGCAGTATATCGGTCAATCTCACTTGCTTGGGGAAGGGCAACCTTTGCGCCAGGCACTTGAGGCTGGGCGTGCACACTCGATGATGTTTTGGGGGCCGCCAGGCACTGGCAAAACCACATTAGCAGAGTTAGTCGCCCGTTATGCTAATGCCCATGTAGAGCGTATTTCAGCGGTGACTTCAGGCGTAAAAGAGATCCGCAGCGCCATTGAACACGCTAAAAACGTGGCTCAATCTCGTGGCCAGCGCACCTTGTTATTTGTCGATGAGGTTCACCGTTTTAACAAAAGCCAGCAGGACGCTTTTCTGCCATTTATCGAAGATGGTACGGTCATTTTTGTCGGTGCCACCACAGAAAACCCCTCTTTTGAGATTAATAATGCATTGCTATCTCGAGCTCGGGTTTATGTGATTAAACAGTTAGAGCCACAAGAGATAGAGCAGATCGTCCAGCAGGCGCTTCAAGATGAAGAACGGGGGTTAGGCAAGCGAAAGCTTACTCTACCCGCAGAGGTAGCGTTAAAGCTGGCGCAAACTTGTGATGGTGATGCGCGCAAGGCGTTAAACCTGATTGAGCTTATGAGCGACATGCTCAAAGATGGCGAAGCCTTTACCGAGGAGATGATTGTTCAGGTTGCAGGTCAGCAACTAGCAGGCTTTGATAAAAATGGCGATCAATATTACGACTTAATTTCGGCTGTACATAAGTCTATTCGCGGTTCGGCTCCCGATGCAGCACTTTATTGGTATTGTCGAATGCTTGAGGGAGGATGCGATCCCCTCTACGTAGCACGCCGATTGTTAGCTATCGCATCAGAAGACATAGGTAATGCAGATCCTATGGCAATGACTGTCGCCGTTAATGCTTGGGAATGTTTTCACCGAGTCGGTCCATCAGAGGGCGAGCGAGCGATAGCACAAGCTGTGTTGTACCTAGCTAGCGCTCCTAAGAGCAATGCGGTTTATACGGCATTTGCGCGAGCTCGGCAGCTTGCCAGAGAGACTGGGCATGAGCCTGTACCTAAACATCTATGTAATGCACCAACTAAATTGATGCAAGAAATTGGTAACGGCGAAGGCTATCGTTACGCACATGATGAGCCTAATGCTTATGCATCTGGTGAAAAGTATATGCCACCATCTTTAACTGAACAGCAGTTTTATTATCCAACAGAGCGCGGTTTTGAAAAGCGAATTAAAGATAAGCTGACTCAACTTAGGCAACTAGATGAACAAAGTAGGGTAAAAAGATATGAATAATGTTCTTTTTGTAGCCTTAGGTGGCTCAATTGGGGCGGTTTTTCGCTATCTTATCTCATTATTGATGCTTCAGGTATTTGGTAGTGGATTTCCTTTTGGTACACTGGTCGTCAATATCTTAGGTTCGTTTTTAATGGGTGTAATTTATGCACTCGGTCAAGTTAGCGAACTTAGCCCGGAGATTAAGGCGTTTATTGGGGTTGGCATGTTAGGGGCCCTGACCACGTTTTCTACTTTTTCCAATGAGACTCTGCTGTTGATACAACAGGGCCATTTGGTTAAAGCCGTATTGAATGTTGTTGTTAACGTCGGCGTATGTATTTTCGTCGTTTATCTAGGACAGCAATTGGTGTTTTCTCGTTTTTAACTATTAAGATAAAAAAATATGTTAGATCCAAAATTTTTACGCAGTGAATTAGAAGTGACCGCCGAGCGTCTTGCGACTCGTGGATTTATTTTAGATGTTGAGCGTTTAAGCAAGCTCGAAGAAACCCGCAAATCGTTACAAGTTGCGACCGAAGAACTACAAGCATCACGTAACGCTATCTCTAAGTCGATTGGTCAAGCGAAAGCGAAAGGCGAAGATGTTGCACCTATTATGGCTCAAGTGGGATCATTAGGCGCAGAGCTTGATGAAAAGAAGGCTGAACTTGCTGCCTTGTTAGAAGAATTAAACGCAATCGCAATGAGCGTACCTAACTTACCAGATGAATCTGTACCAGCGGGTGCTGATGAATCTGAAAATGTTGAGGTTCGTCGTTGGGGTACACCAAAAGAGTTCGACTTCGAAGTTAAAGATCACGTTGAACTTGGCGAAAACGTAGACGGTTTAGACTTTAAAAACGCCGTTAAGATCACTGGCTCACGTTTTATCGTGATGAAAGGTCAGATCGCTCGCATGCACCGCGCTCTAGCGCAGTTCATGTTAGATCTACACACTACTGAGCACGGTTACACCGAAGCCTACGTACCATTATTGGTTAACGAAGACAGTTTACTCGGTACGGGTCAGCTACCTAAGTTTGGTGAAGATCTATTCCATACTAAGCCGGCAACAGAAGAGGGTCAGGGGCTAAGCCTTATCCCAACCGCTGAAGTGCCGCTAACTAACCTTGTTCGCGATAGCATCGTCGACGAAGAAGAGCTACCAATTAAACTAACAGCGCATACGCCTTGTTTCAGAAGTGAAGCTGGTTCGTATGGCCGTGATACCCGTGGCTTGATCCGCCAGCATCAATTTGACAAAGTTGAAATGGTTCAGCTTGTTAAACCAGAAGATTCAATGCAGGCTTTAGAAGAGCTAACCGGCCATGCGGAAACCGTACTACAGAAGCTAGGTTTGCCATACCGTACAGTTGTTTTATGTACTGGTGATATGGGCTTTGGTTCGGCAAAAACATTCGACATTGAAGTGTGGCTACCAGCGCAAAACACTTACCGCGAGATCTCATCTTGCAGCAACATGCAAGACTTCCAAGCGCGTCGTATGCAAGCTCGTTACAAGGGTAAGGCAGATAAGAAGCCAAGCTTGCTGCATACCCTTAATGGCTCAGGTCTTGCTGTTGGCCGTACCTTAGTCGCTGTTATTGAAAACTACCAGAATGCCGACGGTTCTATCACGGTTCCAGAAGCACTACGTAGCTACATGGGCGGTCTAGAGAAAATCGGATAAGCGATTTTTAGCCAGCCAAAAAAGCCTTCACTTTTATGAAGGCTTTTTTATTTTCACAAAGAGTAAAAAGCACCCATTTTATAGATTATATAATTGTGAATATTGGACGCCGATATTGTCGAATATTTATATTTTTCAGTCTGAAATTGATAAAAGAAACGTTGAGCCTCAAAATTTACTAATAGTCGTAAATCTCTCTTTCTCAGAAATAGCTTCAATGTTATAAATACACCCGAAAACCCTACACTTCTAATATTTAGGAAAGCCATAATGATATTTTCCCAGGTTGAACTGGCCCCTGCAGATCCAATTCTAGGCTTAACAGACGCATTTAAAGCTGATGTTCGCGAAAACAAAGTGAACTTGGGCGTAGGCATATATAAAGACGAGTCAGGCCAGACACCTATTCTTAAGTCTGTAAAATTTGCAGAAGAGAAATTATTAGCCAGTGAAAGCAGTAAGAGCTACCTAGGTATGGAAGGCGTCCAAGCATACAACCGCGCCGTACAGACTCTGCTTTTTGGCAGTGAGCACAAAGTTGTTTCTGAGCAGCGAGCTTTGACTGCTCAGGCGCCAGGCGGAACTGGTTCTCTTAGAGTCGCAGCAGAATTCCTAGTTCGTCATACTAATTCAAAGAAAATTTGGATCAGTAACCCTACATGGGCGAACCATAATAATATTTTCAGCACAGCTGGATTAGAGATTGCAGAGTACCGTTATTACAAGCCAGAGACTCATGGCTTAGACTTCGATGCAATGATTGCTGATCTGAAAATGGCAGAAGAGGGCGATCTTGTCTTGCTTCATGGCTGCTGTCATAACCCGACTGGTATTGATTTAGACAATGCGCAATGGCAACAAGTCGCTGATCTTTGTTTAGCTAAATCCTTAGTGCCGCTGTTTGATTTTGCCTACCAAGGCTTCGGGGCTGGTGTTGAAGAAGATGCCCAAGGCTTACGTATTGTTGCTAATACGGTACCTGAACTGATTGTTGCTAACTCATTCTCTAAAAACTTTGGCCTATATAATGAGCGTATTGGCGCCGTCACGGTTGTAGCGGCTAACAGCGAAGAAGCGGTCAATGCATTTAGCCAGATAAAGAGCACCATTCGCGCTTCTTACTCGAACCCTCCTGCACATGGTGCATTAATCGTAAGCACCATCCTAGAAGATGAAGCGCTAAAGCAGCTTTGGCATGAAGAGTTACAAGAGATGCGTGAGCGTATCGCCGAAATGCGTACCCTGTTTGTCGAGTCACTTAAAGCAGCGGGTGTTGAGCAAGATTTCGAATTTATCTCTCGTCAGAATGGTATGTTCAGCTTCTCAGGTCTAACTAAAGAGCAGGTGAACCGTTTAAGAGATGAGTTTGCCGTCTATATCGTAGGTTCTGGCCGCATTAGCGTCGCAGGCATGACTAAGTCAAATATGCCAGTGATCTGTAACGCCATTGCAAAAGTACTTTAAGCAAACTTAATAACGATTTGCTTGTAATAAAAAGGACCTGTAAAGGTCCTTTTTTTTGGGATGCCATTTGGCTAAGCCTGCTTTAAATATGTCCTTTGGCTCACCATAATGGAGAGCGCATCGGCAAGTGCTTGTTTATCATGTAACCCAATGTGGTGTGAGCTACGAAGCGGATAATAACTGATATTAGCCGATTCATAACTGGTTTCACCATGGCAGAGTATTTTGTCGATAATTTTTAATCCTAACACCTGATGGCACCAATCGATCTTATTACTCACACTGCAATCCGCAATGGGTGAGGGCTCTTTTGTAAGATTATCGATAAGGATCACCTCGGCTTTAGATTGAGCAAGAGCTTTGGCAATCTTAGGTAGCAATAACGGCGGCATAATACTGGTTAAGAAGCTACCTGGGCCCAAAATGATTATCTCTGCATCGCGGATAGCTTCACATGCTTCACAAGTCGCCTGTACTTGCGGGTCGAGTGATAGGGCGATTGGTGTATCTTGCATTTTATCGACATTAGTTTCGCCGAAAACACTCTCGCCACTTGCTTGTAGCGCGACCAAGTGTGTTGGTTCCTCAGACATAGGGATCAAGCGAGTGTCGATATTGAGAAAGTTTCGAACCAAGTTAATTGCGTCAAGGGGGCGTACGCAGAGTTCATCCAGAGCCATCAGCATTAAGTTACCGAGATTATGCCCTGTCAGTTCACTGTCACCACCGAAACGATATTCAAACATTAATGAGCCAACTGAAGGACGTTTTGCTAACTGAGTTAAGCAGTTTCGCAAGTCTCCCCAAGCGATACACTCTTTCTCAGCTCTTAAACGGCCCGTTGAGCCACCGTTATCGGTTGTTGCGACAATCCCTGTCAGCTTAGGGCCTAAAAAAGAAAGCGCGGAAAGCACTCGTCCTAGTCCATGCCCGCCACCAATGGCTACCACATGGTTATATTGATTAAGGCTATTATGTTTCATTTAGGGTCTCCTTCCTGAATACCCGACACTGATATATAAAGAAGCCGACATTATACCTAGATAAACAAAAATTTTCGCGATGTATTCTCAGTTAAAGCTAGCTTATAATACCCAAAAACGAGTTAAACAAGAGATCAATAAAGGATAATGAGTGAAAACAGGTAAAGTAGGGCTGTTTACCATCGCCTTAGGTACGGTGCTTGGGCTATTGTTGGTCGTGAGATTGGTATTTATTCCCAGCAGTGAGCAGCAAACCCAGACACTGGGAAAAGCCGTCGTCAACGAAGAGATCGCCAATGTCGTGCCTGATTTCGCAGCAATTAAGGATGTTAGCGAAAAGAAGCGTGCATTTTTCAATTTTTTAAGACCGTCTATTAAGCACCAGAATGCAATTATTCAGGGTGAGAGAGACTTTCTTATTGAGACTAAGAAGCAGATCATTAATGGCAAAGAGCTTACAGAAGCCGACGAGTTTAGATTACAGCAAATATCTGAAAAGTATCAGTACACATTACGAAGTCTAACCCTTAGTAATCTTGATACCCTATTGATTCGAGTCGATATTATTCCAGAGCAGATGGTGTTAATTCAAGCCGCGAACGAAACTGGATGGGGCAGCTCTCGATTTGCAAAAGAGGGGCTTAACTTTTTCGGCCAGTGGTGTTTTAGAAAAGGTTGTGGTCTAGTGCCTCAGTCAAGAACCGAAGGCTTATCTCACGAGGTCGCACTATTTAAAACCGTCGAGGATTCGGTAGCCTCGTATATGCGTAACCTTAATTCCAACGCTGCTTACACATTATTGAGATCGATTCGAGCCGATCTGCGCGCGCAGAATAAAGTCCCTCAAGCACAAGACCTTGTTTATGGCTTGATCAACTATTCAGAACGTCAGGAAGCTTATATCGATGAGCTACTTGAAATGTTACGCCAAAACCAACGATTTTTAGTGGATAATAATGAAAAAACAACTGCTGCTTAGCTGTATCTTATTAGGAGTTTCCGCTGTGGGTCAGGCTCAGCCTATCTCACTGGAGTATCAAAGCTTTTATCAACGCCTCAAGCAGGTAAATAAAGGTAACTACCAATTAGTAGAGCTGGCATTCTCTGTCTCTAAGGCTAATGGCTGCAAGGTCAAAGATGGCACGATTACGACCGAAAACGATACGTTTCCGTTAACCATAACAAAAGACCAACGCTTATTTTTACCCTTTGATAGCCAGTTAAAGTCTGATCGAGCCTTAATTAACTTAAATGTAGAAGGCAGTGCGCAAACCTGTGCCATTGCAATGCAGGTTAGGGCAAAAAATACCAAGAAACACTATGACAAAGCCGAACTCAAGCAGGTAGAGCAAGAGATGAATGCATTGCTCAGCCGTATGCAAGGTTTCCCAATGCGTTATTTTGCAGAAGATATTGCCGGATTAAACCTCGAGTTTAATCAAGATGCGACTCTTACTATTGATGGTGAGGTGATCCCTGTATCGGGTACGTACAGGTTGGGTAGTGAACAGATAGATAAGCTCGAGACTCTGACCTCAAGCATTCAGCCTAACGTCATCAGTCCTTGGACGGTAAAATAGCGTTAAGCTTAGTTATTGCCACAAAAAAGCCCTGTTAATCAGGGCTTTTTTAGGTCTAGAAATTTTACACTAAAGATAGTTTGCCAAATTACTCAGGCGTATAAGTGCTGACGACGTCGATTCGAGCAGCCTTATCCAGATTGATATGGCCATTATTCGCTACATCTACAAAATCAAATGCAGGAAGGTCAGACTCAGCCACATCGCCTCTCATCGGTGCATCGGGATCGCGTTTAAGCGATAAGAAGTCAAACTGCTCTCTATCCACACCTTGCGATGGTGCGGTATTTTGCATAGCGGTAAAGATAGTTTCGATACGACCAGGATGCTGCTTGTCCCACTGTACTAACATGTCTTTGACTGCAGCACGCTTTAAGTTTTCTTGTGAACCACAAAGATTACAAGGAATGATTGGGAAATCTTTAAGCTTTGCGTATTCGGCAATATCTTTTTCGCGACAATAGGCCAGCGGACGGATGACCATGTTTGCCCCATCGTCAGACAACAACTTCGGCGGCATGGCTTTCATCTTACCTGCAAAGAACATATTCAGGAACATGGTTTCGATGATGTCGTCTCTATGGTGACCTAGTGCGATTTTGGTCGCGCCGATCTTCTGTGCGAAGCCGTATAGGGTTCCTCGGCGCAGGCGAGAACAAAGCGAACAGGTGGTCTTGCCTTCAGGGATCTTCTCTTTAACGATAGAGTAAGTATCTTTTTCGAGGATATGGTACGCCACGCCCAATGTATCTAGATAGGCGGGTAAAATATCTTCTGGGAAACCTGGCTGCTTTTGATCCAGATTTACGGCAACGATTTCAAATTTAATAGGTGCGCGTTGCTGAAGGTTCAACAAGATATCAAGCATGGCATAGCTATCTTTACCACCGGATAGGCAACACATAACGCGGTCACCATCTTCAATCATGTTGTAGTCACCAATAGCGCGGCCAACTTCAGCGCGTAGTCGCTTCTGTAGCTTTGCCATGCGGGTAACTTGTTTTGGGGTTAATTCTTCGGACATAAAAAAACGCGCCTAGTACACAAATGTTCAGGGCGCGTATTATTCCAGCTAAATGCCTTGGGGTAAAGCTTAGATAGTGCTTATAGCTCTTCTAAAGGCGATTTATAGCCATCGGGCTTAATTGCTAATAGGTCACAGTTGATGCTGTCGATGACATGTTCAGCAGTATTACCGATCAAAGCCGCCGAAAGGCCTGTTCGGCCAACGGTTCCAAGTACCACTAACTCTGCATCTAGCTCAGATGCAAGATCAGGGATAACATCTTCTGGCAGGCCTTCTTTTACATGGCAGAAATCTGGAGAGATCCCGTATGCATTAGCAAGATAGCAGATCCGCTCTTCGTGTTGCAGCCTAATCGTTTCGCTATAGGTGTGAGCATCAAAATCTGGAAGCTCGATTGCTAAATTAACAGGCGTGCCCGGGTAACCGTTGACGAGATGAACCTGAGCGTTAAATTGACTCGCTAGCTTGTTAGCATGGGAAATAATTTTGCCATTAAGCGTTGCGTTCGCATCATCGTCTGCACTGACATTGACTGCACAAACAATTTTACCTGCGACTGGCCACTCATCCGCTTTAACCAGAAGTACTGGGACTGGCGCCTTACGCAGCAAGTGCCAATCGGTTGGGGTAAAGATCACCGATTTAAGCTTGTCATGCTCGTGGGTCCCCTTAACGATGAGATCGTAATTACCTTCAATGGCCTGTTTAATGATGCTTTCGAAAGGGCGGTTATGCCAGATGACTTCGGTAGTGATCTTTATGCCATCTTTGCAGTAGGGTTCAATGATATCTTCTATCCAGGCTTTACGTTGATTAACAACGCCTTCTCGCATTGCTTCTCTTTCGTGACCAGACAGAATAGAGGTCATTTCATAAGAGAAATCAAAAATGGATAAAAATACCGTAATTTCGGCTTGGTTGTCAGAAGCGAGTTCAACGGCTCTCGCAAGAGCCGCCTGCTTGTCTGTCGTTGGGTCGATAACCACAAGGAGTTTCTGATAGTCCATCATTACTGTTTCCTCATCTAATATCGTCTAGTTTCATCTTGCATGATTGCGATGAATTTATATTGTTTTAGATCAAGCGGATTGCCGAATACTTCCTATCGCGCAATGTTACTGTTGCCAGATAGCTCGCTTAATGCATCTATATCCAATATGGTAATGTACTTTCCTTTAACTTCAATCAGTTCCGACTTTTGGAAACGGCCTAGCAAACGGCTGATCGTCTCTACCGTTAAACCAAGGTAATTACCGATATCACCACGGGTCATGGTTAATCTAAATTCTCTTGGTGAAAATCCACGGCTACCGAAGCGCTTAGCTAGGTTACTGATAAATGCAGCCAGTCTCTCTTCTGCATTCTTTTTGCTGAGGAGCAAAATCATCTCTTGATCGCTTTGAATTTCATTACTCATTAAGCGCATGATCTGCTGTCTTAGTTTAGGCATTTTTCCTGTAAGTTCGTCCAGAGTAGTGAAGGGGATTTCACATACCATAGAGGTTTCTAATGCCTGAGCAAAACTTTGGTGAAATTGTGAGTGAATACCATCAAAACCTATCACATCACCTGCTAAATGAAAGCCAGTGATCTGCTCATCACCTTGTTCGGTGATGGTGTAGCTCTTAATTGTCCCTGAGCGAATTGCGAATAATGATTTTAGCGGATCACCAGATTTGAAAATCGGTTCACCTTTTTGGATCGGCTTTTTACGTTCGATGATTTCATCAAGCTGGTCTAACTCGTTAGAGTTAAGCGTGAACGGAATACAAAGCGTACCCATGCTGCAATCATGACAATGAATCGCACATCCTGACGCCATTTGACGGCGGTTCTTATTGTTATCAGCTGACATTGTCTCTCTCAATTTTGACTGTTCACTTACTATGTTAAACTAATTTGATATTTGGAGCTAGCTAAGCTGGTTAATCGCCACATACAAGGTCTGTATTCCGAATACTACTAGGGCAATACCGCTTATTATTCGTACCGCCTTTTTTTGCACCCAGCGACTAAAAGTGCTTGCTGCTATCCCCGCACTCAACAGAGCTGGCAGCGTACCCAAGCCGAAACAAAACATGATTAAGCCACCATCGACGGCGTTACCAGCAGCAACGCTCCAAGTAAGCATGCTATAAACCAAACCACAGGGGAGCCAGCCCCAAAGCGCTCCGGCAATAAAGGCATGGGGGCGGTTCTTAATAGGAATAAATTTATTGGCGACAGGTGCTATGTATTGCCATAACCATTTTCCCACACGTTCAATTTGTACCACTCCAGCCCAGAGTTGTGCGATATAAAGGCCAGTAATGATCATCATAATGCCGGCAAAAATACGCAATACAAGAAGGTATGTATCAGCATCGAACAATAATCCAAGGGCACTGGTACTGCCGCCGATGAGGGCTCCTGCTATGGTGTAACTGATAATACGGCCACTGTTGTAGCTCAGTAGGTAACCGAGCTGGGACATCAGCACATTGCCCGACGTCTGTTTGGGTAAATTAGCCGATAGGGCACCAACGAGGCCGCCGCACATACCAATACAGTGCCCGGCTCCCATTAAGCCGACCAATAACGCTCCAATCAAGCTGTAATCATTCACGATTTAAGCTCACCGGCGTTTCGCCGTCCTGTTTATCAGTGCTTTGTGTTGTTTTATTTTTCTGGTCATCGTCTTCAAAAAGAATCGATACACTCTGTTTTTCTAAATCATCAAATTGATCAGACTTTACCGCCCAAAAAAACACGGCTACCGCAACAGCCACAAACAACATGGCGATTGGAATTAAGACATAAATGATACTCATAAACGAACCTTAAGAAGTCTTAGGCTATTGCTAACAACAATGAGTGAACTCGCTGACATGCCTAATGCAGCGATATAGGGAGCGACGTGCCCCGTAACGGCCAATGGAATTATAAACAGGTTATATCCCAGCGCCCAGAATAAATTCTGCTTGATGATCCGCCCAGTGGACTTGGCAACTTTTACCGCATCGGCGAAACGAGAGAGGTTATCACCGAGCAAGATAATATCGGCGCTATTTTTTGAAATGGCTGCGCCACTTCCCATCGCTATGGACAAATTGGCTCCGGCTAAAACAGGCGCATCGTTGATACCATCACCAAACATGGCGACTTGGCCCTGTTGCTGAAATTGGTCGATTAATGCGAGTTTATCTTTAGGTGAAAGGCCTTTATGTACATCATCAATACCAAGGCGCTGGCCCAAGGCGGCAACTTGCGTGGAATTATCGCCACTGGCAATACTGATTTTGCAACCCATCTCCCTCAACTGACTAACGGCTTTACTGGTTTCTGGGCGAACTTCATCATCGAGGGTTATTTTCGCTAACAAACGATCACCTTGACTGAACCAAACAATTGTTGAGGCTTCATCAATCGATGTGCCATTCACAAATTGCTGACTACCTACTCGATACGCTAGGCCATTTATCGTGCCTGATAGGCCGTTGCCGACAACGCTCTGCCTATTGCTGACCGAGAGTTCACCACTGAAGTAGGGGGCGAAGGCTTTTGCAATAGGATGTAAAGAGCCAGACTCTAGTGCAGCAATATGAGCGAGTACCTTGTCTTTTGACCAGTCAGCCGTCAGCTCTACATCACTGATAGACAAAGAACCTAAGGTGAGGGTACCGGTTTTATCAAATACCACATGTTGGATTTTTGGCAGCTTTTCAAAAATGCCAGAACGTCTCGTAATAATGCCGAGGCGCGTCATGATAGCGGTACCACAAGTCACAGCTGTTGGCGTCGCTAATGCTAAGGCACAAGGGCAGGTCGCGACCAAGACTGATAGGGTGACCCAGAACGCGTCTTCCGGTGAGTAGAAATACCAAAACAGATAGGTTAATGCGGCGATTAACAAAATGATGGCTGTGAAGTAATTTGAAAATCTGTCCGCATACAGTGCCACCTTGGGCTTATTATTTGAGGCAATCTCTTGTAAGCGAATGATCTCTGCAACCAGTTGGTCTTGGCCTAATGCTGTAACCTCGACCAAAATTGGTTGCTCGATATTGATCGTACCGGCAAATACCTCTGACTGTAACGCCTTTTGTAATGGCATCTGCTCGCCAGTTAACATGGCTTCGTTAACGGCAGATTCACCTTCAACGATAACGCCATCGGCGGCAATAACATCACCTGGTTTAACCAAAATAATATCGCCAATGGCCAAACGCTTGGCGGGGATCTCGTCAAATCCTTCGTCAGTCTTTAACTGAGCGGTTAACGGAACCAATTTATGCAGATTGCTGGAACTAACAGAAGCCTTTTGACGGGCATTTTGCTCAAAAAAACGCCCCAGTAAAAGGAAGAAGGTAAACATAGAAACCGACTCGAAATACACTTCGCCGGTACCGTTTACAGTTTCAATGCAGCTGGCGATATAGGCACCGCAAATTGCGATACTCACCGATACATCCATATTGACTCTGCCCATAAGCAGTGAGCGCACCGCACTAAAGTAGAATGGCTGAGCCGAATAAAACACCACGGGTGCGGCAAATAGCATACTCACCCAGCGGAAATAATCACGGTACTCTGTGTCGAGATCGGTAAAGTAACCAGAATAGAGGGCGAGGGCAAACATCATCACCTGCATGGTGGCAAAGCCTGCTAGACCCAGTCGTAGTAAAAACTTGCGTCCGTCTCGTTTACTCTTAATCTCTTGCTCATCGACTTGGAAAGGCGCTGCTTGATAGCCAATTTGACTGATTTGATTAAGAATCTCACTGAGCTTTATCTGAGTTGCATCCCAAGAGATCAGTGCTCGTTGAGTGGTAGAGTTAACCTGAACACTCGCGACACCTTGAAGTTTACTTATTTTATGCTCAATCAACCAAGCACATGCCGCACATGTAATACCGTCTACCGTTAACGACACTTCATTAAGCTGGTCTCTGTGTTGGATAAAGTCCTGCTGCACTTCGGGCAGATCATAAGCGCTGAAGTTAGACAACTCTTCAGGCACTAAAGCCGTTTGTTTGCTGCCTGGCTCGGTACGAAAACGATAATAATTAGTCAGTCCCGCATCGATAATCGCTTGCGATACCGCTTGGCAACCAGGGCAGCACATAAGCTGCTCAACATCATTGATACGGGTAATGAATTGCGAACCTGTCAATACAGGTTCGTTACAGTGAAAACAGCTTGGTTGACTCATACGGTAAGTTTCTTACTCTTATATTTCTAATAGCTTATTAGCGTCAATGGCAAAGAGCCTTAGGGATCAGTTTAACCAGTACTGTTGATCATCAACCAAAGTAACACGCTGCTGAATACGCCAGCTTTGATCAAAACCTTCGATACGTACTTCCCATGGGCCTTCAATAGCTTGAGTTAAATCGATGCGGTAAATACCGTTTGCATCTGCGGTCACTATTTGAGAGAAATCTCGCTCTTCTAGCGTTGGGTGGAAGAAGCTAACACTCAATGCCGCAAGGTATTTTTCACCACCTTGCTGTGAGATCTCAACATACTCGTCATCAAACTCTAGCAGGTAATTCATACCGAGCTGTTTAGCTTGCTTTATCTTGCGAAGGTCAATATTAATGCCTTTACCTTCTTTGTAATAATCTTCAGTGACCAGCGAGTCTTTAGTATCTATTGCTATCATCAGTAAATTGATACTCGCGAGTACAGCACATAGCGGTAATCCAAAGAGAAACCAAGGCCAGAACTGCTTATACCAGGCTTGTGGAGTAGACATTTTTATCACCTATAATTATTAGAATAGTTGTTAGAAACTTGGGAAAAAAGAACAGTTATTTTACCTTTAAAACTGTGATTTAGCACCTAAAAAAAAGGCCTCGTTGTTACGAGGCCTTAATATTACACTCAGTGTTAACTAGGTGTGATTACTTGTCAGACAAACTGTAAACGTAAGCTGTAATTACGTGAACTTTTTCTTCACCTAATACATCTTTCCACGCTGGCATCACACCAGTACGACCGTTCTTGATTGACTGCTCGATAGCACCACGGCTACCACCATATACCCAAGCGTTGTCGGTTAGGTTAGGGGCGCCCATAAACTTGTTGCCAGTGCCATCCATACCATGACAGGCGAAACAGCCTTTCATGAACGAACCTTGGCCTTGAGCAGCAAGCGCTTCGTCGTGATCGCGACCAGATAGCTTAACGACATATTCAGTCAGACCTTTAAGTTCACTGTCTTCAATCGGTAAACCACCTTTTGGCGGCATCATACCGTGACGACCGTCCATAATAGAGGTCTTAATCGTTTCAAGCTCTCCACCATATAACCAAGCATTGTCGGTTAGGTTAGGGAAGCCTTTACTACCTCGGGCGTCACTACCATGACACATGGCACAGTTTTGTAAGAACAGACGGCCACCCACTTTAAGGGCTTCTTCATTCTTAACTAACTCTTCCAATGGCGTGTCAGCGTAGGCCTTGAAGATAGGGCCAAACTTTTCGTCTGCGTGCTTGACTTCTTGGTCATACTGAACCCAGCGGCCTTCATTTTGAGCGTCAACAACTGCTTGCTTCGACTCTTCAATGGTGCGAACACTTTGGTTAGAACTCGTCCAGCCTAAAAAGCCTTTAAAGCTACCAAGACCTGGGTAAAGTGCAAGATAGATGACACTGAATATGATGGTGATATAGAACATATAACTCCACCACTTAGGTAGTGGGTTGTTCAGTTCTTCAATTCCATCGAAGCTGTGACCCATCGATTTGCCTTCTTCTACACCCGTGTCGTTCTTAGAACACGCACGTAGTAGAACAACGCAACCAATGATTACCACAACCGTGAGTACGATAATCCATATACTCCAGAAGTTACTCATCACTTTTGTTCTCCTGAGTCCTTCGAAACCGAGTTTTGCTCATCGTCAGAGAAAACTAGGTTAGCTGCATCGTCAAACTGTTGCTTACGACGAGAGCTATATGCCCAGGCAAATATACCGATGAAGGTCACCATTACAACGATAGTAATAATTCCACGTAATGTGCCGTAATCCATATTTTGCCTCCTTATTTAAGCGCGTGGCCCAGTGACTGCAAATATGCAACCAATGCATCCAGCTCTGTCTTACCCTTAACGGCATCTTTAGCGCCATCAATCTCTTCAGCTGTATACAGCTCATGAGTTGGGTGAAGGTTTTGCAGGATCTGCATCTTCTGACCAGTAAGATCACCCGTTAGAATGTTCTCAGCTAACCAAGGGTATGCAGGCATATTTGATTGAGGTACCACAGCGCGAGGGTCAATTAGGTGAACCTCATGCCACTTGTCACTGTAACGACCGCCAACGCGGGCAAGATCAGGACCGGTACGCTTAGAACCCCACTGGAATGGATGATCCCAAACTGACTCACCAGCTACCGAGTAGTGGCCATAACGCTCAGTTTCAGCACGCAAAGGACGGATCATCTGGCTGTGACAGCCATAACAGCCCTCACGAATATAGATATCACGACCCTCTATCTGCATTGCCGTATAAGGAATTTGACCTTCTAGTGGCTCAGTAGTGTCTTCTTGGAACAAAAGGGGAGTTATCTCAACCAAGCTACCAAAGCTGATGGCGATAACAGTGAAGATCCCTAATAGACCGATGTTTTTCTCAACAATCTCATGATTAAATTTCATCGTATCTACTCCTTAAGCTGCTTTTGCTTCAGCAATTGCTGGCAAAGAATCTTTAGGGGCCTTAACAGTACGGAATACGTTGTATGCCATTAAGAACATACCTGCAAGGAAGAATACACCACCTAGGAATCGTACAAAGTAGAACGGGTATGACGCTTCTAAGCTTTCAACAAAGCTGTAAGTCAATGTACCGTCAGAGTTAACTGCACGCCACATAAGACCCTGCATAACACCAGAGATCCACATTGAAACGATATAAAGAACAGTACCGATTGTTGCTAACCAGAAGTGAACGTTAATTAGGTTTGTGCTGTACATGCGGCCGTGGCCGAATAGAACAGGGATCAAGTGGTAAAGCGAACCAATTGAAACCATAGCAACCCAGCCCAATGCACCTGAGTGAACGTGTCCAACAGTCCAGTCAGTGTAGTGAGATAGAGCGTTAACCGTCTTAATTGCCATCATTGGGCCTTCGAAGGTAGACATACCGTAGAAAGACAATGAAACAACAAGGAAACGCAAAATTGGGTCTGTACGTAGTTTGTGCCATGCACCAGATAGGGTCATGATACCGTTAATCATACCACCCCAAGACGGAGCGAATAGGATTAGAGACATCACCATACCAAGCGACTGA
This sequence comes from Shewanella sp. MBTL60-007, assembly GCF_019654915.1. GTDB lineage: Bacteria > Pseudomonadota > Gammaproteobacteria > Enterobacterales > Shewanellaceae > Shewanella. Next base: position 4,415 of record NZ_BPET01000041.1, on the reverse strand, counting down.
GTCCAGTCTGGAAGTGCTGTGTAGTGTAGGTGGTGAGGACCAGCCCAGATATACAAAGCAACTAATGCCCAGAAGTGAACAATAGATAGACGGTACGAGTAAACTGGGCGGCCAGCTTGCTTAGGTACGAAGTAGTACATCATACCTAAGAAACCTGCAGTAAGCAGGAAGCCTACGGCGTTATGACCATACCACCACTGGACCATAGCATCGACTGCACCACTATAGAGTGAGTACGACTTGGTCATAGTCAACGGTACAGCCATAGAGTTAACTATGTGAAGTACGGCAACCGTGATGATAAACGCGCCAAAGAACCAGTTAGCCACATAAATATGCGACGTTGCTCGTTTCATGATAGTGCCGAAGAAAACCACAGCATAGGAGACCCATACAATGGTAATGGCGATATCGATTGGCCATTCTAGCTCAGCGTATTCCTTACCACTGGTGATACCAAGCGGTAAACTGATTGCGGCTGATAGAATGATGGCTTGCCAACCCCAGAACGTAAATGCGGCTAACTTAGGCGCAAATAGTCGAGTTTGACAGGTGCGTTGAACGATATAATAGGATGTGGCGAAAAGGGCTGAGGTACCAAACGCGAAAATCACGGCGTTCGTATGTAGTGGTCTTAGACGACTATACGTTAACCATGAAGTTTCAAAGTTTAGCTGCGGCCAGATTAACTGCGCTGCAATTAGTACACCTACCGACATCCCAACAATTCCCCATAACACGGTAGTTAGAGCGAATTGACGGACGATGGTGTAGTTGTAATCAGCGCCTTGAGGCTGGGAATGGTTCATCATATTGCTTCCACTGCTTATTACTTATACTTATTATTGTGTAGAGTAAAACTCTACCCGTTTATATGACGACAAATCATGTCTCCTATCGGAAACTTAGCTTCTGTGTCAATGTGTAACCTTACATTTCATGATGTAACGCAAGGCATGGCCATGATACTTGAGCTATATCAAAAAAGATAGGAATTAAGCCCCTTGATAAGTTGATCTAGATCAAAGTACTCACTAGAATGTTAACACTTCTAATCAAAAGGTTAATTAACGTGCAAGTTGCTCACAAACCAGCAGTATTATGTCTTGCGTGCAGCATATTATTGGGCACATTCTTACTGGGTTGCGAGCCTAGTCAACATGAGCCGCAAGCCTCTAGGGCAGTGGATCCGAGCCTTTGTAATTTCAAGTCTGGTCCTTGTGCTCAAAGTGTAGCCGATGTAGAGATCCAGTTAACTATTACCCCATGGCAAACCCCCAGTGAGCGGCCTTTGCAGCTTTCAATCCAAACTTCTCAGCCGCTGAGTAATATAAAGGTTAAAGTTCAGGGGAGAGATATGTTTATGGGCGTTATTCCGGTAAAACTCACCCAAATAGACGAAAACAACCATAAGGGAACCTTAATATACGGTTCATGCAGTAGTAACTATATGGTTTGGAGCGCCGTTGTAAGCTATGAACTCGATGGCATTGAACACTTTACCAACTTCGACTTCCTCGCCGATAACCCGGGATAAGCCGTAGGAATTGATCTTATAGCGAACCGGTGAGTAGGCCGATATTCCTACAAACGAATCCAAATGACTCGACAATGCAACTGATAATTATTATCATCTAGTTGCGTTGTTAAACTTAGCTAAGTAAAAAATATCGCGATGTCGATAGCTAAGAAATTGATAGGGTCATTATTGGTAAGGGAAGGGATTATGAGTGCCAACAAGCAATTAAATATTCGAATTTCAGAACAAAAACTAGCTCAACTGATTTCACAAGGCTTACTTTGTGCCGCAGACTTTAACTGTTTAGACTCCGAGACCAAGCAAGCGGTATGGCAACTGTGTCTTTGGAGCTGTCAGAAACGCATTCATTGTGACAAACAGTGTCAACAAGAGTGCCAAAGCCAATACCAAAGTCACTGCCAATACAAAAAACAAAGCCAAGAGTCAGTTAATGAGGCAATATCGGTTATTAATCGGTAAAACAATCCCATAAGGTTAATTAACGATACCGCTTTTTAACCTTACTGATTAGTATAGTCATATCGACCTTAATACTTTTCTCTCTATGCAGTTACCTCCGGTTATTCCACTTTTTGATTCCATCGATTTTATTCAAATTGGCAATCCATTAGTCAATCAACATATCACCCAATTAAGTCTTGGCGAACTCGATGAAGCTGGCCTTGTGTTTGAGCACGCCAGCGACTGGCTGTTTGAGCAGAAATACAATGAGAATAACTACAAAGCCTACCGAAGCGAGTTAACTACGTTCCTGCACTGGTGCTTTGACGTCATAAAGCTCAACGTCAGTACAGTTGGGCGCCGAGAAGTCGGCCTATATATAGAGTATTGTAAACAGCCCCCCAGTGAGCTTATCGGTTATTTCAATGTTGCCCAATTTAAGCAAGACAAAGCGACGGGCGAACGTACCCCCAATCCAAGTTGGCTGCCGTTTCGAGGCAAGAAAGTGGATGGCAAAACGTTGCCTTATGTGTTGAGTGATAGTGCACTAAAGACGAAAGTCGCGATCTTATCTAGCTTTTATAGTTACTTGATGGGGGAAGATTTCTGCGAAAAAAATCCCGCGCAGATGTGGCTTAATAAGAGCCGATTCTCTTCAAGACAAAAATACAGGCTCAACACAGATGATGATAATCAATTAGCCTTCACCGAGTTACAGTGGTCTTACATCGTTTCAACGGTAGAGAAATTAGCTAAAGCCCAACCAGAATTGCACCAGCGTAGCTTGTTTTTGATAAAGCTTATCTACTCTTGTTACCTGCGTGTCTCAGAGGTTTCAGCTAGGGCAGGTTACTCACCTGTGATGAGCCAGTTTAAGCAAAACAGACAGACTGGGATCTGGAGTTTTCATATTCCTAAGAGTAAAGGCGGCAAGAGCAGAAGCGTCGCCGTATCCAAGGCATTACTCGATGCATTAACCCAATATCGGAGCTATTTAAAACTGTCGCCATTACCATCGAGCGGTGAACAGCACCCATTGATTGTGCGGCAAAAAGCCCCTGGGCGAGGGCGTGAAGTCGGAAGCATTAATGCCAATTTAGGTATTCGTCAAATTCGAGAAGAAGTAGATAAGATCATCGAAATAGCGGCCATTAGTATCGAAAATGACGGCTTTGTTGAAGATGCACAGCAGATGCGACGCTTAAGTATCCACAATATTCGCCATACAGGCATCACTCACGACATTAATATTAACGGCCGGCCGTTGTCCCACGTACAAGCCGATGCCGGACACGAGAGTATCGATACCACCTCGCAATATCTGCACACTACTCAGATAGAGCGTCACGAGAGTGCCCAGAATAAACCCTTGGATTATCTGCAGGGGATTGAGTAAGAGAGCTATAGCCACCTAAATCAAAATCATTAGGTGGTTATCACCAATTAGGCTTAGCCCCAAATAAAACGAATGAAAGTTATGCAGCAGGCTATGTTTCAAGGCTTATAAGCTCTTTTAAACATGTCCATTGAAGTGTTGTACAAGCTTATGGTTCTGGAAATTCCAGTTACGTAAAGGCGGAGCTGAAATAGCTCAAACCCAAACGGCTTATTATCTGGGATCCAGTTGATGAATAGGGCGATATTGCCGATGTACGTATTACCAATCCAAAAGAGTTGGCCGATCTGCTTAAACGCTATCCCCAAGGCGGGGCTAAAAGTGCGCTTTGTCTCTGATAGTAAAACCATGTTTGAGTTTTGGGCGCGCTGCGCGTTCGCTTTTATCCCTTTACCAAGTGTGCAATGCTGCCGTTGTTGCCGAAGAAACCGCAGATGTTACCAGCCCAAGTAAAGCACCATACTGGTGGGGGCAACTTATCCGTAAAGGCCGCGCTCGTGGTTTATCATCCATTTTTGCATTAACTCAACGACCAGCCGAATCAGATAAAACCGCCATTGGTAATGCGACCCTATTCAGAACGGGGCGACTCAAGCGCGCCGATGACCGAAAGATGGTCGCCAAAGAGCTAGATGTGCATGTGTCAGAAGTGACAGGGCTAAAGCCGTTAGATTTTGTTGAGCGGGATGATGTGACGGGAAAAGTGAGGAAGGGGAATTTATGTAAATGATACTCGTATCATATAGGTAACAGCATGTAAAACTTACACATTATTTGAAAAACTGTATAATGCATCGAAAATTAATGATTATTCACAATGGGCTTCACATGACGGATGAAAATGGTTTTATCGATAGCATTATCACAGTCCTAGACAATAATATGACTGCACTGTTAGTTTTTTTTGCACTCATTTTCTTTAAAAAACCCATTTCAGACCTTTTATCTAGAGTTACATCTCTTATGTTTAAATCCTCTGACAAGGAATTTAAAATAGAGACTGAAGTTCCTCCTTATAAAAGTAAAATAACTGATGAG
>NZ_BPET01000040.1 GCF_019654915.1 Shewanella sp. MBTL60-007 | reverse complement strand
CGGTCAACTGCTGATAATTCATGGTAGTACTGCTTGTTTCTTTGGCGAGAAGAGCGTACCACTTTCAGCAGTTGGCTTCTTCTTCTACACCTTTCCATGAATGTCGCACTTATTATCTGAAATCGGGTTTATAGAATGGGGATGATATGTTATTTAAAGCATTTAAGAATGCCAGACAACAAGTAATGTTAGACAAGTTAGAAGCAAGATGTGTCGAACTTGGTGTTATCAGATTTTCTTTGATTTTGGGTTGCCCTTGGTTTGAGGAGTCTTATCTTCCAAGTCGTTTCAATTTAATTAGAGACGATTTAGGATATGTAGTAGGAATCAATCCTAAGCCTATTAATGATAGAGATTATACTGATATTACTCATAGTGTTGTTACCTTTAACAATGAGCATGAAATATCACATCAAACGCACAAAGGTTGGGTGATTAGTAAGATATAATTACAACGTTCTTATTTATAAAAGTATATCAACAGGATAGAACTAAGTAGTTTATGAAACTACTTAGAGATAATTAAGATCCTGTAAATGATTCTACTTATTGTTTTCAGGGTGGGTTTTAATGGCTTTTATCATTACATACAAAGCAGCGCCGATAGCATATATAGGCCAAAATATACTAACTCCGAGAGCCTTTAAGACTCCATAACGTAATTGCGATAAAAGTATAATAACTGCCACGACCATATAAATATATATCACTATAAGCTTCCAGTGTAATTAATTAAAAAAGACCAAATAATTTCTTTTTCTTGGACTTTATATGCTTAACAAGCTTACTCGCTTCACTATCTCCTTTCTTCATTGCTTTTTCTGCATAATAAAGCGCTAGGTCATGGTTTTTTTCTGTACCAAAACCATTAAAATACATTAGTGCAGTTGTGTACAATGCATCAGGATAATTATTATCTGCTGCTAATTTTGAATAATGCAATGCCATTGCTTCATTTTTAGGAGTTCCCTTACCATCAAGTAAAAGTGCAGAATACCTAAATTGTGACTTCGCATCCCCTGACTTAGCAGCTCCTTCTAAGAAATGAGCTGATTTATTGAAGTCTTGTTTCACATTGAAAGGTGAAGTTACAAATCCTCCATATAAATGCCCTAGAAACGACTGTGCTAGTATATTTCCAGAATTTGCACTTTTTGTTAACCATTTTAAGGCATTGGTGGCATCCCCTCTATTTCCGTATTCGTATCCAGTCTCATACATACCAGCATCAATCCCATTTTTTGCAGATTGTTCATGCCAATAAAAAGCAGCATCTAAATCTTGTTTAGTACCAACACCCTTATAGAACATCTGGCCTAAATTGTATTGAGACTTACTGTGTCCTTGAGTAGCTGCCTGTTCGAAAAAAATAAAAGCATCATTAAATGCAGGAGGCTGCTTTTGGAAAGCCTCTACACCTTGTAAGTATATTTTTTCTAAATCCATGAAATACATCCATAAAACAATAATATTAGACGTGTCAACTAGCTTAGCCAGTATTTCCTTCATTTTGTCACTTGTCATCTTATGAGGTAAGAATATCACCTCTAACTAGGTGGCCAAATTCACCGTACCACTACAATACTGACACCAAATCAATAGACACTTTGTAGCATAAGAAAAAATAGGTCAAATAACCCAATATCGAAATGAGACACAGAGCAGATCTAGCTTAGAATGGGGCATTTTTGAGTTACCCGATTGCAGTATGTCGTCAGCGAAGGCAGCACATCATTTTTGTTTGCTTGCCTTTGTTATCAGCTGAAACTCCATACCAGTGCGTTTAGTGTTACGGGTTCTATAGCGCGTTGGATATTTATCAAAAAAGTCAGATAACTTCTTCAACCCGTAGTTTCGAGGGTCAAAATCTGGCTTCAGTCTCTTTAAGTACTTGCCTATTTCACCTAGTTTTGCCCAGCCCGATTCATCTCGATAGTTCTGCCAAGCTTGATGCATTAATCGCCATAATTCGCGTTCTGAGTCTTGATTAGAGCTTGGTTGTGCCTCCCCAAGATCAACATCAGCGTTTAAGTTCTCTATCGCTACAAAGTCATCACAAGCGTTTTTAAACGAAGTCGGAGTCATCGCTTTTCCTACACCGATGACGTGTATCTCCGACTCTCTTAATCTCGTAGCAAGACTTGTAAAGTCACTATCACTGGATATCAAAGCAAAAGCATCAAACCTTTGGCTGTACAAGAGATCCATTGCATCAATAATCATTAAAGAGTCTGTCGAGTTTTTTCCAGATGTATAGGCAAATTGCTGCTTAGCTTGAATCGCTAACTCATTCAAAGGCTGCTTCCAGTTTTTTAGTTGTTCAGCAGAAAAATCGCCATATGCACGTTTAACGATGATCTGCCCAAAACTAGAAAGCTCTTCAATAATCAGGTTTAGCTTTGAGTGTGGAGTGTTTTCTGAATCAATTAATACAGCGATTTTTCTGTTACCCATAATCCGTGCGTGACCATCCTTTATGTAGTTAGTTGCACTATCCAATTTTATTCCTTCCAAGGTTATTGTTCGCGCTCAAAAACAGTTACTAAGGTGCGACGCCCATTATCGTTAACAATAAGGTATGTGAATTTGGAAGTTGGATGCCCCCAAGCTTCTACATTGTCGGCAGTACCGTATTTTTTCGCTTTATGGGCCAAAACATTTGCAGGCAAATTTCGAATTCTCAACTCAGGATGTTTAAGTCGATTGACTAAACTCGCCCAGGGCTTTTTGGGATCTCCAGTGCTCAATCGCTCTTTATACTGTTCAACAGCGTGAGCGGTAACATAAACGGTCCCCATTGCTGGTGTTTCAACGGCATCATGCGTATTTGCATATTCCTGGCGATTTGCATCTAAGAGCACTGTTACACATGATTTTGGGTCGGCCATGAACTCACGACTTTGTGATACCTCTATTTGCACTCCAGCCATTCGGTTTTGAAGAAATGCTGCAAACTTTTGTGCATGTTTTTTCGTAGATTTACCACGGGCAAGCTTTTTGATTGCTCCCTTTGACACAACGAGTTTGTAGCCAGAACCAGAACCCGGCTCTCGACCCATTACTTTTTCTTCAAAGAGTAGGTATTGAATGGCTGATAATTCTGAAATCAAATCAGAATCTTCATGGGAAAAGTCGATTTTTACATCAAGAATTCCACTGCGTTTAGTGCCCACACGCCAGAATACTCGGCTCGTTTGGTCATCTAGTTTTTCAGAAAGAGTGGTTAGAATCATCATAGTCTTATCTCCGGTATTTAAGATCCCTTCCGGCATCGCCGTAAGGACCTCATTTAGTTAATATTCATACTTACTTTATCATGCTTTTTGAAAACGCAACCCCTCCCCTCCACTTTCACATGTGAAAGTCTAAGAAACGGTATTTTGCTCAGACTCCACGCGCTCTTTTTGCACAAACACCAAATACGATTCTGAACATTCACATTTTAACCAGTACTCTAACTTTTTCTTTGTTACCTTAGCTCTCTTGCTTCCACAATGAGCACAAGGAGTTCGCATTGAAGTGTTAGTGTCACAACAAAGACACTTTACGAAGTAACCAAACTTCCCATGACATGCTGTAAGCTGCTCAGCCTCACCACACTTTTTACAGCGGATTTTTTTTGAATCAACCTCATTACGAACAAGCATTTCGTTTTCCTGTTCTTTATGTAATGAGCCAGAGTTATCGACTGACCTGTTAGAACAAAGTTCATCCAATAAATATTCAGTTATGCTATGCAACTCTTCTTTAGTAAAAAAAGGTTCTGTTGCTAAAAACGCTTTAAGCTTTCCTTTTTCACCTATTCTCCTAACGGCATCAGCTACAGCTTCGCTTTTAATGATTCTTTCGTTAATGTCAGCAGGTATATTATCTCTGTGCAAAATACACGAGTTAGAAACAACGCATAACGAGTCCCACCGTCGGCCACCAACATTTTGCTGGACACCTAACATTTTCCCCAGGAACTTAGGAGCGTTATCAACAAGAGCTTTCTTCAATAATTGCTGTTGCAACTCAGCTTGTTTGATCGGAGAAGGAATACCTGACCAATAACCTTTATAACTTCTGGACCACTCACCACTCTCGTTAACTTTGACTTCCCCATAGATACTTTTTGATTCAAGTATTAGGAAACCGTATTTATGCAATACTAAGTGATCTATCTGTGCTTTTTCACCATTATACGTGAAGGTAAAATCGTTAAATACGTGAATTTCTTCGCTATCTTTAAACGCTCGACGTAAATAAAAAGCCACATCTCGCTCTTGTTTTTCACCTGCAATGATACGACTATCCTCTGAGTTACTTTCTGCTTTAATAGCCTTTGTTGTAATAATTGGCATATCAACACCTTTTAAATGCGAGTTCTTTATGCAGACTTTCACATGTGAAAGTCCAGCTAGTACGCCCAACTGTCAAAATCTGTATGGGTGAGAATTTCACCGTCTTTGGCCGGACGAACATAAACACTTCCATAACCCCCTTCTGTTCCAATCGCGTAACACGCAATAGAAAATGCAATTTGAGGGTTAGGTACAGTGGCAACTATTTCTTCATTGATTGTTACGACAGAACAATGACCCGTGTACGAATCTGGCAACTCAGAAATTGCGGTTGCTGCATCGAGCGTTTCACTTCCATCCGATATCAGAATGCTCATATTTAGCTACCAAACTGTACTAAAATCCAAAGAAACTACCACCAGCAAGTCCTGACGAATCGCCAACAACAGCAGCATAAATGGCAGCAGCTATTGCCGCAACGATGACAAACTTAACGATGGCAAAGCCAAAAGAGAACAGCCTCCATATTAAAAAGAACCCAATCACAGCAGCAATCCAGCGCCAATCAAAGGGTATATCACCTAAAGAACTATCAAGGGCTCTCTGAACTTCATATAGCCAGCCGTTTATCATATCCATAAGATCAATCTCCAGAGCATCATGCTCTTAGTGTACCGACATGACATTTTTTTAAGAGATGAGAACTTGCCCTTTTTTGGGCAAATTGAGGGACATGACAAAGAGCTACTTAGTAAAAGAGTGATCTGCTTTAGGATGGCAATCCTATTTGTGGTTGGTTGTGTTAAATAATCTACCACAATTCTATTTTGTGGTATCATTGATAACACAATTTACCAAAGGAGCACGACAATGGATATCTGGCATTATCCTCGTACACAGCTTGCTACGTTTATCCTTAACGGGATGGACAAAGGTCTTCTTCAACGAGTTTCAATCTTCGCTCCACGCAAGCGAGGAAAAACTCAATTCATTCAAAAAGATATCATTCCTATGGCTCGTGAACTTGGTGTCTTACCTATCTATGTAGATTTTTGGATGCAAAAAGACGACCCAGAAGGCATCTTCATTAAATCCGTCATTGATGCTTGTGAAAGGAATGAAGGATTTCTACATAAGCTTGGCAAAGCTCTCAACTTCAAAAAGTTAGGTTTTAGTGCAGCTGGTGGCAAAGTTGAAGTAGAGCGTTCTCAGGGAGAACTGAGAGCTGACTTGTTCGCTGTATTTCAACGCTTAAACGAGCTGGATATGCCTGTTTTACTGTTGCTTGACGAAGTTCAACATTTGGCTACTCGCAAAGAATTTGACTCGTTTACGGCAGCTCTACGCAGTTTTGTAGTGAACAGAGAGGATAACAACGTCAAATGCATCTTCACAGGTTCAAGTAGAGAGGGGTTAAGTCGCTTATTCAAAGACAACAAGGCTCCATTCTACAACTCCAGCCAAACCCAGATATTTGAAGAGCTGGATATGGATTTCGTTGAATTCGAGTTGGCCGCATTCAAAAATGTCACTGGTGGTGTCGAACTCGACAAACACAAAGCCCTAGAAATCTTAATCAAACAAAATCGCGCTCCCGCTCGGTTTGTTGAAATGTTAAAGAATATGGCCCTGAACATGGTTCATGACCTAGATATTGGTGTCCATCGTTATGACGTTGATCGTATCGAGTCAGAGGACCACTTTTCAAAAACATACGAACAACTGAAACCTATCGAAGTGGCGATCCTAAAGCTTGTTGCTGCCAATGAGTCAAAAGGTCTTTATACCAAAACAGGACTAGACAAAGTGAAAGCTTTCACTGGCGACCCAGAAACAGACGTTACAAAATGGTCGGTGAAAAATGCAGTCACACGATTGAAGTCGCTTGAGCTAATTTACAGCCCAGAGCGTGGGAAGTTGGAAATTGAGAACCACGACTTTCGTGATTATATTCTTGAAAAATAAGTGCCTTTCGGCATGTTAAGACTATCAGCCCATGCTTCATGCGTGGGTTTTGTTTATGAGTTGTACTTCTATATTCTCAAACCCCATGTCTCTAACCTGATTTACCAGGATATCAAGCCTCCACACTCTCAAGTCACTGGTTCTTCCATGTCTAATTGCATACGCGATTCCTTTACCACTATCAATCCCAACCAAATGAAACTTATTAGGATGCAGTTTAGATTCCTGCGCAATTAGTTTGGTCATTGTTCGAGTCTCCGCGAGACGGCGGAACTCACCTTCTTTTACTTGATGGAAAACGACTCCAGACATACATATCACCATTATATTGACTACATATGCTCATTATGTCGATTTAAAGGGGGAAATCAAAGAGGTTTTATTGCTGGGGCACGATAAGTAATAAGCTGAGGTTCGAAGCAGAAACGCCATCAGCCAGGTCAGTGATGTAATTTTGCACAAACTTTAACTAATTGTCCAAAGTCTCAAACACATCCCCCAGCAATATAGCACAATTAGTTCAACTGACTTTCAGTAACAACTTGATCCCAAGTGTGCAGTACCTTCGACAAATGCTGATGCTTCTTGTTGAACTCAACATCACTCAATACCGCTTTATACGGGGCACTTAGGTCGGAACAATTAATATTAGCCCCTACCAGTTGAAGCGTGTCAGTGAGGGAACCACCACTAGCATCAAGCCCTAAGCGGTCAACGGTTTCACTACTAACAAGCGCTTGTACAACATTGGCAAAGTCGCGTGAGCTTAATTGTTCAATACTAAGCTTTGTCTTACAGCTACTTTCCACTGCGGCCTTGTATTGAATGGTGTATTTCGCGTTAACTGGGGCCATAGAGTGCATCGCCATTAGATACGCATCAACTTCTGTTTTAGGGAAAACATCCGCTTGAGCTGAAAATGCAGTTAACGTCGCTAGCAGTAGTCCAATTTTCTTCATCATTCTTGTTCCTGTTACATTGTTCAAAGTGGCATTATTTACTCGACTGATTTTCAAGCTAAATATTACATTCAGTCAAGCACTTATCACTTTTCGAACATGGGTAGTAATTCCTGAACACTTTTTTCACAAGCGGCTTGTCTACGGCCACTTTCGTAAAAGTAAGCCCATAGACTTTGTGGCATCCCCTCAAGAAACTCGATAGGAAAAGGATTAGGTGTTTTAGCCCAACAGTTTTGCTTCTGGTCAGAATAACCTTGTCGTTGCGCATCTTGCTGAAATAACGTGTATAACGCTTTTAGTTCATCATCATTATAGAAACAATGATAATTACCACCAACTAGTTGGTTGGTCCCTAGTTCTATCCATAGAGGATACCGAGAAGAACTACCGAAACAAATTAACTGATAGTGTGGCTTCGATTGTCTTACCTCATCTTCACAAAGCTCTACTTTGCTGGAGGTAAATGTATCTTTCCCTATTAAAAATGGATTGTATTGATACTGACTAGCCATTTTATCTCCTTGATATTCATATTTGCGCTGGTTTTCCCAGTTCCGGCATCCACCTCGGCAAGTAACTCGCCATCGAGGCCATAAACATAGAGCACACCCACGCCACCAGCTGGCTTAATCCGCTGGTGGTAGTGAAAAAGGTTCATAGAGGTCAGTCAATCCCAGTGAGTTCAATCACTTCAACGCATGTTTAGATGAGCAACTTCAACCTCTATGCAAATCCTCTTCTAACTTTTGCTCCTCATCATCTGTGACTACACCTTTAAAGACATAAGTTGTTTCACGGGGCAATTCTTTTTCTTTGAATAAGAGAGCTTTTATATCGCCTACCTTTGCTACTTTACTTTGGAATTTACTAGGCATCTTCTCAAACTGAATCTCACCTATACCTCCCCTACCAAGGAAAATATTAAATATCGCATATTCCTTGCCATTTCTTTTAAGAGCAAATTTATATCCAGTTACAGGTTCGTCAGGGCATATTTTTATTTCTTTAAGCCATTTTTTTCTAACTGTATCCAGCCCATCAAATATCTGTAGCAACTTCCCACTCTTGGAACGCTCCATCATATCCAGACGTTTAAATTGCTGAATTAGTTTACCTTTATCCTCTTCCGTAATGTGTAGGTAGAAGGCAGTTAATGCCTCTACCTCATAACACCTCAACCACTCACAATCTGAGTAAACGGCTTTTTTTAACGACCTTATGACGTTTGATATTACTGACATCCACAACCTCTCCCTTATTGCCCACGCCACCAGCAGGCTTAACCCGCTGGCGGCGTGTTACAAGCATGAATGTTTGCTATGTGTCACCGTGAACACCGGGATGTCTAATGAATGCAATTAGCGACTGTACCGCTCCTACTGTCCCAGCAAACACCCCCATACCTAAAAATAACCAAAAAACCATCTCGTGCTGAATTTGTCTTTCAAATAAACCAAACCAATTTGTGATGTAATATCCTACTCCCCCAAATGCAGCACCAATAATGGCCCCACCAACTAAAAAGGGGAGAAATACTGTTATCATGAATGCACTAAATCCTTTCATCTTCATCTTCAATTCTCACTTATGGGATATTAGCAATGATGTTGCTTCCGATATTACCAGTGGTGACAAAAAATACCGTTAGCGTTGGAGGTGCATCTTAACGGTGAAACGCATTCGACGAACTCTTTAACCGTTTTTCTAATGACGCTTTATCCCACCATCGGTTAGCCTGCATCTTTGGAATTATTTTTCCTAGCCCAGCAAATGAGTTACCAACCCCTGCTCCTAATCCACCTAATATCATACTGCGCCCTGAGTTAAGCCAAATATCATCACAGCTGCCTGTAACTTTGTTCTTAGCAGCTGTCACACCACCTCCAATTACCCCACTACCCAATGAATTGGCAACGATATTTTTCCCCCAAGACAACCCCTTAGTTAAATTACCAAGACCACCTCCCGCAGCCCCTGTAACGACAGCAGCCCCAAAAGATGCAAAGTCAAACGTCTGTCCTGAATGGTATTGAGCAATCGCATTAAGCGAACCGCCAACGAAAGCCCCAAAAGCAACCCATCCAAACTCGCCTGTAGGATCAATAAACTTCAACGGATTTCCATGCACATACCCATAGGTATCCACTCCATCGAACAGGCCAAGGCGGTCTGATTGTAAGTAACGGCCAAGTGCTGGGTCATAGTAGCGATGCCAGTTGTAGTGAAGCCCAGTCTCTGCGTCAAAATACTGCCCAGGGAAACGTAAGTTGAACTTGATTTGTTCTGTCGTGACAGTCGCTTTGCCGAACGGAGAGTAACTGGCTTTCCATACCGTGGCTCCGGTCTCATCGGTCAATGCTTGCGGCGTACCTAAATGATCGTTATGGACGTGGTAAACGGTGCCATCCACCAGGTAACTATTTAACTTTGGAATTCGTGAAAGATTAGCTGAGACCATCACTTTTCTTGGCTATTTCCTTTCGTCTCTCTCATGTGTCGTTCAATTCCTTTTTTTTGCTTTAAGCAACGAATCGTGCTGCAAACTCCTAAAGCTAGGCATACCCCTCCCCAAACAGCAATCATCATAAAAAGAACAAATATTGATTCAGGATACCCGATCAATCTATACGCACCGTAGGATATGAGTCCCGTCATAACTCCCACTAAAGGGATCAGAATCAGATATATAGAAATCTCTGTTTTGTATGCCATATTTACTCTCCGTTACCTATTGGCATATTCACACCTCCAACCAAACCCCACGCAAACTCACCTGTAGGATCGATCCTTATTAGTGGATTTCCATGCACATACCCATAGGTATCCACTCCATCGAACAAGCCAAGGCGATCAGCCACAGCCAGCACCAGCGTAATCTGCCTTATGTTCCAGCGAAGAACCTCATCACTTCCGGAAGGTAATGTAAGAGGTGGCCACCTTTATCGAAGAACAGAAACCAAATAGAAGCTCCAATACAGAAAATACCTAAAAGAACTAGCTCTATAGATGTGTTTGCATACACTGACACATTGCTATCTTTTTTGAATTTCACAATCTTGTATTTAAATAGTGCAACAAGACCTACATAAAGGCATCTTATCCCTAATGGAATTGCTATAAGCAACCCACCTAAAGTCATGAATGTGTACAAAACAAAGTCAAGCCAATTATTGATTTCCAATTGTTGTTCCCCCAGCAGAACCTATAGCCGAACCATACGATTCGTAGTTAAAACTAACCCTTTTTTTCAAATCCACCCCGATTATGTCTCGTGGTCTCAAAATATTTTTGCCTAATATTCCCCCGCCAAAACCAACTGCTCCACCAAACGAGCCAAGAATTGCACTTCTTCCTACCTGATATAAATCAAGGCTCTTTTGATACCTTTGATCACAACCAGAAGACTTTTCAGTTAACTGAATATACATATTGCCAATAGCGCCTGATGATGCACCAAAAAATACAGCTCTCCTTAGAGTGCTTCCAAACCCTCCAAGTGCCCCCGTAGCACCAGCCACAAGAAGTCGCCCCGCATCAAACGAACCAGTTTGATATTGTCTGTATCCTTCAAAGCCTATGTTAACCATTGCCCCAATAATTTGCGGAACCCATAAACCAGTAGGATCGGTGTAAATAGCAGGATTATTCAATGCATAGGCATAGGTGTTAATCCCACCAGCCAGCCCTATTGGGTCACTGGTGATATATATCCCTGTATTCGGGTCATAGTTGCGATGCCAGTTATAGTGAAGCCCAGTCTCTGCATCAAAATACTGGCCGGGGAAACGCAAGTTGAACTTGATTTGTTCTGTCGTGACAGTCGCTTTGCCGAACGGAGAGTAACTGGCTTTCCATACCGTGGCCCCCGTTTCATCGGTCAATGCTTGCGGCGTACCCAAATGATCGTTATGGACGTGGTAAACGGTGCCATCAACCAGATAAGCCATCAGCTGGCCGTCAAGCCAGACATATTCTCGCTGGGTTTGCCCGGTTCCGGCATCCACCTCGGCCAGTAACTCGCCATCGAGGCCGTAAACATAAAGCACATCCACGCCACCAGCAGGCTTAACCCCGCTGGCGGAGTTGCTTAGACTAAGTAAATATCAGTTTTCAGGTCGAAAGATCCTGATTACTTCTTCAATGCCATTTGCAGCCGCAAGATCGTTCAACATTGCTTCACGCCCAACCCCTGATTCCCAACTTTCCTTTTGCTCATTGATCACTTTTGCTACTACGCTTTTAAACTCTTTCAGTTCCAACTGAGATACCAATGTTGTTTTCAGCTCAGCTTTCAATAGCCTAGAGTTAAACATTAACACCTCTAAAGGCCATCGCCATACAGCGTTTAAAGGCTTGACCCCAACTACCTCGTCTACTTTGTAATGCCTTCCGTTAGAGTCGTATATTTCCATTTGGTTAAAGTACCCACCTTTTAGAGCGGCATTAGTACATTTCCCCAAATGGCTTCCGGTTAGTTCTACGTGAACTGATTTTTTCTTTTTACTGACCAGTAGCACTGGATATGTAAGTTCCACAACCACCCCCTCTTACTGTCCACGCCACCAGCAGGCTTAACCCGCTGGCGGCTTTCTTTAGAAATTATCAAACTAACTTTTTAGAAAATTCATTATCATCCTCAAGCCTGAACACAGCGAATAAATCTTCCAGCGTCTTACATCCCATCACCGCTTTTTTCAACTCGGCTTTGCTGTCATAGAATTGACCCCACACAGAGTACGAACCGCTTTCAGTAGCCAGATTAGCGATCATCTCTACCCAGTCCACAAAATCATTTTCTACTAGGTGAAGAGAACATTTGATGTCTCTAGGCTTCCCCAATAACTGCAAACAAACTCGTTGTATAAAACGAGGGCTAACCTCTTGTACTGAGTCAATTCTCCAGACGCTACCATCTCCTTTGATAAGTAACGATCCAACATAGCGATTTCCTATCTTTTTAGCCGAGGCGGACGCCTTCTCTAGGGCTTCCTCATAGATAGGCAGCATAAAGTTTTCTTTTTTACTCAGTAATATACCTTTATTTTTCACTGCACCCACAACCATTCCCTCCTGCTGCTGTTAACCCTAAGCCTGCTACGGTTTCTCTTGCCCATATTGGAACACCATTAAACCAACCTTTAATTCCGTTATTGTGAATTTTTGTATTGTGATAGATGTTTGTGAATGGTTTTGGATTAAGGTTCCAAGGCTGATTAAATATACGCTCTAATTTTTGATTACCTTCAAAGTGTCTTCTTTCAACAAGCCAATGATGAATATGTTGTCGTGGCGGGATGTCCTTGTTTATGTTTTTCGCGTACCACCTTCTCGTTGCTCCCCATGAATGGGGGTTGCCTTTAGTAGTGACAGCACTTTTGAAGCGATGAACTTTTGCTACCTTCACGGCATTGAACATTCCACCCCCAAGAGCTGCCAATCCAACATCACCCCAGTTAACGCAATCAATTTTCCCACCGTTATCATAAAGCTGATATGCCAAATCTATCCCGGCGAACACCACTCCCCATGCGAACTCACCTGTAGGGTCTATGCTCGACAGCGGATTTCCACGCACATACCCATAGGTATCCATTCCATCGAACAAGCCAAGGCGGTCTGATTGCAGGTAACGCCCCAGAGACGGGTCATAGTACCGATGCCAGTTGTAGTGCAGCCCAGTCTCGGTATCAAAATACTGGCCGGGGAAGCGAAGATTAAAGGTGACTAGCTCTGTCGTGACACTGGCTCGGCCAAATGGCGTGTACTGCGCTTTCCATACTACTTCACCCAGTTCGTCTGTCAGGGCCTGCGGTGTGCCCAGGTGATCATTGTGAACGTGGTAAACGGTGCCATTCACCAGGTAAGCCATCAGCTGGCCGTCAAGCCAGACATATTCTCGCTGGGTTTGCCCGGTTCCGGCATCCACCTCGGCCAGTAACTCGCCATCGAGGCCGTAAACATAAAGCACATCTACGCCACCAGCTGACTTCCTCACTCGTTGATGAGCACTGTTATAGTGATAGATTGATGTTTCGCCATTGACCGTAGCCTCAGTCAATCTATTGAAAGCATCATAGACAAAGACATCCGTTCCTCGGCCAATCGTGTTTCCGTTTGCATCATAGCTGTAGGTGATCGAGCCAATACTTGTTTTGGTTAGACGATTGCTATTGAACACAATGCTGTACGAATCTTTCACGCCGTCGCGGTAGATAGCCGTCCGGTTGCCGTTGTAGTTGTAGGTGTACTCTCGGGTCCCGTAACCACCAGTAGCATCAATCAAGCGGCTCAGCTTGTCGTAATTGAAAGTTTGGCTATAGCCACTATCCATTAAGTCTGTAATTGAATCGACATTGCTATTGGCCGTATAGAGATAACTGCGGTGCATTGCACCAGCAACCTGTACAGACTCCAATTGATAGTTCATGTCGTACTGGCGCTCTTCCCAAAGCCCATTTCCATGAGTCAGATCAGTTACAGGCCCAAAAGGTTTCCGTACCAAGTCAGAGACTAATGTTCTGCTGTTAACACCATTATTCAATGTAATGCCAATGACCTCTCCAGCTACATTGCGCTGATAAACCGCTTTGCGGCCACTCGGGTACTCGATACTCGCCAACTGCCCTGCACCATCATAGGTGTAATTGGTTAACAAGGTGCGGCCATCCACAATTAGTTCTTGGCTGGCTATCTCACCACTGGCTGTGTAACTGTATTTTGATACGCCAGAAGCGTCTGTAATGGAAGTAAGCTGCCCTACCCCATACAGCGCTTCTGGCTCATCGTAGCGGAATGTCACACTAGCATTAGGTTGACCATCCACAGTGATTGAAGAAAGGCGATTAAGCGCGTCGTAGTGATAAGTGAAAACCTGACCGTTGGCATCTGTTTTACCGATCAGGTTTCCAGCCTTGTCATAAGTGTAATGAGCCGTGCCTGTGTCTGGGCTTTGTACTGAGAGAACATCGCCATATCCGTTGTATGAATAGTAAGTTCTCCGCCCTCTTGGATCAGTGACTCTCGTTACTAAGGCATTATCGTTATACTGCATTGCAGTGGCGCGGTTAACAGGGTCAATTGATTGGAGCAGGTTGCTAAAACCATCATAGCGGTAGGCATAAGCATTTCCAGAAGGGTCAACTTTGCCCGTTAGGTTGGCTGTCTTGTCATAGGAATAGGTATAAACATTTCCCGTTCCATTTGTTGTTGATGAAAGCCAACCATTCAAAGTGTAACTATGCAGTTGCTTCCAGTGAGCAATGCCACTGTTATCTTTCAGCTCAACTTGCTCAATATTTCCTAGTGAATCTCGATTGATACTTTGTCGATTTCCATTTGCATCAATCACGGCCATCAGCTGCTGAGCAGCATCGTACTCATAAGTGAAAGTGCTATTGGTTGGTAAGGTGATAGATACCAAGAGTCCTGATTCATCGTAAGAGTACAATGTAGTTCCATCTGGACCAGTAGAAGAAATCATTTGACCTAACGTGTTGTAGTTAAGCGAGTAGCTTACTCCATTGGCATCTGTGACGCTCTGAGCCCTTCCATGAGCATCGTAATTGTCAAATGACACTACGTGCCCAAGAGAGTTGATAACTCGGCTTAGGTTGGCTTGAGCGTCGTATTCAAAGCGCGTTACATCATCAACATCCACCCGTGGACCATCCACTGATTTCAGTTGTCCAGGAACACCAAGAGAGTCTGGATAATATTCAAATGCCCACTGCCTGACATCTGAGTTGGTTCGGTCAATCAATTTAAGCGTTAACAGCCGCTGGCGGTCGTCATAGGTAAATTCTTGGACCAAGTATGACGATGTAATTTTGGTTGGTTTTGGGAACTCTGAATGCCATTGTGTTGTGATCGTATCACCAGTCGAGCTTGTCCTCGAAATTTCAAGTCCTCTTTGGTCATATTGGTAAGAGAATGATTGGCCTTCTTCATTGATAATTGACTTCAACTCACCGTTGGTATCGTAGCCAAACGACTTCGTACCACCAGCAAAGCCAGTACATGCAGCACCCTGTATACTGTCAGGCTTTAGTTTTCCGTTATAACGACTAAACAGATAATGTTGTTCGTGACCTAGAGCATTCGTTACCGTAACTGAACCATCAGGGTTGTATGTAACACTTGTCCTATCAACACCACTGCTATGTTCGCTCAGAACAGCGCGACCCGAAGGATCATGAGACCACGTAGCAAATCTGCTTCCCTTTTCATCCGTAAGGCCAGTCAAAAGGCTTGGGTTTAAACTGTCTTCATAGTGGTAACGTCGCTGATTGGCATCCGGTTTATGCACTGCAACTAACAATTCATTCGAATAATCGTAAGAGAAGGTTTGTCCAGCAGGGTCGATCATCTTTATGATCTTCCCTTGATCGTAACTAAACCTTAAAGTCCGGCCAAAACTGTCAGAAACAGAGTCTAACTTACCGTTGGTATAATTCAGATCCAGCTCATTTCCCGATGGATGAACAATACGTATCAACTGACCATTACTATCATATAGTTCGACAACACCATCAGCCCTCTGATATCTCCAACCAGAATCTTTGTATAACCGATCATCACTTTTCCATGTTGGCATCCAAACCGCATTTGTCCGGTAGAATGCTAACTCTTTCCCATCTGGCCGATGCAAGACAACCATATTCTCTCCGTGACTTTCTTTGTCAAAAATCACTTTGTTTGAATAGTTGTGGCTCCATCCAATACCAACATCGCTTTGTTTACCACTCAAAGCTAACTGGCTGTTGTAATGTCGTGTGAATACAAGAGGCTCCATACCAGCGCTTACATAATCGGTTTCTTGCTGATATTTATTACCAGTAGCTAGGTTGATAGGGTTTCCAACGCACAGTTCTGTCTCTGGTTTACCAAGATCTCTATTGAGAAGTGGAGAATCAGTCATCTCCCCAGGAATTATGAATTTTGTCAGTGTAGTTCCAGAGAGAGCTCCAAAGTAACAAGTGTCAGGGTCATAACTACCTGGAGCATCACTACGATGCATACATAGCCATGAGATTAGTCTTCCATCACTATACGTTTCACTCGGGTATAGCTTTTCACTCACATAGCTGTGTGTGCTTGCGAGCTCGTTAATTCTATAGTCCCTTAAAAATTCATGCGCTTGCTCTGGGAGATCAAATCTCATTGCATCAATTTCTGAACTACCACTGGCATTGATACGCCACTGAGCAGAAACAGCACTAGGAACTATAAGTGCTAACAAACAAGCTCTTGCGATTAAGTTAGTATGAAAATGATCCACTGGTTTCTAAAGTCCATTAATTACTTTCTACACGGACTCTATTATCAACTTAATCAAAGAGATTAACTTCATGCTTAACTGCCCTATACGGGCGCATACAGACATGAAACAATGGCTAATATGGAAGCGGGTTTTAATTGAATCGCTCGACTTTGTTTTACTGCTCATAGCAGTGAAACGAAGTTGAGTGATCAGCGAAGCCGCATCAGCGGTGAACGCTACTGATCATATATAGATCCATAGGATCATAAGATCATGCAGCGTGTTAGGTAGCTTAATATCAGGAAATTTCCTAACTTTAAGCTTTGTTTCTGTAAGCTAAAGCTTAATATTAGGAAATTGAAGCTTAATATTAGGAAGTTCATCTCTATCACATAGCTTAATATTAGGAAACACACCTATATCTAAGCTTAAAATGAGGAAACGCCTTAATCCGTATATATAGCTTAATTTTAGGAAAAAGGCGTTAAGCAATAGCTTAATTTAAGGAATTGGATTACTTGGAGGACTTACCAGTACGAAGTTCGGAGAGCTCTGATGCCATGCCACCACCAAATGGGCCATGACTGGTTTGTTGGGCCAAGCGCTTCGATTCCTCAGATAGAAGGGAGTCATCTCTGTGTATCAATCCTGGCTCTTCTGAAAGACGCGATAACCGTCTTTTAACTGGTTTATCTGCTCCTGGCTTTTTCTCATTATCACTATCACCGTCTAATTGATCATTTCTAAGTTGGATAACGACTTCTTGATCAACGTGCAATAGTGAATTGTTACTCCAGTGCAGCCTTATCGGTTTTCTCCACTGCTGGTCAAAAGGCACATAGTTAGCTTTGATATGACGCAAACGAGTCTCTTGTACCGTTCCATCTTTCTTGTCTATCAACTGATCTAAATACAGATGAAGTTTTGACTTTGAGAGAGTGGAAGATAAACCAGAGCCAGAGACGCTGTTGATTATCTCCTTTCCTCTGCTCACATCTTTTGTCGGATGGTGAACAACAAGAACCGCGACATTCGCTTCATTGGCAAGCCTCTCCAAAGCAATTCTGATGTAATAGTCATCATCTACTACGTCAGCTGAGCCAATTGCATCACGCAATGTATCTATAACTACCAAGTCGTACCCTTTGGCCGTGGCAATAAGTTTTTCCAGTGCACTGGATGCTTCTTCCCACTCTTTAGTATGTTTAGATGAGCCTGAACTACAAATTGGATCAGAATGCTTGTATATCCCAATGCTCGATTTTAATCGGTCTTTGATGCTGGTGGAGAACTCAGTCAAATGTGCTTTGATACGCGGAAGTGTTCCGGGCAAGGAATCTTCGATCGGCCATATCAAAGTTCTAAGCACTTTGTTTTCCTCATCCCGTACACCAATTAATGGGTACTCTGGCAAAGCCATCTCATAAGCTATTGATAAAGACAAATAGCTCTTACCAGAATCAGGTGGAGCGATCAGAAATCCGACACTGCCTCGAAACAAACCTTTCAAAATCTGTTCTTTGTTGGAATTGGCTAAACTTTCATTAATGTCTTCTTCGCTTAGAGCGATAACATCCTCATTGTGGAGTGTTGTTGTCATGTCGTTACCTCTTCTTTCTCTTCATCGCCCAGGTACAACAGCATAATATCTTGCTTACCATCGTCACGTACTTTCTCTTGGAGTAGCAATCGGAAATCTCGCAATAACACATCCTTTTTCAAAATGACTTCGGCCATAGTGTTATTGATATGGCGACTCAGATGCTGTTTAGACACTCTAACCTTGTTGGCATAGTAATCTTTAATAAGGTGACTCAGATACTTACCATGTACATATTCACGCTTATGAGCATCAATATATTTACAGAAGTCAGTAACAGCATGTTTGCCCGTTAGCTGCGGGTAGACTTTTAAAAAACGTTTCCGGCTAATAGCTCCCTCTTGTCGCAAAGACGCAGTGAAAGTCTTATGCACTCCAACTATGAAGTGAGTGATCGTATCTGCCCTGATAGATCCTTTATTTTTAATCCCATCCAGAACCAGCAATGGAATGTAGTTGCTGTCCACCAGCTTCATTCGCGTGTGGTAGTGAGGTAGCGTTTCACCATCCTTCTCGTAATCCAAGACCAGTAACATTTGTGATAGCCTTTGAAGTCTTGTCATTACTGTGTTCTTGTTGGCCTTTTGATTTTTCAGGTTCAAGAACTCAAACAGTGTTGTGAAGTCACAAAGGAAGTAGTCGTATACCCCACTAAACATTTTTGTATCGAGAAGGTTGTGGTATTGGTGTGACAACTTATCCAGTTCGACATTAATCTGCGCGAGCTCAATAGCCTGGCGAAGCGTTAAGCCAGATAGGTCTACGTACATCCCCCCTACACTAACGATCCCTTCCAGTAGATGTCTGTCATCGGCCAAGCAGACAGCACTGTATACGTCGATTCTAACGGCATCGAATTCACGTTTATTAGTCCCCTTCTTCCAGTATGGCTTTGACAAGCTGGTGGATAGAAGAGGCTTTTGTGCCAGTAGCTGTTGCTCAAGTTCAGCCTTGTTACCACTGATCCTTGTAATTAAGTCTCGCGGAATTCTACCTGGCAAAAAGATGCAATCCATTAACGTAGTAGTCGATGGCCTGCTGCCAAATGCCTCGTTGACTATCTCAGCAGGGAAATACCCTTCTAAATTGTCTGTGTTACTACTCATTTTTTAATACCGTAATGTTTTTTTGAAGCATACCACATACCTTAAAAAGAGGAAAACAAGCCAAATAGATGTGATTTATACCTTAAAAAAGGACAATAGAACGCTTTACATTTCACGTTATAGCTTAATTTTAGGAAATGTTCGACCATACCTTAATTTTAGGAAAAGCCAGATCACGCTCTTAGGCATTGCTACATAAGACTTTCACATGTGAAAGTGGGCTAAGCGTGTTTCTGGGTCACGGTTGCATTTTTTAATTCCATGATATTATGGAAGTGTAAGTTGAATTGAATGAGGGCTTGACGGTGATGCCGAGATAGCTTTCCAGAGTCAATTAAGGAGACGAAAAATGAGACACATACTTAACCTAGTTGCTTTAGCAGTGATTCTTCTTGGCGTTGCTATGATTGAAACTAACGATAATCAATGGGGTTTGGCTGTAATCAGCGTAGCGGTTGTTTTCTGGTTGATGCCTCTGCTTAGGCTTGTTCATAAAAATGCAGTAGTAATGGTCGTCTTTTGGTCTGGCGTAGCTTACTTTTCATGGCAGGTTGCCGTAGTTGCTCTTTTGGCGTTTGTTGTTTTTTCGGCCACAGCTTCAATCAAGCGCGTTCCAAATACTCCTGCTATTAAAAAGCAACGGTTTATAGTTAATCCTTCTTCTGGTCTGGTGATGAAGAACAAACACTTTGATATCGCTGGCAATGGATTTGCCATTCTCTAGGAGCCATCCTTGCCTCCTAGAGCCCTTAGCAATCTACTTCCACTGAGCCGAGATTGGCAATCTCAATTCTCGTATGACTTTTCCCGTTTGCACTAACAGCTGATATGAGTATATGAGCTGACAATTCAGCTGACTCGTCCATAGTTAAGCCTTGCTCAATACAACTCTGAATGAACATTTCCGCAAGCTCTTTCTTTTTAGGGTCCATTCTATTTGTTCTCCGTGATAGTAATTGCCATAGTTAGATGCTGATTTTCGCTCTCTGGCGCACCTTTTTTAAAAGGAATGATATAGCCGGATTCTGGAAAACCTTCGGCTACCGTGTAAACAGTATCGCTCCCCTCTTCTGTTGGCTTTTGGGCAAATAAAGCTAAAGCTTGCCCTTGATGCTCTTCGTTTAGTAGCCAGAAGGATTGGTTTTCATGTGTGTGTAGCTCTCCATTTGGATGACGCACAAGATATTGTTCAGAGCCATATGCGTCACGCTTCTCTCGTACTTGAACGATATAACCAACAGCATGGTCGAAATCATACTCACTACACATATGTACGACAGGCCCTTTGCTGAACCTGTCGAACATCCTGGTTATTGCACCAACGGCTTAGTCCTGCTTTATCACATTGCTCTGGCATTCTTGCTATCCCAGATTTTTTTGATGTTGCAGAGTATTGAAACGCAACTTGCTTTTAACCAAGCAAAATGTGGCACCTAAGATGGTGCTTGCGGCTAAATAAGCAACGGAGATAAGCGTGATGCGATCCCAATCTAAAGGTGAAGTAGAACCAGTAAAATGGGTTACAGCAGCAAACTCCAGAGCCAGGACTAAAATACAAAGCATGGATACAACCAGTGTGCTTGGTGTGTTTGAAGGTTTGTTCATAATGTACTCTCCAGTAATCACGAGTTTATTTAACACTTCGACCGACACAGGCCAAAGCAGGATTCATCCAAAAGCCAGCAAACGAGCTAAACAACTCAGCTTGTGTTCGCACGTACTCTAAAATTAAGTCACATGCAACCCAACGTCGCCCCGCTCTCTCCGCTGCCAGTCCGGTTTTATTGCTACCAGAAAAGAGATCAACCACCAGCTCATCTTCATTGGTTAGGAACTCAATAGCGAATGATGGAATGTCTGTAGGAAACATTGCAGGGTGTGGTGGTAAACCCAATTCCTTGGCTATCTTCCTTACTGCTGATGTATCAGCACAACGATGACCTCGTTGGATTATGTTTTTAGGGATCTTGCCTTGCGTTTTATTGGAAAAGGCATTCCCTCTTAATCGGTAAGCACCATCACCGTAAGTAGCGATACGACTATCGCCCCCTTGTTCGAGTAATTTCTTATGTTGCTCAGTGTGCTCTACCAAAACTCTTCGGTTATCAGAGCGAACTCGGTCTGGATCGTTCGTAAACCAGTAAACAGGTTCCCACGCGGAACAAAGCTGCATACGGTTAACGCAAGCCCATTGGGTTGGAGCTGGTGGCTTGGATGTGTTTATCCAGGGCCAACGGTCCATTAATGAAAGCCCTAATCGATCATTTAGAGCTAAGACCATACGTTCAAGGTAAGTTGAACGCGAAGGGCGTTTACTTTCAAAAATGTCGTTACTCACGTTGAGTACCACAGAACCCCCTGGCACCAAGTTTTCTACAATTGGTTCCAAAGACTCGGTGATAAAGTCCACCCATGCCTGTTCACTAACATTCCCATACCCGCGCTCGATTTTTAAAGGATACGGAGGGGATGTCACACAAAGGTGGATCGGTTCTCCAAGCTCTGTGAATACCTTTTTGCTATTTCCCCAAATAGCGATGCCTAGATTTGTTGAATATGCGACAAGCTTTACTTCGCCCATTGCTTCATGAAGCCCTTTTTTATTTTTGTTTGCCAGCTTCTATACGCCACGCTCACCGTCCACTTTTTGGATGATATTCATGGACTTTAATGTTTGCTGAAACCAACGAATTTTTCTTTTGATAGGGCTGTGTTGTGCCTTGGCTTTGCCGATTTCGGCTTTAGTATTGATTTCAGCCTCTGATAGCCCGGCTATACTTGCTACCTTCGCATATAGCTCGGCATTGGTCATTGGACCATCAGCTTGTGCATAAGCTTCTTCCACATGGAAAAGCTCCAGCTGCCCCTGCATGTTTGGTTTCATTTATGCTCCAGACCAATATTAATAATTCATAGAATCATTTTATAGTTCTTTAAATGAAATGGCAATATCTAAATCCTGTAGAGATGTCGGTATATCTCTTCGATGGAATTGAACTAATTGGATAATGGGAGCTCTTTAAAGTGATTCATTGTTGAGTTTATGGCGACTTAGCTAGGGTAACGTTTTGTAAAATATGAGATTCCTGCCAACTTATGCCACAGACTTTCACATGTGAAAGTGCGAGTTGGATCTTCTTTATCTATAATGAGATCCTTGCGATGTTCTGACAGAACATTTTATGTTCATTGATAAGATCTACTATATTAACTATTACTTATCGTGAACCTTTGAAAGCAACTTATTTATTGGGTAAATATTAGTGTTTAAATTAAATACACTGCACGAAGCTGTGCCTGGCGTGGATCTAGATAGCCTGCCAGACATTAAAGCAGTAATAGGCCAAGCAGAACCGCTTGAAGCAAGTATGATGACGGTAATTGCATATCGTGAAATGCATAACGCCAACATTTTGAACCTTAGTGAGCGAGAGCGATTTTTTTTGAGTATGTCTTTGATGAAATGCTTTGTGGAGAAAGGGCTTCTATCGTCAGGTGATATGATGAAGTACCGACTTTCACATGTGAAAGTCGGCTGAGGATTTAGTGGATTTGTGTCGGTTGCTGGCACATTGGACAAACGTTACCGCGATAGTTAGGCAATACCAAAACTCTACTTGCCACGTTAACTAAGATTTTGTAGAGCAACATTCTCGCCGTTACCAAACCAACTGCAAAACACCCACCGTAACCAACAACTCTATTTTGAGCAGCTTTTAAGTACTCTTGCCCTATGAGTTCTTCTGCGTTCTCGTAGTTTGTAAGTTCGGTCATAGTTGTTAGATAGACACCTCTAATCTCTTGGGCAAGGAATGCCGCAACACAAAAGATAATGATGGTACACAGTATTCTTACATGGGTTAAGCGGGATATCCCCGCTTTAAACTCATAGTAGATATTGAATACAAGGGAGAACATAAGAGCAAAAAGTAGTGGCTCTGGAAGCGTCAGCTGGTGGAGGTATATCCGGATCAGGCTGATATAGACAAAAATACCAAATACATTCAAAGCCAATGTGCTTACATCCCTACCCAGTTGGTTGTTAATGGATAGTTTCACTTTTTACGTCTCCATTCCCAAGGTGGCATTCTTTCTGCCTCCGGCAATGCCCATAAGCCTACACCATTCTGTTTTGCCTCTTGCTCGTAAGAAAACAGTTCAGTGCTTTTTGCATACCGCCTGTATACCCATGCGTTACCCGTTTTTACCAGTTGTCCGTTTACCCACAAATCATCGACGTAGATATGACCAACAATGCGGCCATAACGATCAACGTCGGTTTGTTCTACACGAACGACTTTCCCACCCACTATAGAAAGAAGGGCTTGTTTTGCTTTCTTTCCCCAGGGTTGTTTCGACTCGGGTGTGTCGATTTCTGCAAGTCTAATACGGTGTTCTTTTTTACCATCGGTACACTGATAGGTGCCAGTGCATGAGGCATCTGTGAGGACTTTTATAGTGTCACCATCGCTGACTCGTACCACCTTCCCATAAAAGGTTTCAGCCATAATTGGTGCATTAAAAACGAAGTAGAGAAGGGTGGTAGTTAGAATTTTTTTAAGCATGATTAATTCCTTACTGTTGTCCTGATAGAGCATTCCACATTTGTTTGTGTAATGCCGAAATAGCGGTATAGGCCCCTTTCATTTCTGGTCGCTCCAGTTCCTTCAAGAACCAAAGAGACCCTAAGAGAATCGCTAAACATCCACCAGCCAGCATTAGATCATTGAACGTCATGAATAGGCTGTACCCAGACAAGCAGACATTGCACAGCATCCAAATTTTAGTGAAGAGCAATCCAGTTGAGTGATAGGTTACAAGCAAGTACGAAATGAAAGATGCGCATACTAGAACTAAAATTGGACCTCCCAACCACGTCGTCCATGTTTGAGTACCAAGAGGCGAGGGTAGTTCTAGTAACCATACTCCAGCACTCCAAATTACAGCTGATGCCATCATGTAGGCTGCTGCCATTTTTATCATCATTTGTGGTTTCATAACACTCCTTACCTATTCCACTTTCACATGTGAAAGTTGTTTTTAGGTTGTTTTTTCATTTAATTCCGATCCATAGCTGTGACGGATACTGTCATCGTTGAACCAGAAGCCCTTTTTGGATGGGGACTTAGTAGTCTCCAATCAAAAAGGCCCCAATTACTGGGGCCGCTTTCACATGTGAAAGTCAATTTGTGCTGATAGAGATAAATACTGACTTTGTGCCATTTACATCTTTCAGCCATGACATTGCACCATAATCTCCATCGACCATCGCGCTGTACCGTTCCCGCACACCTAGACCACACAAGAGGTCATCAATCGCTGTTGTTGGGTCACAGGATGGACGATATGTTTCTTGCCAATGGATATCTCCAGATTCGATGTATGCCTCTTTGATATGGAAGTACTCGCCATTCCAAGTTGTATATAACTTGTCGTCATTTCCAGAAAACAAACGTGGATATATAGCACCGTTTGAATTGAGCTCTGTGACGTTACTTGCTATGGATTGTTCTAATGTGGCAAACATTAGCTTCTCTGTTCTGATGGTATTGCCAACAACATTGTCGCGTTGACGCCACACAGCATGAACATCTCCATTGGTACTGGTTAAGCTAGCTTGCCCTGCATCGGCACTTATATTGGGAATGCCTGAGATAGGAGAGTAACCATTGTTGTCATTACGCCATGTTACGCCGATTAGGTCAGAAGAACCCGACCCTCGGCTTTCAGACCATAGCGCATAGCTAGTAAGGTTAGTGTTGATAGATGCTAAACCACTCTTGACTCCATCATCATCAATAACGCTGCGTTCCACTACAGGCGTATTGAATGGACCAAGTTTGACGGTATGTTTGGCTAGGACATCATTTTCATCATCAGCGCCCTTTTCGATACTTAGGATTTCAAGTACGCCAGGAGAAGTTTCTACTGAATGTATCGAGATAGCACTTTTAACTTCACCGTCACTGTTTGTTTTTATATTTCTCGAAAGTTCTGTCGTTGCAATGATATTGGCTTTTGTGCCGTCGTTGCTTAACCAGGCTATTGCCAATGCATTTGTATCGGAGCCAAAAATCGGAGTTTGCCAGATAACGATGCTTTGTCCTGACGGGTCAGTGAAGAGAGTGTTGTCGGTGATTTTTACTCGACTTTCCTCATTCGTAGCTGCCGCGTCAGTCATAAGTACATGATCAACTTCTAATGGTGGGGACCATTCTTGTGTTGTTGCGTCGTAATAGGAAACGTTCAGTTTCTGGTTGTTACTATTGTCTCTCTGTACCCATGTAATATAGGCATTACCATGATTTGAAAGGCTCATTTGAACAGAGCTCTTGTAGTGGTTTTCATCGACAATGAATGGTTGCCAGTCTGATCTTAGTATTTCACCAATATCGGCACTTATCTTGACTTTGTTAGGTACATTGCCATTCGCATAGTCTTCGATAGGGGCTACAGAAGCATATAGCTCATCCGGTTTGTCATTGTTGGCTTCTTCGACCCAGGCACTGTATAGAACAGCCGAACCATTTTCGTTTTGTAGCTGGATGACAGGAAGTGTTGCATCTCTTGTTGGAGAGCTCAGTAACACTTCTTTTTGCCATTCTCGCTTAGCGACCGTTGTTGTTTCTGTTGAGTTGTCTTGGTTATTGCTTTCACTACCATTGCCATTGGAAGTAGTTCCAGTGCCTCCACTGGAACCACCACATCCTGCCAACACTGATAGTAGAGCAGCTGCTAAAGCTGTTCTTCTTAACATCAATTACATCCTCTGTTGTTAGTTGTTTTCGGATTCAATCATCATTTTTCGAATGATGGCCGCGATAGCTTGTGATGGCTGTGCCCCACGAATAAGCTGAGTTTTCCCAGTTTGGTTATCTACGATGAAAGTCGCTGGTGTACCTGAAATGCCATTTTCAGTAGCTTGCTTCACATCTGCTGCTATTTTCAGGTCGTAACGGCCAGAAGCTAAACACTCTCGAACTAGGGAAGCATCGGCACCAACACTCTCAATAACTTCTGCCAAATTAGGCACTCCACCACCATTGCCTTGTGATTTGGCAAATACTTCGTCTAAGAACACCCAGAATCCACGGTTGCCTTTTTGTTCAGCAACACATTCCGCTGCTAACGCTTCTTTTTCTGCCGCTGGGTTATGAAAACTCAATGGCAGATGTTTCCATTGCCAGTTGATATTCCCGTTACTTGCATCCACCACTTCTTTTGGTGTGTCGTGGAATTTTTTGCAGAACGGACACTCCAGGTCAGAAAATTCCACCAGCGTGAATCGAGCGTTCAGGTTTCCATATATGCGTTTATCGTCAGGCACTTGTTCGGGAGCTGATTCGTATTTTGCGTATTTAGCCTGAATATCCTGTTCGCGTTTCTGTTGAACGAAATGTTCCAGTGCTTTTTGAACTGCATTGTTAAAGCGCTCTTCTGATTTAAAGCGATAGTCACTTTCTAGTTGAGTAATCTTCGACTGGAGAGAATCGCGCTCTTGAATGAGCAACTCTTTGGTCTGGTAAATTTGATATCCCACTGTAGCGACAGACGCTCCCAAAATTAGGGTCATAGCAGCACCAACGGCCAGTAGCTTTTTCTGCATTGGACTGAATGATTTTTGTTGTTGTGGTGTGGTTTGTTCTGACATTACATTTTGTCCTTAGTAAACTTTTACAGTTGCCAATTCATGAATCAGGGTTGAAGCTTCCATTTTTGCGCGTTGTGTTAAGCGCTTAACGATGTCTTCACTTGGTGAGTAATCAACGAGGTTTGTTTCTTCTATAACATTGCGAGAAATAGAGTGTAGGCTTCCTAAACCATCAATTAACCCAATCTCAAGTGCTTGCTCTCCATTCCAGATCAATCCAGAGAACACTTTTGGATCGGCTTTGAGTCGTTCACCACGGCTCTCTTTTACTCGCTCGATGAACTGCTGGTGGGTTTTCGATAGCACTTCCTTCCAGAAGCTAGTTATCTCTTCTGAAAGAGGGGAGAATGGGTCTAACAAAGCTTTGTTTTCACCAGATGTTATAGCTCGTCTTTCAATACCCAATTTTTCCATGAGCCCGGTAAATCCGAAGCCAGAACTGATGACACCAATAGAGCCAACCATACTTGCTTTGTCCGCATAAATTTTGTCTGCGGCCACGGCGATGTAATAGCCACCAGATGCACCGATATCATCAATTACAGCGATAACTTGTTTTTCTGGGTATTCTGCTTTTTGAGCTTGAATCTCTTCGTATATTCGACCTGCTTGCACAGGGCTTCCACCAGGACTGTTTATTCGTAGAACGACAGCTTTTGCATGGGGATTTTTGAAAGCAGCCTGAATGGAAGGTATTAGATGATCTTCATCTGCAAGTGAACCCGCAGCGATTTCTCCTTTGATATTAATGAATGCAACATGTGGAGTGTCAGCTTTGGATGTCTGCCAAGGTAGTCCTCCTGGATTTGAAGCTACGGTTA
Source organism: Shewanella sp. MBTL60-007 (assembly GCF_019654915.1). Classification (GTDB taxonomy): domain Bacteria; phylum Pseudomonadota; class Gammaproteobacteria; order Enterobacterales; family Shewanellaceae; genus Shewanella. The sequence goes on along the minus strand of NZ_BPET01000040.1, from coordinate 26,954 downwards.
GAAATGCAACTATCATAAGGACAAAGCCAAGGGAGCGAATCAACTGAATCCCTCTTCGCCATCTTCTGTCTTTTACCTGTTCCTTATGGAGGGTAAAGACCAGATCTTTAATCATGTCTTTTTCCCATGCTTCTGGTTTATTGTTTTCACTCATGTTTATTCCTTAGTTGTGGTTTGTTTTCGACCTGGGTGAGGTGGAACCAGAAACAGCTCCCATTCTTCCTCGGTTAATTTGTTCTCTTTCGCTAATTCAAGTTTGTCGGCTTGTTTTAACCTCTCTGATAACGTGGATTCCGCTAACCCGAAATTAGTAGCGACTGCCGCAACGGAAGGGTATCCCTTGCCATTTATCACAATTTCAACATCGGCTTTTCGATTAGGGGGAATAGCGTTGAGTACCTTTTCCCAGTCCATATCTGAAAGCTCGTTACATCGTGCCTTTTCCAATAATTCTCGATGTCGAAGTCTCTGGTAGAGAGCCGAGTACGTTAAGTTAGCGGCTTCGGCTAGATGGTTTAACGTGGGGTAGGAATCACCTTTATAGGTGATAGGTTTGTTGGCCGCCTTTGGGCCCTTGTTTGGAGCTGGTGGTTCAGATAAGACTGAGTTCCAGTTCTCATCTGTCATAGTGTTGGTTTGGTAGGCTTTTAATAGCCCTTTATCCCTAATCCTTGAATAGAGAGTCCTTTCTGCTTTACCAGTTTGTTGGGCCAGTTCGGTTAAACTAGCGTAGGGTTTTCCTTTGACGTAAATAGGTGAACTCTTTCTTCGCCTTGCTTTACGTTTTTTAGTCTTTTTTTCTGGGCAAAATGTGCCAGCTTCTCTTTGTTCTATGAAGACAGAGCTAGTTTCTGCGTTGAAGAACTCATCCGCTATTCTATTTTTAAGCTCCGTTGCCCTGGCTATGACGACATCAAGCATTCGATCAACAGCCACAGCATTTGCTGCACTATACGGAACCAGCTTTCCTTCGCGGTTGCGTTTAAGGCTAAGTGCTTCTGCTTCTCGGCAAAGCTCTGTACATTGAATAGCGAAATGTCCGGTATCTTTCATTAGGTATGATGAAATGATGCCGCTCATTTTCCTCGTGAATCTTGAAGTCATATATTGAACATGCCCATCCATCAACTCCTGGCTTTCTATACCAAGCTTTCTGGACAGCTCTTCAATATCTTTTTGTTTATAACGGAAAGCCGAGTGTTTTAAGCTTTGTGCATTACGAATAAGCTCTTGACTCGCGCCATGTCTCTCCAAGTCGGATATTAGGAATGGGGCCAATAGATCCATGCGCACTACACTCCAACTCCAATGACCTTCAAGACAAATAGGCATAGCATTGAATAGAAGGGGGTTAGCAGTAGAGATGCCATGACCATACCGAATACTCGTGCTGGCATTTTTTTAGCGTACATAACCATCCAAGGCATCATTGCACATAAGGCAGCGATCATTGCTCCACCAGCGCCAAGCTCAGGGAAAAGCACTGATTGGATAAGGATAAACAGGCATTGAGCATAGCCAGCTTGATTCAATGGCTTGTTACTAAGGTTTTCTTCACTTTTTTCTGGTGTTTGAGTTCTTTCCACATTTCGCTCCTTACGCCAACTCTGGTTCACCGAAGTATTGACGGTATAAGTCGTGATCATTCGCTAACAGACGCTTGACTGTGCTTTCATCAATCTCATTAATTGCCATGATTAGGATTTGGTCTTTCCCAATCACACTCATATCTACAGTGAACCAAGTGCCTCTGACCGATTTAGCAAGAATTTGTAGGTTCCAAGGCACTTTTATCTCGTTGGCCGCAGTGATGTTTGAAACCTTAACAACCGTTGCATCCTTCCCGAGCCAGCGTTTGTTATCAATGACAAGATCCATATTGTCGAACGCTGATTTGGCTGCTTTTTTGCGGATTTCTATGATGGAGTTTGAGCCTCCATTCTTGGCCGCAAGCCAAAGAACTACCCCTAATGCTGTACAGGCGACGATAGGTTTACCTGCAAGACCAGCAATTACTCCGCCGATAGATATCAGCAACATCATTGCTTTATTGATTCTTGTTAATGGCATAAGCCCTCCTTTGCCATGAGAGTAACGGATAAACAGCAAAAGCTTCTCACGGCAACATGCCCAATAAGGGCAACTGAGAACTCAATGAAACAATCCCTCACACGAACAGGACGTCTTTATTAGTCCTTGCCTAATAGCCTGATATTTGTAGTAGAGAGAGACGACTTTTTTTTCATTCAGTAACTTTGTTCTGATGTAACGAACCTTGTTCTTTCCGTCGGGCTGTGGGACAACCGTTCTAACGTACCCGTAATCGGATACCTCTAAGTTGTATTGATTTTTAAGAATCACTCGGTATACAGATAGCTGGATTACATCCGATTCAAAGATCCTGTTATCTTTCCTTAACTTGGTATCCAGAGGGATAAGGACTTTCTTTTTTGATAAAAAAACCTGATCAACTCTTCCATGCAGAGGTACAGGTAGTGTTGTTGCCACATCTTCTTCACAAAGAAACAGAGTTGCGTTTCTCAACTCTTTTGGCATGTTTTCTTCACTCCACCAGCTGAGCACCTCATGCAAATGCTTTTTCCGCCATAGGTCTACTTTGGCAATTAGAAATGGAGCGACAATCAGTGAAACTAACAACAAGACTATATTCATAAGATACTCTCGATTACTTTATAGTATCATTATATAGCCCCTTAAATATTTGTCACGTAGCCACTTAGGAAGTACTAAGCATTTAGGTTCGGTATGAGGGAAGGGGTAGCGTGAAAGACTTTTAGGGCAGGGAAGAGCCCCGTGTAGAAGGGGCTATTGCAGCTGGTGGAGCACTAGTGAAGCAAAGAGGGGACTTTCACATGTGAAAGTCTACCGTCAGACATCATATCTAAGGTGTCTACATCTAAATTTGAGTCTCTTAGCCCTTTTCCTTCGTAGACGATATCTGGTGTGCAGCTTGATTTAAATACGCCGTGGGGAATATGATCGAAATCCCCAAGCCACATTCTAAGTCTGAGATCAACGATGTAGTCTCCTGGCAATGTAATCCAGCAATGAGGGGTTACTACGTCTCCTGACGACTTTTCTGTTACATAGCCGAACATGCAACAGTGTTCAACGTTGGCTTGTTTCAGAAGATGGCTTACTAGATAAGTCATTCCATCACAGTCAACCTGACAGTCCTCCAACACAAACAGAACTGTTTCTAATTCAGAAAACCATTCCTCATTGATCATTTGAAAGTTCCTTTTTATTTATCTCATTCTCAAAAGGGTACGGCTTTCTTCTTTCCGCCAATTCAATGTCTGCTCCGCACTGTTTACATAACCCCTGTTCCTTTGCACAGCTGTCGCAGACTGCATCAGTAGCAGTTGAGCCGAACTGCATTGTTTCTTCGCAAACACCACAAGGTTTTGATGTTATCGCAGCTCCTCCTATTCGTTGAGAACGAGCGTAATAGCAACATAAACACAAATGCATGGACTCTCGTTTTTCCTTTTCGACGTCAGAGGTAATCCTTTCGGCAAGTTGGAGTATGTGCTGGATTTGTTCTTTAGCTCTTTTGTTTCTATATGAAATTGTTGAGCGTGTAATTTGTTCTTTCTGCTGCTGCATGTCTACCTCCTGAAAAAGGCAATCTCCCTAAGCAAAATGCTTGGGGAGAGCTAATTAGTTCTCTGGGTGTATGAACAATAGAGGTTCGCCATTGTCGAGTAGATAAGGCGTTTTAAATTTAGATTCACCTACCTGTATGTTCCCAGATGCTACGTAAACATAAGCCCAAGAGGGAAGTTTTCCGCTTACAAGTGAATATATTTTGTCGCTTGGGACATGGCTACCTTTGCCGGGAGTAACTCGGAATCGGTTGTAGTAAACACTGTGGTTTGATTCAAAAGCATACGAATCAATTTCATCGACTCCGACAAAGCTAGGGGCCTTTGCTTCGCGGGGCTCAAAGACTTCGGTTGCTATGTAGCAGAGATCCACATTTGTCATGCCTGGTTTGTATATGGGGCAACCGTACTCTTCACTGTGAAAGTAGAACTCTACTTTGCGTTCGGAATTGCCATTTGTTGCTTCATACTCTAATCCCATTTCTTCTAGCGTTGATTCAATGGCCGTTTTCATTTCAGACAAAAGTTTTTCTTGAGCATTTTTGGTGGATGACGCTTCGGACTTTGGCATCCATGCAATTACGCTGTTTCTGGATGCTGTGTCGGGCTGCTCTAAAAGAGAGGTGACAAGCCCCAATCCTAACCCTGATGTTAAATCTAGGTTCGCACCGAAGGAGGAGGTAAACAAAAGAGAGTTTGTCGCAGCGCTGCCTGCAAATTGCAAAGACTCGTAATTCTCTCTTGGGACGTATTTGTCACTTACATCGTACAATCCACCAGCCTGCGCGATGTTATATGCACGACTGTGTGATTCATCGTATGACACTGGTTGGGAAGTTGACGCACAACCAGTCATTATTACCGACATTATTGACACGCCTAAACCTATTAGTTTTCCATTTATCATTACCTAACTCCTAAGTTGTTTTTAGGTTGCTTTTGTGTTCCTTTAGTGAACAATGCAACTTTACCTTATCTATCAAAACACTACCTTAAAGGCACTTTGCTTTTCTTGACGGCATTCAATCTATTTTTATGCATACCCAGCATTCAATCTAAATGTCGTCTTTGGGTTGCTTTTCGATATTTCACATTGAAAAGCCAAGTCCGTTTTCGGTTTGCCTTTTAAGCTCATTATATGACCTTATAAAGATGATGCAATACACTAATTCACGGCTGGTTAAAGTAAATGTCAGTACGGTCGATTAAAGAAAATCAGTGTCCTATGCTTTTTATTGGACGCTCAGAATTGGCTTGGAGAGCCTTGTATGGAATTTGTCGTTATTACTTTCTTTGGATTAGCTATATCCACGCTGGTGGTGCAATACACTTCTCGGCGTACTAACGGAACAACGCTAAGTTATTCCCAGTCTTTTAAGGTCGTCTTAATTCGCAGTGGAGTGGCTGTGGGGGCTGGGTTTTTGATTGGTAGATTGTTCTCAGTAGCGATTTCAAAAGGCTTTCTGAATAAGGATGTTTTGATAGAACAACCTCTGGTTGTTGCAGGTATAGTTGCGTTTTGCGGCCTAGCTTCGTTCCTGGCATTTCAGTGGGGTTACTCAAAGATTTCCGGCAAACAGGTCTCTCTGTTGTCAGCTCTCAAGTTCGCAGTCAAAGAGATAGGGTACTTTATGTTACTGCTTGCTGGAGTGTTTGTTCTTTCGTTAGCTCTGTTTGGTATTGTGGAGGTTATGGCGAGTAATGGTTCTGAGTTGTCTATCCGGTCTTGATTCGATGTGTGATGTTATTTCGGTGCTCGGAAACATCACCAAACCGGGTTCTAATTCATTGATTAGCCTCTAGTGCTATTTATCTTCTTTGCTTTCACCAAAGCAGTTCCTATGGACCGAAGGAAACACAACTAGGTAGTACCAAGCATTACATAAATCCTTCGGTATCTTCAAGACATTCATATCTGCATCATTTTTTATGACGTTCATCGTATGGCGATAGTGAGCTGGATACCGCGTTTGCAAAGGTAATAAAGCTCGCAATACTTGAGAATAGAACTTCTGAGCTGGCCGCAAGGCAAGTATACACATTGATTTTCTGGATTAACGTAAGACCAGCAAGTGGTTTCGTTAACTCTAGGACCTGCACTGTTGGAGTCTTTTAGGTTGCTAATTGGTAGAGCTCCCTAATTTGGTTTTGGGGTAGGTTTGATATTGATTCATAGACATAAGGCGCGATCGGTTAACTGATCGGGTCTGTATGTTAATTGGCTTGGTGTGTTCTGGTGCGTCATTTGTGTTTTGTCACGCTATGTTCTGCTGTGACATTGTTAGAGCTCTCGTCTCGTTCGAATTTTACCTGGCAATCATGTTTAGTATCCGATTGGTGATTTGTAGAGGGCAGCGTTGTGTTTGGGGGTAATCACCTAATGGAAGTAAGCCGAGAGGATGTAAGCCATTATTTCGACTCTGACATTAAAACCTTTGCTGTGTCTCAATGCTGCTCTTAACAACGTGCAAATTCTGTGTATCAGTAAGGTTTGTTGTGAGGTGACAAATGATGTTTTTATCCACAGAAAAAGTGGATAAGTTTTGTACTAACACCAATTCCTCTGTGTCTTGTGAGTGCAAATTACCCTTGCTTAACTTGCGTATAAAGCTACTAGTGATAGCAATCCCATAGCGAACGCACCGCTTAAACATAGTTGCAGCACACGACGGCATTTAACTTGTTTGTCTGTCATAAAGCGCTGTGTGGCACTCTCATAGGAGAAGTGAGCAAATTCACCTCGCAATGTATCACTGGTTCCGTTAAAAGCGTTAGAGAGCTTTCTAGGCGCTCTCTCGTTGATCCTTTTACTCACTCGTGATCGTTTGATCATTTTTTCACATTTGCCTAATTTTGCCATTTCAGTGGCTGATACAGAATTCATGTTGGTCTCCTTGGTTCATTGTTCTTATAGTTCAACCTTTCGCTTATCAATAAGTTTTTCGTAGTCATTCAGAAGCCTACGGATCTTCATTAGTACATTTGAGCGTTGTCTTAGCACTGCGTAGTATTCTTCGGTCATTTTTATGGACTTGAACTCATCGTCAGTGGCTTTTTTGAATGCTGACAAGTCGTATTGATTGCCTGTCCCTTTCTTGAGGTATGTTGAATACACTTGGGATTTACCCCCCTTTGGATCTGGCTTGAAACGGTTTAAAAACCATTCGGCAGATAGGCTTCTTCCATTCATTCTTGCCCTAGTTCCGAATCGCCATTGATTATTTTCGTCCTCTTCTTCTCTGGCTATTCTGTTTGATGCCCAATGTACGTCTGCTCTTTTCTTTGCTTCAACGATAAGAACTTTCATCTCTTGCTCTAGTGCGGTTTGTATCTCTAGAACAAAGTCTCTTGATATTGCTTCAATGTCATCAAGGTACAGTTCAGATCTTTCATCCTCATTTTTGGGATCTAACAAAAGATCCCAGTCTATATTTGCCTTCTTACTGGTTTTATCCGTACTCATTTCTTAGGCTCCTGAGCTGGCTTTAGCGTGGCTAATAGCAAAATTCCTAACCAATTCCTATCCAAATACCTATCTATCTGGAGGATTTAACTCTTTTATCCAGATAGATAGGTACTCTCTTACGATAGCTCGTGAATTATTTTTGTCAACGCTCTATCTATCTGGATAATTTGTTACCAATATCCTAGATATTGCAATCTTTATGATTATGTATCGGTTTTATCCAGATAGATATAGGATTTCTACTCATAAATATTTCACTATACACCAGCGAGGTTATTAAAGAGTCTTGAGCAAATGCTTCGATTGTTGCTTTTTTTTGGTTTTTTTAATCGAAAAGCAATCTAAACGCCCCTTTTGGGCAATTGTGGAGGCGGTCTTGGTAAATGTCGTGATGTAAATTGTCTCTCATCGGCTGAATTGCATCTAAAAGCCATCTTGTGATTACTTTTTGATTTAATAGGAGTGGGGCATGTTTGTTCTTGGTCTAGATATTGGATACTCAAACTTAAAACTTGCATACGGAGAGAAGGGGGAAGAGCCTAAGGTTGAAGTTCTGCCTGTAGGCGCTGGGCCAGCAGAGCTTATGCCTCAGCAGTTAATGGGAGGCGCGTCTAATTGTATCCTGGTGGACATAGACGGAGAAAAATGGGTCGCTGGGGTAGAGCCAGATCGATTGCAGGGTTGGGAAAGAGAGTTACATGGTGATTATCCCTCAACCAAATCGTATAAGGCTTTATTTTTAGCTGGCTTACTTTTGAGCGGACGTTCAGAGATTGATGTTCTTGTAACTGGTCTTCCTGTTGATCAGTTTATGGATAAGTCTAAGAGAGATGCACTTGTTGAACGTCTTACTGGTGAGCATCAAATTTCACCTAAAAGAAAGGTGCTGGTGAAATCAGTTGTAGTCGTGCCTCAGCCTGCCGGAGCGTATATGGATGTGGTTAGTTCTTGCGATGATGAGGAACTGTTAGAAATCATAAATGAAGGTCGAACAGTTGTTATTGACCCTGGGTTTTTTAGTGTTGATTGGGTCGCTCTCGAAGAGGGGGAGGTACGTTATCAATCTTCTGGTACGTCTCTGAAAGCAATGTCTATTCTTCTACAGGAACTAAATAGACTAATACAAGAGGACTATGGTACGGGACCTGGATTAGAAAAAATCGAAAAAGCTATCCGCTCGAATAAGAAAGAATTGCTTCTACACGGTTCGAAAGTTCCTCTTAGTGAGTACTTCGATAAGGCTGCGTCTAAGGTTGCTCCAAATGCATTAACGCCTATGAAGAAGTCTATGCGTGAAGAAGGTATGGCTGCTGATGCTGTGTTGCTTGCTGGTGGAGGAGCTTCGGCTTACAAAGAAGCTGCAAAAGAACTGTTCCCTCATTCAAAGGTTGTGGTTCCTTCCAACGCAGTGGCATCGAATGCTCGTGGTTTTTGGTTCTGCGGCTAGTTAAGGGGGACATATGGCTAGTAGTGATTGGGATGGGAAAATTAGTAATTTCAAAGTCTCAGAGCAGGCATTTCCCGAGCTTTATCAAGAGCTATCTCAAATGCATCATAAGGAACGTTGTGACCGTCTTAGATGTTTAGCTATGTTAGGTATGTATGCTCTTAGAGGTGGGGCAATGACTACAGTCCAACACTTTAGCCCTCCACTTGAAGAGCAGGTTGAAGAGAAAAATAATAAGTTAGACAAAGCTAGGAATGGGTTGAAAGGTAAATTGCTGCAAAGTGTATGACGCAGATTGTAAATAGAGCGTTGTTCCAATAGAAAAGGGGTGAGAAATCTCACCCCTTTTTTAATCAATGAGCAAATCAAGCATAAGAATAGTTGCTTTCATGGGTGAGCGATTCTTCTTCATTTTTTCCGCTACATGCTTGGTTTTTACAGAAAGGGCAATCCACACTTGTTCTTTGATTAACTGATGTGAAGTAGTTGCACTTGCAGCTATGACAAGTTTCTATCATAGCTTCACCAGAACGCAGCTCTTGGGCTAAACACCACGCATCGGTGATGTCGAGCATCTGCCAACGAGTTCCTTTCATTCCAGGCGTCTCATTTCTAATAGCGCAATACATTTGGTAAGCCACATGGAGTGCATCAATGTTTATTGAACGAAGGGCCGCTTCGCCAGCTATATTGTAATAAAGCTGCATCAATAGAGACGCTTCAATCTTTGATGTATGGCTATGAATCAAAGTTGCACCTCCACGCGCAGTTCTACTCTTCCTGCAAATTTCAAGACCTTCATCTTCTAGCTCTTTGTACATTCTACGTACTTGCTTGTAGGTAAGTCCTGTTTCTACCATGATGATCTTGGTAATGTATCCAGCCAAAGCCATGTTCCTAGCCGATATCCATCGGGCCAAAGAGTTTGAATTACAACTCATTGCCGCCTCCCGTTGTAGTTATAGATTGTTGATGCTTCTTTAAAATGAGGTGTGTAACCCTTTGTTCGTCACTGTCCAGAATTTCTCTCACCAGCTCAGGTGAAAACCTGATCGAAAATGGCATGTCCTGGCTACATGCTAAGTTTCTTAGTTGATTATCAGAGGCTTGAGATACGATTTTTGTAAGGTTGACTGAGACCCCGAAAGTTTGCGCTGCAATATTAATGTCTTGCTGTGACACTTTTCCCATAAGCAGCCAATATGCAGCCCCAAATCCAGAGTCAGAAGAAGGCGTCAAACAAATTTGATCGAAGGATTGCTCCAAGTGTGAGATATAGATTTTTTCTGGCGAGGAAAGCTTAAAAGAAAGGATTACACCTGATGATAAGAGCTCTAATTGATGCTTTGTAGCATCCGCAAGTGCTTCCACTGTTTCCAGTGGAAGAGAAAATTGCTCCGAGACTTCTCGTGGGTGGATTTCTGCTAGGTGCTTCAACAATGTCCATAAAGACAGATCAAATTCGTAAACATTTCTATCAGCCTGGGATTCACTAAGAGAGGCAATATTCATATTGTAAGAACATGAGTAGTCCATCCTAAATGCCCTCAGTATCCAAGTTTCTATAAATGGCAAGGATTCGACTGCCGTAATTTCTTGCTCTAGCTTCATCAGACCAGGTGTAATAACGACCGATGCCTAGCTCCAAATCTCCAGGAGCGGACGAAATGCACTGGGCTAAGTAACCAGCTCCGACGTCAACGTTTTTAGCAGGGTCCAAGAGCTCATCTGGAGAACTTACTTTATCTCCATGCCAACGCAGATTGATTTGCATCATACCTACGTCAACATTTCTTCCGTGCTGAGCGAGAAGTGCATCGAGTTTTAACTTGGCTGATTCGAGAGAGGTCTCGTAATGAGGACCACCTTTGAGTGTCCTTAATGCCCAAGGCCAAGGGCTAATGTTTCCATCACCTCGACCTGTAGCTGACTCAGCCAACGCAACAGAGTACAAAAGCTTCGCTTCTACACCGTGTTTTATTGCTGCCTTTTCGAATACTGTACCAGTTAAGTCAATCGCGTTTGCTACGCTAGACATCCCGAGCAACGTAATTGCTATAAACTTCTTGACCCTTGCCATATATGAAAACCCTTATTTTCCTAGCCAGTCCTTCGGGGTGATCCCTTAAACTTTCAATTTTTCTTTTGGTAATCCGTCTTCGTATCTTTCCGGCCATATCTCAGTAGGCTTTTTGTTTAACGCTTGTGCGATAACGTACTCCCAGCGCGGGGACGGTTCGTACAAAGTGTTAGAAAGTACTTGTCGAGATGTTTTGTGCTCCCTTGCCAGGGATGCCAGGGATTTCCCTTGTATCTTTAATTGATACTTTATCCAACTGCGTTTCTGTTCTTCGTTTTGGGGAATTTCGCTATTCAAATACATCCTTTGTCTCTCTATTACCAAACTCTTTTTAAAGTTGCTTTCTTGTCGTTTGTTGACATTTCTTGACGTATTATGACCTTATTTATAGGATCATAAAGTGAGCCTATCAACAGAAAAAAACTTTAAAAATAGTTTTATCTTGCGTGGTAACGTTTTTTGCAGTAAGCGAATTGAAATTTGAAGTTTAATTTTTATGCAGGTGCTTTTGACCTGCTAGAATTTTATGCCCAGTTGGGTTGGAGTCATGGGCTATAGGCGTACCATTCGGGGGAGTGGTACGAAGAGGCAGAGTACCAAAAAGGAATGTACTCTACGTGTGTGTAGTAAGCTAAATAAGGTTTAGGAACCGAGCGGGCGCTGGTTCCTAATAAATTCACAACTAACCCTAAGGGTGATTCTTATTAATACTCTGACTTGCAGATGGGATCAGATGCAATTGCAACCATTACATTTGACCGAATAGGGTGCATTTTAACCACTAATAAAATTATAATCAACTGATTTCACAAATGGTTCTTTATTATATTTAGCGTATTCATCACATTTTTGCTGAGTGAAAGTCACATTTTTCATATTTTTCTATATGAAGATGGCGTTATAGGCACTTTCACATGTGAAAGTGAGTAGTAGAAGACGGATTCATGGTTGCATTATTTGATTCTGTGTTATATTGGTATTATGAAATTCGTTGAGGGTAAGAGCATGAAGCATGTCATTAATATTATCGGTTTGTTTCTGTTGCTGCTGGGGTTTGTTATGGCAGCGGATACTGCTTGGGGATGGGCTTTGATGTCTGTTCCTGTAATGTACTGGACGTTGGGGTTTGTGTTATTGGTTCATAAAAGTCCATTTGCAGCGATTGTTTTCTGGTCTGCTGTCGCATACATACAGTGGCAAGTAGCATTGGTAGCAATGATGGCTTTTATTCTTTTCGTTGGGATGCGCGCTGTTTATTCTGGTGGTGTTAATAAAATAGGAACTGGGAGATGCGCAAAGAAAAAACGACACAATCCCGCTACAGGTTTGCCAATGATGGGCCACAAAGGTATGGATGTAGATTCAAATGGTAATCCTTTTAATACCTTCTAAATAAAAAGGAGCACTTGGTGCTCCTTTTGGATTCGGGTGAAAGGGAAGAATTAATCGAATTGCTGATTTGCAATGTTGTAGCCACGAACGGCAGTAAGATAACTTCCTGATCTATCTCCAGCGTCACCTGCATTTTGTAAAACATTCACAAGTTGGTCTGTAAACTCTTGGTTTTGTTGAGATAAAACAGGGCTGCCATCTTCATTCATCATTACTGAACCATTAGCATCAGTTTCAGCATACTGCATTTTTAAGTTGTTAACAGCTTGACTCATTCTATCTTGGTTAGTATCAAAAGATTCAGCATAAACAGCCGCTTGTTCGTTTGTTAAACCGTATCTCGATGTCCCGAGCTCAGCCATAGTTTGCTTGAATTCATCTCCATATTGTTCCATGAAATTAGCTGCTGCACTACCGCCAGCTTCCGCTGCCGACGCTGCCGCTGCTGCGTAGAATGCCCCTCGTTGTTCTAAGCTCATTCCTTTAGCTGCTTCTGAGAGATCCGACTCTCCCGTTAACCACTCTTTGGCTGCGTTGTAACCGCTAGCTGCTGCGCCAATAACATTACGACCTAATTTTGCCGCTGCAACTGCCATTTCTCCGCCAAAGCCGTACTCTTCGGATATATAGTCGTCACCACGTTGAGTCGCTTCGATAAACTGGTCCCTTTGTTCTGGTGTCATGGTTCGCAACTGATCCATTGCATTTGAAAAATCGCTCGCTGTCGCCTGTCCACCAGCTACTGCTGCACCACCAACTTGCTCAGCTCTTCGAGCCAACCAGTCTCCAGTATTGTCTACTGCCCCCCAAGTGGAAGCGCTCCATGACATATCCGGCAAAGCATTGAGCATATTATTTCTTGCTTTTTGCTCTTCTGGGCTAGAAACAGCTCGGTTAGTCTGATTTGCAAGATTGCCTAATTGTTGGAGGTTTGCATCATGTTCGCCAGTTACCGGAGTAACAGGAGGTGTTGGTGGCGTTTCTGTTACCGGAGCTGTGCCAGACGTACTGATTGTGTTCTCCCTAAAATTGGAAGGTAAAACAGGACCGCTTCCAACGTTGCTGCCAACTGTCTGCCCTAAATTCTCTGGCACAGTCGGAGGAGTGAGGCCGCTGTACTGTAGAGGGTCGCTTTCAAATCCGCTATTTCTCCCGGTAGCTAAGTTGATTGCACTAACAGCAGCTTGGAAGCCTCCAACTTGTTGCCCTGGCTGATAGTTGTTGGTATTTGTCATAGCTGTCAGTCTAGCTGCCGCTTTAGCTACACCTGGGTCCATGCCATAACCACGATATCTTTGTTCGAGATTTGCCGCTTCTTTTCGAACTGAGTCCGGTGCATTTTGATAATGTTGGTTGAGGTAATCCATTGCTTCTGGCGAGCGAGCGACTTCGCCACCCAATGTTTTAAAGTCGCTATTTGTCATCGAGCCCATAGAGTTTTGCAATTGATCCATTGTTGTATATGCATTAGTGGCAGAAACAAGCTCTTGTGCAGACTTAGATAGATTTTGAGATAAATTATCACCCCATGACTGTTTAAAGGATTCGCCACCTTGTCTATTAATGCCATGAGCTAATTGATTGGTAAGTGCCTGAGAATCAGTCTTCCCCCATGAAACATTTTTCATGAATTGCGATACATCACTGGCAGACCATGTTGACGTATCTGTTGCAGACGATTCCGTTTTTCCCTGGGCTTGAGCAGTTAGACCTACAATATCACCACCACCGCCTTTGGCTCCATCCTCTTGAGAAGGTATAGTTGCCAAACCAGTTCCTTTGGAGGGACCTTTAACTGCATTTTTTACTGCTGCACGAGCGGTGCCCATCAGTGGCATTACCATTGCCGCAGCTTCTTTTACATCTAAAGAGCCTGTAGCCTGCATTGCGAACGCGCCTTTTACAGCATCGGCATGTTGATCATCAACTTGAAACTTATCCATGAAGCTTTTAGCTTGTTGATTAACCAACTGGCTTTGTTGAGTGTTTTGTGAACCGATTGTTCGGCCAATGCTAGAAAGACGGGAGTATGCTTGGTCTTGTGATACGCCATGAGAAAAACCTCGGCCAAGGGTGTCTGAGAATGCTTCTGACTTCTGGCTTTGTACTGCCCTTGCTGAGCTAACCCCGCTTCCAATAGATGAGCCAAGAGAAAATGAACTGATCATGCTTTCCGCTCCTGTTGCCATCGTCCCACTAAATTGGTTGTGGTTATATGCAGGTTGACTGTTCATTACTGGGCCTTGATTCAAAGCGTCAGGCGACTGAATTTTCTCATTGACATGATCAGAACCGTTAACCCTGTTAGCTAGACTGGTAAATGCGTATGTTGATCCTGTCACTATGAATAGTGAAATAATAGGAGTGGCTGCTGCTAACATTCCCCCCGTAGCGATCCAGTTCTGTAGAATGTCTCCTGTTGAGGATAATGCATACATTGAGTTTAAGCCTGGTGTAGACAGGCTTGCCATTTCATTAGTCGCTGCTGTATGAATGAATAGGTTTGTTATAGATAGAACTGGCATCCATAGCTGTATCCAGAGAACCGTTTGGAAGTATTTTCCTGCCAACGTCATTCCCATTGAACCCATAACGATGATAAAGCCCATTATAGGAGTTATCGCGTAAACAAAACCTTCAAAGAACGTTAACATCGGTCTGACGACTGACATGAACATAGATTGCTCTGCTGCCCATTGAGTGTTTCGCTGTTGAATCGCTTGGTTAATCATCAATGCAGAACCATAGTCTTGAAGGTCCTGGTATCGTCCGGCAGCTGCTTCATAATACAAAGGCTCTAGTAGAGCGACTTTTGTATATTCTACTGCTGAGGTGGAAATTGCTCCTACTGCTTGTAATGAGTCAGCTATCTTTGTTAGAGCATTTACACCTGTATAGGTAGGATCTACACCAAGTAGATTGTTTAAAGCGTTATTTACATTGGACCCACTTAGGTTATTTAATGCCCCAACAATGCCAACCCCCTCAGCTGTAGACCATGCCTCACTACAAGTAAAATCACCACCATCGGGATTCGACGCGTTTAGATATACACGCGTTCCGTATAGTGAAGAATTGAATTGTAAGGCTTGATCTAAAGGGAGTGTTAGAAGCTCATCTAAGCTCATCAGGTTGAGATCTACTTTTGTTAGCGTACATTCTCTAATGTAATTAGAAACTGAGCGACGAACATCAACATAGCCACCACCTTGCTCTTGGTTTAGGGCTGTAAAAATAGCGCTATCGTACACACCGCGTCTTACATCATTCAGTAGCTTGAGTGTTTCAGAAAAGTGAGTTTCAGTAACATTGGGTACGATAATGCCGTAACCAGTCTCAAATAATTTTGTTAGGGTGTAGCCAACATTCGATATAACACCTCCGGCAAAGCCTATACCAATCGGCACGTTTGCCACAGGACGAACTTGCCCGGTGTAAGCATCTTCAATCTTGACTAATGAAGTCGGTACGAAGAAGCAGGCGTATAGTAGCCACCCCATAAAAATTTGCTGAATATTGATCTGTTTTGCCCCTTGGAAAACAGATTGAACGGTTATCATCACTACACCAATAAGCAACCCAACACTGACCATCTTGGTG
Source organism: Shewanella sp. MBTL60-007 (assembly GCF_019654915.1). GTDB lineage: Bacteria > Pseudomonadota > Gammaproteobacteria > Enterobacterales > Shewanellaceae > Shewanella. The sequence goes on along the minus strand of NZ_BPET01000040.1, from coordinate 11,340 downwards.
AAGTCATTGGTCCCCGTGATCATGGCTACAGCAATTAATATCTGCTCAAGAAATGCTGAGTCGCCAATGGAGTAAATAGTAAATTCAGGCATGAAGTTTTACTCCTTTGTTCTTGGTGCTTTAGTTAGCGTCGATAACATATATTTTTGCTTTCGAACGTTATTTAGGAGGTTGTTGTACTTTTCGATTTGAGAAGAGAGATCTCCATATTGAGCTGTAAGAATTGAGTATTCGGCTCTCATGTTGGCTTGAGATTCACGTAATACTTCCAACGCTTGCTGTTTATAAGGACTATCACTGTTTGATATAGCAATAAATGCAGCTCTGAAAAGCTCATTAGTAAATGAATACATCATTGCTAGAGAAATCGCTCCAGACGACTCTGAGGCAAATAACATTGCAGAGTCTTTAGATAGAACAGAAAGATTTCGGATGATTGCACCTATACCAACAGGTAAGCTAGCTAAAAAGTTTTGCTCGCTAGTTGATAGTGTTCCAGCATTACTAGCAAACTTGAAAATAATACCTGTAGATGTACTTGAACCAATAAGCATATCTTCAATTTGGCTCTTTATGCCTGTGATGTTGACGGTTTTAACACCGCCACCAGTTGCCCCAGCGCTTAGGCAATTTTCAGTATCTGAACCACATGAGTATATTTCAACGTTACTACCAGTGATTAGATCTGAAATTTGGATTTTATTGCCAGGTAAAGTGGTGATTGGTGTCGTTTTTTCCGTAATACTTGCGTGTGAATCATTAACAATATCACCGATTATTACTGTTCCCGTCACAGACATTATGGCTTCTAGTAATGTGTTGTCTCCGTATGTGAACCATGCGTTTGCATTATTTTTCTTCAATTGCTTCCAGATGATATTACCAATCATTTTCTTGTACTCATCTGGGTTGTTTGATTTCAATTGTTCGAGTGGTGTAGAACCGCCTTGCTCTTGCTTAGATGAGAATACATCGTCAAACAGACCCGTTGTGGTAGCTGTAATGGAAGCGTCAGTTTTGTGTTTAACATCGAATGAAGAGGTAGCGTCATTTACGATACCTTGTGCAAGTTGACAAGAATTACCCAAATATTGGTTTAATTGTTGTATTTTCTTTTGGAAGTTTTCTATCCATTTTGCACCATCAGGAAAGACGTTATCCAATGCTAATTGGAATGCGTATCCCTTTGCATTTGCAGCTACCGAACGCAGCAAAGTGACGATTTGTTCTGCGTTAACAAAGCTCAATGAGCCCCCAAATAGGTCAACACCACCACAACCAGCTTTCCATGATGGAGGTGTGAATGACACTAGGTTTTCATTAAATATGCGTGTTTTCGTGGTGTATCGACCACCAGCCAGAACCCCTCGACGCTGTGTTTCAAATACACCTGGTTGAGTGACATTGCTCATTTCATTGAAAAGGGCGTCCATTTCAGACTTTAAGCCGTTAGCTGTAGATATACTCGGTACTGTCCACAGAACGGATGCTACGCAAATAGCGAGAGCTTTCTTCCGCAGCTTGTTCTTTCTGAACATCTTATTTCTCCTTAATTTTTTCGCGGATGAAGTCCATCAATTGTTCCGGCGGGATATAGTTCCCTTTATCATCCGTCATGATTTCTTCTAAGGAAGCCTCACCTGTTTTATCGGTAAGAATTTCCGCAATGTTGTTGTCGGTATTAACCAGTGCTCTTGTTTTGTTGAATTCGTCATCACTGATCCAACCTGCTCGGCGAGCAGTAACTAGAATTCGATTGGCTGTATCTGGAAGTGACATTACCCCTTGCCCAACAGGAGCAAAACTCCCATCTGGTGAAGCTAAGAATAAAGCTGGGTAGGTGACGACACCTAGCTGTTCGGCATGGCCGTTATCTACTTTGAACTCGGGGAAAATGTTTCCTGGGAAAGGGGTGCCGTCAGAAGATACTGCCACGACAGTAAATCCATATCCTTGCTCAAGCATTTTGACTATTGGAGCCTGTATTTCGCACATTTCGCAGTTTGGCTGGTAGAAGAAAAATAGACCCACACGACTTGCTACAGTCCCAAGTAATGTCTGCCTTTCCTTCCCAGCCTTACTATCTACTTGCTGAGATGCGAACGTGGCATAAGGTCTTCTGGACACTTCATCAAGATAAGGATCACCTAAAATAGCCAGTTCATATGCATCTTGCGCTTGTTCTGAACGATCCATTGCGAATCGCTGCATGTAAGCAAAAGCTTTAGCGTTCTCAATGGTTGGGTTATCCCACCAAGCATCTTTGTATTTAGGTAAGTTCTCTCTAAACCACGCAGCAGAAAAATATTCAGGTCCTTCACTCTGGGCCATCTGTTCTTGCTCAGGAGGTGGTGGGGGAGGTTGCACTGCTACTGGCTTAGGTTTAGGTACTTCTTTTTCTTCTGGCTCGACTTCATAGAAAAACCATCCTTCCGCCTTTCTATCGTAAAAGCCGGGCCTACTGTCTTCTGCTACGGAGATATTTGGCATTGAGGCTATCAATGCCAGCGCTAAAGTAGCTTTCTTTAAAGTCTTGTTGTTCATGTCACCACACATATTTTCCCATTCAGGCATATGGTAACGGGGGGGAGGATTAAGGAATGCATCTGAAACCTCCCATTTAGGGCAATTAGGGGAGGTTTTATTGTTGTATTTTTGGTCGATTAGGCTGTTTTTATGTGTTCTGACTGATTGTTAGTTGCTTCTTCCTGCTGAATCTTTTCAAGTTGACGCTTATGGGTGATGTACCTGATCACCATTTCCACTGAAGCGTTAAGCGCAAGTGCTCGCATGGCTCTCGTGCTTGCAACGTAAAGTAGATTGATCTCATCATCCCGTGCCTCAGGTTCTAGCTCGGGGTCCAAAACGTCAGGGAAGTCATCAAATAGTTGGACATAATCCCACTCCAGTCCCTTTGCTCTATGACTGGTAGACACAGTGACATTTGCAACCAATTCGTCTTTTACGGTGTTAAGGCGTAATATCGCAAGATGTTCAGGAAGATCTTCGTAGGCTTCGATAATTGCCATCGCTCTAAACATCTCGTTGTCTTGAGTCGCACGAGCTATCTCGGTGAACTCTTGATAGTCCTCATAATCATTAAGTATCTGCTTGTTTCTGACACGTTCTCTTTCTTCACGTGAGAACCAAAAGATATCTTCCAGATAGTCGATTTGGTAAGACTCTATACCACCAGCCCAGAAAACTTTATGTCCCGCACCTGTGTAGCCCAAAGCAGTTTGAATAACTCCCATTACCGTGCGGTGTAACACAGCATGATGCCCGATATTTTGAGGTAGCATCATAAGAACCTGATCTTTAGCTCCGCGCCCAATTACCGGCTTGGTCTCTCCTTTTAGTTCGAGAAGGGCATTAGCAACCATCGCTACATTAGGCCCAAATCGGAAACTATGTGTGAGGTAGAGTTGATCTGCGTTCGAGAAGCGGGGGTTATTCATCGCATCATTTGCACCTCTGAAACGATAGATTTGCTGGTGGACGTCTCCAACAAGAATAGTCCTTGAGCGCTGCCTAATTACAATGTCACTAGTTACTGGGTTAGCGTCCTGTGCTTCATCAAAGAGGATTACCTGGTATCTCAATGATAAATTGGGGTGAGATAATTGGTACAGCTTTAAGTATCCATCATGAACCATAGGGAAAGGATCTTGAGGTTCACACATCCTCTTCCAAATATCTTCTGCACTTTGAACGACTTCTATTACGTATCTCTCTTGCTTTGTTGTTAGTAGTAATCCAGTATCTGCTCTTTCGAAATGGTCATACAGAATTTGGTCATCTGCGCTGCACATAAATGCATTTAGCGTATCCAGGCAGTCTCTTGCAAGAGTCCAGTTTTTTGTGTTTAACGCTTGTGCTATATCGGTCAGGCGAATGTTTCCCACTAATTTGTGCGCAAACATACGTCCAACAGATGCGAATGCTAGTTGATGAGAGGTTTTGCACGTAACATTTCGGGGAAACTTTTCCGCAGCTTCATCTCTTATCGCTCGGTTGTACGCGATATACAGCATTCTTAGGCGAGGATTAGCAAGAGCATATTTGATGAGGGTTGTTGTCTTTCCCGTGCCAGCATAGGCCCTAACTATCAGTTGGTTTCCTTGATAGTTGGTGATTCGGGCTTGCTCTGGGGTATCAGGTGGTAATGTTTTGTTCATCGCGTGTACTTCACTATGGGAACGCCCCAGAATAAAATCCGGGGCTTACGATGGAATTAGTTGGACGTTTCTTTAAGGTCACGAACTAGCCGCAGATATATATTAGATTGTGCTAACGATGCGAACTCAGTTCCTTCATTGAAATCAATAACTCGCGCTTTCAACTGAGGGTTAACCTTGCTGTCAGGAGTGTTTGACCAATAAAGTACTTTTGGGGTGCTTTTGAATACCTCCAATCTGATCGCAGGAGCTGAGCATGACCTTTCGACAATGGAACCAAGCTCTTTAATGTTGGGTAGTCTCCAGTCAGAGTACCCTAGTAAATTGCTGCTGTTAGCGTCGTCCACAGCTAGTAACGCATCAGACCAAGTAGGAAATGATTTTAGAGTTCCAATGCAGTTATCGGCACTATATCTTTGTCCCATAGTGCAAGTGGTCCACATCAAGCCTGTTGCGGCGTCAGTAACTGTGCCGTCTTTATGTACTGTAAATTGCTCTATATTGGTGGTGGGAGCGATAATATCTGACTTACAAGTCTGTGCGTAAGTTTGAGTTGATATCCCTACAAGACAAAGAATGCTTGCCGCAACGGTTAGTTTGGACTTCATCACTGTTTCCCTCCTCTTGCTAAACGAATGCTCGCCGAGTTGCTTTGTTTATGACACAACTTAGCTTGTCCATTGCTTGAGTCCATGCACCATGCTGTACCTTCACCATTTGAACTCGGGGTTCCAGACCAAATCGGTGCGCCACCTTCGTAGTTATAGAAATAGTCGGTATCGAGCAGTGTTTGACTGTTTTCATAATTGGCAATAGAACGTAGCTCTTCAATGGAAGGTAATCGCCAATCTTTATAGCCACAAACGGCTAGCTCGTTGGCCGCACGAATGTAGTCATCGGTACTACATGATGTGACTTTTACATAGCCAGCGTTATCTGTCGTAGGGAACGCGCATTGTGCCTTATCGTGAACAGGAGCATTACGGTTTTGGAATTCTAGTGAAGCGCCACCAGCACTGCCACCGTCATTAGTTCTATCTTTGCTGTACCAGGTGTATAGGTAGTTTTTAGCTTGCCAGTTTTGATGCCAGTGATAATAAGGGTAAGGAACATAATCCTTTGAGCTTGGGTTTCTGCTGGCACGCCAAGCATCATTTACTAGGGCTTTGAATTCTGCTTCCGAAAGTGAAGATGGAATATCAGTAATTGCATCACCTTTGTTTTCCCAGACGATCCCTGTTCGGTTATCCAAGACACATGACCATGCCGTCGCTGTATGAGGAAGGTGGTTTCCGGAAACGTCTAATTTTGTAAAAGAGAAACCTGCATAACCATCTAAGTAGTTTGGTGAGTCAGTATCAGCGCCAAATTCAGCATCTTGCCCAGGAAGATCATTAGGTGCGCCTTGGGCATCGAAGTCATTCCCATTTACATATCTGGTGACGCCAGTATCGTTTAACACTAAGTCTCCAAGGATAATAACACTGGTCTCAAACTGTTTGCTGAGTGTGGCATTGTTAGCCTCGGTAAGTTTAATTTTTATTGTTTCACCGCCTTCGGGAACGTCATCTTGAACAATATTTAACTCAAGAAACTGCTCAGTAGTTCCAGCCGGGAAAACAATAGTGCTGTCACTGATGACACTATAATCTTGGCCGTTAATAGCTAATCCACTGAGTTCGTAACTGACGCTTACATCTTTTCCTGATGAAGTGTTTAGTTGTAGCGGAATTTTAACGCGACCACTTCCTTCTGATGTGGTTCTGATTTCTGAGGTAAATGATATTTCTGGAGAGGAGTCATCATTGGTGATTGTTACGGTAGCAGTATCTCTCTCTATGCTGGAGGCACCAGAAACATCGAAAATTTGAACGGAGAATGTTTCATCATATTCATCCTTTACATCACCAATGATAGGGATGATCAAATCAACCCGAGTAACGCCATCTTGAAGCTCAAATTCTCCAACAGTTTCCAGGTAATCTTGATCTGATAATGCAGTTCCAGGGGTAGTTCGGTATTTACCTTTAATTACACCATCTTTACCACCGCTACGAGTAACACGCACTTTGGCATCACTGTTACCTGAATTTCCTTCTTTTATCGAGATGTTATCAATTTTAATAGAGCCAGATTTTGTTCCTGGGTTGGTGTTTGTATTGGAACTACTTCCTCCATCTTCTCCACCGGAACCACATCCGCTTAATGCTGCAATCAAAGCAATTGCCAATGCTGAACGTTTCATTAATGTATTGCCCTCTTTAATTAGACCTGTTTGAGGTTTCCAGTCTAATAGGGTAGGTGCATAGATTATGACTCTGTATCAGCCCATTTTGGGCAAATACGTCGCAAAGGTTAGAGACTTCGTGTAATGGTCCATTTTGGGCAGTTTGGGAGTGGAAAAATGGAGTAACGAAAAGGAAAATCTAATCGTCAATTTGGTTTCGCGCTGAAAGATGCTCAAATCTCTGACCAGTCCTTCGACTAGACCGCCCTGTGAAAAAGGTGTTTTTATCTAAACCAATATGTTTCGTGTAAACCGGAGCGATGTTAGGTAATCAGGGCATCCTATAAACTCGCTCTATTGGAGTTGACATGAAAAACCTATCTAATGACGTAACTTTTGCCTCTAAAGAGGCTGCAAATTCATTTGCTGATAACCTTTCCTCAGTTTTGAAACAAGACCATAGCATCTCGCTCAAACCAATAAAACTGCTTCACGCCACGGCTAAATGTCTCGGGTATAAAAACTGGAATCACTGGTGTGGCTCTGCATTTAGCTCCAAATCTGATCTCATGTATTTATCAGGTGATAATGGGGATGATGAATTCTTTGTTTCTCATGAGGAGCGCACTCCAATTCAGTTCTTAGATGCGTCTTGTATTGATGAAGTTAGAGCTAACGATAGCGAAATAGCTTATTTATGTGGTAGTAAGGTGCTGTCTACACTAGAAAAAGCTATCGAGCATATGAGGCCGGATGACGAGTACGACTTCCATATCGAAAACTATGGAGGTGTGATCCATTCATTTGTTGTTGCCAAGCGTTTTATGATGACTCACGAAGAGATCGCGGAGCGAGCAAAGTTATCCATTTTATCGCAATTAAAGCGTGAACCTGATTCTTATGAACTGAAAAAACAATCTCAGCTTGATTATTTTGGGGTCTATGATAACCCTCGTCTTAATACACTTTACTACCGTCTCGATAATGCCATTGGTGCTTTTTTTAATGAGGAACTGGAGCACAGCATTGGCTTTCACTATTTTTCTCCCGTGGAGCAATTCGCTTACTTTGATAGTGAAGGCAATCATAAGGTAATGGATCGAGATGAGCTTATGGAATTTTTAAGTTCTATTGAAGGAAACATCCCTGTATTGGCTGGTGTTTACAGACCTCTCTTTGGATAGGCTCCACTATCAAATTGCGTAATTACCAACCATCCGGAAATTCCGGATGGTTGGATTTTGAACAGATGGATTTTGGTTCCCTCATCTATGAGGGAACCAAATTTATGTGTGTGAATGTATCAGTTCTCTGCCTGATTGCCCTCAACGGGCAGTTCTACAGTGTGTCATTTGATATGTACTTGCTATCATTCTGGGGTCATTACGATTTCGCGCTGAAATATGCTCAAGTCCTTGACCAGTCTTTTGACTAGACCGCCCTGTGAAACAGGTGATTTTATCTTTGCAAATGTCTAACCGTGTTAATGCAGATTCATTTAACTGGGGGCTTGGCAGGTAATCAGGGCAACCTTTCATAGATACCCCGTTAATTTGGAGTTGCTTTAATATGAAAACTACCACGATATCGTTTGGCTCGAAATCAAACGCTGAATATCTCGCAAGAAAACTGTCATCAACATTGAAAGATGATTTTAATGTTTCGCTGAAACCAATCAAACTCCTTCATGCACTAGCTAAGGCTCAGGGTTATAAAAATTGGAACCACTGGGCTGGGGCTGGGCTTTCTGAAAATACAGATCAAGCTTTAACTGAGCGACCACCTATCGCTTATGACTTAGATCTTCCTGTGCCTTTTTTAAAACGAGCTCCGGTTGATGCGAATCCTGACGCGGCAACATCCTATATAGTTGAAATATTGGATATTAATCTTTTTGACTCAGTACGAGTTATGTCAAACGAATTATCCGCCGAGCTTTGTGAGAGGAGAAGAAAAGCATACTCGGAAAACCCCAGCATCACAGCAGGTTCAATGACTGTGTACACAGTGGTTATAACAGGCAAACGCTACACTAATGGACGCGGAGGTTATTGGTACTATGACCCTGAGGTTAAGTATTTTCACCTTCCAAAGGATTCTGATTCAGGTACTTTTGTCACTGAAAAATATTTGAATGAATTGAGGAGCGTTCAGTCCAATACAGTTGTCGAAATGATGCCGCCTGAATACGATGGTTTAGGTCATGCTGTTATTTGCGACAAGTGTGGTTTGAATTACGTGCCAAACTTGGCTGAGGATAGAGTTCTACATCATCAGTTCTGTACTCTATTGTCTTCTGCTAGTGAGTATTTCGGGAGACCTTTGTTTACTTATGAAATGTTTGAAAAGGCCAAATCCGTTCAATTGAACGATCCTAATCCAACTATCGCTGACCAAGCTGCTTTATATAAAAACAAATTGTGGGGATATTTTTCTCGCTCAGTGCAAGCCTGGATGAGGCAACGTGATTTTAAGGAACATCCTCCCTTTTTTGTTTACTCACAAGCAATGATAGCTTCGGACTTGGATGATGGTCACGTGTCTCATGATGTAGCTCAGTATGTTGCTAAAGATATGGGAATTGAGCATCTTGAACAATCTCCAGCAATGCCAAGCGGCTCATCGTATTGGGCTATTGACGACAACATCTAACAATCCTTAAAAGCATCAGTTGTTCGGTTTAACCGAACAACTGATATCAATTTCTTCTGTCTTCGTTTTACGTTGAATCTTCTTTATTTAACTTTTTGGGAGCTATCTGCTCTATTTGTCGGCCAGCGAACGTGCCAAGGATAGTTGAGCTTTGTTTGTCCGAGCGTTGCTTTCTCTCCACTGCGGCCACAAACGAAGCGATCTGTCCAGCCTTGAAGGGTTCATCTTGTACCACGATGATCGGCAACGGAGCAGTCATGGTTTTCTGCCCAGAGAGTTTTACCACATTGGCCGCTGGCTGTACTTTAACATCCCGACGAATTCTCAGTGTCATATCAGGGGCGCTGGCGACTTTCTTGATGAGCTGGGTCAGGGGCAACTCGTTCTCAGGGTTGGCTCGCTCCAGTTCTTTGATCATTTGGCTTATTAGTACTGCTTTGTCCGGTTGGTGCAAAGCATCTTTTCTCTGCCAACTGAACTTCACTGATTTGACGTCCGCATCGACTAGGCAGTGGATTTGTCTGTAGAGATGTTTTGTCATGACGCCGGGGCAGTTGTCATGGATTGCCTTGAACCGTGCTTGCCGGGTTTCGTTTTCAGTGATCACCAACTCCTCGATGTCGGCCTTGCTTTGGTTGATGCTATGTACCAACTGAACAATCTCAGCGCTGTTGGGATTAGAGGGCAGCAGGTGGATCACGCCAACATAACGTCTGGCAGATTTCTGTGAGTAGGGGTGTTTGATGTGCAGATCCACGTAGCCTTCACCCGCCAGCTTCATAGCGGCCATGCCGGAATGGTGCTCGGGCATGATGAGTTTTATTACCTCATGCTCATTGCCTTTATGTACTGGAGGTATCCGGCTCACTATCGCCATGCTTGGCATAGTGCTCGTTAGTAGTTTGTTCAGACGAGACAGATTAAATGTCACGTCGTCAAAGAGCGTTTTTATCTGGCTCATCATTTATTCCTTGCGTTGTTCTGACGGATCATTGATTACATTTTAGCCGTTTTTAGACCATCATGCAAAGTGGGGTATAAGCCTCGGTCGTCGCTAACGCTCCTCCTTCGGCTTTGTTGAGCCGGGGCTCGCCCCCGAATTTAGAAAGAGAGAGATAAATAGAGAAAAAGAGAGAAAAAAAGAGAGGTCTAGCAAGGTGGTTAGGGGGGGGGTGTACTTTCAGTTTTCTCGGTGGTGGAGGGGATTGGAGCTGTATCCGGTATTGCATGATGGTCTAAATTGCTATGTTTATGGGATTATATTATGATACTGTGAGTTGAGTTAAACAGAGGGGAGAATGAATGTCGCAAGTGCATAGCGAAATCCGCAAGGCAGTTCAGGTAATAGAGGCGGCTAGATATCGTATGGGTGTTGCCGAGTTTGTTTATACATTTATCGACCACTGGGCATATCAGCAGACCGGGCTGTACCCTCCATCATCAAAAATGCCAAAAGAACTGGAACCTACGGCTATCGAATTATCGCATATCTTGAGTGCGGCCATGAGAAACTATCCTGGTATTGACGTTCTCGGCATGTTTTTCTCCGAGTGTGGTTACTACAAACAAGGACAAAACTTCTTTCCTACTCCACCAGAGCTGGGGCGTTTACTCGCAGCACTCGTAGGATCGCCTAGTGACCATCACAATCAAGAACTTTCTTTCTATGAGCCATGCTCCGGCACTGGAGCGATTGCGATGAAGTGGATAATGGAGAAGATTCATAACAACGGTAAAGAAACGTTGGAGCAAAGCGTTTTAGTGCTTGAAGATGTTGATCGTACTATGTGTAAGGCAGCGTTGATTCAGATTATTAATCTTCTAAGTAACCTTGAGGTGAAGGTTAAAAGGTTGAGTATTAATGCTGTTGATGTACTCAGCCGTGCGCCCAAAGGCTTAGTGTATATCCTTGAGCCTCAACCTTTAACCTATCTAGATAAAGCAGGTTAAGCACTGATGAATCCCCTAATGATTTTTATCAAAATCATTAAGTTAAGGTAGATACACATCTTGTCATATGATCAAATGGTTTCGCCAAAAATCAATAATCAGACAACAAAATGTGCGAACTCGATATTTTACACGACTCTCTTTACCAATTCTGCCCCGAATTACACTTAAAACGACTCAACAGCTTAACGTTGGCTTGCCACGCCTTACTTGACTGTAAAACTCTCACTCTTACCGAACTTGGCCGTAACCTGCCAACCAAAGCGAGAACAAAACATAACATCAAACGAATCGACCGATTGTTAGGTAATCGTCACCTCCACAAAGAGCGAC
>NZ_BPET01000039.1 GCF_019654915.1 Shewanella sp. MBTL60-007 | reverse complement strand
GGTCGATTAGCTCAGCTGGGAGAGCACCTCCCTTACAAGGAGGGGGTCACTGGTTCGAGCCCAGTATCGACCACCATTCTTTTCATAAAGAATTAAAACATTGTGAAATCCCAGGTCGATTAGCTCAGCTGGGAGAGCACCTCCCTTACAAGGAGGGGGTCACTGGTTCGAGCCCAGTATCGACCACCATTCTTTTCATAAAGAATTAAAACATTATGTAAATCCCAGGTCGATTAGCTCAGCTGGGAGAGCACCTCCCTTACAAGGAGGGGGTCACTGGTTCGAGCCCAGTATCGACCACCATTCTTTTCATAAAGAATTAAAACATTATGAAATCCCAGGTCGATTAGCTCAGCTGGGAGAGCACCTCCCTTACAAGGAGGGGGTCACTGGTTCGAGCCCAGTATCGACCACCATTCTCTAGTTTTCCCCTTTTTTTAGAACTTCCCTTTTATAAAACACCTTAAATTAATTCCATCCTATCTTTGTCACTCAAGTACGTTCTCTACTATTCTTTTAGAATAACCTTTAGTTGGACAAACCTTATGGCAGATGTCAGTCAATCAGCTTCATTAGCAAGTATTGCGGCCTATTTAAAACTGACTTACCAATACGATCAAGACACCGCACTTGTGGAAGCAAAGTCAGTGATGAAAAACCTCGTCAAAATGCGGCAAAAGGGTTTTATTACCGGTTGGTATTTCGATGAAAACGGTCATCTTGAGCTATTACCTAGCGATCACGTTATGCAACAGATAAATCCTAACAAATAGAGGGGAGTCAGCAGCTCTAAGTCGTTATAGCCTTAATCACATACTGACAAACAATAAGGCTCGCGCCCTTCCCCTCCTGCCAAATTTAGCTATGATTCCATCACTAACGGACCACAAGCAGACTTAGGCTGGATCAGTTTAAATACCACCAAGCTAAGTACCACTAAGCCCAGCACCGATCCCAACACCACACCTTGCCAACCCCATAACAACCAAAATGGCAATAAATAGGGACCACCTATTGCTGCGCCAAGGTAATAGCTACATAGATAAAGCGCCGTCGCTTTTGCTCTGTGTTCCTTTGCACGATAAGCAACCCATGCATTACAACTACTGTGAATTAAGAAGAAACCAAAGGCCGAGATCAAAAATCCTACAAAGATCGCCCCTAAACTATCGAACAGAGTGAGTAGACTCCCTGAAAATAGCGCTAGCACAGAATAGATAAAGACTCGCTTTAGCCCAAGTCCAGCAACCCATTTAGCCGAACAATAAGAGGCATAGGTTCCACTCAGGTAGCAAAGGAAAATAAGTGTCACTTCAAATCGCCCTAGCTTAAACGGGCTATCCATCAAATGAAGCTGAATATAGCTAAATTGGTTTACCATCACCATGAAGGCAAGTCCACCGACAAGGTATATAAGCCGTAGCTTAGGGTCGGCTAAATGGTGGCAAAAACCATTAAAGTCTGAGCGCTTTAGCGGCCATCGGCCTAATTCAATTTCAGGCTTAACGAAGTGACTCTTAGGCAAAAGATAACTCACAATAAGCGTACCACTCAAAGAAACAGCGGTTAATAAAGCCATCGCCTGTTGCCAATCTAGATACTGTGCCATCCCCCCACCTAGCAAACGCCCAACAATGCCACCAACACTATTGGCCGCAATATAAATTGCCCCAGCTTTTAACAGCGCATTGCTACCTAATTCATCTTTAAAATAGGCCATCGCCATTGCAGGAACAGAAGCAAGCAGTGCTCCCTGCAGCATTCTCAGTAAGATCAATTGATTAAACTCAGTAATGAACAAAGCGCAAAAATCTAGTACAACTAAGAGATACAGACTGATAAGGATAGGTTTTTTACGGCCAACACGATCGGAAAGCACTGCAAACAACAACAGTGAAAACGCCATGGTAAAACTGGTTACCGACAGCAATAACGTTGCATGGCTCTTAGTTACAGAAAATGAGTCCGCAATCAGTGGCAACATGCCTTGGACTAAATATAAATTGATAAAAATAACCATAGAAGCGAGAGATAAACTGATAATAAGGCGGATCTCGCTAGCATCTTGCCTCTGTGGACTGAGGGTATTCATGGGTAACTAACTCAAAATGTTTAATTACTCGATAGCATATCAACGGCTAACGCATAAGAATAACAACTAAAAAATACAAAAGTTATTGATTTTTGTTATAGCAACTTTAAAGTAGAAACCTTATCAACGGCCCAAAATTAATACTGAGCCAATACAAGAAAAGGCGCTAAACAAAGAGTGAACGCCGATTAAAAAAATAGAAAGAGTCAACATGGATATTAGGCAGTTAAAGTACTTAGATGCATTGGTTACAGTAGGGAGTTTCACCAAAGCCGCCGAGCAACTCAATATGGCCCAACCTGCATTGAGTCAGAGCATTAAGCGACTCGAACAGGAGCTTGGTGTCACGCTAGTTGATAGAGGCCCGAACAAAAGCAGTAAATCAATTTCGCTGACGGCCGAAGGCAATGCCCTGCACCAACATGCCAAGTTGATCATCAAGAAAATGGCTCAAGCTGAAGCACATATCAAATCGATGGCGAACCTCACAATGGGCGAAGTCAGGGTAGCTGTGCCGGGCATGCTAGGCTCATACTACCTTCCTAGTCGATTAATGGCGTTTCGGCATCAGCATTCACAGCTTAAGTTATCTCTGTTCGAAGGCGGAACCCGCGACACACTAAGAATGCTGCAAAATGAAGATGTCGATATCGCTATTATTACCGCCAACGATCTCACCGATGAATTTGACAGTCATTTGCTACTACAAGAACAAATGGTAGTTGCTGTTGGTAAAGAGCACCCACTTGCTAAATCCGATGCGGTAACGCTAGAAGCGTTTTTCCAACATGAACTGGTATTCTTTAAGCCTGGATATTTTCATCGTGATTGGATGCTCGAACAGGCTGAGCAATTGGGACTTAAAGCGAATATCGCATTTGAAACAAACTTAATTAACCTCATTAAACAGGTGGTAGCACAAGAATATGGAATAACCAGCGTACTAGAGATGGTGATAGAGAAACACGACAACATCTGCGCCAAACCCTTCTGCCCGCCTATGTTTTTAGACTTACATATCGCTTGGAAAAAGCAACGGCCTATCAGTCAAGCTGACAAGGCGTTTGTTGAGTTTCTCATGCAAAACCGTTAACTATACCAACGCTCGTTATTAAGCTAGATATAAGCCAATCAGTTCTTCAAATTTCTCGCAAAACTGTTAGCAATACTTAAACAATAACGAGCATATAGCAGTTAACTTGCGTCCAATTGGTTTTCGGGTACTGCATCTATAAATGCTTGCTGAGTCAAACAGTGTGCGTTTATACGCTCAATATTTGGGTATGGACTCATGTCGACCTTAAAGCGCTTGGCGTTATACACCTGAGGCACTAAACAGATGTCGGCAAGGCTTGGGTTATCACCAAAGCAAAAAAGCCCGCTATGTCGCGCTAGTTGCTTTTCTAATGCACTAAAGCCCTCTTTAACCCAATGATGGTACCAAGCCGTTTTACTTTCATCGGCAATATCTAGCTCACTAGCCAAATATTGCAACACTTTAAGGTTATTAAGCGGATGAACTTCACAAGCCACCGTTAACGCCATTGCGCGCACAACAGACTTGTCGAGCGGCGAGCTAGGCAAAAGTGCAACCTCTGGATAAACCTCATCAAGATACTCAATAATAGCGAGAGATTGGGTTAACACACGCTGCTGACCATTATCTTCAATAATGAGACTGGGCACTAACTCTTGAGCGTTTATTCGTTGATATTCGTCCTTATGCTGCTCACCGCCATCTTTAACCAGATGCACAGAAACTTGCTCTGCAACGAGCGACTTTAGATTCATCGCAATACGTACGCGATAAGCGGCACTTGAGCGCCAGTAACCGTATAGTTTCATCTGAGTACCGTCCTTATTTAAAAATCGATATATCCATTACAACTAGGGAGTCTATTTATAAAAAAGGCTAACTCCTAAGAATTAGCCTTATCAGCGCTACAATCAACAAGGTACTAAGCCTTATACTCCACGACTTGCTGGTCAATCGAACCAAAGATGCTGTTATTGTTTTCATCAAGCATTTCAATACGAACCCGATCACCAAAGCCCATGAATGAGGTCGTCGGCTTACCCTCAGCTATGGTTTCAAGCATACGAGTCTCCGCAAGACAGCTAGAGCCTGCGCTGCGATCATAGTTTGAGATAGTGCCTGAACCGATAATTGCTCCCGCGCCAATTGGACGAGTTTTAGCCACATGAGAAACCAGTTGGCTAAAGTTGAACGTCATATCAACTCCGGCATTAGGACGACCAAATAGCTCACTATTAAGATGAGTAATTAACGGCAGATGGATCTTAGAGTCCTGCCACTTATCTTCTAGTTCATCAGGAGTCACCGCCACAGGTGAAAAGCTACTCGATGGTTTTGATTGGAAGAAGCCAAATCCTTTTGCAAGCTCACCCGGAATAAGGTTTCTTAGCGATACGTCATTCACTAGCATCAGCAACTTAATATGTTGCTCGGCATTTTCAACTGATACGCCCATGGGTACATCATCTGTGATCACTGCAATTTCAGACTCAAAATCGATGCCCCACTCTTCGCTTGCTAGCGGGATATCCGCCTTAGGCGCGATAAAGCTGTCAGAGCCCCCTTGGTATACCAACGGATCTGTCCAGAATGTTTCTGGCATCTCGGCACCACGGGCTTTACGCACTAACTCAACATGGTTGACGTAGGCACTCCCATCAGCCCATTGATAGGCTCTTGGTAGCGGAGACAAACACTTAGACTCATCAAAATCTACCGCGTTATCCATCATGCCCCTGTTTAAAGCATCGTACAGCTCAACTAGCTGTGGGTTCAGCAACTCCCACGCATCCAGCAGTTGCTGCATCGTATGAGCAATAGCAGGTACGGCAACAGCCTTGGTCAAATCTTTGCTAACCAACATCAGTTGACCATCACGGCGTCCATTATCATAACTTGCTAACTTCATCCTCACTCCTAATAAATTGTGGCTTGGCTGCGATACGTGCTTTGTTCTTTTGCGTTAGCAGCGAGCTTTTACCAAAATCGAAACATTGGTTATAATTCGAGACTGGGTCATAGAATGACATCAACTTGCTACTCAGTGGAATAGTGTGAACAAAATCACAGTTAATCACTTTAACCCCGCCAATGTAAACTTATTGATACAACCTCCAATTAATAGGCTAATGACGCTCCTTTTTATCAGCCACAGCCTATTTAAGCATGAGTCGACGGCAAACTATTTTTACACCTACTTAGGTTTGTTTATCTTATATTCCCGTAGCTTGTTAGCAATTGCCGTATGTGAAACGCCTAACTTCTTAGCCAACTGCCGCGTACTCGGATAGGCAGGATAAAGCCTGCGTAAAAGGCTCGCTTCAAACTGTTTCATCGCCTGCTCGAGGCTGCCCTCAAACTGGTGGTCGAAATAGCCAAAGCCTTCAGCATAAGAAGGTAACTTTAACTGTTCAACAGTAAGCTCGGCATTTCCATCCCACATAGATACCGCCCTAAAAATCGCATTTTTAAGTTGGCGTACGTTACCCGGCCATGCGTACCCGAGTAAATGCTCTCTACACTCTCCGGATATACGACGAATAGGTATAGATAGCTGCTGGCTATAATGCTCTAGGAACATCTCTGTAAGCGGAATAATATCGACTTTGCGTTCACGTAACGCCGGCACATGAAAGCTCAATACGTGGATGCGGTAATAGAGATCTTCTCTAAACTCGCCACTTTGGCATAATTCGGCAAGATTCTTCTGAGTGGAACAGATAATACGCACATCGCTGCGGATCTCTTCATCACCGCCTACTCGCCTAAAAGTGCCATCTTGGATGAATCGTAATAGCTTAACCTGAGCCGACTTTGACATCTCGGCAATCTCATCGAGGAAAATTGTTCCACCCTTCGCTTCCTCAATAAAGCCACGCTTAACGACGCTGCCATTGCTAACGAAGCCAAAAAGCTCCTCTTCGGCCGCGCTGTCGGGCATAGCAGCACAGTTAATGGCGATGAAAGGGTGTTCGCGGCGCATACTGGCATCGTGGCAGGCTCGAGACATCAACTCTTTACCTGTCCCAGTTTCACCTGTGATCAATAAAGGCGCATCAAGCTGCGCCATACGGCGTGCTTGAACCAGCACCTCCTTCATCTTGTCACTGGTTGCTAATACGTTTTCAAAACCACTCGATTGGTTTTGCAATGCATTGAACTGCTTACCTAGTCGCGCCGGGGATTTCAGCGATACCACTGCACCGGCTAAAATAGGGGTGTCACTGCCGCTATCAGGCAGGTAAATGGGTAACATTTCGGCGAGGTACTCATTTTCACCTATGTTCACCCGTGTCGCTTGAGCCAGTACGGTTGACTCACTCAACCAACGGCTAAAGCTAAAACCATGAACCCAATGGTTTATCGGCTCATCGATCACCTCGTGCTCAGCCATACCCACTGTGTGCAAGGCCGATTCATTAACGATTCGGATCCGCCCTTTGACATCGATAGAAAACACCGAATCAGGTAAGGTTTTCAATAGGGTTTTTAAGGCGTAGTGCTCCTGCTCTGACGGCATGAAGGAAACGGTACGCACATCATGTACGCCTTCGACTTTTCGAATTAGGGGTAGTAACTCACTGAGCGTATCAAAACTGACTTCGGCAAATTGTAGATAAAGAAAACCTTGATTACTTGCATCAATCGCAAACAAGTTGATCCCATAGTCTTCCATGATCAACAAGATATCTTTGGCAAGACCGACACGGTCCAAACAGCTGACTTCCAAGCGCATACTATTGCAGTTCCCTTTTTTAAATACTCGTTATTGGGATAACACTACTTACCAGAAGTGAATAAGCTCAGTTTGTGGAGCAGGTTTATAGCAACATGCACTTCTGTAATCGCCTATACGTTAGAAGTTTATCGGTGCCGTGGCAAGACTTGTTTACAGTGGATTTGTAACATTCTATACGGAAAAGCCAAGAAACTCTCGGCTCTGAATTCTCAAACGCTTCACAGTTAAGGCGCAGCGTAGACACAAACAGCGTTCAGCCCTCGCTTCTTAGTGAAAACACAAATTAACAAGGGGCTGCAACAACAGGTATCGCTGACTGTTTGGCCTGAAATGTACGCAGCACCCAGCGCCTCACAGCTCCTGTTTTCCAATGTTTCTTGCCACTCTTACATGAGGCTTTTTCTTAAATACTTTTCTTTTTGCGCGATCTTCTAATCTAGCAGCGCATCGGTCTTGGCCGCCATGATGAAGTCATTCTTATGTAAACCCTTTATCGAGTGAGACCACCAAGTAACGGTAACCTTCCCCCACTCAGTCAAGATGCCTGGGTGATGAAAATCGGCTTCAGCTAAATCAGCTAACTTATTGGTAAACGCCATTGCCAACTTAAAATTCTTGAATTTATAAACACGCTCTAATTGCATAACTCCGTCACGAACCTCAACCCCCCAATCAGGGATTTTTGCGATTAATTGTGCGAGCTCCTCATCAGTAACTTTCGGTGCATCTGCGTGGCAAGCTTCACATTTCATT
This sequence comes from Shewanella sp. MBTL60-007, assembly GCF_019654915.1. Classification (GTDB taxonomy): domain Bacteria; phylum Pseudomonadota; class Gammaproteobacteria; order Enterobacterales; family Shewanellaceae; genus Shewanella. The sequence continues at coordinate 47,260 of NZ_BPET01000039.1, read as the reverse complement.
TGCGCTAATTCAGTCATTTCTGTTCCTCAAACGATTCATTATTTTCTTATTCAACATTCAATACTTAAAGCTTACTCTTTACTTAACCCGCCTTAGCAGGGAATGTCGGTTTAAATAACCCTAAGCTTTGCGCTTTTTTTACCGCAGCCATAATGTCCATCTCAGCTATCGTACCCAAATCACTGACATTCTCGATGGCGTAATAGATTGGCTGCATAATATCAATTCGATAAGGCGTACGTAGTACATCGACTAAGTCAAACGGTCTGATCTCAGGCTGATCTCCCATAACATATAGGGTCTCACCAGGAGAGCTTAAAATACCTCCACCGTAGATCCGCAGTTCATCACTTTTAGAACGCAGTAAACCAAACTCAACCGTAAACCAGTAAAGCCTAGCTAAAAAAATACGCTCCTCTTTATTTGCTGCAAGCCCTAATTGCCCGTACTGATGTGAGAAGTGGGCAAAAGAGGGGTTGGTGAGTAGTGGACAATGCCCAAAAACCTCGTGAAAAATATCCGGCTCTTGCAGGTAATCAAGCTCCTCACGGCTACGGATAAAGGTCGCCACTGGAAAGGATTTATTTGCCAAAAGTTCAAAGAACTTACCAAATGAGATGAGCGCTGGAACCGCCGCTGTTTTCCAACCTGTCGCTTGCTGTAATACACTGTCAATTTCCGCTAGCTGCGGGATCCTATCTCTGGCCAGATCAAGTTTATCTAACCCCTCAAGGTATTCTTTACAGGCTCGCCCCGGCAGATTAATGCTCTGCCTTTGATATAGCTCAGACCAAATTTCATGTTCGGCTTGAGGGTAATCAATATAGCCATTCACATCTGGTAAGCGCGCTGTATAATTTTGCTGTTTGCTCATAGTTATTTACTCATGTTACTAGCCACTAGCTAAAGCAAATCGCTTTATGTCGTACTCAGCTAGTGGATGATAGAGTGCTTACTTCATACTTAACTAAAGCTGCAAATTTGTTAACCCGATCACAGTTTATTCTTCACCCACAAACCTCACATCTATGTAACAATAATTTTACACGCGAATATATTCATCCCCTAAAACTACCTAGCTATAGACATTACTACCGTATATAAAAATTGACATCTAAACTCAGAAGCCACAAGAAGCAACTCTTCAACTCAGGCATTTACGATTCATTGTTAGGATTGCCTTTATCAGATTAAGTCTGCTCTCCTGTTTTTTCACAGACACTTAGCCTACAAAACAGCCAATATTGAACATAAAGTAATAAATAAGTTTAATATACAGCTCTCTTTCAGCAAATCTTCCCCAATACTTCCCAGTTTCAGTATAGAATGTAGGTTTGTATGGCAACTCCTGATTTAGAATAGATAGGAATAGAATGAAACAACATAAAATTCTCAAGGCGGTCATCCCTGTAGCAGGCCTTGGAACGCGCATGCTTCCAGCCACGAAAGCTATCCCTAAAGAGATGCTGCCGGTTATGGATAAACCACTGATCCAGTATGTTGTTAACGAAGCTATCGCTGCTGGGATTAAAGAAATCGTCCTAGTAACCCACGCCAGTAAAAACTCCGTTGAAAACCATTTCGATACCAGCTTTGAGTTAGAAACCCAACTTGAGCGCCGCGTTAAGCGTCAACTGCTGGCTGAAGTACAGGCTATTTGCCCGGACGACGTCACTATTATCAGTGTGCGCCAGTCTCAAGCTAAAGGCTTAGGCCACGCGATTTTGTGTGCCAAGAGCATTATCGGTGATGCACCATTTGCCGTGCTGTTACCAGACGTGCTCATCGATGATGCAAGCAGTGACTTAAGTAAAGAAAATCTCGCCGAGATGGTTACTCTTTATAATAAAACTGAAGTTGGCCAAATCATGGTTGAGGGTGTGCCTCACGAGCTTGTTAGTCAATATGGTATTGCCGATATCAATGGCGAAGAGCTAAAACCAGGAGAGTCACTGCCATTAACTCAATTGGTAGAGAAGCCAAGTGTAGAAGATGCGCCATCTAACCTAGCCGTTGTTGGCCGCTATGTACTGCCTGCCGAAATTTGGACTTATCTAGCTAAGACTCCAGCTGGCGCGGGGGATGAAATTCAACTAACCGACGCTATCGCCATGCTGATGGAAAACCAAACGGTAAATGCATATTACATGCAAGGTAAGAGTCATGACTGTGGTAATAAGCTGGGCTATATGCAGGCTCACGTAGAGCATGCGTTACGTCACAAAGAGATTGGCTCAGAGTTTGCTGAATACCTAAAGGCTGTGGTTAAGACGCTTAAGTAATGGACTCTTGAACATCTGTCCAGATGAAAGGATTTTAAACAATGACGATTTTAGTTACCGGCGGTGCCGGTTATATCGGAAGCCATACCGTTGTAGAGCTACTCAATAACGGTAATGACGTTGTTATCTTAGATAACCTCAGCAACTCCACTGTTACCGCACTTGAGCGAGTCGAGCAGATCACAGGTAAAGCCGTTACATTTTATCAAGGTGATGTTCTTAATAGAGCCTTCTTACAAAAACTGTTCACAGATCATGATATTAAGTCAGTGATTCACTTTGCTGGCTTAAAAGCTGTAGGTGAATCAGTGGCACAGCCACTACGTTACTATGAAAATAACGTCACTGGTACAATCGTATTATGTGAAGTGATGGCAGAGTTTAACGTTAAAAACCTCGTATTTAGCTCATCTGCTACAGTGTATGGCGACCCGGCGAGTTTACCTATCACCGAAGAGTTCCCTACAGGGGCAACGAACCCCTATGGTCAATCCAAACTGATGGTTGAGCATATACTCGCTGACCTTTATCACTCAGATAATAGCTGGAATATAGCCTTATTAAGATACTTCAACCCAGTAGGTGCTCATGCAAGTGGCTTAATTGGTGAAGACCCAAATGATATTCCTAATAACTTAATGCCGTTTATCACTCAAGTTGCTGTCGGTAAACGTGAGCAATTAAGCGTATTTGGCAGTGATTACGATACTGTTGACGGTACAGGTGTTCGCGATTACATCCATGTGGTCGATCTCGCAATGGGGCATTTACGAGCACTAGATAAGCTAGCTACTCAATCAGGATTGGTGACCTACAACTTAGGTACAGGTCAAGGTTATAGTGTACTAGAAATGGTTAAGGCGTTTGAAAAAGCAAGCGGCACAACAATCAAATACCAACTGGTTGACCGTAGGCCTGGTGACATTGCGGCATGCTATGCAAACCCAGAAAAAGCTCATAAAGAGCTAAACTGGCAAGCGACTCATAGTATCGATGATATGGCGCAAAGCAGCTGGCTCTGGCAGTCGACTAACCCGAATGGTTATCAAAGCGAAGTCTAAGGCATTAGGTTCTAGGTTCTAGGTTCTAGGTTCTAGGTTCTAGGTTCTAGGTTCTAGGTTCTAGGTTTGGTAAACATAGATAAAAAGCTAAACTGATACTAGCTTTTGATTTAGCTTTTCCTAGAATCTAGAAGCGAAGCGGCCTCGCAGTGAGCCTGCGAACGCCCTAGAGCCTAACGTCCCTGTATGCCAACAAACGTACAATCTTAATACCTTTTAAAAAGAGCCGATAAATGAGTAGCATTAACCAAAGCAGAAGAAGACTTTTCAGCCGCAAAAAGAATGATGCTGTTCGTCCTCCATGGGTAAAGCAGACAATCGAATTTACCGACGAATGTACCCGCTGCGATAAATGCATCTCTGCCTGCGAAACACAAATCATCATCAAAGGCGATGGTGGCTTTCCTGAAGTTGATTTTAAAATTGACGAATGCACATTTTGCCAAGAATGCGCCAATGTCTGCCCAGAAGACATCTTTGAAAGCACCGACACAGCTCCTTGGCAAGTAAAAGCCAACATTCAAGATAATTGTATGGCTTATCAAGGTATTTGGTGTCAAAGCTGCAAAGATGCCTGTGATCCCCGTGCTATCAGTTTCTCCTTAGCCATTGGCAAAGCCCCTCTTCCTAAAATTGATATCGAAGCATGCACTGGCTGTGGCGCTTGCGTAGCCCCCTGCCCATCGACAGCAATTCTGGTTCGCAACGTATAAAAACAGCCAAAAATATGACGTATAAGCGCCAAATTTAAGTGGTTTTGTTTCCTTTAATTTCAAGGTAACATCTAAGCAACTTAGACTGACTGTGGCACGATTATGTTTAGAAAAAAAAGAAGCGGCGGGTTAACTTTTATCGCTCAAGGCACCCAGTTTACGGGTGAAACAGAGTTTGCAGCAGAGGCTCTTATTGCTGGTGAGATCTTCGGTAAAGTGCGCTCCAGTGGCAATATCACTATCGAGCAAGGCGGACTAGTTGATGGTAAGCTTCACTGCTCAGAACTTCGAGTATCAGGCACCTTTCGAGGTAAATTAACCTGTGAAAAGCTAAATATTACCAGCACAGGCTTGGTTGATGGTGAAGTAAACTGCCAGTCGATGGAAATTTTTGAGGGTGGCCAATTTATCGGTATGCGTGTAAGAGACGACATCGCCTTCCTACCTTCCAAGTCAACGCCAAAGCAAGAGCAGAATAACCCCTCTCAAGAAGATAACATTGAAGATGCGGAGTTAAGCATCAGCTAAGCATTCATTATATCTTAGCCTGCTCACAGCCCTCTTATTCAACATGCATAAAAGCTCTGCGCTACAAAAGCTCAGAGCTTTGCTGCTTATAGTCCCTGAGTAATTTAAGAAACTCATCAGCGGGCCTATCTATCGTATCCGTTGCGATAAATAGGTGATAACCTAAGTGTGAATTTAATATCCGGCAGCGATGGCCAAACATGGCTAACACGCCCTTATAACGATCATTATCTTCGATAAAAGGGGTAAACTCTGCACACATCTGGCTCTCTAATGCCGATAGGTCTTCATCTTGAGCAGAAGCGGTCATCAATAGAGGTCGCTGCTCGGTTAATAGCCCCGCAGCCAGCCTCAATGAAATACATTCTAAAACCGGACTGACCCGTTTAAGTTTAATTCCAATATAAGGTAAGGTCAGCGTATCGAGTCCCTGTGTGACTCGTGGTTGGTCGACTCTTTGAATATTCTGCCATTCAATCGCCACCTGCCCGCGGCGATGAAAATAAGTTATCCCCTCTTTGGTCAACTCTACCGTCACCTCTGGTTCAACCAATTTCGAACCACCCAGCACCAGCCCTATAGCGCCCAAGGCAAAACAGATAATTCCCGGAGCAAATAGATGACTTCCTGATAAGAAAAATCCAAGCCCTAAAACGACGCCTATAATTCCAGCTAAAGTCAGCGTAATCCCATTACGTTTATTGATCGGTCTTATAAATACAGCTTCATCTATCAACTTCACATACTCTTATTGTTTATGGGCACAGCGCATATCGCGAACCCTAGTTATCAAAGAAGGTTCTAGGGGCAAAAGGGCAAAAGGGCAAAAGGGCAAAAGGGCAAAAGGGCAAAAGGGCAAAAGAAGATTCTAGGTGCAAAAGAAGATTCTAGGACGTTCGCAAGCTCACTGCTAGAGCGGCCTACGGCCTGCTAGGAAAATCAACAGCTTTTGCTTCTACTTCTACTTTTACTTCTATTTCTACTTTTACTTTTGCTTTTACTTTTGCTTCTTCGTCTTAGCTCTAGCCGTCTCAGCTCTAACCGTCTTAGCTCTACCCGTCTTAGCTCTAACCATCTTAGCTCTAACCGTCTCAGCTCTAGCCGTCTTAGCTATAACCGTCTTAGCTCTACCCGTCTTAGCTCTAGCCGTCTCAGCTCTAACCGTCTTAGCTCTACCCGTCTTAGCTCTACCCTAAAACCTGTTTTTCCTAGGACCTAGCACCTTCTTTTTCATGTTTCAATTTAAACCAAAGCAGCCCCATATATTCATGAATAGCCCGCTGAGAATTTAATAAATTCTGCGCATCAAAGCGCCACCAATAGGTCTCTCTTTGCGCAAAATCGGTCGGGGCGGCAGAGACATTTAACTGTGCATCGGTAAAAATCGCCATCGCTCTAGGCATATGGCTGGCCGACGTAACTAGCCTGAAAGGTGCATCGCCCACCTCCCATTTCATAAACTGCGCTTCTTCGATGGTATCCTTCGCCAAAGGAAATTTTATAATGGACTGTGAGGCAACCCCTAATTCAACGGCAGCATCAAACATCACATCGGCGTGGGAACGCGTAGAAAGCCCCCCGCTCCAACCACTCACCACCAATTTACAGTCCTGACCAAGAGAAAGCTGGCGTACCCCCTCAGTCAATCGAGCCAAGGCAGTGTTAGAGAGTTGCTGAACTGCAGGCAAATTTGCATTTTCATCATGCCCGCTGCCAAGTACCATCACCAAGCAGCCTTTTCCTATTGGTTGGCTGTTTACTGAATATTGATCCTCTAAAGGAGCCAGCAACCAATTACTGCCCCAGCCGCTACTCAAAATGACCAGTAGGGTTGCTGCTAACACTAATAACGCTTTTGAAGAGCGACGATTACGCATGACTAGGTAGGCAAGCACAATTAATAACAGTAATAAGGGGACAGGCATAAAAAGCTGCGAGATAATTTTTTTTACCCAAAACATAAAGCAATGGCCGATATTAGATGAAAAATATTTATGAAGTGTAGCATGTTATTATAATCATTAATGTTATCCGCTGTAATTCATGGCTAGATAGCAAAACACTATCAGTCAACACCTACCCCACAAATAGGCTTTCACTCACATATTACAGCCAAGCCGCACCACGCACCCCCGATGCACTTCCATACATGTTTTGTACCACAGGAGTACGACATTCCCCGCCCAATACATACCTAGGTAAAACATCGGGCAGTAACGAATAAATAGCACTAATATTCGATACCCCACCACCGAGCACAATAATGTCAGGGTCTAGCACATTGATAACATGAGCGAGAGAACGGGCGAGCCTGTCGATATAACGCTCAAATGCTGCAGTTGCTAGTGCATCACCTTCTTGCATAAGTGAAACGATCTCAGCGCCATTTGTCGCTCGTCCACCAGCAAGTTGATAGTCCCGAACAAACCCAGTGCCGGAAATAAATGTCTCAATACAATCTTTATTGCCACAAAAGCAACTGGTTGAATTAAACTCTTCGGCGGTCATCCAAGGTAAGGGATTATGGCCCCACTCTCCGCCAATTCCATTACCACCGCCATGGACTTTACCGTTAATGGCAATACCCGCACCACACCCTGTACCAATTATGACTCCAAACACCACAGTCTTTCCTGCCGCCGCGCCATCGACGGCCTCAGAGACCGCAAAACAATTGGCATCATTTGCCACTTTGACTTCTCTGTCTAAACGCTTCGCTAAGTCGGTATCGAGGGCATGACCGTTAATCCAAGTCGAATTGGCATTTTTAACAAGGCCTGAAAAAGGGGAAATAACACCGGGGATCCCAACGCCAACACTACCTTTTTGCCCAAGCTGCAATTCGGCTTCATTAACTAATGCCTCGATAGCTTCTAAAGTCAAATTGTACTCTCTTGGCGTTGCAACACGCTTACGAAACAGCTCATCACCGTTATCGCTAAGTGCTACTACCTCTATTTTTGTGCCACCAAGATCGACGCCTATCCGCATGTGTTCCTCCATAGAAGTTATTAACTATTGCTTTAAATCGTTAAAGTAAAATAAAGCCCATTGCCCAAGAAGCGAATCACTTCTCTGCCAACTCCCAATGAGGTGCGTAGGCGATAAAATAGGGGTTCAATATGTCAGACTTTTGATTGTAATTCAGCCGAATATTGGTGTCATATTGCAATACTCGTCCACCAGCACTTTCCAATACCGCTTGCGCCGCGGCAGTATCCCATTCACTCGTTAACCCTAGACGAGGGTAGATCTCCGCTTTCCCTTCAGCTAATAAGCAAAACTTAAGCGAGCTGCCTACACTTTTAATCTCGTACTCACCAATCTCTTGCAGATAGGCCTCTAATCCGGGGCTTGCGTGAGAGCGACTACCAACGATTCGAGGAATACGTGAGTTATTGCTATCCGCTTTAGGTAATTTGATTTGATCCCCGGCATGCTTTAACCAAGCTCCACTGCTCAGTTCACCATAAAAACACTTATCCAGTACTGGCGCGTAAACGACACCCGCTATAGCCCTATCCCCCTCAATGAACGCAATATTCACCGTAAACTCGCCATTGCGCTTGATAAACTCTTTGGTGCCATCAAGAGGATCTATTAACCAGTAAGATTGCCAATGACGTCTCTGCTGCCAATCGATATCTGTTGACTCTTCTGACATAACAGGAATATTGGGGGTCAACTGCGCCAGTCTTTCCACAATCACCCTATGACTGGCTAGATCGGCAGCAGTGACTGGGCTGTCGTCGGCCTTGGTCACGACTCCGAGATCGTCTTTGGCGTAGATAGCCATAATGGCATCACCGGCTTCAGTCGCAATGTCGACCAGCTGCGCTAACCATTCTTGTTTAAATATCTGGCTCAAAGTGAGTTATCTCTATAATTTATTAAGGTATTAATCCCATTATGCCAGTATTTAACAATAAAAATTAATAACCAAAAAATCATTCTAGGTTTAAAACAGACTAAGGGAAGAGCTAAATTCTAGAGCGCTTCGCTTCGAGAGCGTTCGCAAACTCACTGATAGAGCGCTTCGCTGCTAGAAAAGCAAAGACAAGATAAGTGCCAGCCTAGACTTTGACTCCTTTCCTGCTGTTGCTTGTCAGCTTTTGCCTATCCATCTTAGCTATTACCTATAAATCGCCATAGCACAACCTCGAAGTGACGCAGTCACGCCCTAGAAGCGTAGCGCCCTTCTTTTGCTTATATGTCACAGTTTGTGACTAACTATCGATTCATCTTGCTTAATACTACCTGTCAGCAGTGAAATCCTCTAAAATGCGCCCCATTAACAAAAGGGATCCCAATGAAACTCAAATTATTATCTGGATTGTTACTGCTTAGCTGTAGCTCAGTGCAAGCGGCATGGTGGGTAGAACCGACTGACTTACCATTAAGGGCCGATATTCAATTGCTGTCTGATACAGGCGTGATTGTTCAGCCAATCACCACTTACCCGCTAATGTGGGATGGTATTAAGCAAGATATGGACAAGGCGGATCAGAATGCCCTGTCTAGCCTACAGCGTGATGCGTTCGAGAGAGTTACACGAGCATATGAGCACGATCATCGTGGCATGAGCAGTAAGATAGAGCTTGCTGGCGGTTCAGATACCACACGCTTTATCGGTTTTGGTCAAGACTATCGCGATAAGGCAGAAGCAGCGGTATCGGCTGAGGTGACAAAAGATTGGTTTAGTGGTCGCTTAGCGGCAAGTTATCACTACGACCCTATCGACGGTAATAGCACACGTTTAGATAATAGTTTCGCAGCAGTGATGCTAGGCAACTGGATTGTCAGCGCCGGCGCACAGCAAAAGTACTGGGGACCGGGCTGGGATAGCGGCCTTATTCAAACCACTAACGCCCGACCTATGCCAGGCATGACGTTTAGCCGTAACAACAGCCAAGCATTCGAAACACCATGGCTTAACTGGATTGGTCCTTGGACCTTTACCACCTCATTTAGCCAGATGGAAAGTGATCGTTATGTACCAGATGCCAAACACTGGGGGGCACGCGGTACCTTAAGACCTATCTCTAAACTCGAAGTGGGCTTCTCATGGACCATGCAATGGGGCGGCGAAGGTTACGGCAACAGTTTAAGTGACTGGTGGGACGGCCTGTTTAACGGTGGAATGAGCGAAGGCGAAGTCACAAATGGCCAAGAGAATATGCTCGCAGGCTATGATTTCCGCTGGTCCGATACCGCTTTTGGTATTCCTTACGGTATCTATTATGAGCGTATTCATGAAGACTATCATAACGGTAAGAACAAGCTGATCAACTCAGCCAACATGGGCGGCGTCGACTTCTTTTTAGCAGACATCAATACCCGCATATTTGTTGAATACTCTGATACCCAAGTGGCCTGTGGTATTGATTCAAATGCCTATAATTGCCTTTATGAACATGGGTTTTATCAAAGCGGTTATCGTTATTATGGAAAGAGCTTAGGCAGCACCTATGACAACGATGCAACAACCTTAGTCGTTGGCGGTATTACTCAACTTGGCGGCGGACAAAACATCAGCAATAAATTCCGCTACCTAAGACTTAATACCGATGGCACAGATACAGCTAACCCTGAAGGCGGTAACCCAGTATCGCCGGGCGAGTATGAGCGTGTATACCAGTTCGATACCAGCTACCACAGACCTTTCTATCAAGGTACCTTAAAGGTCGGTGGCACAGTGGGTTACAGTCAATATGTCACTTCAGGTGGTAACGACTGGGATGCAACCGTTTACGCTGGCTGGGAAAGAAGTTTTTAATTAAAAAGTAAGAAAGGTTCTAGGCCCTAGGACGCTTCGCTTCGAGGCGGCCTTCGGCCTGCTAGGAAAACCAAAAGCAAAGCCGCACCAGCTTTAAAAGAAGAGCCTAGGTCTAAAAGAAGAGCCTAGGTCTAAAAGAAGAGCCTAGGACGTTCGCAAGCTCACTGCTAGGACGGGCTACGCCCTGCTAGAAAAAGCAAAAAACAAAGCACCTTATCATTCACTTCTTTGTTTTCCGGCTTTTCCGTCTTAGCTCTTCCCTAGAAGAATAGCGCCTTTCCATGCAGCTACCGTGAGTGAGTATACGAACCTTCCGTTTACCGTAAGGCCACAGGCCGTTCCGCTTTTTAGTCTTAGCTCTTCCCTAGAACCTGCTTTTCCTAGAGCCTAGAACCTTCTCTGCTTCCCCGGCTTTTAACCGTCTCAGCATGCTCCGGCTTTTGCTCGTCTTTGCTTGAACCGTCTCAACTTCCCCGGCTTTTAACCTTTTGATATTTAAGCATGGCCTTTAGCTGCTGTTGCCAGTTCGCACAAATTAGACTATCAGATTGGATAGCTAATTGATGACACAGTTTTTGTGCATTTAACGCGCTTTGCTTTGGTCGTAATGCCAAGGTGTTTTCATGCAGCCCTTGCCAAGCCTGAGTCGTAATAGGCTTTATCAAGCAATCAACTGATTTAGATTTAGGCTCTGTCATGGCTAATGCCTGACGCTGGATCTCACACGCAAACTCATACCATGACGCACTAGCACTACTGGCGTAATGGTATAGATGAGCAACGCCTTGAGCCGTTCGTTCTTCCAATGCCGCTTTGTCATTTAAGTTCATAGGCTGACTTTGCTTAACAAGCATAAAAATTGCTACGGCAAGGGCTTCGCACCATGTTGGACTGCCATACTGATCATTGATGACTGATAAGCTCTCTTTTATCTTAAATAACCCCTGCATAGTTTTGACAAAGTTATTCCCCCAGCAACTGTAAAGCCAAGAGGTACGTATAATCGTTGCCTTAGCCCCTAAGATATCACTCACCCAGCGCTCGCCCTCGAGCTTGCTCTTGCCATAAGACGACAGTGGAGCCGGAGCATCTTGCTCTGTATACGAGCGCTGTAACCCACCATCGAACACAAAGTCAGTCGAGATATGCACGAGCCTAATATTTCGATGCAGGCACTCTTGCGCGAGTAATTTAGGCCCTATCCCGTTGACTGCCATCGCTCTATCGACATCATTCTCTGCTTTATCAACGGCATTATAGGCGGCGCAATTAATCACCACATCTGGCTTAAAAGCATCAAAGGCAACCCGAATAGAATCAGGCTCACAAATATCAAGCTGCCGATGAGACAAGCCCATCACTTCATCTGTGGCGGCTGTACACTCTATGGCTTCAGGCAACGAAGCTAGCAACAGTCTCTGAGCAGCCGTTAGTGCAATACTATTAGTCTTAGTCGTCTCAGTAGCTTCGGTTGCTGGAGTAATCTGGGTAATTCGGGAAAGCTCAGCTACAGACAATAACGCCTGCGCCAGTTGGCCTGATCCCCCCGTGATAAGAATTCGCATCTTGTTTTAATAATCTCTTCTAGCTTTAGTTTGAACTTGCATCAAAGCTTTCGAGTAACACTGAGTACTCATCTAAGGAGCCATGTCCCCGTGATGATAGAAAAGCGAGTAAGGCTTCGGGACTACGATTCAGTAGTCTATCTAGAGGAAACTCTGCTTCTGCAACGATCTGCTCAGCCAGTGTGAAGTCAGCTAAGCTGTAGGCCACGTGAGAGTCTGAGCCCATCACCAACAAGCCACCTGCCTCTTTAACCGCCTTAGCTATGGCAATGCAATTGTGCTCGCTACCTTTTCGTGAAACTAAAAATGAAGAATTATTGATCTCGAGGGCGACATTATTCTCCGCTGCAGCCTTTGCGACCGCGGTAATGTCTATCGGATAAGCAGGATTCCCTGGGTGCGTAATAATGTCTACATGACCGCTGTTAATACAGTTAATCATTGCTGCGGTATGCGTTTCTTTATCGCTTGGCGCAAATACAGGCTCATGAAACCCTGCTAAAACAATGTCTAACTCTTGTAGGTAATCGCCAAAATAATCTATCTCTCCAACTACATTCTTAATATTGGCTTCTATGCCGCGTAAAATGCCGACGCCATCGACCACTCGCGGCAATACTCGCAGATTCACAAAATGCCAAAAGTGGGGAGCATCGGCCATATCGGGGCCATGATCTGTGGTGGCAAATAGCTTAACCCCTTTATGTTTAGCCATCGCAATATATTCTTGTAACGTACTATAAGCATGAGTTGAAGCAATTGTATGGGTATGGGTATCAACAAGATATTTCATAGCGTTCTCATTGTATTAAACAAAAAGGAGTAGATGTTTAGTCTACTCCTTTCGCTAGCATTGCTCTATCGCTAACGTAACTAACCTATGATATTAATGGCCGATTGCTTACTCAGATAACCTAACCCGTTTATTGAGTCCGTTAATTGAGTCCGTTAATCCTGTCAGTAAACTTAATAGCTTTACTTAGTCGCTTTATTTGGTCACTTTGTTCAGTCACTTTGTTCAGTCACTTAAGCTCTTTTCTAACTCATCCCAAGTCTGGCGTTTACGATAAATTGTTGAGGCGCTGATATCTAATAACGCCGCCGCTTTAGGCACATTACCACCGCACTGTGCGATAGCGTGTTCAATCGTCTGCTTCTCTGTCAGCCACAAGGGTACGATATCATCACTCTTTTCCTCGGCAGTTTTTGATGCATATTGCTCTGCACCAGAAAAAACCGCTCGCTCAATACCATCAAGAAAGGAGGATGCGGCAGGCTCAGTACGGTTCAGCCCTCTATCTTGTTGCGGTTCAGGTTTAGCCCCAACCTCAGGCTGCTCTTTAGAGTCTGGTTTTACCTCTTGGCCTGCAGTCAATTGCATTGGCAACATATCGAGTTCAACCAACTCACTGTCGTTTAATACCACGATCTGTCTAATGACATTTTGCAATTGTCTAACGTTACCCGGCCATTGATAGGTCTTTAAACATTGCTTCGCGTCACGGCTAAAGCCTTTAAACTTCTTACCCTCTTCTTTGTTGTATTCTTTAAGTAAGCTAGACGCCAGCAATAAGATATCTTTGCCACGCATTCTTAAGGGTGGCAGCTCGATTGGGATCACATGTAAACGGTAAAAGAGATCCTCTCTAAACCGCCCAGCTTTGACTTCATCCCATGGCATTCGATTGGTTGCGCTAACAAAGCGCACATCGACTTTTTCCTCTTTCGTGCCACCTACGCGCTGAAACACACCCGTTTGGATAAAGCGCAACAATTTACTCTGTAGCTCAAGATCCATCTCGCAGATCTCATCGAGAAAAAGCGTACCATTATGTGCACGAGTCGCGGCGCCATCTCTATTGGCAACGGCACCGGTAAATGCTCCTTTTGTGTGACCAAAAATCTCACTTTCAATCAAATCTTTAGGAATAGATGCGCAGTTTAACGCCACAAAAGGGCCGTCACGACGATTCCCCGCATTATGTATCGCATGGGCGCACACCTCTTTACCAGTACCACTTTCGCCAATAATAAAAGCCGAGGCTTTACTGTTCGCCACACAATCTATGGTTTTATATACGGTCTGCATTGCGAGAGACTCGCCCACAAAACCCATGTAATGAGGCTTAGGCAGGCTGCTTTCATATTTTGCGACAAGATCAACAAGCTGACGCTGTTTCAAGGCGTTACGAACGGTAATGGAGAGACGTTTGGCATCGAAAGGTTTAACCAGAAAATCGAACGCTCCGGAGCGCATAGCATCAACGGCAATATCGATACTGCCATGAGCGGTGATCATAATAACGGTGACATCTGGGTAGTCAGCCTGCACGGTTTCTAAAATATCCATCCCCGACATATCGGGCAGCTGAATATCGAGTACTAACAGATCCGGTTGCCAGCGTTTAAGCTCGTTTAACGCATCCCCCCCATGGTTAACATGGGTTACTCGTGCTCCCTCCGTACGCAGGTATTCGGTATACAGCGCCCCCAGAGACATGCTGTCTTCTACGAGTAATGTGGTAAATGAGCTTGTTATATCCATATAAAGTCAGCCTATTAATAATGAAGTAACGTTCAGCGACAACTTGCTTAATATCAAAAAGTTAAACTAGCCTTTTCTCCATGAGCATATGGTTAAGTCTAGCAGTAATTACTCTTAGTGTGTTGATTCAAAACGCTGCTGGTATAAGTTAACGGTTTGCTGGGCTGTCGCTATCACTTCATCGAGCAATACTGGCACCCGTTCAGTCTCTTTGGCTTTAGCGCTTAACTCGAGCCTTTTTGCCGCAACAGACAGTGCCGTTGCCCCAAAGCTGCCAGAACTGCTTTTAAGAGTATGAGCCTGTAGATCGATTTCAGCTAGGTCGAGTCCATTTCCGTTCTGGTACTCTAAAAGCAGTAGGCGCAATATACTTAATCGCTCCTGCGCCTCGGTTACGAAAACCGTCATCATTCTACTGATCGCTTGTTCACCTAACATCCCCGTTAACTCGTTAAGTACTGCCTCATCAATAATTGTCATCTGTTCCTCATCGCCTTGGGGACCGACATGTAACCGCGCCCTTTTTCCGTTTTTACTACTATCGTTACTCACTCGCTTTACTCGCTCAAATGGAATCACTTTAGCGTCGTCAATATTTGCCCCTTTGTTATTATCTACCGCATAATTGTCCACCGCATGCAAATGAGGGCTCTGTCTATCGGCTTCAGTGGTAACTATAGCCTCTTCCTTAGCCGAAACAATCCATTGATTTACCACATTAACAAGATCTTCTCGGTTAACTGGCTTTGGCACGAAATCTTTCATCCCAGCATTCATGCACAACTCTACATCTTCTCTTTGTACATTAGCCGTCATAGCAATGACTACCTGTGATGGATTACGTTGCAATATTTTTTGGGTGGCTTCGATACCATCCATCTCGGGCATTCTCATATCCATTAAGATCAAACCATATTCTTTATCAGCGGCCATTTTCAAGGCCTCGACGCCGTTATTGGCTATCTCAACCTTAAAACCAGCCTTACTCAGCAAAGCGCTGGCAACAATTTGATTTGCAGGGCTATCCTCAGCCAAAAGAATGGGAAGGCTCTGCTCTAGTTTACCGGATATTTCGGGCTCATGTGGAGTCTGTTCAGCCGATGATTCGTGTTCCCCTCGAAGCACTCCAAGCATCATGTCGCGGCCAAGGGGCTTATTAATCACCTGCTCTAATCCTATCTGTCTGAGTAAGACAGACGCCTCAGGCAGGACAACTGTCATTAATGCCGCCACCATGCCTTCATCTAACAGAAATTCACGTTTGATTTTCTCGACGCGACTAAGATTAAGATCGAGTAGGCAATGCTCATCAATCAACACCAGATTAAAACGACCTTGTACCTGCGAGTGATCAAAGATTGCTTCTATACTGTCGATACAGACCGATGTCACGCCATACTGGCTGTATTGTCTGCGAATAACATCACGATAGATCTCATTGGTATGCACTAAGAGCACTCGAGAATGACTAGGTAGCGGTGCGACTTCGGGGCGCGCGCCTTTATCTTGTTTCAGTAATAGATCAAAACTAAAGCAGCTCCCTTTACCATGTAGACTTTTAACGCCTATATGGCCCCCCATCTGAGTGATAAGCTCTGCACAAATAGCCAAGCCGAGTCCTGTACCGCTGTAGTTTGTGTTATGGCTATCATGTACTTGGCTAAACTCTTCAAATAATGTCGATTGGGCCTCTTCGCTTATTCCAATGCCTTGATCCGCGATCTTGCAACACAGACGAGCCTCCTCGGCATCGCCATCAGCGAGGCACATCTCAATGGTAACGCAGCCACCAAAAGAAAACTTAATCGCATTATCGATTAAGTTATGCATCACCTGCCTTAATCTTTGGCCATCACCGATTAACGTCTCTGGCACATTGCGATCAACAAAAATCGCTATCACAATTCCCTTATCCTGAGCCTTAGGTGACAACACCCGTAGCACCTGCATTGCAAGCTTAGCTGGAGAAAAAGCGCTCTCGTCTAGCACCATTTGCCCTGCTTCAATTTTAGAAAAGTCCAAAATATCGTTAATGGTACTCAGCAATGCGATTCCCGCCTCCTTGGCGGTATTAGCATAGATGCGCTGCTCTTTATTCAATCTTGAGTCCAATATTAAGTCGACACTTCCCAGCACCGCATTCAGTGGTGAGCGGATCTCATGACTCATAGTGGCTAAAAATCGTGATTTCGCCTCACTCCCCTGCTCGGCTTGTTCTTTGGCCAATTTAAGTTGGGTTTCGTACTCCATTCGACGGGATATATCTCGAATAAATGCGGTGAGCAACATCTCATCACCTAGCTGTACAGGAATAAGCGTTAATTCAATAGGAACGGTTTCTCCTGTAGAGCGACTGGCCTGCATTTGCGTGGAATGCTTAATTTCCACGCCTTCTCCCGTTGCACTGTACTCATCTAAAATAGTGTGAAAACGCTGCCTCTCCTCTCCACTAAAGAGCACATCTTCTAA
Organism: Shewanella sp. MBTL60-007; assembly: GCF_019654915.1. GTDB lineage: Bacteria > Pseudomonadota > Gammaproteobacteria > Enterobacterales > Shewanellaceae > Shewanella. The sequence goes on along the minus strand of NZ_BPET01000039.1, from coordinate 30,321 downwards.
ATGCTGGCCAATCATCTGCTCAGAATGAAACTTAAATAGTAAACATGCCGCGTCATTCACTTCTAAGATCTCACCGGTAATATCAATCGTCACCAACGCATCTTTGCTGCCCTCTAAGGTGGCTAACAAGATAGACTCCGTCCTTTGGGCTGCGACTTGAGCACGCTTAACATCACTTAAGTCCTTCACTAAGCCTAAAAAGAGCAGCTCACCATCGATACACATTTTTGAGATAGACAGTTCTATCGAGAAAAGGCTGCCATCTTTTTTCTGTGCGAGCAGCTCACGTCCTTTGCCTACCCTCTTATCGTCAGCACTTGTTAGGTAGTGTTGGATATAATCGTCATGCATATTGCGCTCATTCGATGGCATCAATAATGAAACATTTTGCCCTATCAGCTCAGACGAGCTATAACCGAACAAGCGACTTACCGCAGGGTTAACCTCTTCAATTATCCCTTTTGTATCGACAACCACAAAACCGTCTACAGCGGTCTGCAATATGGCATTGAGCCTAACATTAGCGCTCTCTAACGCCTGATTTTTATCTGCCACCTTGTTTACCATTTGATTAAAGGCAAGCATGGTTTGGCCTATCTCGTCTTCACTGCTAACAGGGATTTGAACTTTCGACTCTCCCTGTAAAATACGCTGAGATGCACCTTTAAGCAGTGCCAGATTGTGGGTCAAATAGTGGCCTAACAGCCAAGAAAACAGTGCGACCAAGAACATCTCGATACCAGCAATGGTCATGAAACGAGTTCTGGCATCGATAATAAAGCTCTCTAGCTGTCCAGTGTCAAAACCCAGCTCAACCTTGCCATAGTTAAATCCCGATTCTTCAATACCTCTTTCAATATCTAAGATCCCGTCATCAACATTAATAATTCCGCTGTCTAATGAGGCCGCTGAGTTGCCATTGTGACTTCCAGCACTCACCAGTAATCGATTTTGGTCGTAAATATTGACATAGAGAACTTGAGAGGTGGTTAGCAACTCATTTGCAAGCACGTTCAGCGTAGAGAGATCACTGCTGATCACCGCATCTTTTGCGGCAGCAGCAAACAGAGACGCAGTCGAGCTGGCGCGCTTTTCAATCTCTGCTTGATTCGAGCTTTTTAGATAATCGACACTGGTATAAACCAGCAGCATCAGTAACAGACCTTCGATGATTGCGATCCCGAGAATCGTTTTTATTCGAAATGACATTAGCGACTCCCCTTTAGTGGCTCGTTCAGCTCACTCAATGCCAGTGCCCGAATATCATCCCAGTCACTGCTTTGCGCCGCCTCCATGGCTTTAAACCCTAACCCCGCTAATAAAGCGCGTCCCTCACTCGTAGTCGAGAGAGCCTGTAACTGGCTTAACAACTGCTCACGACTCTGCTTTGATACTCGCGGGTGAGTCGCGATAGCATGGGGAGTGTAACCGGGTGTTTTCCAGAGCACCCTGAGTTGCTGAGTGACATCACTGTCCATGTTTTTAAATGTACGCCCCACACCACCACCCGCATCGACAAGACCTTGAGCCACTGCAAGATAGACTGAGTCATGGGAACCTACATATTTAGTATTATGAGCAACACCTTGCTGCTTTAATATCGCCCGAGGGATCACGCTAGCCGCAAAGGCTGCGGGAGCCGGAAAAGCTAATGATTTGCCATCAAGCTCAGAAAGGTTAGATATAGGGGAGTCTTTTCTAACAACGATAAGGCCTTTTAGGTATTTATCTTGCTCTTTCGCCAATGCGATATAACCAGGAGATTCATGAAATACGGTAAAATGATATGGGTTCATATAGGCGATATCATACTCCCCCTTTGCTAAACGCATTTCAAAGGTTGGAATGTCCGGCGCAGTTGCAAATTGCAAGTTAAGATTCGCATTTTGCGATAGCTCCGCCAACACAGGAGCCCAGCCTTTCGCCAAAGTGCTCGCCGCCTGCTGTGGCACAACACCAAACGTCAACACCTTAGGTTCAATGCTGGCTGCAGCCGTTGCCGAGCTATAACAGAGCATAAGCATAAACCAATACAAAACAGCCACTTTACTAAACGATTTAAGGCTAGACATCACATTAGCTCCCCAATAGTGCTTAACTCTATTAGTTAGTCCAAGCAATCCCTACGCCACAATGCTAATGCTTATATATCGCTCTACTTAACAAACAGCCCACTCACCGATAGCTCTTTTAAATCATAAAATTAAAGCTAGGCAGTGACTATAAACCTGCCTTTTTGCAAATACACTCAGCCCATCTCATGATTTAAAGTTCAACAAACCTCTTAAAACACAACCAACCCATTGGCCACTGTCTGGCATAGAGCTTGCTTTATTACAAAATACCCCTGAACAAACTAAGTTGAGAGGAAGACAATGACAACGCCTTTAGCTTTACAGCATGTCAGCCAATATAAAATTATCCTAGTGGAAGACAGCGATAGTGAGCGCTGTTTATTACTAAACCTACTCGACTCAATGGGATTTACCGTTCAAGGTTTCTCTAATGCCCAAGAGGCTCTCGCACACCTTCAAAACGAACATGTGGATATGGTGATCACGGATTGGATAATGCCTCAAATCAGCGGCATAGAACTATGTCAAACCATAAAGTCTATGCCTTGCACGCCATATACCATACTGCTTACCGGCAATAACCAGAACGCACATATCGTTGAAGGTATCGAGTCTGGCGCCGATGACTTTATCGCAAAACCTTTTCACAGCGGTGTACTAAAGGTCAGAATTCTCGCTGGGCTGCGTATCATAGAGATGCAACATAAGCTGACCAGTCACAATAAAACACTCAGCCAGATGCTAGTAAAGGAGCAAAATTACCTCAACGGACTTAAGCAGGACCTTTCTCTCGCCGCTCAACTTCAACGTGCCCTGCTCCCTAAAAACTCAAGCTTAAGCGAAGGCTGGCGCGTCACAACCGAATTTAAACCAGCACAAGATCTCGCCGGCGATCTGTTTCAATGTTTCAATATTGACCCCCAGCACATTGGCTTTTACCTACTTGACGTCAGTGGACATGGCACAGCGGCATCGATGCTGAGCTTTACCCTAGCGCATCATCTATCGAGTAACCAAAAAGTTTGGCAGTCACTCGATTTAGTGCGGATAACTAACAATCTTAATCGGGAGTTTGATGATCCAGAGCAGTGCGGCCGCTTTGCAACACTGCTTATCGGGATCGCCAACACCAAGACAGGAGAGGTCGAAATTATCAATGCCGGCCACCCCTCGCCTATCATAGTTAGCCCCAGTGGAGCCAAGTTTGTCGATGATAGTTACATTGCTTCTCAACTGCCTATCGGCATAAACAAACAGCACAATTATCAAAGTCAGCACTTCACCCTAGAGAAAGAGCAGCAGTTATTGCTCTACTCAGATGGGCTCTATGAGTGCAGGCACAGTAAATTTGGCAGCTTCGGGCTGACAAAGCTACTGAAAAACGTGAGCGATGCCAGAGCGTTACCGGCAGAAAAACTGCTCCATTATCTCTGCTATAGCACCGAGCTATGGCAAGAAAAGCAAGCGCAGGACGATATCTCTTTAATGCTCATCTCTGCCACAAACAATTTATCTCATTGTAGTTACCAAATGTAAGGAAACACTATGAATAGCCTACAGTTTAATTTAAATCGAAATATTTTTGCCAACCACTCCATCAGCAAAGAGATAGAGCAGTTCATGCTACAAAACGATGTTTCGGACGCTAAGCGCTTCAAAGTGATCACCTGCGTTCTAGAGGCGGTTTCTAATATATTTACCCATGCAGCCCCTAAAATTAACTCTTTAATCATTATCTTGCACTGTGACCATCAGAAGATAGTTATCGACCTATTGGATAACTCACAGATGCAGCCCTTCACACCTCCAACTGATTGTCCACCAGCAGAAGCCGTTTCAGGACGAGGTCTTTGGATCATCAAGAGTTGGATGGACAACGTTCGTATTCAAGAAACTGTTGCCGGGACTCATTTGCAATTTAGTATCGCGGTTTAAAAGAAGGGGCTAGGTTTAAAAGAAGGTTCTAGGATCTAGGGCGCTTCGCTTCGAGGACGGCCTTCGGCCTGCTAGGAAAAAGGCAAAGACGAACGCTTCGCTCACAGAAGACAGAACGTTCACAGGCTCACTTACCGACAAGACTCTAGGACGCTCGCAAGCTCACGGCTAGAGCGCTTCGCTTCGAGAGCGGCCTTCGGCCTGCTAGAAAAAAAGCAAAGACGAACGCTTCGCTTACGGAAGACAGAACGTTCACAGGCTCACTTACCGATAAGATTCTAGGACGTTCGCAAGCTCACGGCTAGAGCGCTTCGCTTCGAGAACGGCCTTCGGCCTGCTAAGAAAAGCAAAGAACAAAGCAGCATAGTTTCCACTTCTTCACCTCCTTCTTTACCTTCTCGGCTTTCCCTAGAACCTGCTTTTCCTAGAGCCTAGGGCCTTCTTCGCTTTTAACCTCGAAGCGCAGCGCCCTTCTTAGCTTTTAACCGTAAGCGCAGCGTTCCGTAAGTGAGCCTGCGAACGTTCCGTTATCCGTAAGGCCGAAGGCCGTTCCGTTTTTTCCGTCTCAGCTTGTACCTAGAACCTTCTTGGCGCTTCTGGCTCCTAACCTTCTTTTGTAGGTTGGGCTTTAGCCCATCAACATCATACAAATACCAAAAGAGCTGATGGCATAAATGCCAACCTACATAAAAGCCTAGAACCTGCTTTTCCTAGAGCCTAGGGCCTTCTTCGCTTTTAACCTCGAAGCGCAGCGCCCTTCTTAGCCTTTAACCGTAAGCGCAGCGTTCCGTAAGTGAGCCTGCGAACGTTCCGTTATCCGTAAGGCCACAGGCCGTTCCGCTTTCCGTCTCAGCTTGTATCGTCTTTGCTTTAACCTAGAATCTAGAAGTCGCAACGCGACGCTCTCGAAGTGGCGAAGCCACGCCCTCGTCTCTCGAAGCACAGCGCCCTTCTTAGCCTTTTCCCATTTTGCATCGCAAATAAAGAGCCTAGATTAACTCTCACTTACCAAGACACAAATAAACAAATAAAGCCAATAAATACAACGCAGTAGCGTTTGGCATCAGGTTTGCATCGTTAGTAAGCAAAGCGTTAATAGGCTCTATGCCTGTTCGATAACAACACAAAATGCCAAGTGCATTTTTAAGGATGGCGATATGACTTTCTCTCAATTACCACAAAATAATGCATGCAAGATCACTCTGCCTGTTGAGGTGATTATGACGCAAACGCCGACACTCAGAGCCGCAATACTGCAGCAAATAGAAGCAGGGATGACCCAACTCGTGATTGACCTACATAAGGTGGAATATATCGACTCAAGCGGCCTTTCAGTGCTGATCTCAGCCTTAAAACGTGTAGAGCAAGACAATGGTGAGATCGTACTACTATCACCTACCGCTGGGGTACGTTCGCTCATTGAACTTACTCGCTTACATCAGATCTTTACTATCTATGAAGATGAAGCTGCGGCCGTCAATTACATCTGTAATGAGCTTAGCCAAACAGCGCACTAAGAGGACAGAGTTATGAGTCTCAAACAAGGCATTGTTACTGCACGCAAACAAACCCAGGAAGTAAAGAGCACAGTCAGGTTTATCACCTGTGCCTCATTATTACTGCTCACAGCTTGCGTTACGCCTCATCACCCTGAAGAGTCCGCTATCTGCAAGGGTAATAACAATGACAATATGACTCAGTGCCACTTTTATGACCGTAACACCCCCTACACTCGCAGTAAAAACGCGGACACAACCACTCGCATCAACAAGAGAAGAACCGATAGTACAATGGGCAATACCTGGTTAATGCATGCAGGCCAGTCACAACAACCGCTGCACTTACCTCAAAATATTCGCTTATCGGTAGGTGACAAACTCAAGATTAGAGTGCTCAATGGCGAGGAGTTCAGCGGAGATGTTGAAGTCAATAACGATGGCTATATCTATCTGCCTTACTTGGCGCCAATTCATGCTAAGGGCCTCGATATTGCACAGCTAACAAGTTCAATCCAGCAACACCTAGTCGATGAAGAGTTCATGCTTAAAAACAGCGTTCGCCTAAGTATCACTCCCCTAAGCTGGGCGCCCGTTGAGGTAACCGTGTCTGGTGGAGTATTCGAACCGGGTCAACACTTGATCAATAAGAAATCTGATCTTGATATCATCGATGATGATGGCAACCACAGTGGCGATCAAGCGGCTAAGCGTACCATCGCATCGGCACTGAGAGCATCGGGCGGAGTGCGTCCCGATGCCAATATTTCAGCGATTACAGTGTTCAGAAACCAACATAGCTTTACCTTAGATCTATCAGGCGTGATCCATGGGTACCCTGTACCCAAGTTCACCCTGATGTCGGGAGATCATATTCATGTACCACAACATGACTATTTTGATGATGTGCTCGCCCGCCCATCGCAAATTACCGCACCGGGTATTCGAGTCTTTATATCAAACCTCACGCAGCCAGCATCTAGTAACGCGCAGTCAGCTGTCGACACCGATGCGACGCGATTTCCTTACGGTACTCGCCTATTAAGCGGCGCTATCGCAGCCAACTGCGTCGGAGGCGCACAGTCAACCAATGCCAGTCGCTACTTATTACTGATCACCAAGAACCCGTTAACCGCACAAGTCGATGTGGTAGAGCGCTCAATGGATAACTTAATCAGACACTCTTGGGAAACAGGGATGAACCCTATCTTAATGCCAGGTGATGGGATCGCCTGTTATGACTCTCGCGTGACCAATATTCGAGAAATTGCGCGTTCAATCACCGAAGTACTCGTCCCAGCGACTCTCCTAGAGTTGCTGTAATAGAAGCGATACAAGGAGGTTATGATGCAAACAAAACACTCCTCCAGACCTCTTTTATGGTTAAAGCACTACTTTGTAAACGGTAGTCAGCTACCGGTGAAAAAGAGAAGGCGTGCCTATCTCATCGTCACCTCACTACTACTGCTAAGTATCTGGCTTTTAGTGCTGCTATTTACGATTTTGAGCCCAAGCCGTTACATCAGCCAATGGACGCTTATTTTACCCGGGCCTGGCGCGGGAGCCTTAGTTAGCCTAGATAGTGTGGGGCAAGCTAATAGCTCTACCAACTCCCCTTATGCGAGTAGCGCAATCGACCCTAGGGTCAACTATAAATCCATTGCAACGAGTAAAACCCTGATCAATGCCGCCGCAAAAACAATGCACCTTAAAGGCAGCGAATTTGGCATGCCAAAATTAAAACTACCTAACCAAACCGGGCTCATGCAATTCAGTATAAAAGGTCCTACGCCCAAGGGCGCGCAGCAAAAAGCCTGGGCACATTATCACAGCTTGCAAGCATTGTTAGCCGAGCTTCGCCGAGATGAAATTGAGCAGCGCGAGGATGCCATTCGAGTTGGTATGGCCACCTTTGCCAATAAAGTGAATTTAACTCAAGAGAAATTACTCGAGTTTCAATCGATACACGGACTTGTTTCACTAGATCAATTCAAAGAACTGGCCTTAACCATGGAGAGACTGAGACATAACAAAGTCAATTTAGTCTCAGAGCTACAAGGCGTTAAAGCCAGCCAGAAAATGCTAGAAATCCACCTAAGCTTAACGCCAAAACAGGCGGCGGGATTACTGACCTTGAAAAATGATCAGCTATTTCAACAGCTACTCATCAGCTATACCAATGTCACTGCGACACTTGCAGAGTACAGCAGTCGCTTTGGCAAGCGTCACCCAAAGGTCGTCACCTATAAAGATGAGCAAAAGTCTGTACTTAACGCATTAACTCGACGGTGCAAGACGCTACTTGGCTATAACGATAAGCGTCTAATGCTGATGCTGTCTGCTGATGATTTAGATGGCCGGGCTCAGCTTATGCAGGAATTACTCTCGCTCAATACCAAAGCCGAAGGGCTTAGGCATCAGATTGATACCCTGTCAGATCAGATCCATGACTGGGACCACAGGTTTACCGACAGTAACGACGATGCAGCAAAGCTCGAAGGACTGCAACGAGAACACCAAGTCGCTACCGCAGTTTTTACCTCCGCACTAGCAAAAATGGACCTAGGTAAAGCCGACATATACGCAGCCTATCCATTACTGCAACTGATGGCAGCACCGACATTAGCAGAACAGCCCGATAACTTGCGCTCTCTACTGGCAATAGTTGGCGGCGTAGCGGCTTCAATTTCACTGATTGCAGGGATGGGAATGCTATGGATCCGCAAACCTATACTCCAGAAAATTCTGACGAAGTAATCATCTGGCGCTCAATTACAGGCACCTATCTGTTCTGGGTTTTAGGTGCTATGTATCTCGTTGCCCCCGTTATTGCCTGGATATTACTGCTACGCATGCTAAAGCGAGTATTACTGGATAAAAAAAGTTATACCGTCAGCAAAACACAAACTTGCTGGCTAGTCGCTATGGCTATGATGTTATTGGCACTGGTGATCGGCCATCTGACACACGATTTAGGCCTAGCTAAACTGATAAAGTCCAGTATCGGCTGGGCAAAAGGCTGGGCTCTTTTGGCTATATTTCCACTACTGGGCAGCCTACAGATCAGGCCTGAGCTTATCTATCGGGCCTGTTGTATCGTCTGCAAACACACACTTATCCTGCTGCCAATCTTCATACTCGCTTGGGTAGTAAAACTTCCCAGCACACTGTACACCTCGCCCTTAAGCATTATTGGCGGCCCAGGCCCCGAGTTTTTCAACGTCAGCCTATATGAGATAGACCCAGCAAGTGGTTTACCTAGGTGGCGACTCTTTACTCCCTGGGCACCAGCCTTAGGCATGCTTGGTAATCTATTCTTTACCTTTGCCATTCAAGAAAAATCCAAACGATTCAAGTTCTATGGCTTTGCAGGCAGCTTTTGTATGATTTTGCTGTCGCAATCTCGACTAGCTTTAGTGTGTTACCTATTGCTGATAGGCTTTTTTATGTTTATCCGCTGGTGTCGATCTCCATGGGTTTACTTTGCAGCGACGCCCGTCTTTATGTTGCTTGGAGGGGCAGGAATTTATGTTGTCGAGAAGATGCAACAAAGCGTGGCAGCCTTTAAAGCCGCCCGAGCTGGCTCTACCCGTGTGCGCCAGGAGTTGGCTAATATTGCCCTCGAGCGCTGGGCCAATGAAGCTGTAGTCTGGGGACACGGCATTGTGGAACGTGGCCCACACCTAGTGGAATATATGCCGATTGGCTCCCACCATACTTGGTATGGCTTATTATTTGTGAAAGGTATTGTAGGCGCTATCGCCTTAGCGATTCCTCTACTTGTCACCCTGTTAGCTCTGCTAAAAACCCTTTTTCACTCAGCCCTAAGCGCCGTTGCCGTCTCAATCATCTTTCAGCTGTTTTTATATACATTCGGTGAAAATCTGGAGATCCTCGCCTATCTATTCTGGCCGGGGCTTGTAATCGTCGGAGCGGCTTTAAAAGAAGCAAGAACCTAGGTAAAAGCAGATTCTAGGGCGTTCGCAAGCTCACTGCGAGGACGGCCTTCGACCTGCTAGAAAAAAAGCAAAGACGAACGCTTCGCTCACGGAAGACGGAACGTTCACAAGCTCACTCACGGAACGCTGCGCTGACGGTATAAGCTTAAAAGAATCACAAGCAAAGGCTAAGACGAACGCTTCGCTTACAGAAGACGGAACGTTCACAAGCACACTTACCGGCAAGATTCTAGAACGCTCGCAAGCTCACGGCTAGAGCGCTTCGCTTCGAGAGCGGCCTTCGGCCTGCTAGAAAATCAAAAGCAAAAAACAGCAACGCCTTTGCTTGTTCCGCTTTTCCGTCTCAGCTTGTTCCGGCTTTTAACCATCTCAGCTTGTACCGGCTTTTAACCGTCTCTTGTAGGTTGGGCTTTAGCCCATCAACATTATACAAATACCAAAAGAGCTAATGGCATAAATGCCAACCTACATAAAAGCCTAGAACCTGCCTTTCCTAGAGCCTAGGGCCTTCTTCGCCTTTAGCCTAGAAGTCGCAACGCGACGCTCTCGAAGTGGCGAAGCCACGCCCTCGAAGCGCAGCGCCCTTCTTTCGCTTTACGTAGGTTGGGCTTTAGCCCATCAACAAGTATTACAAAAACCAAAAAAGCTGACGGCATAAATGCCGACCTACAAATAAATGGAATTCCAAAAGGGATAATCACCAATACGCTTAACTAAATTTTTTCTTAATGGATTAGCCACTATATATCGACTAATGTTTTCTCTGTCATCATCAAGTCGTAAAGCATGATCGTAAAATGATGCTTGCCATAAGCGGCCTGTACGCTTTAACTCCTTATTGATGGCAAAACTGCTAGCTCCTTTTAATGCTCCTACAACCATGGATAACTCAGCGTTCTTCCCTAAACGTAACAGCCCATGAAAATGATCTGGCATCAATACCCAAGTTAACCAAATACAATTATGTTTACGTTCATTTATAGCTATTTGTAAGCAAAATAGACAAGCTAAATTGAAATCGCTGAAATACTCCCGCTTGTTATCTGTATTAAAAGTAATAAAGTATTCACCGCCCTCTTGTGAAAAACGACCATTTCGTAAGTCACTCCATGACATCTTAATCTCCTACTGTAAGGCTCGACGGCATAAATGCCGACCTACAAAAAAGAATAGCTTCTTAAGTTAAGGAAAGCATTGCACATACATTTTAAGTACTAACTCATGCGTCTTTATCTGTTGAGCTTAGCTCATAACAAAACAACTGCGCAAAGCTGACGGCATAAATGCCGACCTACAATGGATAGCGGCGCTTTCCCGTAAGTGAGCCCGCGAACGTTCCGTATTTCGTATGGCCACAGGCCGTTCCGCTTTTCCGTCTCAGCTTGTACCTCGAAGCACTCCGCCCTTCTTTCGCTTTACGTAGGTTGGGCTTTAGCCCATCAACAAGTCTTACAAAAACCAAAAAAGCTGACGGCATAAATGCCGACCTACAATGGATAGCAGCGCTTTTCCGTAAGTGAGCCCGCGAACGTTCCGTGTTCCGTAAGGCCACAGGCCGTTCCGTTTTTCCGTCTCAGCTTGTTCCGGCTTTTAACCATCTCTTGTAGGTTGGGCTTTAGCCCATCAACATTATACAAATACCAAAAGAGCTGATGGCATAAATGCCAACCTACATAAAAGCCTAGAACCTGCCTTTCCTAGAGCCTAGGGCCTTCTTCGCCTTTAGCCTAGAAGTCGCAACGCGACGCTCTCGAAGTGACGTAGTCACGCCCTCGAAGCGCAGCGCCCTTTCATTCTGATTCGCAATATGCGAACCCAATGCCACCAGCATCCACCTCCATGATTAATTCTAGGTTTAATCATCCTAAATAAGACTAATAAACAACAAGTTAACAATGAAAAATCTTAGGGAGAAAGGTTGGCATGAACTCTGTATTAAAGATAGGTACTACTGGCTAAGGCCAGATAGCTCGAACAGCAGTTACTCGATGTTCCTCTAAAGCAGGTGCTCTATATGCAAAGTGAATCGCTATACAAAAGATCACTATCGACACTGTTAAACGGTGCACTGGCCAAAGGTCTTTTTTGGCTAGGATCGGCTCAAGTACTTGGTCGCGTGGTTCGTCTTGGTTCCAGCATTATCATTGCACGATTACTCACTCCAGAAGTTTTCGGTCAGGTTGCCATCATTCTCACCTGCTTCGAGCTTATCTGCACACCAACCCGCCGCATCTCTAGTGCGGCACTAATTAAGATGGATGATAACCAACTTAAACGATCTCTATCTGCGGCCAACCGAGTTAACTGGTTAGCCGCGATAACCGCCTTCGTTGCCATGAGCTTACTCAGCTGGCCGCTTGCAATCTACTACGATGACTTGCAGCTAATTCTTCCCATGATACTCATGGCAACAAGCTATTTACTGCTCCCCTTTGGCATGCTCTACGCTGCAATCAATCTACGTTTAAATCGGATGCGTGTGGTAGGTAGAGCTGTACTATGGCAGACAGTATTTGATGCAATACTCACCGGCAGCTTTGCTTTACTCGGGCTTGGAATTTGGGCCATTATTTTGCCCAAAATCATTGTGGTATTTATATGGATTGGGGTTCATAGATACCATAATCCCTTGCCGGAGCTTTTAGCTGGCAGTGCATCAGAGCCTAGATGGCAACTACTACCAGAAAGATCCCGAGCCATTCTCAAATTCGGCCTGCAGGTTGGCCTCGGAGATCTCGCTATCGCATTAAGGCAAAATATTGATTACATCTTAGTGGGCTATTTTCTCGGTATAGAAGCATTAGGCGTCTACTTCTTTGCCTTCAATGCCAGTTTAGGCATTAGTCTTGGGTTAGTTCAAAGCTACGGTACAGCGCTTTATTCCTACCTTTGTCAAACAGGTAAAGAAGCCGACCCTAAGCAGCTGACATTAGAACAGAAGTATCTTCAATCTCTTAAGTTCATCATGTTACTGACACTGCCAATTATCAGCTTACAAGCTCTATTAGCACCGCTGTATGTCCCTTGGGTTTATGGTCAGAAATGGTTAGATGCGGGGGCTCTTCCTATCTTCATCCTACTTTGCCTGAGCGGTTTAGTGAGGCCACTGGGCGAAGCCGCCAGTCAGTATTTAATTAGCTCAGGTAGAAGTCAGCTAAACCTGTTATATAACAGCGCGTTCACCGTTATCTTAGCCATCACTATTGCACTGTCTAGCCTATGGGGTCTGCAAGCCGTGGCATTAGGGATCTTATTAGCACACATTTTGGTTATGCCAAGTTTCACCCTCTATTTAAAGCTAACTCAATCCATACCCGACACCGCCCATTACCGCTCGGAGGCACATTATGACTGCTAATTTATCCAACAGGAAAGTCGCATCAATAAAGGTTTCGGTGGTGATGCCCATCTATAATGTTGAAGCTTTTGTTGAAGATGCGATTAACTCAGTACTAAACCAAAGCTTTAAACACTTTGAGCTACTGCTTATTAACGACTGCTCACCCGATAACAGCTTGGCTATCTGCAAACGTATTAACGATCCTAGAATTAGAATTATTGAACATGAACATAACCAAGGTCTCGCTGCGGCGAGAAATACTGGCATTCGCCACGCCATAGGCCAATATGTGGCATTTCTCGATTCAGATGACATGTGGCACAACGAAAAACTTGCACAACACGTTGTCCATCTCGACAACGCGCCCGAAGTGGGAATTAGCTTTTCGCGATCGCTGTTCATGGACTATCAAGGACAAAAACTCAATGTCTATCAAATGCCTCAGCTCACCAATATTCAGGCACAAGATCTGCTCTGCCGCAACCCTGTGGGTAATGGCTCTGCACCTGTTATTCGCCGTGAAACCCTAACAGATATTCGCTACCAAGCGTTTAATAAGAGCCAACCCCATAGCTGCTACTTCGATGAGAACTTTCGCCAATCTGAAGATATTGAATGCTGGCTAAGGATTGTGACCACCACCCATTGGAGAATAGAGGGGATCCCAGCGCCTCTAACCTTCTATCGCTTAAATGCACAAGGGCTATCCGCAGATCTTAATAAACAATATGCCTCTTGGGAAAATATGATCAATAAAGCCAAAGGCTATGCGCCAGCACTTTTAGCACAACATGAAGATAAAGCACGAGCCTACCAGCTCAGGTACATAGCAAGACAAGCCATTCGAAATAAAAACGGGAAACAGGCGGTTAAATACCTGCATCTTGCTCTTAAGACCGCCCCAGAGATCATTCAAGCTGAAACCGGACGTACCTTAGCCACAATGGCAGCTGCCTACCTATTAAAACTGCTACCACTAAGACTCTACCAGCTTTGTGAAAATCTGGCTCAACGGTTACTCGGGCGTATTCAGGCCGCAAAAATCAACCGCGATGGCGTAAACGCTGCGCTGCTAAAGTAACTCCAACTACCTCCTCTAGAGTCATTTGCACCCTGCCTTGCAAGATGCAAATGACTCAACCACTTTAAGTTCAACCCCCCAACAAACAAGGTAATGCACTGAATATTAAAGATATAAATTATGGCCTAGTATATGCAAGTTCTAGATTATGTATTAACACTATAAGCCAGAAGGGACTCAATAATGGAAAATACCAACTTGAATACCGACTCGAATATAGTCTCGGATACAGTCTCGAACACAGAGTCAACGGCCCAAGCCGCTTATCATGGCCAATCTCGTTTTAGTATTCGCTGTTTCGACTTCCTCATCGCTTTGCTGATGTTAATTATAAGCTCGCCATTTATGTTATATGGCTACCTTAAGAGTGCTTTCAGTCAAAATAGTGCATTTGAAACTGTGTATATTCACGGCTTAGACCATAAGAACATAGGCTTAAAACAATTTTCCTATACGGGCTGGTTTAAGAAGCTGCCGGTATTATTTAACTTGTTAAGTGGGGAGATTTCAGTTTTAGGTACTGAGCAGAAGTTCGCACTGCTAAAAGAAGATGCACATGCTGACACGAATCTTGAGCAGTTAGCGACAGATAGGTTAACAACAGATAAGTCGTCAGCAGATAAGCAAGCAACCACCAGCTTCAGCAATAGCTTAGCGAATAAAGAAACTGTTAAAGCCCCTAAGAAAATCTATCCTATTAAGCCTGGACTCACCTCAATTGAACAGATGAACGCCGCAACCGGACTGCGTTTTGAGGTTGCTCCTAGATCGCTTGATAAGGCCCATAGCAGCCTAGCCCACTATCTGCTTGCACTCGTAAGGCTTTTGATTGTATTGGCTGTCACTCGTATCGCCTTTAATAAGCCAAGCAGAAACAACCCGGAGATCTGTGTATTCGGCATCAAACTTGATAACTGGACCATGGCGCAACTATTAAATGAAGTGCTACACCAATGTCAGCGAAAGCCTCAGCCTATGCAACACTACGCCTTTGTTAACGCTGACTGCCTCAATATTAGTACTCAAGACGAGTCTTATCGTCAGTGTTTACAACAGACTCAGCGCATTTTCGCCGATGGCATTGGCGTTCGACTAGCCTGCCTAAGTAAAGCGAAAGCACTGCAAGATAACCTCAATGGCACCGACATGTTTCCACGCCTTTGTCAGCTCGCCGCAACCAATAACCTGTCAATTTTTTTGTTAGGTGGTCGCCCAGGAGTTGCAAAAGCCGCTGCCAATAACATGCAGCAGCGATACCCAAAACTCAATATTGCAGGCTGTCATTCAGGTTATTTCAATAGCGAGGCAAGCAGTGAAGACAATCAAGGCGTCATAGATACAATTAATGAGTCTAAAGCCGATATTCTACTTGTGGCTATGGGGGCACCAAAGCAAGAGTTATGGCTTGCTGCCAATAAGCAGCGACTCACCTGTTCTATTGGGATAGGTGTTGGCGGTCTTTTCGATTTTTACGCAAACCGTATCAAACGCGCCCCCTTATGGCTAAGACAGATGGGGTTTGAATGGAGTTACCGTTTACTTCAAGAGCCTAAGAGAATGTGGAAACGCTATATCATAGGCAACCCAAGCTTTCTATTTCGCGTGTGGCGAGAAAACCGTCAGCTAAAGAAGCAACACAATCACCCACACACACCTTGGACAACGAAAGCAACAGCAGACGCTAACCTTACCAAACTGCAGCTTCAAACTGAGCTCAATAAAGCGACCAGTAAGAACCGAGAAGTCCCGCAGTTTGATGCTAAGCAAGCTAACCTGCGCCGAGCAATGTTTAATCTAAATAGACATCTCGGTCGTGGCGCTAAGCGCTTATTCGACATCTTGGTCTCATCGAGCCTATTAGTCCTGCTATTGCCGTTTTTAATCTGTATCGCGCTACTTATCCGCTGTGAGTCTAGAGGTGCAGTGCTATTTAGTCAGCCTAGAGCCGGGCTTAATAACAAGCCATTTACCATGTGGAAGTTTCGCTCTATGTACCAAGATGCAGAGCAGAGACTGGCGACATTAAACCACAGTAACGAAATGGATGGCGGCATCATTTTTAAGATAAAGAATGATCCTAGGATCACCTTAGTTGGACGCGTGCTCCGTAAGGCCTCAATCGATGAGTTACCCCAACTATGGAATGTACTTAAAGGCGACATGTCGTTAGTCGGCCCCCGTCCAGCCCTAGTCAGCGAAGTAAAGCAGTACAAGCTACACCATAGAAATCGCTTGACGATAAAGCCTGGCATCACCTGTATTTGGCAAGTCTCCGGCCGTTCAACCATTCCATTTGAGCAGCAGGTTGAACTCGATATCGATTATATCTATCAACAATCGTTTAGTGCTGATCTGCTGTTGCTGCTGAAAACGATTCCCGCCGTTATTTTTGCCCGTGGCGCGTATTAAGGAGTTGCATATGCAAGCGATTATTTTTGCAAACCGTAACGGCAGTGAGCTGGCACCATTGAGCAGTTATTACTGCCCAGCCTTATTACCAATCAGTAATAAAAGCGTTATCGAGTACACATTAGAAGATCTCGCCGAGGCGGGAGTGAAGCGAGTAAAGCTGGTGATCTCAACCCACGTTAACGAAATAAAAGCCTTAGTCGGTAATGGGGAGCTTTGGGGGTTAGAGGTCGACTATTTTCTGAGTAAAGAGCAGGAAGATGCCTCCAAGATCATCCCAAGGCTGGCGCTGGATAAGACCGAGCCAGTCTTACTTGCCCGCGGTGACATACTCAGAAGCCCATGTATCAATTCGTTTTTGCAATTTAGCAAACAGATGAGCGAAAGCTTTGTTATTGCAAAGCTCGACAACCAAAATGCAGGCTTAATGATGCTCCCCGCCGCCATAAAGCATACAGAGAAGCTCAATTGGCCTCTCTCTAATGACCAAACTGAGCATAAGGCCTCGACTCAGGGAAACAGTATGGGTAACACAGTCACCCAGGTGTTGCATGGCGACTGCTTTATGCTCAACTCACTCGATGAATATATGCAGGCCAATCAGGCTATGGCTCTAAAAAAGGTCGTGGGCGCCACGCCAAAAGGCCGCTATTGCAGTAGCGCTGATGAAGCTAATGGTTTTTATATCGGCAGCCAAACCAAGACAGGGCAACTGAGAATGCAGAACGCTTGGGGAGTGATTGGCGACAACAGCTGGATAGATGAAAGCGTTAACATGGAGCAGAGCGTGATTGTGGGTAAGAACTGCCTTATAGAAGCTAAATGCAGACTCAAAAACTGCATTATTCTCGATGACTCATACGTAGGCCAAGGGCTAAACGTAAGCAATGCGATTATCTGCAAAGATATGCTGTTAACGCCACAGACTGGGGCGGCCATCAGGCTTAACGATGACAGCATCATAGCGAGAAACCATACCGTATCACCAAATAACAGAGTAAAGCGGTTCGATAGATTATGTGCCTTGCTTCTGTTTATGTTAGGGCTGCTCGTATCCCCACTCCTGTTGCTTATCAGCCTGACAGGCTCAAGTAAAGGCTGGCGGATAAAAGAAAGAGTCGAGCTAAATAACAGAGTTTACTCCTGCTGGCGCTGGGATCTTAAATCACTCTTTCTCAGTCGGCTTCCCCAGCTCTACCTCGTAATAACAGGGCAGCTAAAACTGTTTGGGCGTACGCCATTTTTACAGCCGCAACAGCAATCCACCAATAGTGAATACGGACTATATGGACCATTGCAACTACTGCCCTTTACCCTTCCCGACGAGGAAAAAACACTTATCGAAACGGAGTTCATGCTATCGAAGCAAAAGAGTAAGAATCTTAAGCTCATCAGGCAGTCATTTAGTTACGCTAACCATCAACAAACACATTCAGAGTTAACAAGAGATTAGGAAGCACCATGCCTTAACGACATTCAGCAAGTTCCTTTAGAGGAGAGTCATTATGAAAACGATTATCACCTATGGCACATTCGATCTATTTCACTACGGCCATGTACGCTTGTTTAAGCGTTTAAAAGCCCTAGGCGACAAACTGATTGTTGCGGTATCGACCGATGAGTTTAATGCCATGAAGGGAAAGGCCGCATTTTTTAGTTACTTTCAGCGGGCTGAAATTGTTGAAGCCTGCAAATACGTGGATATGGTTGTGCCTGAGACTCACTGGAATCAAAAGGCGAAGGATATCTGTAAATATGATGTCAGTATCTTTGGTATGGGCGATGATTGGAAAGGCGAGTTTGACGAACTATCTATACTGTGTGAGGTTATCTATTTAGATAGAACAGGCGAGATCTCGACCACCGAGATCAAGAGTAATTTAGCGCATCCCAAGACTGGGGCTAGCAATGACCCAAGCACAAACCGTTCAGTATCGACCAAGAAGATAAATAAGTAATGCAGCACGCTATTTTTGACTGGATAAAGGCGATTATCAGAAAGCTGATATTTACACTCTCGGCTCTCTCCCCTCGCAGCTCAAACAAGGCACTGTTTGGTAGCTACAAGGAAAGGTATTGCGACAACAGTAAATACTTGTATTTACATTGGCAGCAAACAAAATTCATCCGTTGTATCTGGATTAGCGGCGATCAAGATGTAATTAAACAACTACAGAGTCAAAACTTGGAGGTTTATTATCGCTGGTCGATGAAGGGGATTTATCACGCCCTAACCGCCAAATACTACTTCTATAATAGTTATATCGGCGATATTAATCAGTGGCTTGCAAATGGAGCGCTGAAGGTGAATCTATGGCATGGATTGC
The DNA here is from genome assembly GCF_019654915.1 of Shewanella sp. MBTL60-007. Taxonomy (GTDB): domain Bacteria; phylum Pseudomonadota; class Gammaproteobacteria; order Enterobacterales; family Shewanellaceae; genus Shewanella. Next base: position 11,699 of record NZ_BPET01000039.1, on the reverse strand, counting down.
CGATGAAAAAAATTGAGTTCGACATTAACGCAGGCCCTATGGCGCAAGTGTTTAACCCAAAAGGAAGCTTAGCGTTATATAAGCAATGGCTATTTGCCCACCAGCAACGCATCACTCCCGATTTAATGTTAAGCCCAAGTCCACTTATCGACTCCCTCTTTAGTAGCGCATTTAGACTTAACAGCTCACAGCTTTTACGCGCAACTAATCCAAGAACCGATTACTACATAATTCACCCAAGTCAGCGCACGCAACTCAATCAAAACGCTCTTCAAGGTGCGAGCCAAAGTGCGAGCCAGAGCCATTACCACAGTGATCACGAGAGCGATGACCAAGCTGATAAGCCTAGCATCATCCTGTATGCCCCCTCTTGGCGCGATAGCCACAAACAAGGTAACCCTTACAGCAGCGCTTTTGACTGGCAACAGTTATCGAATCACTTAGTTACTAATAACCAACTATTTTTACTACGACTACACCCAAATGAGGCAAGCTTGGCAGATGAGCTGACGAGTTACCCTAATATCATCAATATTTCGCAGTTAGAAGACGTATATGGCTTCTTGCAAGAGGTGGATCTGCTTATCACCGACTATTCCTCTTTATTTATCGATGCCCTGCCACTAAACACGCCTATCTGCTTCTATCGCTTCGATGAAGCCCACTATCAACAAGATTGCCGCGATATGTACGAATACGCCGAAAAGCTCCCTGTTATCGCCCCTAAATGCACTAGTTTTAATGAGTTACTAGGGGCATTAGCACCAGAGGCTATCGTCAAGCAAAAGAAAAGCTACCGAGAGAGCTACCAAAGCGTTAGCGAACTTTTTTGGGGAAAGGATACGCCAACAGCATTTGAAGCGTTAGAGGAGTGGCTGTAGATACTAGGGCGTTCGCAAGCTCACTGAATAAATAAGGTTCTAGGACGTTCGCAAGCTCACTGCGAGGACGCTTCGCTTCGAGGACGGCCTTCGGCCTGCTAGAAAAAAGCAAAGACGAACGCTTCGCTCACGGAAGACGGAACGTTCACAAGCTCACTCACGGAACGCTGCGCTGACGGTATAAGCTTAAAAGAATCAAAAGCAAAGGCTAAGACGAAGTGTTCCGTAAGGCCGAAGGCCATTCCGCTTTTCCGTCTTAGCCTGTACCGTCTTTGCTTTAACCTAGAATCTAGAAGTCGCAACGCGACGCTCTCGCAGTGACGTAGTCACGTCCTCGAAGCGCAGCGCCCTTCTTAGCCTTTAATCTAGAAGTCGCAACGCGACGCTCTCGAAGTGACGTAGTCACGCCCTCGAAGCGCAGCGCCCTTCTTAGCCTTTAATCGTCAGCGCAGCCTTCCCATCCTTCTCCGACAAAATTGGCTCTGCGCCCGCTTCTAACGGCCATTGAATATTTAATTGAGGATCATTCCAAGCAATACACTTCTCAAACTCGGGCGCATAATAATCAGTGCATTTGTAGATAATGTCAGCATGTTCGCTCAAGGTTAAAAAGCCGTGGGCAAAGCCCGGTGGGATATCCATCTGCAGGCGGTTTTCAGCAGACAGCACTTGCCCAAACCACTGACCATAGGTTTTTGAGTCTTTGCGAATATCGACGGCAACATCGAAAATACTACCAGCAGTCACGCGAATAAGCTTACCTTGTGCCTGTACTTCTTGATAATGCAGACCACGTAGTACATTTTTAGCCGAACGGCTCATATTCTCTTGCACAAAGCGTGGGCAAGCCATACCCACTTCGGCAAATAGCGCCTCAAACTCTGATTGACGAAAAGTTTCCATGAAGAAGCCACGTTCGTCACCAAATACTTTCGGTTCAAACAGCAGCACATCAGGAATGGTAGTCGGGATTAATTTCATCATGCTCTTTATAACGTAGTAAAAGAAGGTTCTAGGACCTAGGGCGTTCGTAAACTCACTGCGAGAGCGCTTCGCTTCGAGAACGGCCTTTGGCCTGCTAGAAAAAAGCAAAGACGAACGCTTCGCTCACGGAAGACGGAACGTTCACAAGCTCACTCACCGATAAGATTCTAGGACGTTCGCAAGCTCACGGCTAGGGCGCTGCGCTTCGAGAGCGGCCTTCGGCCTGCTAGAAAAAAAGCAAAGACGAACGCTTCGCTCACGGAAGACGGAACGTTCACAGGCTCACTCACCGATAAGATTCTAGGACGTTCGCAAGCTCACTGCTAGGACGCTTCGCTTCGAGAGCGACCTTCGGCCTGCTAGGAAATCAAAAGCAAAAAACAACAGCGTCTTTGCTTGTTCCGCTTTTCCGTCTCAACTTGTTCCGGCTTTTAACAGTCCCAGCCTGTACCTGCTTTTAACCGTCCCTTGTAGGTTGGGCTTTAGCCCATCAGCATTATACAAATACCAAAAGAGCTGATGGCATAAATGCCAACCTACATAAAAGCCTAGAACCTTCTTAGCTTTTAACCGTCAGCGCAGCGTTCCGTACTCCGTGAACGAAGTGTTCCGTAAGGCCACAGGCCGTTCCACTTTATAAGTTTTAGCCCATCAGCATTATACAAATACCAAAAGAGCTGATGGCATAAATGCCAACCTACATAAAAGCCTAGAACCTTCTTCGCTTTTAACCTCGAAGCGCAGCGCCCTTCTTAGCCTTTAACCGTCAGCGAAGCGTTCCGTATTCCGTGAACGAAGTGTTCCGTAAGGCCGAAGGCCGTTCCGCTTTTCCGTCTTTGCTTGTTCCGCTTTTCCGTCTTGGCTTGTTCCGCTTTTCCGTCTTGGCTTGTTCCGCTTTTCCGTCTTTGCTTGTTCCGCTTTTCCGTCTTTGCTTGTTCCGTTTTCCCGTCTTGGCTTGTTCCGGCTTTTAACCGTCTTAGCTTGTTCCGCTTACCGTCTCAGCCTGTACCGTCTTTGCTTTAACCTAGAATCTAGAAGTCGCAACGCGACGCTCTCGAAGTGACGTAGTCACGCCCTCGAAGCGCAGCGCCCTTCTCAGCTTTTAAGATAATACTCTTTATACCACTCAACAAACTTCTGTACGCCCTCTTCGACGCTAGTTTGTGGCTTGTAACCTACAGTTTTGAATAAATCTTCGGTATCTGCCCAAGTTGAATGTACATCGCCGGGTTGCATATCCATCATATTTTTAATGGCTTCGATACCTAACGACTTCTCAAGTGCAGAAATATAATCCATCAACTTAACTGGGCTACCATTACCGATATTGAACACACGGTACGGTGCAGAGCTAGTCGCAGGAGTTGCCTCAGCAGCATTCCACTCTGGATTAACAGCTGGAATACTGTCTTGAATACGAATAATGCCTTCTACAATATCATCGATATAGGTGAAATCGCGGCTCAAATTACCGTGGTTATAAACATCAATCGCCTCACCTTTCACGATTTTATTGGTGAACTTAAGCAGCGCCATATCTGGGCGTCCCCAAGGACCATAAACAGTAAAGAAGCGCAGGCCGGTTGTTGGTACACCATAAAGATGAGAATAGGTATGTGACATCAGCTCATTGGCTTTCTTGGTCGCCGCATACAGAGATATTGGGTGATCGACACTGTCGTCAGTTGAGAATGGCATTTTTGAATTTAGGCCATAAACAGAGCTTGATGACGCATAGACTAGATGTTGGATCTTATGGTGACGACAACCTTCTAAAATGGTCAGATGCCCGACTAAGTTACTATCGGCATAGGCCATTGGGTTATCAATAGAGTAGCGAACTCCGGCTTGCGCAGCCAAGTGGATCACTCTATCAAATCCCTCCTCAGCGAACAGAGCGGCAATGCCTTCTCTGTCTGCTAAGTCTAACTTCTTAAATGAAAAAAGAGCCTGTGGCTCCAAATTTTTAAGACGGTCTAATTTTAAGTTTACGTCATAGTAATCGTTGATATTATCAATACCAACCACTTCATGACCCGCAGCGCATAAGCGCTCACTAACTTTTGAACCAATAAAACCTGCCGCACCTGTTACTAAATACTTCATAAAAATCTCTTTTGTTAAAGAAGGTTCTAGGACGCTTCACTACGAGAGCGTTCGCAAGCTCACTTCTAGGAAGGCCTCTGGCCTACTAGAAAAGCCAAAAGCCCAAACGCGCCACCAGTAACCTTTCTTATTCTCTTCTAATTTCTGCTTATTCGTCTTAGCCTGTACCTAGAATCTTCTTGGTGCTTCTGGCTCCTAACCTTCTTTTGTAGGTTGGGCTTTAGCCCATCAACATCATACAAATACCAAAAGAGCTGATGGCATAAATGCCAACCTACATAAAAGCCTAGAACCTGCTTTTCCTAGAGCCTAGAAGCGAAGCGCCCTTCTTAGCTTTTAACCGTCAGGCCGAAGGCCGTTCCGCTTTTCCGTCTCTGCTTGTTCCAGCTTTTAATCAATCCGACCCAAATAGATCGCGGGTATAAACTTTTTCAGCTACGTCAGCAAGCTCATCAACCATACGGTTTGACACTATGACATCTGAAAGCTGTTTAAATTCATTCAAATCTTGCATAACACGCGAGTTAAAGAACTCGGGTTCATTAAGCACAGGCTCAAATACCACGACTTCGATTCCCTTAGCTTTTATGCGCTTCATAATGCCTTGAATAGATGAAGCACGGAAGTTATCAGAACCTGACTTCATAATTAGGCGGTATATACCCACGACTTTAGGCTGCTTCTTAATAATAGAATCAGCTATAAAGTCTTTACGGGTAGAATTTGCATCAACAATCGCGCTAATCAAACTGTTAGGCACATTTTGGTAATTCGCACGCAGTTGCTTAGTATCTTTCGGCAGGCAGTAACCACCGTAACCAAAAGATGGATTGTTATAATGGCTACCAATTCGTGGATCTAAGCCGACACCTTCAATGATTTGGCGTGAATCTAAACCATGAGATTCTGCGTAACTGTCTAGCTCGTTGAAGTAGGCTACACGCATTGCAAGGTAGGTATTAGAGAACAACTTAACCGCTTCGGCTTCAGTCGAATTGGTATAAAGGATATCGATGTTTTCTTTAAGCGCTGCGTCACTCAGTAAGTTAGCGAATACTTCAGCTCGTTCTGAGCGCTCACCGATAATGATACGCGATGGGTGCAAGTTATCGTATAGCGCACGACCTTCACGTAAAAACTCAGGTGAGAAAATAATATTCTGAGTATTAAACTTCTGCTTAACTGACTCGGTATAACCTACAGGCACAGTCGATTTGATCACCATTACAGCATCAGGATTAATGGCTAATACATCCTGGATAACCGCTTCAACCGATGAGGTATTAAAATAATTAGTTTGGGTATCGTAATCGGTAGGTGTTGCAATAATCACATAGTCTGCATCTTGATACGCTAATTGTTTGTCTAATGTAGCAGTTAAATCAAGTTTATGATTACTCAGATAATCTTCTATCTCAACATCGGCTATAGGTGATTGACCTTGATTAATCATCTCTACTTTTTCAGCAACAATATCAACCGCCATGACGGTGTTTTTTTGCGCCAACAATACCGCGTTTGACAGGCCGACATAGCCTGTCCCTGCTATAGCAATTTTCATCATAAAACCTTAAAAGAAATATCCGCGTAAAATACCACTCAGTTGATAAAAAGTCTTGTTTTAGACTCACATTTGTAAAAGCTAATTAGGTTCTAGAGCCTAGAACGTTCGCAGGCTCACTCACCGATAAGATTCTAGGACGTTCGCAAGCTCACTCACAGAACGCTGCGCTGACGGTATAAGCTTAAAAGAATCACAAGCAAAGGCTGAGACGAAGTGTTCCGTATGGCCGAAGGCCGTTCCGCTTTTCCGTCTCAGCTTGCACCGTCTTTGCTTTTATAGCATCTAGAAGTCGCAACGCGACGCTCTCGCAGTGACGTAGTCACGCCCTCGAAGCGCAGCGCCCTTCTTAGCTTTTAACCGTCAGCGCAGCGTTCCGTATTCCGTGAACGAAGTGTTCCGTCAGGCCAAAGGCCGTTCCGTTTTCCCGTCTTAGCTTGTTCCAGCTTTTAACCGTCTTTGCTTTAACCTAGAATCTAGCAGGAGCATTGCGACGCTCTCGCCGTGGCTACGCCACATTCTAGAATCTACATATAACACTTGACCTACAGCTAACGAGGCCTTATGGATCGCGATTAAACAAAGGAAGTTATTTATGCAAATCATTCATCATGGTGCTGTTAATGGTGTGACAGGCTCATGCCACCAGTTAGATATTAATAAGCAATCCAGCATTCTAATTGACTGTGGACTATTTCAAGGAGCCGAAACCGCAGGTAAAACCACGGCCGACCAACTTAGAATTGAATTTGACTTGAGCCATATAACGGCACTCATTGTTACTCACTGCCACATCGATCATGTGGGCAGGATCCCATATCTACTGGCAGCAGGTTTCAACGGCCCAATATACGCGACAAAAGCCACGGCCGCATTGCTACCATTAGTCATAGAGGATGCGCTTAAGGTTGGTGTTACCAGAAATCAGCGATTAATTCGTTTATATTTAAAACGCTTACAACAGTTAATCAAGCCCGTTGATTATGAGCAATGGTTTAGCTTGGAGGTCAATAACTGTGACAGTGGATTTCAGCAAGCCAAGGCGCGGTTTAACGTAGCTGGACATATTCTAGGCTCTGCCTATGTTGAAATAGAACTAAGTGACACAAGGACGAAAAAAGACAGCCATACAGTTGTATTTTCTGGCGACTTAGGCGCAAGCAACACCCCATTACTACCAAGTCCTAAAAGCCCATATCGTGCCGATACCCTAGTGATTGAGTCCACCTATGGTGATAAAAATCATCATAACCGAGAACATAGATCAGATAGCTTACGCCAAGTGATAGAAAGATCAGTAATCGATAATGGCATCGTACTCATTCCGGCTTTTAGCGTTGGTCGAACTCAAGAGCTATTGTACGAGTTAGAACAAATTATCTTCAGCCAACAACACAACGATATGTGGCAAAGTATAGAGATAATTATTGACTCCCCCATGGCCGCAAACTTTACCGAGCAATATATAAAATATAAGGATCTGTGGGACACTGAAGCGAAAGCCGTATTAGCGCAGCAACGTCATCCGCTCGACTTTAGTCAGCTTTACACCATTGATAGCCATCAAGATCATCTCGCGGTGATCAATTATTTAGCCAGCAGACAAAAGCCTGCCGTTGTGATTGCAGCTAGCGGAATGTGTACAGGCGGGCGAATCGTCAACTATTTACAGCGCTTTTTACCTGAGCCGACTGCAGACATTCTATTTGTGGGTTACCAAGCAAAAGGAACAACAGGAAGGGATATCCAAGAATACGGACCTACTGGAGGTTACGTGTATATTGAGGGAGAGAAAATCGATATAAAGGCTGGCATACATACTATCAGTGGCTATTCAGCCCATGCTGATCAGCAAGATCTTATTAATTTTGTCAAAGGCATAGAACATAAGCCGAAACATATCCGAATCGTCCATGGAGATACAGAGGCCAAACAAGCGTTAGCCGATCAATTCCGCCAGCTCTTACCGAATACAGAAATTGTAATAGGTACAAGTTAGAACCATAGACTACTAAGAACACAGAGCGCTACGCTACACGAAGAAAAGCAATCACAAATTTAGAAAATGCTCTAGTCTTTTGTTCCCCGCACTTCTTCGTGTCCTTCGTGTCCTTCGTGTCCTTCGTGTCCTTCGTGAAAGCATAGCGCTTTGTAGTAAAAATTCGCTCTTAAACAAAAAAGCCAACTCAATGAGCTGGCTTTGTTACGATCAAACCATTAATTTAAGAAACGATAGAAAGCACATTTTCATCTTTGCTACTCTGCTGATGCTCACCTTCACGTTGTTGCCAAACTAAATCGCATATGCCATCAGTAGGATTAAAACCTGTAGGTGCGCTCAGTAAGATCTCTCTGATCGCTTCATGCTGGAACTCATGGCATGCTGTATCTAGTCGCTTTAGGATGATTTCAAGCTCATGCCAAGGTAAATATGATTCATTGGCAGTCATGATTCGCTCATGGTTCGTGCCCGTCACATCATCACCAATTAGCAGCTCTTCATACAGCTTCTCACCAGGACGAAGGCCACTAAATTCAATAGCAATATCACCCTCAGGATTCATATCATCTTTAACTTCAAAACCACTTAAGCGGATCATTTTTGCCGCGAGATCGACGATCTTAACTGAACTGCCCATGTCCAAAACAAATACGTCACCACCTTTGCCCATCGCGCCAGCTTGAATAACCAACTGCGAAGCTTCTGGTATCGTCATAAAGAAACGGGTGATCTCTGGATGTGTCACCGTAACAGGGCCACCTGCCGCAATCTGCTTTCTGAAGAGTGGCACCACTGAACCCGATGAACCGAGCACATTACCAAAACGTACCATGCAAAAACGTGTTGAATGCGATTCGTTTGCTAGTGCTTGCAAAGCAAGCTCTGCTAAGCGTTTTGTTGTGCCCATCACATTGGTTGGTCGAACTGCTTTATCGGTAGAAATAAGCACAAATGTCTCTACTTTTGCGGCGATTGCAGCTTGTGCAGTATAAAGCGTACCAAACACATTATTGCGCACACCTTCTACTACGTTATGTTCAACTAACGGCACATGCTTGTAGGCCGCTGCATGGTAAACAGTTTGCACCTCAAACGCTTCCATAACTGCTTGTATACGATTCTCTCGCTGCACAGAACCCAACATTGGGTAGATTTCAACATCTAACCCGAGCCCTGAAGCCAAAGCTGAAAGTTCGCGCTCGATTGAATATAACCCGAATTCAGACAACTCAAATAACACAAGTTTCTTTGGTGATTGCTTAATAATCTGTCGGCATAACTCAGAGCCAATAGAGCCCCCCGCGCCTGTCACCATCACCACTTTATTCTGGATATTAGCCGTCATCAGATCATCACGAGGCTTAACACTGTCGCGGCCGAGAAGATCATCAATTTCGACTTCTTTAATGTCACTATAAAGCTTGTTACCACTAACTAGATCGGCCATGGCCGGTAAGGTGAGTACCTGCACAGCGAGTTGTTCTAATGATAATAAAATCTCTTTTCGGCGCGAACGCGACGCGCTAGGCAGTGCGAGTAACACCTTAGTAGCCTGCTTTTCTCTTATGAGCTTACGCATAATCGATGGCGAATGCACATGCACACCTTGAATGACCGTGCCATGCAATGACTTGTCGTCATCGACAAAAGCAAACGGATAATATTCATGGCTTTGTACTAGCGCAGTTACCAGTTGGCGACCACTTACACCAGCACCGTAAATAATCACCGGCTCACCGTTACGTTTCATCCCCGTGCCAACTAGCGCACGGACCATGGTTCTCGTGCCACCAATAAAAACCAGTGCAAATGCAGAATAGATAACTGGTACGGTTCTAGGCAGTTGTGAATCGAAATAATAAGCGGCCAATACTAAGCTAACCGTTGATACGACGACACCCAATAAAATAGCGCTCAGAGCTTGCAACCCCATATAACGCAGTACCGCACGATATAGGCCTAGTTTAGCGAAACCTAGAATACTCAGAGGCACAACGCTTGCTATAAGTAACCAATATGTGCCATTCGTCAGCGCACTGATATCATCAACACGAACAAGTACCGCGCCCCAAAAGGCGATAACTAAAAATAACGAGTCAATTAACACGCTAACTATTCGTTTTTCCACTCGTTTTAGTGAAAACAAGCATTGCAAAAAGTCCATTTTTTGCTCCATTTGGCAAGAAGGCTTCATAAAAGATGACTACTACATGAATAAAAGTGATTATATCAAGCCGAAGATAATAACATATTTTGAAGGCGAGTTGCTGTTACTACTTAACTAAAAAATACCGAACACTTCGCAAGGCTAGGCTCTCACCCACCTTAACTCTATAACCAATTAACCACCTCTTTAGCAAAGTGCATGAGTTAGAATGGCAGCATATCTACTTAGACCATCGCTTAATCCAGATTAGGCAGAACTGGCTCAATGGCGAAACATGTGATGTGAAAACGCCATAATTTATTGAAGAGCCCGCCATAAACTTAGGATGTGTGATTCAGTGTATGATGAATTTAAACGGATAAAAAAGGCAAGCTAATCTAATTCAAACTTTGTGTTTACCGGCCCTTCAGGCACACCAGTAGAAACCCACTAACTATGTGAGTAGAATGCTCTAGTATCCAACACTTATAAAAACAAGGGTAAAACTACGCAGCCCGAATGAAAATCCGCTATATGTTTCACACATGCTAGGACATAGCGTTACTCGCTTACTAATTTGATGTGTATGCGCCCTATTATAGCTAATGCTTTGATAACGGGTGCTAATACTGTTGATTTGTTGATTTGTTGATTTGTTGATTTGTTGATTTGTTGATGAGAGATGGAAAGCTACTTGGGGGATAAGGAAAAGAAGAAAGCTAACTAATGATTTATAAAACAAGGCTATATTCATAATTAACATGAATAAAGCCTTTTAGTTTACTCTGTCAGTAAGCCTGTGCTTCAACTTAATCCCAGGTTTTATACTGAATAAATTCCAAGCTATTTTTGAGCTAATAGCAAAACACTGCGAATTACTTCACAAGTTTTATTTATCTCGACCTGGGTCAGTGTAGGATGTACAAGAAACATTAAACTCGTTTCTCCCAACTCCATCGCATTTAGCAATCGGTTGGCAGGTCGCCAGGGTGTATTATCAAAAGCTTTCTCTAAATAAACCTCTGAACAACTACCTTGATACGCTGGAACGCCTTGTTCGACAATTTTTTCAATTATTAAATCACGAGTCCAACCTTCTTTTAAATTCTCAGGACAAACAAACAAATAGTGTTTATACTCTGCGTGTTCGATATAATCAGGTACATCCACACAACGAACTATATTTAATCCCTGAACAGCGGTATCAATTGCCTTACCATTCGATTGACGTTTTGCAGTCCACTCACTCATTTTTTGTAATTGTATACGACCAAGTACTCCCTGCATCTCAGTCATACGCCAGTTTGTGCCAAAACTATCATGCAACCAACGAAAACCTGGCGGATGTTCACGATTATAAATAGCATCAAAACTTTTGCCATGATCTTTATAAGACCACATATCTTGCCAAAGAGCTTTATCGTTAGTAGTGACCATACCGCCTTCACCACCAGTCGTCATGATCTTATCCTGACAGAAAGACCAAGCACCAATATGACCTATAGAGCCCACACTGCAACCTTTATACTTAGCTCCGTGTGCTTGGGCACAATCTTCAATAACAAAGAAACCATGCTTCTTTGACAAATCCATAATTGCGTCCATTTCTGCAGGCATACCAGCTAAATGAACAACAATAACGGCTTTAGTTTTTGGAGTAAGAACTTCAGCGATTGACTCTGCTGTAATAGCTTGACTGTTAAGATCGACATCGGCAAATACTGGTGACGCTCCGCAAGTAACAATTGATGAGGCAGAAGCTAGGAAAGTACGTGACGTTGTAATAACTTCATCACCCTCACCAACATTCAAAGCCCTTAGTGCAAGATCTAATGCAAGAGTACCGTTTCCAAGAGCAATAGAGTAATTACAACCAGTCCAAGCAGCGAATTCTCTTTCAAACTCACGACATTCATTGCCTGTCCAATAATTAACTTTGTTAGATAAAATCACGCTACTAACAGCATCAGCCTCTTCTTGAGAAAAAGAAGGCCATGGGGAAAATGGAGTATTTAACAT
>NZ_BPET01000038.1 GCF_019654915.1 Shewanella sp. MBTL60-007 | reverse complement strand
CCCGACCTACAACAAACACCGCTTTTCCCTGCTTTTAACCGGCTTTTCCCATCTCGGCTTTCAAAGAAGAAACTAGATCCTAGGACGCTTCGCTTCTAGGGCGGGCTTCGCCCTGCTAGGAAAATCACAAACATGACGGGCTAAAGCCCGACCTACAACAAACACCGATTTTCCCTGCTTTTAACCGGCTTTTCCCATCTCGGCTTTAAAAGAAGCGGCTAGATCCTAGGGCGCTACGCTTCTAGGGCGGGCTACGCCCTGCTAAGAAAATCACAAACATGACGGGCTAAAGCCCGACCTACAACAAACACCGCTTTTTCCTGCTTTTAACCGGCTTTTCCGTCTAAGCTTTAAAAGAAGGAACTAGAGCCTAGGGCGCTTCGCTGCGAGGGCGGGCTTCGCCCTGCTAGGAAAAACACAAGCTTGACGGGCTAAAGCCCGACCTACAACAAACACCGCTTTTTCCTGCTTTTAACCGGCTTTTCCCGTCTCGGCTTTAAAAGAAGGAACTAGATCCTAGGACGCTTCGCTACGAGGGCGGGCTTCGCCCTGCTAGGAAAATCACAAACATGACGGGCTAAAGCCCGACCTACAACAAACACCGCTTTTTCCTGCTTTTAACCGGCTTTTCCCATCTCGGCTTTTACCGTCTCAGCTTGTACCGTCTTAGCCTTTCCTAGAACCTGCTTTTCCTAGTACCTAGAGCCTTTATTAACTTTCCCATCTTTTCCGTAAGCGCAGCGTTCTGTGAGTGACGCAGTCACGTTCCCTAGGCCGCAGGCCGTTCGGCTTTTCCCGTCTCAGCTTTTACCGTCTCCGCTTTAACGATCTCAGCTCGTTCCGCCTTAGCAAAGCGTCGCGACAATTTGATATATAGAAACAGCGACAAAAAGATCACTCCACCACCTATCAATTTTTGCAGCTCAAGCGTCTCTCCCAGCATAGTAATACTCAATAGCAGCGTCCAAACAGGCTCTAAGATCATCAACAATGCCGCGGTCTCCATACTCACCTTATACTGCCCCATAGTCTGTAATAGGTAGCGCACAGAGGTAGCGATTAAAGTCGAAATCGCAAACCAGATAATCAGATTACTGGAAAAGCCTATGCTATGGGGCTGGGTGTAAAACGAATACATCAAGCCAACTAAACCGACCACAAATAGCTGCAAGCAGATAGAAACCAGTGGCTTTAAATTACCGCTAACGCGTTTATTCATCACAAAGTGAACTGAGAGTAATGCCGATGCCAGCAAGAATAACAACTGACTCGACTCCATCTTCCAGCCATTGGTTAAGCTTAGCAACATCATGCCCGTCGTACTCACTGGCAAGGCTATCCAAAAGGCGTGGTTAGGTTTAACTTGAAACAGGAGCCAAGCGGTCAGTGGCGCGATGATCATCGCCAGACTCATGATAAATGCTCCCTCTGACAAACTGTCGCTAATCGATACCGCGTAGATCCAGACTTGCAATGCGAGCCCGAGAAAAACGCCTACACCACAGGCAGATAGCACCTGCCTCATACTCAGTTTCAACAGACTTTTATAGCAAAATGGCAGTAAGACTATGCTTGCCAATAGAAAGCGAGAGCCGATAAATAACTCACCAGGCATAGATTGCACCACAATTTTTGAGGCTACCCAGCCCACGGCAGCCAACAAGGTGGCGATAAATAAATACAAGACTCCGCGCATCAATAGCACTCTTAAAAAGGGGCGAATAGCCAATTAGAAAATAACATCAGCGTCGATAGAGAATGCATCCACTTCTACGCGCTAAAAACAAAATAGCAACCCTATCTCATGGGGTTGCTATTTAAAGTTTAACGACGGATTTTAATGCAGAACACACCGCTAAAGCTACTGACTATAATCACCGCGATTAGAAATGAATGAACAAGACAAGTAAAAGTAAACAAAGATTGAACACCCTGTAAACAAAGGGTTATCATCACGCCTTGATCAGCATTAAATATACAGCCAAACAATTATAATAAAAGGATAATTATTATATGAAGCTCCTAAGTTTAGTACTTTTTTTTGCCTTACTTTCTGGCTGTGGCGGTGGCTCTGATAGCGGCTCAACCCCCTCCCCCGAGCAACCCGATCCAACACCGAGCGATCCCTTAGCCAAATATATCGATGTTGATAGTGCCTATAGCGGCAATCGCTCAGCTGCAACTCTCAATGAAGCAACACTCGGGCAAGTCTATCAGTACATCGTGTCACTCGCTCCAGAGCTTTTGCCTGATTACCAAGATCATACCGGAGAGGTTGGCTCAAGCTGCAGTGGTGGAGGGAAACTCACTATTTCTGATGGCAATGCTGATAATGAAAAGCAAGTTTCGTTTGAGAACTGCGCTGAAGATGGCATGGTCACGAATGGCCAGGCAACGATTAGAGCTAATAAATTTTCAGCCAATGGTAGCCTAATTGATAGCACCATTATATTCGAAGATGTAAGGGTGACAAACTTGCTAGGCGAAAGAGTGCTAGCGGGCACAGCTCAACATATAGAGCATGGCGATGCTTGCCCAAAAACAGAGGGGCTATATAACTTGATGTTTACCGAACCAAGCTCCGGCCATCAAGTTTACTATGCCGACTTTACCTCTTTTCGCATCGGTGGCAGTAGCATTCTCTGTTCAGATAACAACGGTTTTACCGTTCGTGGGCAAGTATACGATTCAGACTTTGGTTATTGGCACCTATATACCTCAACGCCTTTCGTCCTTAACACAATGATCCCAACCTTAGAAGAACAGGGGACGCTTATCATCAGTGGTGCCGATGAAAATACCGCACAACTTTCTGTTGAGTTTTATACCCAACAAAGAGGTAACGTCATCTCAAATTATCCATTTTATCGAGTCAAACTCGATAGCCAAGGGGAAACAATCGAGTACATCTTCTTGCAGGAGTATTTCGACAACTCGATGCTGTTCTCGTTTGCTGATGATGACGCTGATGGAATGACCAATGCGTGGGAGCTCACATTTGGCCTTAACCCATTAGATCCTAGTGACGCCCAGCAAGATCTGGATGGAGATGGTTTTAGCAACCTAGATGAATTCACTCACTTTGGCCACCCAGCTAACGCAGAATTAACGCCACGGCTTGCTGATATCGGTATTTCACTCAGCCATACACCTAAAAATTATGGTGCTGCAATAGAAGTGTTAGCTTCAATAACGAGTAGTGCTGATTCGGCTCAAAATGCAGTAGTAGATATCACCTACACAACACAGGCTCCAACGCAATTTGATAGCACTCGATATCAATCGGACCGCTTATGCAATGTTTCGAACGACCACTTACAACTTTCGTGTCGAATTGACTATATCCGCCCCGGCAATCAATCTAATCATAAGGTGTATTTAACTGCCAATGAAGAACACACAGGCGCACTAACGAGTAGTCTTTCAGCTACAGCAAAGTATGTTGGCCATGATTTAAACACGACTAATGATAGCGCCTCAATCGAAATCGCTAGACTGCCTATAAATGCTCAATTTGGTTTTCAAGCGCCTTATGACCAGCACCACATTATGATGCTGACAAGTGAACAGGAGCAGGCTGAATTTATCTTCCACCAGCAAGAGACTGACTCAGGGAACTTAGATCCAATTGCAGGTTTTAAGGTAAAAATTCACGTCCCCGCATTTGTAACGCTCACTTCTGCTCAATGTTATGAACAGGATAGCTCCAGCTGGTATGACTGCTTAGAAAGTGATGAGCTTATTTTTACAAAGGATAGTTCTTATAACAAATTTAAGCTGACGGTTTCAGCTCAAAACCAAGGCGATGGTCTGATAGTCTTTACCGCCAGAAGCGACACAACCCAAGATCAGCTCCTTGGCTATGCCGAGTTTCCTATCGTCGCTGGGCAGCCAACCCTGTCACTTCAGCAGCAGATCGATGCAGCAGCAGATAACAGTACTGTTATGGTCCCAGCGGGCATTTACTTGGGCGCACTCGATCTCAGTAAGAAAACAACGCAACTCAAGGCGGAATCACTGGATGCAAAGCTATATTTTGATTTAGACAACGCCACAGCTTTTAGCGCCCCTAGCATAAAAATCGGCAACAATAGTCAGCTCAACGGTTTTACCATTGCGAGTCACTATATTCAGGTAAAACAAGGAAGCGCTGTCATAAAGAGCAACCTCTTTGATGGCACTGACTATCATCTAATTGGTACATTTATCCAGAGCTTTAGTGAGCTTACATTAGAGCAAAATAGACTAGTTGGCGCGGCGCTAGATACAGGGTATGCCTACGACTATGTGCGAGAAAGTTACCATTGCCCCTATATTGAAATTGGCAATTACGACACCCATGAGGCCACAACGACTACCGTCGTCAACAATATCTATTCAGGGAACTTGCTGACTCACCCGGATGTGTATTGGGCATGTGATTTTATTAGAGCTTATCCAAATGCTGAAATAACGATGAATAACAACACATTTCAAGGCATAGGAAAAATGCTTGAGCTAGTATACAGCGGCGCTGTCGCGCCGCATTATGACGCCACCATCAACAACAATATACTCTCTATGTCTCGCTTTTTAATAGAAAACGCCTCCTATTCTAGTAACCTCGCAGAATTCACTCCTAGCACATCTTTTAACCTGACAAATAACCTGATTTACCAAGTCGATACCCATTTTAATGATTTGCAAAATAAGCAGACCGAAATGGGCAGCATCTTTGTTGATCCACTTATTGATCACGCGGGTTATCCGCTAAGTAATTCACCAGCAATTGATGCAGGAATCGCCTCAGCGCTGGATGTGGATATCAATGGGGTAATGAGGCCCTTAGATGGTGATAATGATGGCTCAAAGGTCATTGATATTGGAGCGGTAGAGTTTCAATTAAACTAATTTAAAAACAATTAAATAGATGTTGAAGCCTCAAAACAAAAAGCGAACCCTAATTAGGGTTCGCTTTTCTATGTGAGCAAGAGCTTTAAATCAAATGCATTTAAAGTCGACTAGCATTATTACACAAATTACTTAGCAGCCGCTTTCGCTCGGGCGCTGTGCAACTTCTTATAGCTTTCGATCAAGCGTAAGTGTGGTTCAATCCCTTCTAGCGCCATGCTGGTCTTGGTTAGGCCGAAGAAACGCACTTCACCGCTAACTGAGCCAACCACGTTCTGCATGACTTCTTCGCCAAACATACGATTGAAGCTATGGATAAAGTGCTCAAGCTCAAGCTCGTCGTCCATTTCAACTTCAAGTACCGCATTGACCGCTTGATAGAATAGGCCGCGCTCAACGGTATTGTCGTTATACTGTAGGAAGTCCCCCACCAGCTCCATAGCTTCTTCAGCTGCGCCAAGTGCTAGATAGATTAAGATCTTAAGCTCGATAATGGTTAGCTGACCCCAAACGGTATTTTCATCGAAAACGATACCTATCATGGTACGGATATCGGTGTAGTTATCTAGTTGGCTCTCTTCTAAACGATTAACCAAATCCACCAACTCATCATCAGACAGTGAGTGTAAATTTAAGATATCTTCACGGTAATCTAACGCCTTGTTGGTGTTATCCCAAATCAAGTCATCCACTAGGTAAACTTCAGAGAAGCCCGGTACCAGCATACGACAAGCCGATGCGCCAAGCTGGTCAAATTCAGCTGTGTACACCTCTTTGCCTAAGGTTTCTAAGATGCCAAATAAGCCATCGGCTTCTTCTTGGTTAGTACCAGAGAAGTCCCACTCAACAAACTCATAGTCATGCTTGCTGCTAAAGAAGCGCCATGAGATCACGCCCGTCGAGTCGATAAAGTGCTCGACGAAGTTTTCTGGCTCAGTTACCGCCATGCTGTTAAATGTAGGCTTAGGGACATCGTTTAAGCCTTCAAAGCTGCGCCCCTGTAGCAGCTCAGTTAAGCTACGCTCCAGTGCCACTTCGAAACTTGGGTGAGCGCCAAATGAAGCAAATACGCCGCCGGTTTTCGGGTTCATCAAGGTCACGCACATTACAGGGAACTGACCACCCAATGATGCGTCTTTAACCACAACAGGGAAGCCCTGCTCTTCTAGGCCATTAATGCCTGCAAGAATGCTTGGATACTTCTCTAGCACTTGCATCGGTACATCTGGCAGTACAATCTCTTGCTCGATGATTTGACGCTTAACCGCGCGCTCAAAAATTTCAGACAAACACTGAACCTGGGCTTCCTGCAGATTGTTACCCGCGCTCATGCCGTTACTTAGGAACAAGTTTTCAATCAAGTTCGATGGGAAATACACTGTTTCGCCATCAGAGTGACGCGTGTAGGGAATAGTACAGATCCCGCGGTCGATATTGCCCGAGTTGGTATCGATAAGATTTGAAGCAGCAAGCTCGCCATCAGGATTGTAGATAGCGAGACAGTAATCATCTAGCATACCCGCTGGTAATGAGTCATCGTCCGTAAGCTCGAACCATTTTTCGTTCGGGTAATGCACGAACTCGCTGTTAGCAATCTCTTCACCAAAGAACTGATCGTTATAGAAGAAGTTACAGTTAAGACGCTCGATAAACTCGCCTAATGCCGAGCAAAGTGCGCTCTCTTTAGTGGCACCTTTACCATTGGTAAAGCACATAGGTGATGCGGCATCACGGATATGCAGCGACCACACATTTGGCACGATATTTCGCCAAGAAGAGATCTCAATCTTCATGCCTAAATCAGCTAGCATACCCGTCATATTGGCAATGGTTTGCTCAAGCGGTAAGTCTTTACCTAAGATGTAAGTACTAGCATCGCTGTCGCCTTGATTCATCAACATGGCATTAGCGTCGGCATCTAAGTTTTCAACAGTTTCAATCTTAAACTCAGGTCCGGTTTGCACCACCTTTTTAACGGTACAGCGTTCAATCGAGCGCAGAATACCTTGACGGTCTTTATCAGAAATATCATCAGGTAACTCAACCTGAATTTGGAAAATCTGATTATAGCGATCTTCAGGGTCGACGATATTGTTCTGCGACAGTCTGATGTTTTCAGTTGGAATATCGCGAGCCTTACAGTAAACCTTGATAAAATAAGCCGCACACAGTGCTGACGATGCTAAGAAGTAATCGAAAGGACTTGGCGCAGAGCCATCGCCTTTATAGCGAATAGGTTGGTCGGCCGTAACGGTAAAGTCGTCAAACTTGGCTTCGAGTCTCAAGTTGTCGAGAAAGTTAACTTTGATTTCCATTGAATATGATTTCCACTTAATAGCGAGCGTCGCCCTTGGCTCAGGCATGAGCCTTGCACTCAAATATGAACTGCGGCTCAAAGCGAGCCCTGAGGCCAGATGAACTTATTGGGGGGAATTATCGGTGTTTTTGGCGCATTAGTCTTGGGTTAATTACAGAAAAGCTCAGATTAGCGGCAATGAAGCACAATCACTACCGGCCTAAATAAGACTTAGGCAGGGGAGGTAAAAGGTGTAAATAGGACTAGCTTATTGATTCTTATCGGCTTCACGTTTGACTAAGATAAAGGTCAGGTACATTTTCGTCGGCAATGACAACACCATGCCAAAAGCCACACAGACGGCGCTGATGATAATCCCCCGCACTCCCATGGCTTCTACCGCCTCACTAAAATTATGAAGATAGAGCCCTAAAAGGATCAGGCACAGCCCAACGCAGATGCAGGTTTTTAAGATCAAAATAAGCTTTTGGTCCGTCATTCTCCCTCCATTAGTTCTAAGGCTTAAGATTCTAGAGCGCTTCGCTTTACAAAGAAGGAACTAGATCCTAGGACGCTTCGCTGCGAGAACGGGCTGCGTTTAAAAGAAGGTTCTAGATCCTAGGACGCTTCGCTGCGAGAACGGGCTTCGCCCTGCTAGGAAAATCACAAGCATGACGGGCTAAAGCCCGACCTACAACAGCCACTGCTTTCCGGCTTTTCCTAGTACCTGCTTTTCCTAGTACCTAGAGCCTTTATTAGCTTTTCCCATCTTTTCCGTAAGCGCAGCGTTCCGTAGTGACGCAGTCACGTTCCCTAAGGCGCAGGCCGTTAGGCTTTAATCGTCTTTGCTTTAAAAGAAGCGGCTAGATCCTAGGACGCTTCGCTGCGAGGGCGGGCTTCGCCCTGCTAGGAAAATCAAAAGCTCAAAACAAAAACCAAGCAAAACGCTGTATTCATTCCGTTTTTTCCTTCTTTAATCCTTCCTAGGCTCTAAGGTCTGCTTTTCCAAATACCTAACTCTTTGACGGGCTAAAGCCCGACCTACAACAGCCACTGCTTTCCGGCTTTTCCTAGTACCTAGTTGCTAAAACCTTCTTTTCCAGCTTTCATCGTCTTAGCTTTTAACCTGCTTTTCCCGTCTTTTTTTCTTCCTAGAACCTTTCTTTGTTTTCCTAGCACCTCGAACCTTCTTTTCCGGCTTTTCCTAGAACCTTTCTTTGCTTTTCCTAGCACCTCGAACCTTCTTTTCCTGCCTTTCCGTCAGTGACACCGTCACGTTCGTAAGGCCGCAGGCCGTTCGGCTCTTACCGTCTCTGTTTTTCCTATTCCGGATAGCCAGTAATGTCACGGATCTTGCCATAAAGTGGCTGTAGCTTCTTATAAATATCAAGATAGATCTCGTTATAGAGTCGCTTGTACATAAGATGATGCTGGTTATCGGGTTCGAAGCGCTCACCATCATGTACCATGGCCTTAATTGCACTGTCAAAATCTTCATGCAGCCCTAAGCCCACTGACGCCGCTATCGCCGCGCCCAGCCCTGATGTCTCAACCGTATGCGCCCTTACCGCAGGCAACCCAAACACATCGGCTGCAATCTGCATCGCGGCATCACTCTTCGCGCCACCACCAGAAACCCGTAGTTCCTTGACTTTACAGCCGCCCTTTTTCTCAATCGCTTCCAGCCCCTCTTTTAGGCCAAAGGCTAACCCTTCTAGAATGGCGCGATATAGGTGAGCGCGAGTATGCACATCACCAAAGCCGATCACAGCACCTTTGGCTTCGGGCTGCTTCACTCCCGGCCCCCAATAGGGTTGCAGCATCAGCCCCATTGAGCCAGGTGGCACACTACTCACTAACTCATCAAACAGGGCTTCGGCTTCGATCCCCGCCTGCAGTGCTTTTTCCTGCTCGATATGAGCAAACTGCTCTTTAAACCAACTCACCATCCAAAAGCCACGATAGAGCATCACCTCACTGCAAAATGCCCCAGCGATGGCTGAGGGATAAGCGGGCAAAAACCTTACAGCTTCAGTATAGCGCGGCATAGTCACGTTGATGGTGGCCGTGGTACCGAAGCTTAAACAGCCCACATCGGCGTTTTCACCACCGGAGCCGAGCACCTCACAGGCTTTATCAGCTGCGGCGGCAATCACAGGTAAGCCTTGGGGCAATCCGGTTTGCTCACTGGCTTTTTCGGTTATTTCGCCCACCTTTTCACCGGGCTTTAACAGCGTCAGCAATTGTTCGGGTTTTACATGCAGCGCCCGCCACTTCCAATCCCACCTTGGTGCCCATCTGTGCTTTTTATAATCGAAAGGCAAATAGCCTACCTGAGAACCTACTGAATCGGCCCATTTCCCCGTTAATCTGTGGTGAAAAAAGCCCGACAAAAAGGCAAATTTATGGGTCTTGTGCCAAAGCTCAGGCTTGGCCATATAGAGCCAATTGGGTTGAGCGCGGCTGCGAAAATTAGCAATGGTTTCGCTTAGTCCCAACAGCTTAAACAGTGGGTCCCACAGGCCTCCCAAACTAGATTCACTCTCGGCTCTACGCTGGTCGAGCCAGAGAATAGCCGGATATAAAGGTTCGCCCTCACGGTCTAACGGTAACATGGTGCCCCGCTGAGTGGTCACCGACATGCCTTTAATACGCCTCTTATCAACGCCTTGTTGCCAAAGTGCCTGACAGGCCGCACAAACATTTTGCCAATAATAGTCACCGCTTTGCTCGCACCAACCCGACTGCGGCGATTCATAGGGCGTCAGTTTGATCTGCGACTTAGCGACAAGCTTACCTTTTGCATCAAACACTAAGGCCCGCACGCTCTGAGTGCCATTGTCTATGGTTAAGATCCAGTCTGCTTGCTTCTCTACTTGTGCCTGGCTCTGCTGTTTTTTGTCTATCACAGACACTCCCTATTCACTTGTTGGCTCGGTAAGCGGTAGCTGGTATTCACTATCTGCTCGAATCGCTGCCACTCTTGCTCCGCCTTTGTGTTTGACCAAGCTAGATGCTGGCAACATAAAGATAATATCGTCTCTCGGTACCGACTAATCTCTATGCCCAATAACAATGCTAATCGGGTTCGGCGTAGCAAGAGATCGTCAAGATGCACCACACTCTCATTAGCCAGCGACCATTCAAGCTCTCGCCACTGGCAGCGGCTGATGCCTATCATTTCGGCGTTAGTCATCCCGGCAATTTGAGAGGCGAAATAACCAAAGTAGCCCTGTAAGTGCTCATCGGCGTAACCTAGTGTCACCTGACTAAAAGGCGCTCTTTTCAGCTCACCAGCAAAAAGGTTAGGGAACTGCTGTCGGACTCGATCCAATGTCTCCTTAGCCATCAGGTGATAACTGGTTAACTTGCCACCTGATACCGAGATCAACCCTGGCTTGGACCAGATAATATGCTCACGAGACTCTTTAGACGGCTCTTTGCCTTCTGTTTCATCCTCACAATAGATGGGGCGTATTCCACTCCAACAACTAACCACATCACTCTCGCTAAGCTCTTGTTTTGGGTAGAAGTGCCTTACCAACTCCAAAAGATAGTCGATCTCTTGCTGAGTGATCCCCGGCTCACGGTTTAGCTCGCCATGATGATCTAAGTCGGTTGTGCCTATCACGCTGCAGCCTTGCCACGGATAGATATACACTGGACGTCCATCTTGGGGGTGATAGAAGGTCAAACAGGCGGAGACGGGTAAACGCTCAAATGGCAGCACCAGATGGCTACCACGCAATGGCCTCAAGCCCCCGCCTTGCAGTTCATGGAGCTTGCCAGCCCAACTGCCAGTGGCATTGATGACACACTTGGCTTTAACACTGTACTCTGTGTTATCTGACGCTTGGCTATCTAAAGTATTGGTTAAAACCAGCCTTACACCGCTAACTCGCTCGCTGTTATCTTGGTTTTCCCCTCGCTCGATGAGAGCTGTCACTTTGGCATAATTCAGCGCCTGCCCGCCCGCGAGTACGCCATCTTGCAGTGCACGCAATACTAAACGCGCATCGTCGGTGACTCCATCGGCGAACAGGCTGACTCCGCTAATCCCATCGAAAGATAACTCCGACAGCCAAGTACGCGCTTTTTCCATACTCAGGGGCCGATGGTACTTACTACCAGCAAGCCTGTCGTAAATAGCCAGTACCCGCTGAAAAAGCGCCGCCGAGGGGAAGTCTCCCTTTTTATGCAGCATGATATAGGGCATCAAGTCCACCAAGCCCGGTAACTGCGCCAACATCACTTCTCGCTCTCGAGCCGCATCTCGTGTCATACGCCACTGACCCGTTGCCAGATAACGCAGCCCTCCATGAATCATTTTGGAGGAGCGGCTCGAGGTGCCCCAGGCGAAGTCATTTTGCTCCACCAGCAATACCTTAAGATCTTGATTAGCTGCAAGGTGGAAGATCCCTGCACCAGTTATGCCGCCGCCAATAATAACAAGGTCGTACTCAGCCTCTGCCTGAATAATGGCGTCAGTCGCCGCTTTCGCCGCCTGACTCAAGGTGTTCATGGCTGCGCCTCATCTTGGGTATAGATAGCCTTAAACAGCTTACCGGGATTTAACTGCCCCTTAGGATCGAAGCCGTTAAAATAATCCTGCAGTGAGTCAACCACACGGTCGCCTTTCTCCGTGGCTAGATAGGCAGCATGATCGCCCCCCACACCGTGTTGATGACTGATGGTGCCGTTACTCTCTACTATCAGCTTAGAGGTGGTCGATTTGAGTTTCTGCCATTGACGATAGGTCTGCTCATAGGTTTTCGCCACAGGAAACAGGTAAGTGGTGTAGATGCTGGCGCCGTCGCTATAGAGATGCGATAGATGAGAAAATACATGCACCTGACTGCCAAACTCTGCAAGCCCGCCTTTAAGGCTCTGCTCTATCTTCTCGGTTAACGGCTCTATGTTGGACCAATTAGTTGCCGTCTCTAAGGTGTCTATGGCATAGCCCATCTGCCACAAGGTTTCTCTTAAATAGGGGAAGGCGAAACGCTTATGCGCCCACTTCTTCCCTAGACTTTGGCCGGTATTCACCCCTTTAAATTGACGGATAATCCCCTTTAAGCGCTTATAGCGCTGACGGTTATCGCGCTTGTCGCCAGTTATGCCATACACCAACATGCATCTGTCATCGCCCACACCTTTTAGAGATAATAACTTGCTAAGCCAGTGGCGCTGAGTCTGATTAGCCGACAGAAAAAGCTGAGTCTTAGTCTCTATGCTATTGCTCAATCTAAGCATTGAAAGCGGCAACCCTTGCTGGATCACCTCACGGGCACAGGCGATCCCTTGCTGCCAATTCGGCATAAAGGCCACCCCAAAGAACTCCTGCTCCGGCACACGGCTGACCCGAACTTTCGCCTCGGTTAAAATGCCTAAGTGTCCCTCAGACCCCAACACCAGATGACGCCAATCCGGCCCCGCCGATGACGCTGGCAAGGTAGGAATAACGACCTTGTCCTCAAGTGTCTCAATCTCGCCTCCCGCAAACAGATTTTCTATACGGCCATAATGTAGTGATTGCTGACCACTGGAACGGGTCACCACCCAACCGCCTAATGTGGAAAGCTCGAAAGACTGCGGGAAGTGGCCTAAGGTGTAACCCTGAGCCTGCAGTTGAGACTCCAAAAATGGGCCCTTGACCCCTGCGCCAAAGGTGGCAAGTTGCGAGACTCTATCGAGCGCTAGCAATCGGTTCATCTTGCTCATAGAGATAGTCACGACAGGCTTGTCTGAAGCACAAGGGGTGATATGCCCTACCACAGAGGTGCCGCCGCCATAAGGAATAAGCTGCCAATCATTTTGCTTCGCGGCCTCGATTAAGGCGCGGATCTCCTCGCTACAGCGGGGAAAGGCAACCGCATCGGGAAACAAGTTAAACTCACCGCTCTTCATCGCTAGCCAATCAGGTAGACTTTGGCCTCGGGCGTGGCGCAGCCGCACTTCGGCGTCGATGGTATACAACTCGCTCTCTTCTAGACGCGATGCTGGCACCTTGGCCAACACCTCCTCCAGCGTGGCGATGGGTAATGGCTGCGCCTCACCGAGCGTCTCGGTAATAAAGGCGGCCCCATCTGCTGACAATGCCAAGCTTCTGTCTTTGTCGCCCCAGCCATTCCACTTTCGATTATCCTGCGCAGCTTTATCCATAATATTTGACCAATTTGCATACCGATAAATTTATCTTACAATGTTGCAACATCTTGTCAGTGACAAATATGGACATAATGCGCAAATGGGTTAAACCATGAAAATAAAGGAGGGAGACTAGTGACGATACAAGCTGAGTATAAAACTATCTCTATAGATTCAGCCTCTTCAGAAGCAAGCTATTCAAGCGGGATAGCTTTAGGCACGACATCCTTGCCCCCTGTCCAGCAATTTCTACAGGCGGCACGGCACTGCGGAGTTGAAATCGCACCTGCGCTTGAGCAGGCCAATATCGACCCCGCCAGCCTGCAAATCATAGAAAACCGCCTAAGTGGCGAGCAGTTTCAGCAGTTATTACACTACCTTATTGAGCAGGCAAAGCATCCACTATTTGGGCTCTATAGCGCCCGATTTATCCAGCCAGACCGCTTCTATCTGCTAGGGCAGATAGGGCTAAATTCAGATAATTTCGCTCAGGCCATCAAGCAAGTCATGCCCTTAGAAAAGCTGGTTGGCGACATGGGGATCACCGAATTAAGGGAGCATCCCCAAGGACTAAAGATGGTATGGCACTGCCAATACAGTAACCCACAAGTCATTCCTCACCTGATTGATAACGTGCTAGCGTCCTGGGTCAACTTTGCCCGCTTCCTTATGCAAGACAGCAAGGCCTCCCCCATAGAGGTCAAACTTTCACGGCCACAACCTGCCACCAAAGAGCTAAAACAGTATCAAGCAGTGTTTAACTGCCCTGTGTGCTTTGATCAGAGTGAAAATGCCATCCTCATAGATAAAGCCTTGCTACTTCGGCCACTACCAAGAAGCGATAATCAACAATTAAAACAGCTGATGAACAGTGCAAAAGCGCAACTAGAAGGCATTGGTGATGTCGACCAACTTAAGCTAGCCGCTGCGCGGATTATTCGCCAACAACTGGCCATAAGTAAAATTAACCGAGAGCTGATCGCCAGCCAACTGCACCTTAGTGGCAGAAGCTTACAACGACAACTGCTCAAGCAGGGCACCAGCTATCAAGGCTTAGTGGATAGCGTGCGCCACGATATGGCCGATTACTGGCTTAGCTGCAGTGAACTGTCTTTAAGCGAAATCGCGCTAGAATTGGGCTTTAGTGATGTGCGGGTATTTTTCCGCGCTTACAAAAAATGGAGCGGTCATACACCCCGAATAAAAACTAATTGTGAACCTGTGAGGGAAAAGAGATGAGAGTAAACTGACTCACACCATCTAAGACCGAGCCTTAACGCCACACAAGGATCTGCGTTAAGGCTCAGCTCTACCTTACTTTCTCACTTTCTCATATCGAACAGCGAATAGCGAATAGCGAATAGCGAATAGCGAATAGCGAATAGCGAACAGCTTTACATCGCTTGCTTCAACAGTTCAATAATGTCTTGATGTTCGCGATCAATCGCTAACTCCATCGCTGTAGAGTCATGAATATTCACTTGATGAATCGTCTCTGCCGCACCATTAGCCAGCAGTAACTCGACAATGGCAGTGCGTTCATTATGGACACCAACAATAGCCTCAATAAGTGCAGTATTGCCATCATTAGTTAACGCGTTAACGTCTGCACCAGCTTGCAGTAGTCGCTCGACCACCTCTTTGGTGCTGTTCTTCGCAGCCATGGTCAACGCAGTCTCGCCTTCATCGCCTTGGTGGTTTACCTCTGCGCCTCTAGCTAACAGCTGCTCCATTATCGGCAATAAACCATTGAAGCTGGCAATAATTAACGGCCGAGTACCATAGCTGCCAGTTTGGTTAGGGTTCGCCCCCGCCTCGAGTAGCAAGGTCACAACCTCTTCGGTACTACTCTTCACTGCATGATTAAGCGGTGTATTCTTGTACCAATCGCCCTGTTCCACATCGGCACCATTAGCAATCATCTTGGCAACTAATGCGGCATCTTTATCTAAAATACCCTGAATAAGCGCGGTAAAACCACTGGCATCTAGACCATCTTTATCGAAGCCATCTTCATCAAAACGATCGTCGTTTTCATCATCATCTTCATCGTCGTCTTCATAGTCATACTCGTAATCAGCGCCGTGGCCTTGCTCACGCTCCTCAATATAGGCGCTCAACCCAGGCCAATTACCGTGATCACAAAAGTCGTTAAATTCAACAATAGACTCTTCTGGCGACTTCTCGATTAAGGTTTCTAACAGCTGGGTCGACCACTTAAAAGTTTCAATTGGCGTACCTAAACAGTTGTGATGGAAAATGGCGATCTGCGCAGTGACATTATTAGCCTCAAAGGCGGTCAATAACATCTGTGATAGCGCCTTAATCTCATCTACTTCACACTCTAGGCTGAGTAACAGCAACTGTTTTTCTAATCTGAAGGCATAGATATCCTGCTCAATATGATCCAGCTCAGGGATCAGCAGTTTTATCCCTTTGTCTGCCGTCGTGCTTAGCTTCATACAGATAAAGTAGGGAGCATCGTAACTATCTAACTCATCAAGGTGCTGGCGTAAAACATCGTCCAACTCTAATCTGTCGAAAATATGACTGCTAAGCATGTAAACCTCGTTTTTGAACTATGACTGGGGCAAAAACAGGAGAGTAAAACAGGTATAAGAAGCCCCATAATGCGCAGTAGACTATGCCTTAGCAGATACAAGTACAAGTCGTTATTTTTAATAAGGATAAGTAAGGCTAAAAATTGCTTTTTTGGATCTAGTTATCAAGAATATATTTAAAACTCATTCTGATAATAGCTAACTGCTCGCCATGAGTAAGACGGCAGGCATAATAGCTTTTTACTCGCAAAACTCTTACTATAAGCACGAACTAATTGAGGCGAGTTCCTGTGCAGCCTGCAGTTAGACTAACTCAATGATGGAACCGTTCATCGCTTCAAGACAAGCTTTAATCCTTATGCCTATTATTAAACGACTCAAACAACCAGAAATCTACTGACGAGCTTGCAATCAAGTTTCACCGTCAACCATTTGTATTTTCTGGCTGATTTAAGCCGTTTTAAGATAGGTATGCCCAATGAAACATTGGACTAAAACAGAGAAGTTACATCAAACTAACACCAACCCTAATATCCATATTAAGGGAACTCATTCATATTACAGTGATTACTGGGATCAAGGTTTTGAACTGAGCGTTGTTCGCTACTTACATGGCGATGAACAAACCCGCGATGCCCCACCACCATGGCCAATAGACCAACTCTATATCGGTAACTACGTCTGCATTGGCGCAGAGACCGTTATATTGATGGGAGGAAACCATACCCATAGAGCAGACTGGTATTGCCTATATCCTTTTATGGAAATCATCGTCGATGCTTACCAAAGCAAAGGAGACACCCATTTAGAGGATAGCTGTTGGATAGGTATGCGGGCGATGTTGATGCCCGGAGTGCGTATTGGCGAAGGCGCTATCGTGGCGGCAAATGCCGTTGTGACTAAAGATGTTCCCCCATACGCCGTTGTCGCTGGAAGCCCTGCCAAGATCATAAAGTATCGCTTTGACGCAGCAACGATTGAGGCTCTGTTAGCGCTTAAGATTTATGAGCGCAGTGAAGCGCAGATAAACACCATCCTTCCTGCATTATGTAATAATGATTTAGCGCAATTAACCCATGTGATATCGGCTTTATAGCCGCTATGATGAGCAATGATTAGATTGTCACTTTTCATTGCTCATCGCACTTATCCATAAAAGTTGCTTATCAATGTTGCTAATAAAAGCGTATCGATAAATTGAATAAGCAAGAGCTGTGAAAGCATGACCACTGATTTCATGATGGCAATTTCATTAGCTATCCGCTCAGTCTAGACGCGAGTCTTGCGCTAAAGGCTAAAGTGATAAACCACAGCAGCAACTTGAGCCATTAAGACTGAAATAGATAAGTAAGAGTGTTACAATGCCTGCGCTATTTACGATAAGCTTACTTATCCCAATTAAATGACAAGACTTAAAGCCTTTGCGGCTCACAATAATTTATTGAATGTACCTTGGTAACAACACCTATCAAAGACCCAGTTGTATCCAAAATTTATCATTCAATAAATGTGAGGCTTTATGTCTATATCCATTTTTATGGCCCTTTTCATGGTGTCATTACTCGGTGCTATGTCGCCTGGCCAATCTGTCATCATGGTTGCAAGAAATACACTTGCAGGCGGAAGAGCGCAAGGTATCGTTACAGCCTGCGCTCACTCTATCGGAGTAGGTATCTACGCAGGACTGTCTCTGGCAGGACTCGCCCTAGTATTAAAAAACTCCCCCTTGTTCTACAACACCATCACCTATCTGGGCGCAGCATATCTGGCTTGGTTAGGTATTTGTTCGATTCGTTCAAAAGGTGGAATAACCGATAAACTCAGCAGCGGCAAACCAATGAGCCTTTATCAAGCTGCAAGAAGTGGCTTTGTTATCTCTATACTTAACCCGAAAATCATCATTTTCTATCTAGCCCTGTTTAGTCAATTCGTAGAAAGTGCTGACAATATGGTTAACCGAATCATTATCGTTGCGACACCGACAATTCTCGATGCGGCTTGGTACACATTTATCGCTTGTATCTTGTCTAAGCCATCAACCTTAATAAGGCTAAGGCTGCATGCTCGGACAATAGATAAAGTGTCAGGTGGGGTATTGCTGCTTTTAGCCGGACGTATACTAGTAAGCTAATCAGCAAGAAGGCCCCTATGGAAGGGGGGCACTCAGCGAAGTCGATAGCCCATCGGCTTCGCTATACTGTCTAAACCTTATGCGCTAACAATCTAAAAAAGAAAACGTCCCCTAATAAAGAACTGTTATCGCAAGGCTACCAAGTCTCCGCCTCGAAACGCGCCGTTCTCGCTTCAGCCTGAGTACAGTCGGTAAGGTGAATCAGTTCAGCGAGGGTAATATTCGGATCTTGCTCAATTAAGCGGACTAATTTGGCCGCTAACGGCTCTAACTTATCAGCATGGCTAAGCAACGCGGTATCGACTTTGCGAATAAGGTAAGCAAACTCTGTAGTGCCCGCACTTAGCTGCTGCGTTTTTAAATGCTGGCTAAGAGCTTGGATCTGCACAGCTTCACCCGTTAGACCCCAGTTTCTCGAACGGCGCACGCGCTTAAGCTCACAATTATATTGCTTAGCAAAAAGCTGCGCTTGCTTAACCACTTCACGGCCGATTCGGTGAATAAGTGAAGGAAGCGAGATGGCGATCTCTTGGTTCATAGAGGTGCTTGAGTCTTAGGTTTTGGGTTTTAGGTTCTAGGTTCTAGCTAGTTCTGGATTTAACTATATAGCGCTATTTTTTCAGCCCAGATGAAAAAACTCAAGCCATGTTGGTGGAGCAACGACTGAAAACAACAAAGGCCCAGATAGGCCTTTGTCTTGGGCTAACTTATCACGTTATCCCATAGGTAACTAGCTACGCTACAACTATGCGTTAGCTGGCATCATTTGCTGTCTTTTATGACGACGAAGGTGGAATACACAGTTAGCGACAAACCATACGCTACTAACCGCAATACCCGCAAGAGTTGAGCCAGTGATGCCCATCGCTAGATAACCGAGGAAGGCACCAAAAGCGACGGTAACGGCATATGGCAACTGAGTCATAACATGGTCCATGTGATGACAGCTCGCGCCCGTTGCCGATAGGATACTAGTGCTCGATATAGGTGAGCTATGATCACCAAATACAGAGCCAGCCAACACCGCCGCAAGCATAGGCATTAATAGACTTGCGTCACTGGCAATAGCGATATCACCAGCCAAAGGTAACATGATGCCGAAGGTGCCCCAGCTGGTCCCAGTAGCAAATGACATTCCGCACGCTAGCACAAACACTAAAGCAGGCAGAAGCTGAACCGGAATGCTGCTCTTAGTCAACGCTGCTAGGTATTGACCAGTTTGCATATCGCTCACCACAGTACCAATTGTCCAAGCAAACAGCAGGATAATAATCGCAGGCATCATAGCCTGAACACCTTGTGGCGCAGCAGATAACCATGTTTTTGCTGGCAACTTTAATCGTAGAGCTAATACGATAGAGACTGCGAGACTACACAGAGCCGCATATACTAGAGACGAACCTACATCGGTATGCTCAAGTGATGCAATCAAGCTAAACCCTTGGCCTTTTGCCGATAATGCCTCTGCTCCGCTCCATACCATGAAGAAGATGCTCGACAAGGTTAAGGTCGCAATCGGTAAGACCATATCAATCATGCCACCACGGCCTTGCTCCTCAGTGGTGATCTCAAGCCCTTGCGGACGCCCCTTAGACTCATCCCACAGCTTGCCCTCTTGTGCCCAGCGCTCGTGTTGACGCATAGGGCCAATGTCGAGTTGAAACGCGATCACGACAAGCACCATTAACAGAGTAAACACCGCATATAGGTTCATAGGGATCATCTGCACAAACATGGCAATTGGGCTGACATCGGTAATACCGTTTGTCACCAAGATACCGCCTAAGATCGCAATGATAAATGCCCCCCAAGAGGAAATAGGCATAATGACGCACACAGGGGCGGCAGTGGAGTCCAACAGGTAAGCCAGTTTTGCCCGCGAGATCTTAAACCTATCCGTGACCGGGCGGCAGATGGGGCCAACTGACAAACTGTGGAAAAAGTCATCGATAAAGAAAGCAAAAACCATTAAGCCCGTTAGCATATTGGCGCTGCGGCGGTCTTTACAACGACGCACTCCCCACTCAGCAAAGGCTCTGGTTGCCCCCGTGGCCGTCATCAGGCTGATCAAACCACCGAGCAGCAACATGAACAGCAACATATTGACGTTGCCGTTATTAATAGCGCCATCAGCCCAAAAGATGCCGGAGACAATATTAAACAGATAGTGCAGTGCATCAAGCGGATTATAACTGTTTAACAGTATAGCGCCGGCAAGAATACCAACCCCTAAGGATAACAGTACACGACGGGTCGTAATGGCGAGGATAACGGCTAACAGTGGCGGCACCACCGACAGCAGGGAATCGGAATATTGAACTAAATTCATGATCTCGTAACACCTATTATTTAGGTGGAGATCTACCAAAAGGATAGAGAAACAGATTTCAGTTGAAATAATACTTCTTACCCCTCTAATAGCGCTCCATAGACAACATAACTATGGCAGTCCTGCATTTGTTAAATGCAGACCCAGCGATTGTTGATGACGCAACAATAACTTCGGCGCTGACTCCTTTCTCCAGATGTCTTCGGTGTCACCCTCATTCTGGATACTTTTAGGCAGCGCGCCTCTACTCAAAGGATTAAGCCTAGATAATACTCATAGATTTGTGAGTTGCAAGAGTAATTACTCAAACATTGAAAAGAGTATGGGACTGCGCCTCTAGGTGTGAACAAATTTCGTTCAACAACGTGTAAACGTTCATTGGTGCGGTTAAAGTCACAGTGAATTCAACACAGGTATATTTCATTTAATAAATCTTCAGGCATTAAGATGCTAAAAAGGCCCCGAAGGGCCTTGGATGGGCGTCAAACTTAGGTATTTATGGCGGCTGTATAACTCAAGCTCTCCACCTTTAAACACTCTGCAGGGATGCCATGCTAAAGGTGAAGATAATCAGATACTGACCAGAGCCAGCAACCTAATACCAGTCAATCTAACGCTCAAACACGTGGTATTTTTCGATAGCAAATGTCTTACCTGTTGCGTGACAAGTTGCACAAGACTCGGATGTTGGCTTGGTGTACCACTCGCCATCATCACCCGCACCTTTCTCGGCACTTAACTCACCACCATTTTGGAGCATATGATTTAAGGCTTGGTCGTTGTCATGGCAGGCGTAGCAGTTCGCTAATACCGGGCTAGACATCTTAGTGGTATCGCCAGCATGATAAGCTTGAGCACGAATATACTGATTTGGTACCCCATAAAGATCGATGCCATCGGCATGACAAGCGACGCAGTTTTCTGCATTGAGCTTATCAGCTGAGTTAGCAGCGCCTTCCATATCATTTACCGTATTACCTCTACCCCAATGCATGCTGTGGACCATAGGACCAAACCCAGGTGCAGACATTTTTGACTTGCGGTCTTGGCCATTGTTATGACAAGCAACACAATCTATGCCGCCTTCTTGATAGCTACCATTCTTATGATAGTTACTCTCACTATTGTGACAGCTAGTACAGCTATCATTGGTGACTGCAAGACGACGCTCATAGTTACCAGCATCGGTAAATGTTGGAGGTGTTGTCTGTGGATCGGCAATCTCATAATAATCTGTTTCTGCAACATCAGAGTACGACGTCAAAGTCACCCCCGTATAGCCTGCATTTTCAAGATCTCCCAAGGCAAAGGTTAAGCGGGAGCTCGCTGCCAGATTTGAGTTTTCAAAGCCCGGTACAAGATCAGGATAACAGACCGATCGCGTACCATCTTCACGTTCAACGTACTGATGAGCACCATAGGCATTGGCTCGGCCAACTAAGGTATTGTGCTTGCTGTCATAGCCATGAATATAGGCGCCAGCATAACTTAAAGTCTCGCCATACAAATTGGCAATATTAAGCTGTGTCTGAGTTTCACCTTCGACTTTAAACAGTTTTAAATCGGTACATATTGCTCCAGTAGGTTTATCAGTCCAAGTTACGTCCTTGTCCCAGTATGGTGCAGATAGTGTAGTAGTATGTGACGCTCGGGTCTGTTGACGCTCTTCAATCCCTGATTTCGTCGCGTGAATAGCACGTACATCGACATCGTCAGCAAAAGCGGCAATTTGATCGTTCAGAGCAACACCTGACGCGTGACAATCAACACAACCATTGCCCGCGATGCTGGTGTTCATAACAGGCTCTGCGTGACAGGTATAACAATTAGTCACCTGGAAATCACGGTCGAATACTTGATGATTGATATGACCTATTTTTTGCAGCGTATTTTTCGCATAGCCACCATTTTCTTCGGTACGGGAGATATTGCCATGGCAGACCATACAGCCCGCTACAAAATCCACCTTGCCTTCTAGATCGATAGCGGTATAGCTAGGGTGAGGGAAATCAGATGTAGCGTAATCCACATGACAGGAATAGCAGGTCTCGGTTGTTGTAGTGTGCATGACTTCAGGTTTATCGACAATTAACGGCATGCTGCGAGCAATCGACACAGTATCATTAACTACAGCTCCGCCAACGCGTAACCAAACAATCCCTACGTCCCCCGCCTTCACATGCTCCATCGGCATCACAAAGCTATAATTCCCCGCTTCATTAATGCCCAGTGAGGCACCTTCAGGATTACTATCTTTTGTTGCATCAAAAGTACCATAGCCACCAAGAGTACCTTCTCCAGAGCGGCTTAATCCAATACCTTTTTCAGTTTGTATGGCGAACTTAGCTTCAGCCTTCTGCAGACCATCTATTATGACGCCATCTTCATTAACGGCTTGAAACTCAAAACTAATCTTACCATCTTCGATTGTATGATTTATTAACTCAATTTTAGTTTCCACAGATGTACCAACGGTGGGAGGAATATACTCGCCATCGTTACCATCTTTGCCATCTTTACCATCATCACATGCACTTAAGCTCATTGCTGCTGCAATAACTAATACTAAATAGCGTTTATTTAAATTCATCATAATCACCCTAATCATATTGTTGTTTTTATTGCGCATTAACAGTATTCATTTATTGCGGGGATAATTGTGACCTTGGCAACATTAGTTCAACCTCCAATAAACATTGATACGATATTGCTATTAAGTTCAATTAGTTAAATTGAGCAAAACATGAGTGGAACGGAGATCACAGATAAATATTATGACTTTGAAAAGTGAGAGATACCGATAACGAAAATATCGTTAAACGTCTCGATATATGTTTCTGATAATGGGCTATCTCGGCATTAGGTATTTGTATAGCTCATCGCTTTTATCACCATACTTATCTAGTCAGCACTTCTTTTAACTTAAGCCAAAAGCCTCAGAGCAACACGAAGAGACCACTCGTAACAAGTCACCTCATTAGGTAAACCAGCAATACAGAAGCAACTTTCACCACAAGCACAATATTCAGAGTGTCCTACCAATAAAGTGATAAATTGACCGTAAAAACAGTTATATATTTTGCCATTATTGCACCTCGACTCTGCTAATCCTCATAGGCTTGATTTAGATCAATGAGCTCCTACGCCTTTTCAGGTCATATAAGGGTGAGCTTGATCACAAATAGCATTCAGACTTTCTTACACAGCTCACACAAGCACGGCTTTAGATCTTTTTATGCCGATGTTTTTAATAATGAAACCAAAAATATTGAGGTACCCTATGGAGTTACTACCAAATTGTTATACCGATCTATGCGTTAATGGGAAATGGTTTCACTATGATCACGGAGCCAGTTCAGTGTTTATGCTAAACGGCAGCAAACCGCTCACTTTTGAATTAGATTCACTGCCCAAGACTGAAGATGAACTCGAGATGCACTTAGATGCAATCTCAAGCGAGCTAATCTAATTTGCTTTCAAAGCAAGCCTTCGTTATAGCCGCTTGCGAGTTCATCAAAAAATAGGCCACTCTCGGCCTATTTTTACTTATCAATAGCTTTGCCAGCTAAAAAGTACATTAAGCCCGTTTACCCTCCTGCGGCCAGCTAACGCAAGCTCGCTTTCCTGGCCTTAACTAGGTGATGAGCGGCTAGAGGAAATGGCTTCATAAAGCATCGTCAATTTAAGAGCTTAATGACGTAAAACTCTATGAATAACAATAAATACGCGACCTACATCTAGCCTTACCCTAAAAGTTAGTTAAAAATAGATCTGGACAATATGTAATTATCGCGTACTATTTGTCTCGCTCTGCTATTTAGAGTTATTAATGAAACATAAGTTAAAAAGTAAAATCTCAGTATTCCTTCGTTATTGTTGTTATCCTCAGTTTGCCCTTATCTTCATCGTCACATTAAATAATTCAATTTTCAGTGCATCGCATAATGCGACAATTTTTATGAATTTAAATATAAGGGACACATCATGTCTAATACATCAACTGGTCTAGTAAAATGGTTTAACGAAGAGAAAGGTTTTGGTTTCATTACTCAAGACAATGGCGGCGCCGACGTGTTCGTTCACTTCCGTGCAATCACTTCAGACGGTTTCAAGACTTTGGCTGAAGGCCAGAAAGTATCTTTCGAAGTAGAGCAAGGTCAAAAAGGCCTTCAAGCAGCAAACGTAGTCGCGCTGTAACTTCGTAAGTTGAGGTGAATGGTTTAGTCGCCATTCACCTCATTTAAAATAAAGTTTTCAACCAACTTGCTTGAGCTAAGTCTGCTTTAAACTAATTTAATTTAGTAAAGTAAGATTGAGTAATAATTTATACTGTATCTAGAAAAAGATTAACACTTCAAAAATCTGCTTTCGTATCTAACAATACGCTTCTGATCTACTTCGTTATATTCTTATCAATACAAATTAAACATTAATAACTTAAGGCAAAATTAGAGTCGGTATTATTTTACCTTCAAAATGTCTTAACTCCGGAGATAATTATGTCACGTTCATCAGGTCCAAAAAGATTTTGGTTTCATCAATCAAAAAAGAAATCAACACTAGCGAAAACAACTAAAAAAGGGTTTAAATGAGAGTAAATTTTAATATTTATAAAGATAACATTTCTTGGGATGCATTCATCCATCAGCTAAATAGCGATGTACTATTACGTCATGTTTTGGTGAAGGGGAATGTTGTAGATAGAAACATCGACTTTAGCTATTGCGATGAGACCCGCCAAGGCAAAATCATCAATAGTGACAATCAGCTTATCGGTAGCTTTTCGACCTCTTTCTAACAGGCCATGCAACGACAGCTAATCGTCAAGCTAAGCAGCCTTTCGTAATCCAATGCCCCTAAGATCAAAGCAGCAAAAACGATAAAGCAGGATGAAGGCAATTTCATCTAAGGTATAGCCTCTCACATCAATAGATGATGTAGCGACACCAGATCCTTCGCCTCACCCCACTTACCGTTAGAGCAGTTAGCTAAGCAGTTGTTGCGGCGCTTGGTAGCTAATATGTTGGTGGAAGCGCACAATCAAATCGTCCCGAGACTTGTCTATCGGCAGCTCGGCAGCAAAGCTCTTAAGCGCCTCCTCCACTCGATTCAAGTAACGACCATAGCCACCATCTTTAATGTCCTTGATGCCAGCAGCAATAGTAAAGCTCACCATCTCCACTAACTTGTCGCCATCCCAGTGGCGTATAAACTGCTGCTCCTCAATATTAGGGTCGAAGCCAAGCATCTGCACCTCATCGGTACCATCGACTTGATCGAATTTACTGTTACGCACAAGCGGCGTTAAGCCATTAGCTACCATAGCAATTCGATTTAATTTTTTAGCTGAAGCTGCTTGAAGGAAAGCATCTTCTAGCTTTTGATACAGTGGCGTAAAATCGCTAGTGTGTTCAGGTAATATTGCCTGCTTTAACTTGCGGCTTAGGGGTAACTTCACTGTGACGTAGCAAAGCGAACCGTGATCCTCTGGGATTGGACACTCTCTTGCTTTATACCTGTGGTTAATCGAACGTAGCTTATAGCCATAGGTCTCTTTATTGCCTTTCGACTTGGCGAACAGGTCGTAAGAAATATGCTGATGGTCACGAACCTTAATGGTGAGATCTTTCTCTGGCAGTTGTGGCATGAGCTTGGCGAGGAAAGACTGCACTTTGATATGGAAACTGGCCGAATGACTGCGGATCTCATCACCGGTCGCTAAGAACACAATCCTGATCTTACGGGCACGATAATCATCCTTTGTGTGTAGCGTTTGCGATTCATGATAGACAGGGTTGTAGAAGAAGATGAGCTGTTCGGCAGTTGGGAAGCAATAGGCTTCAGAATGAAAACGTACAACGGGTAACTTATCGTTAGTGATCACATGAAGGTTATATAACTCTTCCTGATCTCCAAGGCTGAAAATTGCGCGACTAAGAGTCTGATAACACGTCTTGTAATCGGGATAATGAGCCAGTAATGCATCGGTTACTTTAATTTCTGCGGTGATATATTGATTCGCCCGAACGTCCTTGGGAATGTACACTTTTTGCTGATGGCTAAGGGACATAAATACTCCTTGAGATAAGTTAACCATGTGTAGCGCTGTAGCAATGGTAACGATAAATGTTGACAAAAATGCTGCGATTGGCCACATTTTTTACCTACTAACAACATGGTACGCCTCGAATATGATTTATTTATTAAATCGACAGCTAAAAATACCCACTTAAGTCAAAATATCCGTAGTCATATTATCTCAAGAAACACGCCTCTAATTTAGACCCACAATCTATCGAACCTTTATTGTAAAGGGCCTATCAGAACCGGTGCGTCAGTTTGGGGATTTTTCAAAAGCGAGCGGCTGAACCTCCATGAGTATTCATATCTATAACGCCTACTCGCTCTTTTTATCTAGATCCCCATAAACCGCGCTAAGCACAGACTTGGTTACGCCCCTTTTTCTTAGCTTTATACAAGGCTTGATCGGATCGTTTCATTGTTTGCTCAAAGGTTTCACCACTTTGATGCTCGGCAACGCCTATGGAGATGGTGACACTCACCGTTCGCTGTTGGTTACTCGTTTTAGTCTTACCACGCTTAGCCTTGGATTGACTCTTACGCTGCTCATTTCGAAGCACAATATCGTACTCATCAATCGTCTGGCGCACCTCTTCGAGGTAACTAAGAGTCGACTGCGCATCCTTACGGGGGAAGATAATGGTGAACTCTTCACCACCATAACGAAACGCTCTACCGCCGCCGCGCACACCAGCAATTTTGCTGGCGACTAACTTCAATACCTGATCACCGACATCGTGACCATAGGTATCGTTGAACTTCTTAAAGTGGTCGATATCCAGCATAGCCACACTGTATTTACGCCCTAAAGCAAGCACTAAGTTAAACAAGGCTCGGCGAGAGGCAAGTCCCGTCAGTTCATCGCGATAAGCCAAAAAGTAGGAGTCGGTCAGCACAGTCAAAATATAGATAATGGCTAATACTGTCATCGAGGTTGCGAGGGAAACTAAGCCCGTAAACTCAAACTGAACAGTCCAAAGCGCGAGGGTGATAAAGATGGCGCTATTAACCAGATTCGCCTGCCAGAGTCCACGAATAAACACCAATACACCACACAGGTACAAGGGGGCTATGACTCTAACCTCCATGTCTATTAGACTAGGTAGTAGCTCATCAAGTTGTACTTTAAACTGGCGGTTAGCCCACAGCCAACCAAAACCGGCCGCAAAGCAAAGCCCGCAACCAACCACTCTTACCAAGCTGTGGGGAGATAACAGCCCCCTATCTTTAATAAAGGCAAATCCGCTAATAGTGAAGGCTCCGCCGAGTAAGAGCTGCTGTGAATATAGCTCCAGCAGCGCAGGCTCTAACAAAAAGTGGGTCACACACAGATAGTAAGTCAGCATGATCGCTGCCAAATAAGCTAAGCGACTTCGGTTAAACTGCAGCGCAATAATGATTGCGGCGGGCAGTAACCAATAGGGAAGCTGCTCTATCACCCCCAGCCATACCTGCAGGTCTGATTGATAGATCTCGGTCAAAGCTAGGCCAAAAGCCGTGAAGACAAGAGGAAGGAAAAAGTAACGGCAACGATGGTAAAAAGCAGACAAAACAAACCTCAATAATAATCGAATAAAACCCTTAGCTCTATACCGGCCTGCTTAAGCAAGCAGCACCACTACTCATACTTAATCTCTTATAAGCCACTAAATAAGCCATTACTTAGGTTAAATGCGAGTGAGTGATTCAGTCATCAAATGGGTTAAGGGTGATAAGTTCGAAACAGCAATACATCCCCTAGTAAGTCGACACTATTTTCATAAGATAAAGCCAACAGGGTGTATTATCATAGCAACTGCAAAATAACGCCTTTGTGGTCAATATCATAGATATAAAATCAACATAAAAAAAAGCCGCTATCGCGGCCTTTCTATTATCATTTCTGTCCCAATAAAAAGCAGAGCCGATAAGTTAATCGCCATTAGCCATTATCACTAAAACGATAACGAACACTATCACTCGTGTTCAGCCTGCTCTGGTCAAAGTCATCTAAACGATGGCGTTTGATCAACGCTCGTAAGTTGTCCACATAGGCCTGACCGCGGCTAGAGTAATGCAGCAGAGATTGCACCAGTTCATAGCCTGTTAACTTTTCTTGCGTCCGCAGCTGCTGCCGCAACAGCCTAAGCTCCTTGTAAGCCCTTGTTGTATTGAGATTATGCATATAGCTTGCAGTGCTCTGATATAGATCGCTAAATGCAGCCACCTTCACATGGCCGCCCGGCGTCGTTAAAAACTTGCCGCCATCGTGGGGCAGGTGCTCACCATAGAGATTATTGCCCGCGATGGCAAAATGGCTTGTGCCCCAACCGCTCTCATCGATGCCTTGGGCGAGTACCATGCCCGCTGGAATAATATCGATATGCAAAAGTAGCTCGGCAATCTCACCTGACTGAATCGCGTAAGAGTCTGACAACGTCTGCACCCAGCGCTTCTCGGCCTCAGACCACTGGGATTTAGGCTTAGCCGATAGCCTGTTTAGCTCATCTCTAACCAGCAAAATTCGCTCGTTCACCGCCTTGATAGTTGGCAAGAGTAACCGAATAAAGCCAGTTGTCTTTTGCGATACGGGCAACGCATTTAAATCGCTAGGCAGATTCTCAACATAGTAACTAGGCAATGTCTTGCTCTGCTCAACGGCCGTGAGCTGATAGTCGTTATCATCAAAGGCAGCGATAAGCTCCTTAGCTGAGTGCAGCATGTTAACGCTTACCTCAGGATAAGGCTGCAGAACTTGTTCGGGAGGCTGAGGCAGACTTAGCGGCAAGCTAGTACTAGCCAAGACAAAAGGAGAAATTAGTAAAAATAAACTAGCAAGGATTCTTGAACAGGACATTCGAGTGTTCTCAATAGAAAGGGAAAAGCCAGGCGAGCTCCCCAATATATCTCAGCCAAACCGTAAAAACTAGTTTGTGTCAGGCAGCTAACACCCACTGCCGCATGCCCTGATTAACAAAAAAGGCCGCTATTGCGACCTTTTTATTTACAAAGAACTCAGCAACTGTGTCACTGATTACTATTACTTGTAGAAAGCTTCTACCTGACCTTTAACTGTCATCATTAGCGGTTGTCCACGACGGTCTAGCGCTTTGTGTGAAGGTACTTTTACCCAACCTTCGCTGATGCAATACTCTTCAACATCAAAACGCTCTTTGCCGTTAACCTTGATACCGATATCAAACTCGAAAATAGCTTCCACATGGTGCGGGCTACGTGGGTTAACAGAAAGGCGATCTGGTAAAGCAGGTTGTGAACTCGTGTCAGTCATAATCGTGGCCTGTAATAAAAGTGGCAGTTATAGAAACTGCAGTAAACAAAAAGTGCGCTATTGTAGGCAATACAGGCCTAACGCTCAATAGTGACCGTAATAAATGTTAGTGGATTCTCGCGAGTATTCAAGATGAACTATCGCTTCACAATCCCCCAGATAAAAGCAATAACCGCAAGAGTAAATGAAGGACTATCCCCCTCTAGTCACTGCAGTCCTCCCCCTCTAGAAGCAACACTCATAATGAGTGTTAACAGGCTACTGCTGCGTGGCTTATCGCCCCTTGTTTTAGGTAATAAATCAGCTCGAAAAACAAGCAAAAACGACTATAGTTTACTTACACCCCAAACCTCCTAACTTCTCCTAGATGAGGATATTAGTGATGAAACCTGCCAAGCACTCAAGATCTTTCCCATCAGTTTTTGATGACAACATGTTCCAAGGCTTTTTCAGCCCAGTATTACGCTCTGATTTTTTCAATAAAGCCAGCAAGATGCCTGCTGTAGATATAGAAGAAACGGAAGGTGAATATACCTTACTGGCCGAGCTACCCGGCTTTAGTAAAGATGACATTCATGTGTCATTAGATGATGGCCAACTGGTTATAAAAGCTGAACATGATGAGCAATCCGAGAAAAAACAAAGTAGCGGCAATATGCTGAAAGAAAGGCATTACGGCAGCTATTATCGCAGTTTTAATTTCGGCAAAAATATTAAAGAACAAGACATTAAAGCTAAATATGAAGATGGTGTATTGGAGTTAGTATTACCTAAGTCAGCTAACAATAAGCAAGAGGTAAAAAAAATTAGCATTGAGTAGTCCCTCCCGCCATTAACCTAAATTATTGGCAAGTAACACCGCGATAATTGCTCGCAGCAGATAACAACAAGAGATTAATCAGGATGGAGTGACTGAATATGAAATTATTACATCTATGCATGCTCGCCCTAATTGCTGCAGCAATATCGGGGTGTGACAAGTCGGTGGATTCCCCTCAGGGTTTTAACCTCCCTGATGGCAATGTGGCCAAGGGAAAACAAGCCTTCTTGAAGTATCAATGTCTCTCATGCCATCAGTTAGAGGGTGTAGAGCAACCACAAGCTATCGAACACTCTATATTATCAATCCCTCTAGGTGGTGAATCGAACAAGGTTAAAACCTACGCTGCTCTGGTCACAGGTATTATCAATCCATCGCACAGCTTCATAGAGGGATACCCCAAGTCTGCGGTTCAAATCGATGGCAAATCTAAAATGGTGAGCTTTAATAGCGTGATGACTGTCGAGGAACTGGTTAACCTAGTCGTATTTTTACAGCCCTATTACAAACTGGCGCCCTCTCCCCGAACGGAATATTCCCCCTATCGATACGATAGACCTTAACTAATAACTGGAGTCATTGAGTTATCGGGTTGTTGCCAACTGAGTAGTTGCTAACTGAGTAGTGAGGAGTTGAATAATTGGGAGTTAAGCGATGAATCCTTACTAAGCAATAGCGAGTAATCACCACATCAAAACTACCAGATAAAAAAAGGCCTGCTATGCAGGCTTTTCATTGATGAACGCTATTGCTGCCTAAAGAGACCTTGCAGCTTATTGAACATGAGTCCAACAGCGACAACCAAAAACTGGACAAGGGCGATACTCCCCACCAATAAGAAAAGGGTTGGCACATCATCTAAAAACGCCATCGAAAACCTCTCGTTCAATTAGATCCCCATAGATAAATCGGGATGAATATTGCACAAAGGTTTGCGGTAGAATTTGATTTTACTCACAAAATAGTTTGCTTGAAAAAATGTTAATCTTAACTACAACGAAAATTAATCTTAACCAACAAAGATGGCAAAAATAGTAAAGCCTGATGAAACTCCATAAAATAAAAAGCCGCTCCCAATTAAGAGAGCGGCTCAGCCCCAGAGGCTATTCATTCAACTATCACTAAATATTAGTGCTGCCATTAGCGCTGATAGGCTGAAAATTAACGGGTTAGATAACAGCGAACAAAGTTGGTGATTGCCACTAAATCGGCTACCGCAATAAACTCATCCGTGGTGTGCACCTTCGACATACCCGTCGACAAGTTAACCGTCTTCAAGCCTTGTTCATTAAAGATGTTGGCATCTGACCCGCCGCCTGTTGGCTTAGTGACGGCTTCAATTCCTATGGCTTCAAAGGCTGCCTTTATCGCCACCACATGGGCATCGTCATCCGAGATATGGTAAGCGTTATAAGAACGGCTTGAGTCAATCTCTATACTCGCGCCATGCTTTTGCGCCGCCGCTTCAAAAGTCGACACCATATGCGCTACCTGCTTTGCCAGCT
This sequence comes from Shewanella sp. MBTL60-007, assembly GCF_019654915.1. Lineage (GTDB taxonomy): Bacteria > Pseudomonadota > Gammaproteobacteria > Enterobacterales > Shewanellaceae > Shewanella. The sequence goes on along the minus strand of NZ_BPET01000038.1, from coordinate 23,399 downwards.
TGTCATCATTCAATGAGCGAGCCTCAGCCTCAATGTGCAGCTCTGGCATCACGATATTGGTCGCCTGGCCACCTCGCACCACACCGATATTGGCGGTGGTTTCATCATCGATGCGACTCAGTTGCATCTTGCTTATCGCATCGGCAGCGACCGTCAGCGCATTGATCCCCGCTTCAGGCTCGAGTCCCGCGTGGGCAGGCTTACCCTTGATGGTCACTTTTAGGCTTTGCTGACCTGGAGCGGTCGTGATAATGGTGCCAATAGGGCCGCCCGAGTCGAGTACAATCGCTTGCTTAGATTCAATCTTGCTGATATCGAAGTTTTTAGAGCCGTGCATGCCGCGCTCTTCATAAACGGTAAACGCCACTTCGATCGTCTTATGGGCTTCGCCGCTCTCTTGAATGCTACGAACGGCCTCCATCACAGCGGCGATCCCCGATTTATCATCTCCGCCTAAAATGGTGTCGCCTTGAGAACGAATGATTCCATCCTCAATGATAGGTTCAATACCATTACCGGGTGTCACAGTATCCATATGGCTGCTGAAAACTATGCTTCCATCAAGCTCTCCTTGCAGCTTTGCGTAGATATTAAAGCCGTTCGAAATAGTGCCCGGCACAGCTAGCTGAACTACCTCAAAGCCCTGTTGGCCAAGCTGTTCAACTAAAGTTTCAGCAACCGCTTTTTCATTGCCTGATTCACTGTCGATTTTCACCAGCGAGATAAAGTGTTCAACGAGTCTTTCTTGATTGATATTTGTCATCTGTGCGACTTCTATTTACGAAACGAACAAGAATCATAAACCCAACTGACACCCGAGATAGCTGAGTTACATCAAAAAAAGGCGAGAAAGGGTCAGTTGGTTCAGACTCTGAGCCAACTTAATTCCTTATTGATTGGCTATATGTTGATTTATCATTGTTCTCCATAGAGAATAACCCTAATTTTAGGCGTTTATTCAAAAGTATCGATTTAGGAGTTTCAGTTAGATGATGACAAAATGGGCGACACGTTTCTTACAGATGGCCGAGCTCGTTGGTTCTTGGAGTAAAGATCCCTCCACACAAGTGGGTGCGGTGATCACCGAAGATAACCGGATTGTCTCATTAGGTTTCAATGGCTACCCCCATGGGATCTCAGATAGTGCCGAAACCGACAACCGCGAAATGAAACTACTCAAAACCCTACACGCAGAAGAGAATGCCATTCTCTATGCAAAACGCGATCTTAGCGGCTGCGAGATCTGGGTAACTCACTTCCCTTGCCCTAATTGTGCTGCCAAAATAATCCAAACAGGTTTAAGCACAGTCCATAGCCCACAACCAAGCGAAGACTTTTTATCACGCTGGGCCGATAAGATTAAAATTAGCCAAGATATGTTCGACCAAGCTGGTGTTAAGGTTGATTGGATGCAGGCTGACTGAAGCACTATAGACACAAGCAAGCACAAACAAAAGGACGCTAATTAGCGTCCTTTTTAATTATCTATATGCTCTTACTACCTATTCAACTCTACCCATTTCTTGCTCAGGTCATAACGTCTAAGAGACTATTTAAGCTTAACAAAGGAGATTTGAATACATATTATTGAGGATGGGGTCAATGCTTCACAGCCTCAACAGCCTCAAAAATTGTAGGTAGAACTTTGTAGAAAATCGATAATGCCATTCGCGCAGTCTCTGTTTGCGGGTATCCGCCATTCATAGCGATAACAGCACCTGAATCCCTATCCATTGCAACAATCTGACCATGAATACCGACCATTGCCAAGATCTCGCGATTCTCAATCTTTAACAGTCTAAATTGATCTTTATACCATCCATCAGCAAGAGCAGCTTCTTTACTCATGCTCCACGCGGCACGGACAACGTCGTTACCTGCGTATAAACTATCGACCCAAGCCTTAGACAACACTTGTTCGCCTTTGTAGTTCTTGCCATCATTTAGAAATAACTGACCGATACGAGCCAAATCCTTAGTAGACGCATTTAGGCCTGCAGCAGCTACTGCACCACCAGCATGATCAGAAACTAAGTAAGCTTCGTTTTCAGTACCTGCTGACTGAAAAATTAACTCAATATACTCAGCAAGCAATTTACCAGAGGCACGTTCAACAACCTTGCCTAATACCTCGGTGTTTACACACTGATAAGTGTAAGCTTCCCCCATTTTATACTTATGTTCAGTTACCATTGGGAAGTAATCACTAACACCGTTTGGATAGTCTTTAGCGGTATCACCGTAGTATGACTGTGAATCGCTCATACGGTCATCCCAGCTCTTATGCTTAGCGATCTTCATAATGACAGAGGTACGCATATCTGAAACATCTTGAACTGTGGCAGTTTCCCAAGCAGTCCCCTTTAGCTCTGGTAGATACTCAATGACTAACTTGCTCATATCCAACTGGCCTTTGGCCACGGCTAATTGAGCAGCCATTGAAGTGAACGACTTAGTTACCGATGCATCAATATGCGTTGACTTGTCACTCATGTTGTTCCAGTAATGCTCATGCATAATGCGATCCCCCTTTAACACAACCATAGAATGATTCTTTAGTCTGTCACGTAGGAATGTCTCAAGATCGATCTTTCCGTCAATGTCAGACACCATAAGCTTGCTGAGATCTAAAGCATCTGCGCTCATTAACTTTTGAGGGGAGACACCATTTACATCTAACTTATAATAGGCACTAGTGAACTTGTAACCATGGGGAAAGGTTGAGGCCGCATTCTCTGGGCTGTCCCAGTCTTTAATAGAGATAGCATGACTGGCCGCATTCTCTATAAATGCTTCGTCACGCACTTTAAATTCGACAGCGACTGAACCGAATGAAAGTAAACTCGCTAAAGCTAAAACTGACTTTTTCATGGTAGCTCCTTTTGCATGTATTCAGCACTTGAGTAGTGGCTGTTTTAGGGAGTATTTTTTGTACTGTCACAATTAAAACAATGAATATAATTTGTGTAATCACTAACCTTCATAGTATTTAGTAGTAGAACCAAAATGTGACGGAGGCATGAGAAAAAGAACACTATCAGGATTTCTTTTGCTATCAGAAAAACAGAATTGGAATCACATAAATACACAATAAAAACAATAAAGTAATCACTTAACCTTCAGGTGTGTTAGTCTTGCTGCCGCAGTTTTACCAAGCATATGCTCAGGAAATAAAACAATGAGAGAGTACTTTTTCGCAGTCGAGAACATTGATATTCCCTTCTATGATTTTCCCGATGAATATGCAGATGCGGTGCCTTCTAATCTGTTCACCCATCCCCTAGAGCCGGTGCCACTAGTAGTAAGGTTTGCCGCTGAAGAAAACTATCCTCTGGCAGATATATTCCTAGTGCCTTCTTTGTGCATCAAAGACGGCTTATTACAGCAATTAAATATCAGCAACACCTATGGTACCAATTGGGTCAAAATCAAATTAATCGATCAAGGTGAGCACCTTTACCACATGATTCAAATCGGCAACGAAATTAAAGCTATTGACCGCCAGCACAGCGAGTTCGACTACTATGATGAGTTTAATGGCGGTGAGTTTATCTCAGGAATGAAGAAACTCGTTTTAGACGAGAGTCAGCTAGCCCAAATCGCATTAGAGGAAAGGTTAATATTTCGAGACAGCGGCTGGAAGGATAAGGTGTTTTTTCATAAGAGCATAGTCAATAAAATCCTAGAGCATAAGCCGCAAGGCATCAGCTTCTATTCAGTTGATGGCTATAACGAATTTGGCTAGCTAGGCTATAGCTCCCCTAATCATCTATAAATCATGAAAAGAGAAGCACCAGTCTTAGGACAACAAGGCTTAGCTTTTGCTTTCATCCTTAACTTCAACTTCATAAGCAAAGCCGTGGCTGCCATCATAATAAAACTGATCAGCCTTTTTTAATTCAACATTCAATCCTTCACTACGGGCGTACTCATAGGCCGCTTCAATAATTCCCATATGGTTAGCTGTAGTATAGTGGTTAGGTACAATAGACCAGTCCTTATCCATAATGAGTATTCTGTTATCATCAGAGTTACGTGGCATATGAATGGCAATCTCAACACCATTCGATGCCTTAAAGGATGCTTTAGGTGCAGTATGGAACTGCATTGAAGTGTTGATTGATTTAAAGGTTGCAACCACAACTGGCAAAGGCGCCGCTTGCGCAGACATACAGACCGACACAGAAGCCATTAAAATAGCGATGGCAGACAGCAGTGTTTTAGTAAAAGATGCTTGAGCTAAGTTCATAGTATTCCCCTATAAATGTAATGGTTCTTGATAACTAAATTGATGGGATACATATTAACGAGCAAAGTATTACTAAGTTATTATAAGAGTTTTAGTGAAGCCCTGAAATGGAATCCCCCCGTATCGATATTCAATGCAATAACCTTGCCCAGCATTAAAAATACCAATAACCCGCGAGTGACTTTCAGTAAGTGGCTAGCTCAACCCTGGTGTGATCCGCAGTGATGCAAATACACACCAGAGCACGCTAAAGCTATATACCTGTGTTGCTTTTAGTCCAGCGCTAATCGTTGCAAAAAGTATGGGTTAACTGGCGCCAATCAGTCTCATCGCCTCTTAACGCGTCGACTGGAATACTATAGAGACTGCTTCCAAAGTCTGTATATAAATAGCTTAAGATAGCGATATGATTTTCAGGCAGGTATGGCTCTTCAGTGAACTCTCCCTCTTCAGTAAAAACTTCCCGTGTGCGCGCTTCAACCCGAGGCATTAAGCCATAGTCATAGTACAAATCAGTATAAAGTTCAGGATCGATTTCTAAGCTATTTTTGTCGATAACCGCAGTAATTTCAGCTTCACAAGCTGGCAGTTGAGTATATGGTTTCCAACTAAGAGGGTATTGGCCGTTCCTGCGATGGCTAACGTCGAAACCCGAGGGCGCTAGATAGTCCCCAGTTATCGCTCTGTGCTGACACTTAACCCAATTGAGGCTCTCCATATCGGCCTGCTTCCAGAATATCGCTTCGCAGCGACCCGTTAGCTCCTCTCCCTCATCAGGCTCTTGAAGATAAACCTGCAGCAAGCCTTTGCTTGGAAGGGCTGGATTTCGCCCTTGTAACTGGGCAAAGTTAATCTGCAAGGCAAGCCTTAGGCTCTCATCATTGGCGATAAGATCCAAATTAGCGCGAGCGCTAGCGGAGTCAGGAGTTGGCAGCCAAGGGGCGCCAGCAATACGACTCTGGAATTCATTGTCATATTCAGCGGCAAGCATATGAAAACCAACGCAGAGATCATCAAACTGCGCTTCTAGATCCCGCAATTGCAACTGACTTTCTAGCCTGTTTGCAAACGCTTGCCTATAAAACTCACTACCGGATTGGTATTGATTGGTTAAGCCTGCCTGTTCAAACTTAGTTAACAAGCGTAAATAGGGCTCAGCTAAACGGGCTTTCTCAGTAATATCTTCAAGACCGCAACGCGCCGATGGCATTAACTCATCTAATTTATCCATCATGTTATTGGCTTTAGTGAGCTGGAAATGGCCCTTAGGTAAATCAACACTGTATGGATAGAGGCTCGCTTCTTTGGCCGGTTTAAAACTCGATTGGCTAAGCAACCAAGATACCAGCTCAACACATGGGAAGGGTTTCGCAAAAATATATTCTAAGGCGCTACGCCCTTTGGCGTCTCGTTCATGAATGTCTTGCCCTTCAGAGAGCATATTTTGTAATGCTGGCTGATATTCGCCAAACTGCTCATTCGACTTTATCTTTTTAAAAAGCCAAAACCACTCTTTCAACATAACTGCCCTTAAATGACAAAGGTTAAACAACACAAAGTTAAACATAAGAAAGCCAGCCATTATCAATCATGGGTGAGATAAGAGCGGCTTTAGCAAAAGCATTCATTTTTAGCAATGAGTTACTGCAATGGGTTTTCACCACTAACTCCCTAAAAAATAGAATCGACCCGCTTGCTCCAAGATGATGTAACGGTTGCCTTGCTCGGAGCGATAGTTATAGCAAGTATTGATCGAGTCCGCGACAGAACAGCCATTGATCGACAAGCTAAATTGAAAAAGTGAGAGTTAAGAGTGCATCCATGAGGTAGCAGATAAAAAAAGCACAAAAACACCTCATATTGCGACTATCTATTTGAATAAAACAGTTAGCCTTGTATGTATGCTTTAATATCCTAGGTTACAATTTGAAGCTTATAACTTCATTTATCATCAGCTTGTATCATCAGTTTGCTCTATAAAACATTTCCAGTTAACTTGCCTGCTTTTAGGCTTACACATAACAATCTTCATCTTCAGCATTAACCAAGTCCAGAGTAATAAATCCAATATATGCCATTAGCTTATGCTATTAGCTATGGCGTTATAATTATTATGCTAACTTCGCAATAAAATAATTATCAATCCTAAAATATTGAATTTAAAACTCGCTATATAGGTATCCAACTCACTAAGAAAAATCGCCATTCGATTGACAAATTCCACTGCCAGAAACCTTAAACCAACCTTAAAAATAGCTTCAAACAAGCTTAACTTAACATAAATTGAAACTTAATTGTTGCAACACCCACACAAAACAAGCACTTACAACAAACTGTTGACACTGAAAAAACAATCACTTATAACAATAACTCGTTATTCCCGAACAATGTGGCAACAATATTCGAGTTTACACTGACTAGCCATTTACTCTTAACTGTTAAGGTCAGTGAGTGACTATAGCTAACAATAAAAATATGAGTTCTAAATAGGGATGAATAATAAATCTAATAGTAAACCTCTCTATAGGCTGGCAATCACAAGCGATATAGGCAGGTCAAAGGCGGATAGAGTAAAGACTTTAATATACTAAAGCAGGTCACTGGCGGTTACGGCATTCGACTTGTCAATAATATAACAATTTCTGCTTACGATTTATTTATGACTCTCCAATTAGTTGCACTCGAATAAGTCACATATAAATGAGGAACTAAAATGAAGAGCAGTCAGTTATTAATATTACTAACATTAACGCTATCTTTTTCATTACTTGCAGGCTCTACTGAACCGACAAATGAGGAACGAGCAGTACTCGAATCTTGTATGTCACTAAAGAGTGCGCCTGAAGCACTCCCAGCAAACTCCTGCGTTTACTATATTCAGGGATTTCTGGCCGGCTCCTTAGCCGCTAAACCACATTATGTCTTGCATGAAACATCCGGTGCATTTTTGGATAGAGCCTACCGAACCAGAGTCGGAAAAGTGACTTCGGAGGAGGAGCCAGTCCAATTATGTCTACCTAAAGATGTAAGTATTGATCAGTTAGCAGAGCGCCTTGTTGGACATTTGTCGTATCCAATAGACTCGATGCAGTTGTTACACTCACAAATATTCAATGCTCTCGCAATGGAATCTTCATGTTCATAAACCACTGAAAGCCATAGATAGCAGTAATGGCACTACATGTGCTGCCTAGCCAACCCAATAAACCTATTGGTAAAGGTAAGAAAAATGAGCATCAATGAAGATAAAATATTAGAGAAATTAACACCCAATAAGAAACCCAAGTTATTGCCGAGCCATACACTTGGCCTCTGCTTAACCCTGTCTCTCTTTTGGTGGATTAACTCAAATTACAGCAATCCACTGCTGCTATCATTGGGGGGCGGCTCTATCCTGCTAGTCCTCTATATTGCACACAGGATGGATGTGGTCGACCATGAGTCTCTACCAATTCACCTTTCAGCCAAAATGCCCGGCTACATGTTATGGCTAGCAAAAGAGATCGTCATCGCCAATATTTCTGTGGTTAAACAGGTTTGGCTTGGCAATAGCAGCATCTCGCCAACACTTGCCACCATAGACGCCACTCAGAGCACTGATCTCACCAAGGTTATCTACGCCAACTCCATTACCTTAACGCCGGGTACTGTAGCGGTAGGCCTAGTCGATGATCAAGTCATCATCCACGCCTTGAGCAAGGAAAATATCGATACCTTAAAAGCCGGCAAAATGGATCGCCGGGTCACTGAATTGGAAAAATGATGTTAACTGCAGCCACTATCGCAATTCTCGTTGTCATGCTCCTCGCTATCATTCGCTGCATAGCGGGGCCCACACTGTATGACCGGATCTTAGCGTTCAATATGTTTGGCACCAAAACGGTGCTACTGATCTCTGTACTGGGCTTTTTAATGGGGCGGCCCGAATTTTTGGATATCGCCCTAGTATACGCCCTAATCAACTTTATTAGTGTTATCGGCGTACTGCGCTTTTCTGACTCTGCTGAATTTAATCACCAGCGTCCAGAGGCAGCATCAATCAAGAAGGATAAACGATGAACCTCTTACTCGAGATCGCTAGTGGCTTATGTTTGCTGCTCGGTAGTTTTCTCTGTCTATCCGGCGGTATTGGCATCTTGCGCTTCCCAGATTTTTATACCCGCATGCACGCAGTAGGCGTCACCGATACCTTAGGGGCTGGAATGATCCTCATCGGTCTGATGCTACAAACCCCTCATGGGGTGGTACTACTTAAGTTGATGATGATCTTACTGTTCACACTATTGATTAACCCTGCAGCAAGTCATGCTCTGGCCAAAGCCGCTCTGCGTAACAACTTAGATCCAGTGCTCTACGAGCCAACCAACAAGGGAGGGAACAAGCCATCGAAACCTTAGTTGATGTCGTGCTATTAAGCTTTCTCGTCGTGATTGCTATCGCCATTGTTCGGACAAAAGATCTGCTGGCCGTGGTTATGTTGACGGGGATCTATGGCTTACTATCCGCAAGCTTCTTTGTTGTATTAGATGCAGTGGATGTAGCCTTTACCGAAGCCTCTGTGGGCGCTGGTATATCCGGTTTACTGATGCTGGCAGCCATCACTATGACAGGCCGAGCCGAGGCGCCTAAGCGTCACAAACCTTTACTGGCTTTACTTGTGGTACTTATCACAGGTGGAATGCTGATTTACGGCACCTTAGATATGCCCTACTTTGGCAGTTTTGATGCGCCTGTTCATCAACATGTTGCACCTCGCTACATTAACGATTCTATGCAGGAGGTCGGCGTGCCTAATATTGTCACCTCGGTACTGGCGAGCTACCGAGCATTTGACACCTTAGGCGAGGTCGCTGTTATCTTTACTGCTGGCATTGGGGTGTTGTCGCTGTTGGCCTTGCCGCAACGTCGTAAACCTTACCTCGTAGAAGAGTCCGGCAAAGAGCAGATGTATAAGCAACATATCGTGCTCCGCGTGATTAGCAAAGCATTGATCCCTATCATCCTATTGTTTGCACTCTATGTGCAGTTCCATGGCGACTTTGGCCCTGGCGGTGGGTTCCAAGCTGGGGTAATTTTTGCCGCTGCAATCATCCTCTACGCCATGTTATTCGGCTTAGATAATGCCAAACGTATCTTTAGCCTATCCCTGTTCCAGCTACTCGCAGCTCTCGGACTTCTACTATACGCTAGCGTTGGCATGGTCTCGCTATTTAATGGCGGCAACTTCTTAGATTACAACGTATTAGCAGAAGATCCGATTGCAGGGCAGCACTTAGGCATTCTGCTGATCGAACTCGGAGTAGGCTGCACCGTCGCCTCGGTGATGATCATTATCTTTTTCAACTTTGCAGGCCGCAGAGAAGCCCAACAGAGCAGTCCTGAACTCAGCAGTTCAGAACTAATAAGTAGTCCTGAACAGAACAGTCTTAAGCTGAACAGTACAGAACTCAACAACGTCGAGGGGAAGTAATGGTACTCGGACTCTATAACTACTGGATCGTGGTATTGCTGATGATGATCGGTTTTTATATCGTTATCGCCCATGGCAATCTGATCAAAAAGCTGGTTGGCCTAACGATTTTTCAAACCTCGGTTTTCATCTTTTATATCAGTATAGGCAATGTCGATAGCGGTAGTGCCCCTATCTTAGCCGAAGGCGTAAGCCGTTACTCTAACCCTCTCCCCCATGTGCTTATTCTCACCGCGATTGTGGTCGGTATTGCAACCACTGCGCTAGGACTAGCATTGGCCGTAAGGATAAAAGAGGCTTATGGCTCTATAGAAGAAGATGAGATTCAAATCCAAGATCAGCTTACCGAGGATAATTCAAAGTGTTAGCCCATCTGCCTATTTTACAAGTCGTTGTGCCACTGATGGCAGCGCCGCTATGCTGGTTCCTTGATCGCTCCAGACTGGTGTGGCTGTTTGCCCTCTTAGTGAGCGGCTTTTCCTGCCTAACCAGTATTGCCCTACTGCAACAGGTGATGAGCTCCGGCACCATTATCTATCAACTCGGTGGTTGGGATGCGCCTTGGGGGATCGAATATCGCATCGATGAGCTCAATGCCCTTTTACTGCTGATCATCTCAACTATTAGTACAATAGTCCTGTTTGCAGCACAAACCAGTCTTCAAAAAGAGCTACCTAAAGAGCGTCACACGCTGTTTTATAGCCTTTACCTACTGTCATTAACGGGGATGTTCGGCATCGTCGCCACAGGTGATCTATTTAATGTATTCGTATTTTTAGAGATCTCCTCGCTATCGGGCTACGCGCTGATTGCTTTGGGCAAGGATAGACGCGCTCTTTGGGCCGCTTATCAATATCTGATCATGGGGACTATCGGTGCGACCTTTATCTTGATCGGCGTCGGCCTGCTCTATCAAATGACGGGCACGCTAAATATGGATGATCTCGCCAATCGACTACCTGAGGTTGAGCAAACACGCACCCTATTTGCCGCATTTGCATTCTTGATCGTCGGGGTCTGTTTAAAGTTGGCACTGTTCCCACTGCACCTGTGGTTACCTAACGCCTACGCCTATGCCCCTTCAATCGTGACCGCTTTTCTCGCTGCCACGGCGACTAAAGTGGCCGTTTATCTACTGATCCGTATCACCTATACGATATTCGGTATTGAGCTGTCCTTCTCCATCCTACCCCTGCAGAACTTATTTATGGTTCTCGGGCTGGTTGGCATATTCGCCGCTTCTACGGCAGCGATATATAAAACCAATGTTAAACATATCTTTGCCTATTCGAGCATCGCTCAAGTTGGCTATATGATCATTGGTTATGCCATCAATACCAGCACAGGACTTATGGCTACCCTGCTGCACCTATTTAATCACGCCTTAATGAAGAGCGCGCTGTTTTTGGCGTTAGGCGCGGTGATGTACCGCATCGGCAGCGTACAACTTAGCCAATTCCAAGGGCTAGGACGCCAGATGCCTCTCACCATGGCAGCTATTGTGGTTGGCGGATTAAGTTTGATTGGCGTGCCACTGACTGTCGGTTTTATCAGCAAGTGGTATCTACTCCTTGCTGCGATTGAGGTAGGTATGTGGCCAGTGGCAGTACTCGTACTACTGGGATCACTGCTGGCAGTCGTTTATATATGGCGAATCGTTGAAACAGCCTACTTCAAGCCCCCGTTACCGGGTCGTGAACCAGTCAAGGAAGCCCCTTGGACCTTCCTCGCGCCAATTTGGGCACTGGTACTGGCCAACATCTATTTTGGCATCGATACCCGCCTTAGTGTGCAAGTGGCACAGGCGGCCTCTCAAAGTTTGTTTGGAATTAACCCATGAATCTATCTTTGGAGCTGTTGCTGCAGCTAACCATTATCTTGCCTCTGATCGCGACACTGGCGATCTGGGCTACGGGGAAGCACCCCAATCTCCGTGAGGCTGTAACGATAAGCATCAGCCTTGTGGTACTTTTCTGCGTGATAAACCTATATCAAGGGCTTAGTGCTGGTGCATCTATCGAGGTGTTTTGGTGGCACCTGATGCCAGGTTTGGCTATGAGTTTTGTGGTCGAGCCCTTAGGGATGCTGTTCGCCCTAATTGCTAGCTTTCTCTGGCTCATTACCACCCTTTATGCCATTGGGTATATGCGTGGCCACGGCGAGGAAAATCAAACCCGTTTTTACCTCTGCTTCGCGCTAGCCATAAGCGCAGTCATGGGGCTGGCATTTTCGGCCAACCTGTTCACGCTCTTTATCTTCTACGAAGTGTTAACCCTGTCCACCTATCCTTTAGTGACCCACGCAGGCACAGAAAAGGCCAAGCAAGGTGGGCGAGTCTACTTAGGCATTTTAATCGGCACCTCCATCGCCTTTTTCTTGCTGGCGATTGTCTTGACCTGGTTTGTAGCCGGCACCTTGGACTTTAAACCTGGCGGCGTATTTCACACCGATGTGGATACCAGTTTGCTGGGCGCCATACTGGTACTGTTTGTGTTTGGCATTGGTAAAGCCGCAATCATGCCGTTCCATCGCTGGCTACCCGCCGCTATGGTGGCGCCAACACCGGTAAGTGCCTTGTTGCATGCCGTAGCTGTGGTCAAGGCCGGAGTGTTCACCGTCTTAAAAGTTTGCGTGTTTATCTTTGGTATCGAGCTACTGCCAACACTGCCAACGACCGAGTTTCTACTCTATTTAGCTGCGGCATCGGTATTGCTGGCCTCCATCGTGGCGATGCGCCAAGACAACCTAAAGGCGCGACTCGCCTACTCGACGGTGAGTCAACTGGGTTACATCACCATAGGCGCACTGCTGGCCACCTCATCAGGGGTGATCGGAAGCTCAATGCACATTGCCACCCACGCCTTTGGCAAAATCACCCTGTTTTTCTGTGCTGGCGCCATTCTGGTGGCGAGCCATAAATCCAAAGTGAGTGAAATGCGCGGCCTAGGCTTTGCTATGCCTATCACCATGGCAGCATTTTTTGTCGCCAGTTTGAGTATCATAGGTGTTCCCCCAGCGGGCGGCACGTGGAGTAAGTGGTACCTGTTAATGGGCACTATGGAAACCGAACATTGGATCATTATGATGGTACTGATGGTCAGCTCACTGCTCAATATCGCCTATCTGCTACCTATTCCATACCATGCCTTTTTCTCTGGTAAGGATCAGCCTGTGGCAAAAGCTGGGATCAAGGAGGCACCGCTGGTGTCATTAATCGCAATCACCATCACCACCTTAGGTTGCCTTATTTTATTTCTCTATCCACAACCCCTCTATGAGTTGGCAAAAACCATCTTAACGGTACCGGGAGTCAGCCATGGACAGTAACCAGAAACAGAACAAGCAGTATCTCTTTGATAACCCCAAAAACGTCAACCGTATTTTGTATCTTCTGTATGCATGTTGCACGCTGCTTGTGGTGCTTGATTTTGTCATTCATCGCCATGTCTATCATAGCTGGGAGAACCTGCCGCTTTTCTACCCCATCTATGGCTTTGTCGGCTGTGTCATCTTAGTACTCGTAGCACGCTGGATGCGAACCTTTCTGATGCGCTCAGAAGACTATTATGACGATTCCAATGACAGTCTTAGTGACAACAATAGTGAAGGCCATTTAGAAAAAACCACTGATGAAAACACCCACACAGGTGCAAGCAATCAGACTCAAAATAAAAAAATAGGTGATCACCATGTGGATGCTTGAGTTACCGCCCTTTACCCTGTTCTTTATCGGCGGGCTTATTGCTGCAATGACCCGTGGCAAACTACGCGGCGCGATAATGGTGGCCATTCCATTCGTTAGCGCACTGCACCTGTGGACTGTGCCCGAAGGCATTCACCTACAGCTGGCGTTTTTAGATTATGAGTTGGTGCCCTACCGCGCAGACAAACTCAGCCTGATGTTCGGCTATGTATTTCATATCGCCGCATTCATCTCCATCATCTACTCACTACATGTTAAAGATACCGTGCAACAGGTCGCCACCATGTTCTATGCGGGTAGTGCGCTAGGTGCGGTATTTGCGGGCGATCTGCTGACGTTATTTGTGTTCTGGGAGCTACTGGCCTTTACCTCGGTATTTCTGATCTGGGCGCGCAGAACCTCTCGCGCCTATCATGCGGGTATGCGCTACCTGATCATTCAAGTGCTGTCCGGCGTCATTTTGCTGGTAGGCGCACTATTTTACGCCGCCGAAACGGGCTCACTAGCCTTTAGCTACATAGGCCTAGAAGGCATCGCTGGCTGGCTGATATTTATCGCCTTTGGTATTAAATGTGCCTTTCCTTTTGCCCATAACTGGCTCACCGACGCCTACCCAGAAGCCACACCAACCGGAACGGTTGTCCTCAGTGCATTTACCACTAAGGTGGCCGTTTATGCACTGGCTCGCGCCTACCCCGGCACTGAGCTGCTGATCTACATTGGCGCAGCCATGACCTGCTTCCCCATCTTCTTTGCGGTGATTGAAAATGATCTGCGCCGAGTGCTGGCCTATAGCCTGATTAACCAGGTTGGCTTTATGGTGGTCGGCATCGGCATAGGTACCGCACTGGCAATCAACGGTGCGGTTTCCCATGCCTTTAACGATGTGATCTTTAAAGGCCTGCTGTTTATGAGCATGGGCGCAGTGCTACATATGACAGGTCGAATCAACGGCTCAGATCTCGGCGGCCTGTATAAAACCATGCCCAAGACCACGATTCTGTGTATCGTTGGCGCAGCCTCTATCTCGGCCTTCCCACTGTTTAGCGGCTTCGTTAGTAAGTCTATGGTGATGTCTGCCGCCCTTGAAACCGGACACGACTGGGTTTGGTTGATGCTGCTATTCGCCTCTGCTGGTGTGTTCCACCATGCCGGGATCAAGATCCCCTACTTTGCCTTCTTCGCCCACGACTCGGGGCTGCGTGCCAGCGATCCGCCTAGCAATATGTTGTTCGCCATGTTTATCGCTGCCAGTTTGTGTATAGCCATCGGCATCTACCCTGCGGCGTTATACTCGCTGCTACCATATGACACGGGTTACAACCCTTATGATGCAACCCACGTATTGGCACAGACTCAGTTGCTATTCTTCTCTGCCTTAGCCTTTGTTTGGTTAAACCTCAGAGGCATGTATCCGCCAGAGCTACGCTCGACCAACTTAGATGTGGATTGGATCTACAGGCGCGCCATTCCCTCAGTGCTACACAAGTTGTTCGCGGTAATATGGAAGCTTGATAGGGCGCTACGCCAAGCGATACGAGGCAAACTAAGCCAATACCAGTCCATTATTGCTAACAAGCATAAGGGCTTAGGAGGCTTACTATCGGGCTCTTACCCATCGGGCAACATGGTGCTTTGGGTTGCAGTGATCCTAGCGTCATACTTGTTTATTGGCTTTCTTGGCTAGGGAAGGTTGAGAGCTGAATTAAATGTTAACCGTGGTCGAATTAGTACTATTAACTAATTCGACCACCTAACCTTAACCCCTACTGTGCGATACTTAACGCATCAAAAGGCTGTCCTGGAGGGTTACTATAGATAGTACGCAATACCCTCTGTGCATTTTGATTAAATGCACCGCCATTACCAAAGCCATCGAAGTGGTTGTTCATGCCAAGAGCATGGCCTAGCTCATGAAGGGTAACTTCGTTATCAGCAATGGTTGTACAGCTTGGATCTGGGGTCGGGCTTCCGCTATCGATATTGATCCAAGTAAATGTATTGCCTATAGGCTGAATGATACCGTAATCAAGTCCAACACTATGGTTGACAACGTTAGTCGTCATAGGGCCTACAGATACGGTACCCGAACCGCAATTACCTGCAGTGGTACCTTGGCTCCAAATGAAGCCCCAGTCCGTAGGGACACTTGAGTAATCAATGTTATTCGTGTCGCTGATATCCAGCTTGATCACGCCTTTTCTATCAAATAGCTGATAGCCAACTAAGCTTTCCGCTTTATTCATTGCGTAAGTAAAACGGGGGTCTTCAGCGTTGAGGAAATAAACAGGAATAAGCCCCCCCTCAGGCCAACGTGTCAAACTTGGGCTTTCTGCAGGCGCTGTACCATCCTCAAAACAATACACGCTATTACAAGTAGCCCATGTCAGATCTATCTGCCCCCAAGCGCCATAAATATTTTGAGTACATAAGCCACCTTCGGCCAAATTAGTACACTTTACCGTTTCAGCAATGATTGAGTCTGACACATGATTGTCACTACTATCACTGCCACCACAACCAACTAGTACGACTGTACCTAACACAAAAGGGAGTAAAGACTTCATCAATTCACAATTCCAAAGTTTAGCCAAAAAATACATAGAACTTTTCCCACCAAAACAACAAAGAAGGTATAAGCGATTAAATTAATAGGGAAAATCACGCGGATTATATGTTGAACATGACTGACAGAGGCAAGCTAAATCGCAAAATTTGCTAATCCGTTATACTTCTATCACATATGGATACAGAAATGAGTGGTGCGCTGCGACTTTGAACAAGGGGTAAATTCTGCAATACAGGCTTAGAAGATGCTTCTTGCTTGTTTAACATGATGCATATAGCAAACCTGTCAAAGTGGCAGATTGGACGCTAGCATCCGAGATGTCATAAGCTTAAAAACACATCGGCAAAAACATCGCTCCCACAATAAATCGTTAAGTTGCCGTACAGCATTCCGTTGCTATATTAATCATCAAGTTAGGATGATTAAGCAGAGGGCGTCAGATGAAGCAATTAACTAAAATGCTAGCAACAACTTTGAAAACGGTAGCCACTATCACTCTGAGCTTATTTATCTCAATTAGCAGCGTCCATGCCTCGCCAAATACGGCAGTAACGGCAAACTTAGTGAAGTATCAAGCGAATGAGAACTTACTTATCTGTCAATACCAGACAATCTCAGCGAGCCATTTTCAGGTATTTGATACCGTTTTAGACAATGAATCGACCTGCCCGACCAACATACAGGTCGCACCTCAGCCGATGCTTACCAAAGCTGAAGAAGCCCAACTCAAACAGATGCTTTCTCGCCAGAGCAATTAGAAGTTAAGTCAATCTAACTTAAAAAGCCCCGAGTATGTCGGGGCTTTGTTGGATTACTGCAAATTAGAATTTAGCTTTAACCCAAACCATGCGGTGGTCAGAAGAAACGTCTTTACCATTACCGTATTTACCGATACGTTTATCGTTAAATAACATACGGCCTTCCTGGTAACTTGCTTGCCAATATACACCTGAATCTACAATATTGAGCGATGCAGATGGAATAGCGTGGTCGGCATTAATACCGCCGTACGGGTTGTGGAATTCAGCGGTAATACGGTTAGGGTACGGATGTTCTGAGCTTCTGTCAGAAGCATATTCAGCAGCACCATAACTTGTAGGGTATAAATCACCGTTAGTCACATTTTGGTTTACGACTGGGTCAGCATGTAGCGCAGCCATCACCTCAGTAAAACCATCACCTGCGCCCGTTGCAGCATCAAGGTTTTGATCGCCCACAATCACAAAGTGTGCACCTTCTTTTAGTGCACCAGTATTACCTGCGTCATCATAAAACGCTTGTGCGTTAGTGACATAGTTATGCCAGAACTCTACTTCAGCAGCGTTTTGAAGTTTATTCTTACCCGTGTCAAATACTGGTGGTGTCGGGTGAGACATCAAGATATGGATAGTCTCAGTACCGTCTTTAGTTGGTACTAAAATAGGCGCATCAACGTGGTTTTTAGATGATAGTGTCATCTCCTGCCACTCTTCATCTGTGTACCAGTTTTGACCATCTAATAATGGGTTTTCAGCACCTTCAAGATCTTTCCACTTAAAGTTTTGGAAAGTACGAGTGTTTTTAGTATCGATTTCGAACTTAGACATCAGCGCGAAAGCGTATTTACCGTGGTATTCGCCATATCCCCATGAATCATTAGCGTAAGCTGGCGTGCCAATATCGGCTTCAGTTGCGATATAACCATCGTTATTCAAGTCGAAGCCACTAAGACGGCCTGTATTGGTAGCGTAGCTTTCGGCAAATGGATATTCAATCGGCTCTAGGTTTGCTTCACCACCTGCACCATCGATGCTTTGAGCAACTGACAGATAGTTAGTTTGGAAGCCTTTCAGAGCCGATAGGTCTTCGCCAGTACCATCGTTATTATATTCACCCATCATGAGCACATCAGGGCGGTTCTTCTGAATAATGGCAGCAACGTTACGGATTTGGATAACTTTTGCCGCAGTAGCTTGCTCTGCTGGTTCCATCGCATCGCGATCTTCCAGATAAGCTTCTACCAGCGTGTTTTGCTCAGCAGGAGCGATCGCCATTTCAGCGACTAAGTCTGCGAATGTATTGCGATCAAAGGAAAGATTATAAGTCGCAATTTTAACTTCAGTATGATCAACATACTTTACGTCATCATCATTACAACCCGATAGTAGTGCAACGCCTACAGCCAAGGCTGCAGCAGTTTTTAGTAATTTCATATAGTGACCCATCTTTAATTAATTATTATATTGGCTCAATTAATTTGAGCTCCCGACGGAGTCTATACAGGTGTATAGAAAAAGATAGGATAGCCCTATCTTTTTGTGACTTAGACCATTAGCTTGCCAAGATAAACTGCACGGAGTTAACAAAGTGCCATTATGAAACAGCTGCATAATTAAATTGGGCTATACCTAGGTAGGCTTAGTGCATGCTTCTGTTGCTGGGTTGCTGAGTTGTTGAAAACGATTGAGCGCCCGTAGCCCAATACAAGATTGGGAAACCTCTTACTCTGCAAACCACGAGGCCAAGTAAGAGGTTGATACATTAGGTAAGCCTGAATTGATAAGTAAGCGCTTTATAGCCCACGATACGCGACCTGCGCACCGTCTTGAGAGATGATTTCATCCCCTTGGATCACAAGACCAAAGCCATGCTCTTCATCCCAAGCACATTCAAAGAGCATCCCTACTGCGTTTTTGTCTGGGTGATGCAACACAAATGCGGAAAGTTGCATTAACTTAAAGATATCCCCAGCCCGCATATCGGCTTCATTCACCTCACCGACACAGGTTTCGTAAGATTCTGAATCTTCGTCAAACACATCTAAAAATTCAGAATCTTCAAGCAGTTCTTGATAGTTTTCATTCACATAATCGCAGACTAGCGCATAAATGCGTTTTTCATTATCAATGAACCATTGCTGCATGTTATCAGCAATAGCAAGGTCTTCTTGGGTGAGAAATTCAACACTGCCGTAGCCTTGAAAATCATGCCAAGCATTCAGCCCAGCCGTACCTTCATGAAACTCTTCACCTTCTTTCCAAGTAATATTTATTGGCTTCATAATAAACTCGCAAAAATGAGGATTATATTTGAAACGGTTTCACATTAATGTGCTGTCAAAGCGCAAAATGAATTTTTGTTATAAAAAACAAAGCGAAAGAATGTGGTTCCAGAATGGAGCCATAAAGATAATGAGCAGAGATGTCTCTCCTACTTCAGCAATCCTTACGCTGAGCAGGAGGCCAGCAAACATGCCATTTACGATGGGGGGCTATGATGATTTCCACTTATTATGTTAGCGCTCTTTCCCTGCCTATTAGTATATTTACTCCAATAGAGCTTAATGGTAGATTATTTTTTGAACAGGACGTTTAGCTTAGGAAATAAGGAAATAAGGAAATAACCATGAAAAATCACATTTATGCATTAACACTTAGTTTTTACTTACTCATCAACCCTGCAGTTGCAGCTGAAATAGCTCCCACAACCAATATTGATAATATTCAGTTTCACAATGACAATGCTGAAAACCTATTAGTAATTAGCAATCCAAATAACCCAACAAGCTATACACCAGAAAATACAACATATATAACTAGTTTGTTCCGTAATATCAGTAAGATCCCAGAACAGCAACAGCGTATAAAAGAAACCGCAGACTTGTTGGCTTCGCTATCACAGAAATACAAGTTATCCACCCAACCAAACTGGAAAGATCACGTCATCAAAATACAGTACACGACAGAGGCTAGCGGCTCACTACACAGATTATCTAAAGGATTAAATAGAAAAGACTTCGATATTTTGCTCAAGAAATTTTTAGAAAATAATTAAACTTATTTCCTACCTATAAAAATTCAATTAACGCTTCTAGTACAGGAGCAAACAAAGAAGTAAAACTGTAGCCTTTGACTTCAGCAATAGGTACAGCTAGTGAGAGTAGTGCAAATACGTAATTAACTATAGAGGCTACGATTGATTTTCTACAATACACTTAGCTCATAGCTATGAAACAGCTTGCGCCAGTTGTGAAACTAACCTCCTAATCACCGCTTGGAGTGAAATGATAAGCATCTGTCTCCTCCCCCGTATCTAAATTTTTAAATGTGATAAACTCCTCACCGGCATCATTTCCGTCCCACCAGTAATCATAGCCATCTCCCCAACCTAAAGCTTGCTCTTCTGCCCATTAAATATATTCATCATCTTCACTAGAGTCATCATCGTCATCTTCATCTTTAACATCATTTCTGAAGAGAATAGTCATTTTTTAAAAGCTACCTCATTAATGCTATTAGTGTAGCCATTTAAAACATAAGTGACATCTTCTGCTATATTTTGCGTGAAAGAGTTGGAGTTTAACATTGACAAATATCTGAAATATAAATTGTAGGCTTCATCACTTATAATATCATTACCAAACAATGAAATAACATAGCCAACAGGTAGATCATTATAACCTCTACTGCCATTTACGATTACTTTTATCGATTCATCATAACCATTGCCCAGCTTTAAGGTAAGGTTATATTTATCAGTGACTCTAGATAAAAACAGGTTAACAAAGCTAAGTTTGTCACCCACACTATTTAATTGATTATAGGTTTGCTTATATCTTTTTACTAAATCTCGGATCTCAGCTCTATTTGAATCTAAAGCTTTGTCATAACTCGATTTAACATCAACACTATGTATATTGTACCTTTCAAGAAACAGTTCTGTATAACCACTTTTGGTAGTACAACCATCTATCGCAATACCATACTTTGAAGCACATTCTGAACTAACTTTTTCCTGTGACATTGCATGCTGTGAAAACATACAACCGCTAAGTATAAAAGCACATATAAATCTATAATTAGCCATAACTTTAGTCCCTTTAAATATTATACATATGTTGTCCTTAACACTCCTTCAAACTAAACAAATTCCCTTTTCACGTCAACTCTGTAAAAGTTTTATGCTAAATAGCTTTAAAAAAGCCTAGTGAGTGTGTTTCTAAGACGGAACTGATAGAGAAAAGTTACCTTCTACTTCAGCAATACCTGAAGGGAAAAGTGGGGTCAGAGTAAACTAAAACTATTCATCTATACTCATTAACATAGTGAACATTGCAAAGGGAACTTGCACATGCCTAGAAAACCCAGAGCCAATCCGATAGGCATACCTCAACATATCATTCAACGCGGTAACAACCGCCAAGCATGTTTTACTTCAGAACAAGACTTTATTGCCTATGCCGGATGGTTAAAGGACTACGCCAAGAAATTTCAGGTGGAAATCCATGCTTGGGTATTTATGACAAATCATGTCCACCTACTTTGCACACCACGAGAGACTAATGCTATTAGCCAAATGATGCAGTCCCTTGGGCGACAGTACGTAAGATACTTTAATTACACTTATAAGCGCTCAGGAACATTATGGGAGGGACGATATAAGTCTTGCTTAGTACAAGCTGAAGACTATCTACTGCAACTATATCGGTATATAGAGCTCAATCCAGTTAGAGCAAATATGGTCGATGAACCTTGTAAATATCAATGGTCTAGTTACCAAGTCAACGCCTTAGGCAAAGCTTCCGCACTATGTACGCCTCACCCAGCTTACCTTGCTATTCATCCTAACGATAAAACCCGACAAACATGTTATCGAGCCCTGTTTAAACATCACCTAGACACAAAAATGATTGAGGATATTCGACAAGCAACCCACAAAGGCATGGCAATCGGAAATGATAAATTTAAAGATGAAATTGAAAAACTAACAAACACAAACATGAGACCACAGAAAATGGGGCGGCCAACAAAGCCAACAGCATAAAGTTTACTCTGACCCCACTTACCATGAGACCACAGAAAATGGGGCGGCCAACAAAGCTAACAGCATAAAGTTTACTCTGACCCCACTTATTCCTGACCCCACTTATTCACTTATTCCACTTATTCCTTGAAATCAAAAGTTAGCCTTGTTTCATTTTCATGATTAGAGCAAACTGTTCTTTCATACAAAAATTTTATTGCTTTGTCAGGAAAAGGATTTTATGGGTAAAAGTGCAGTTGTTTTTTATTCGACTAATGATGAAAAAGAAACCGTTAGTAAAAGGGTTACATTACTGGATGAGCAATTAGAGTATGCTCGCACTAAAAAAAATGAGTTATTGAGCTACTTAAAGAAAGAACTATCGAATAATCTCAACATTCCAGTAGGTTATTGGCTTCAAGGCTCATATAAAAATAGAACATTAATTAGACCCGTTAGAAAGGGCGAAGAATTCGACATAGATGCTGGGGTCTATTTACTTTTTAATGCCGAATCAAGTGCTATAAGTGCGATAGATGCTAAATCTATATTTCGTAAAGTGTTGTCTTTGTTTTGTGAGAGAAGCTCTGAGGCAAAATTAGAAGATCCGAAACCTAATTGCGAAAGAATCAGTTATCCGGGAAGTTTTCACATAGATCTTCCTTTATATTACTTCGATAAAGAAAGTGACTTATGCAAATTAGCTACACAAAATTCAGGGTGGATTGATAGTGATCCGAAGTCTATACAAGATTGGTTTGACGCAGCAATTAGTAAATATGATGCAAATCAGAAAGCCCGTCTACGAAGATGCATCAAGAACATAAAAACTTGGGTGGCTTTAAAAAGAGTCAAGCTGCCTTCAATAGCAATTACTATATATATTGCACAAAAATACCGTGATTTTGAACATGATGATGATGTATGTATTCAAAATTTTTATAACCTAGCAAACTACCTTATTGGTGGTGGTGAAATTCTAAGCCCTATAAATGGTGATGATCTTATTGGAGCTAATGAAGAAGAAAAACAAAAACTACACACTGAAGCCAAATCTTTAATTCAATATATTACAAGTGCAAATGATAGTGATTCTGCTAGTGAAGCTCACCCTTATTGGTCAGCTATTTTTGAACACGTATATCCTCCTTTTGCAGAAATTGAAATAGAAAACGGTACTATTAACTTGCCCGCATTAACTACGCCTCCAATTATAAATGTTCGTAAAAAGGATAAAAATGGTCGATTTATTGCGGATTCTTCGGCAGATATCATAAATGGCTATATTGATGA
The DNA here is from genome assembly GCF_019654915.1 of Shewanella sp. MBTL60-007. Lineage (GTDB taxonomy): Bacteria > Pseudomonadota > Gammaproteobacteria > Enterobacterales > Shewanellaceae > Shewanella. The sequence goes on along the minus strand of NZ_BPET01000038.1, from coordinate 334 downwards.
ATCTCTAGATTTTACAATTACTAATAGTGCCAATTATCCATACAATGCAACAGCAAAATGGATGGTGAGAAATAAAGAAACAGATGCATCATTGGCTAATGATTTAGGGCATTTTCAGATATATCCAGTTACTCAAACCTGTCCTGAATATTGTGGTTATAGAGGAACACATTATATGGAGTGTGTAGTCGAAGCTGATGGAGTTGTTTTGGGGATGAAGTCGATTCAAGTAAGAGTTAGTAAAATGGCTAGGCCACTAAGAAACCCACAAAGAAAGTCATATGGCGTTAGGAGGTGATTTATGTGGAAAGTTCTTCCTAGAGTTGGTTTAGTA
>NZ_BPET01000037.1 GCF_019654915.1 Shewanella sp. MBTL60-007 | reverse complement strand
AAAAGATTATTTATTTTAGCTATTAGAGTAAATACTTTATTATTAAATAACGTAGACTCCCTAATTCTAGAGATTATTTTTGATGCGTCGCCCTAACACTTCCAAAGGTTTTACCCTAATCGAGCTTGTCGTTGTGATTATTGTGCTAGGTATTTTAGCTGTTATCGCAACCGCAAAATATGTCGACCTTAAGCGGGAAGCCGAAGTTGCACGGGTAAAAGCAACCGCTGCGGCACTGCAGCAATCCATCACCTTCTCCCATACCAAATGGCAGCTTATCGCTGGCAATGGTGCGTTGAATGATCTGCCTGATTACGCAGGTGGAAAACTCGATATGAATAGCCATGGTTACCCACTTGGGATAGATAAAGGCAACCCGATGAGCAAACCTAAAAATATCGGTAAAGGTGAACAAGGCTGCGTCGATCTTTGGAATACACTGCAAGAGGATCCCGCATCAGTATCTCTGTCGAGCGTCAATAACGATAGCGACTTCCAAGCTTACCGTCATCAGGCAGAGGTTAACCCCGATGGGGAAACCCAATGTACCTATGTACTGCGCACTCTTGGCGATATCAAAGACAGGCAGCAAGCCGATATTAAGATCGTGTACGACTCAGTAACAGGCAGTGCCACGGCGCTGATTAACAAATAACGCTTCTATAAGCATATTAATAAAAAGGGCGAATAATATTCGCCCTTTTTAATGCATCACTAATCTCACCATGCTGTGAGTTAATCAACTCAGTGGGTATTAACTGCACCACCCGCAATCCACGCCTGCGTCCCATAAAGCGGTACTGTCGACAACGCATGTTTATGGCTGCCATTGGTCTCTTTGGTCGAATACGACAGATACAACAAGGTTTGATTCTCAGCATCATAGATTCGGCGCACTTTGAGCGACTTAAATAAAATGCTTAAAGATTCTTTAAACACCACTTCACCATTTTTGCTCTTGTCGATATTAGCAATTTCAGCTGCGGTGATCGGTCCAGTTTGACGGCATGAGATACTCATATCCGATGGATCCGCAAGACTTAAGTCCGCTTCGATACGACTAATATGGCAAGTGACCCCAGGAATTTTGGGATCGTGCCTAGCATCGATAATCACATCCTTTGTGGTAAATAGGCCTAAGCTCACCTTACCCACATCATCGCCACAACCACTTAACGCAAGCGTTGCAGTGAGTGACAATCCTAAGCTGATTAACAGCCCTTTTCTTAAGCCTTTCATGTCAATTCCTTAAGGTAATGACTCACTCTTTCTCTAAACTTAAACACATAACAAATCGATGCCTAGTTTACCTGAGCTACTTTACATAATTAAAGCGAAGCAATACTCAGGTAATAACACTCAGGCTAAGCAAACACACGTTGCGCCCAACGTGTTAAACCTGCGGTCACACTACCGAAGTGATCCCCAACAACGATTGGGATCTCAGGGAATAAACCTGAGATGCGTTTATAGATAGCAGGGCTTCTCGCCGTACCGCCTGTCACATAAATACGGTCTGGCATCACACCCGCTTGCTCAAGAGCTTCTCGCATCAAGGCCTCAACCTTTGACAAGGGGATCGTAATCGCTGCTTCAAAATCGCTTTCGCTTACCCTAGCATTTAAATCACCTTGAATATATTCCAGCGGCGTATCCACCTCTGGCGTGCTAGATAGCGCAATCTTACTTTGCTCAGCACTACGCACCAGTTTATAGCCTAGCTGCTGTTTTTGTACTTTTAACAAACGCTCGATAAGCTCTGGCTTTTGCGCATCTTTTATCAAATCTTCGATTAACTTCTTCGAAGCCAAAGTACTAAAGTCACGCTGAGCACTGATGTCATTTACCGCTACCGCATTCCAAAATGGTTTGCTAGGAACCGGCAGTTGGTTGACCATCAAACTCCCCAAGCCAAGATGTGGCATAAAAGATGCCATAGACAGTGCGATATCTAAATCATTACCACCTATCCGCTGCCCACTATGACCTAAGAAATCGGCGCTTCGATCACGATTATCAATATGATTTGGCCCCATTTTTACCATAGAGCAGTCCGTTGTACCACCGCCGACGTCAACTACCAGTACAGTGAGGTTTTCATCGAGTGAAGCCTCATAGTCCATCCCCGCAGCCAAAGGTTCAAATAGAAAATCGACTTCGGTGAAACCCGCACGGCTGGCAGCAAGTGATAAGATCGCCTCGGCCTGCTGATTACTCTGCTCGCCACCAATGCCTTGAAAGTTAACCGGACGTCCTATCACTGCATGGGTGATTTTCTGCGTGGGTGCAAAGTTGCTTTCAGCCTGTTGTTTAATATGCATCATCATTAGCGTGACAATATCTTCAAACAAGGCTATTTGGTTGTCTCTTAAGCCCGTGGCACCAAGAAAAGATTTTGGTGAGCGAACATAAAACCCTTCATCAGGCATATCCAAATAGGCTTCAACTGCCTGTTCGCCAACAAATACCGCTTGTTCATTAGGTAACAAATCAAGCTCTCGACGTGCTGCTTGCGCACGGCTTAATTGAGCGGCACGCGCCCTTGCATATTCAGGACGCATTGCTTGAGGTAACTGATTAAGTACAGCCTCGGCAATCAACTCTCGATCCATTGCATACAAGGTTGAGCTTAAGTATTTAGCGTCACCGGATAAGGGAACCAAACGCACTTCGCCGCCTTCAATTACACCAATAGCGCAGTTAGCACTACCGTAGTCAAAACCTACAAACATCCCCTATCCCTCAAACGGTAAAAAAGTCGTGCAAAATAGCACAGTCAGACCTCCGGAAAAAGTACATTTTGCAAATAAAAAAGCAGCCATACGGCTGCCTTCAAATATTGATGACTTCTTATTAAGCGTTATAACAAAGTTTTGCTAATAGTTTATGTACCCTAGCGATTTTGCGCTTGCTTAACGCGCGCTTTAGTGGCGCGACGTGCTTCAATCACTTGACTGACATCACTACCAATATGGACTTCTCCCCGCTGTTTTGATAACTGCACTTGACGCTCTCGCTCCATAAATCGCTGTTTCTGCTTATCACTGATCTTATCAATGCAATGTAAACAACTCACACCTTGGACAAAACTCTCGAGAGCCATCTCTTCTGTGGTGATCGGCATACGGCAAGCATTACATTGACTGTATTGGCCTTTCTCTAAACTGTGGTTAACCGCTACACGGTTATCAAACACGAAGCATTCACCTTGCCACAAGCTCTCTTCTTGCTTAACTTCTTCTAGATATTTTAAGATCCCACCTTCGAGATGATAAACCTCATCGAAACCTTGCTCTTTTAAATAGGCCGTTGATTTTTCACAGCGGATCCCGCCAGTACAAAACATTGCGACTTTTTTATGCTTTGCCGGATCCAAGTTTTGCTTCACATACTCAGGAAACTCTCTAAAAGTTGCAGTTTCTGGATCGACAGCGTTTTTAAAAGTACCGATTTGGATCTCATAATCATTACGAGTATCCACCAAGATGACCTCAGGATCGGATATCAACTGATTCCAATCTTTTGGCTTCACATAAGTGCCAACCACTTTATTAGGGTCAATACCTTCGATGCCCATAGTTACTATCTCTTTTTTCAGCTTTACCTTAGTACGATAAAATGGCATCTCCTCATCAAAAGAGAGTTTATAAACAATATTGTCTAAGCCCGGTTGCTCCCCAAGCCACGCTAGAAGCGCATCAATAGCAGTCTGCGAACCTGCGATCGTTCCGTTAATGCCCTCTTTGGCTAACAATAACGTCCCTTTAATTCCAGAGCTTTCCATTGCCCTAAATAATGGTGCTTGCAGCGCTTTAAACTCTGGTAAAGCCACAAATTTATACATGGCACAGACAACGACTTTTGACATCTTTTTCCCTTATTACGGCGAGCTGAAGCTTAATCTTCAGTGCGGTTAATACTGACGGGCAAACCTGCGCAACCCGTCAAAATAAAGCGCAAAGTCTACATGGATCACACAAACACAAACAGGGATAAAATGTAGGGTTACTTAGCAGGGGAAGTTTCAACAAGTATTAATCATAAATAAGTCATGCTATTTTCATTAACATTAATGATTGTTATTTAACAGTTAAACGTTGAAAATAGTGATACAGCCACAGTTAATTAAGATCTGCTTATGTCTCTGCCTATACTCTACTCTTTCAGACGTTGTCCCTACGCAATGCGGGCTCGTTTAGGTATTTTATTATCTGGTCAAAAAGTTAATCTTAGAGAGATAGTGCTAAAGCATAAGCCTGAAGCCATGCTTGTCGCATCACCTAAAGGCACTGTGCCAATTATGATTTTGCAAGATGGGAGTGTGATTGAAGAGAGTATAGAGATCATGTGTTGGGCTTTAATGAAAAGTGATCCTCACAACCTATTGCTTAGCAATAATCCACAACAACAGGAGATCGCTCAAGCACTTATTCACGCCAACGATAATCAATTCAAACCTTGGTTAGACAAGTATAAATATGCCGATAGGCACCCAGAGCATAGTGAGCAATACTACCGTCAGCAAGGGGAGTTATTTATCAACCAACTTGAAAGCTTATTGTCAAAGCATCCACAGCTCTTAGGCAGTACCTCCTCTATCGCCGATTACGCTATCTACCCCTTTATCCGCCAGTTCGCTTCGGTAGATAGAGCTTGGTTTGATACGAGTAATTATCCGAATCTGCAGCGCTGGCTAAATGCGCATATTGAAAGCAATGATTTTAAGGCAATAATGCAGAAATACCCCACTTGGCTTGAGAGTGGTGAGAGCTTTGAATTTGGTTAACAGAATAATACCAATAGGCAGCGACAAGACACCCATCTCAGCGGCTCTGTAGCGATACATTGTCTTTTACTGCCTCGATAAATATTCTAGCTTTAAAGTATCGCCCTATTACTGGTACAAAAGAGATGGGATGTAGCGCCCGCAAAACATTATAATGAGCAATCAACTTAGATTTGCCTATTGAAAAGCCTGCACTTTTCAATAAATCACAATTGCTCTGAAGATCCCGTACCGCTATATGTTCAGGAAACTGCTTAACGATGAAGTTATGTTTCTTCATCATCTCAAGAAAGAAGTCTGCGTTAGGGGTATGAATGTAAAGCTTACCGCCCTCTTTTAAAGAGGAGTTGATCGCCTTTAAAATGTCCAGCCACTCTTTGTCATACACATGCTCTGAAAAGTCCATGGCAAAGGCCAAGTCAAAAACAGCTTGGTTGTTTGAGCAAAATGTTAAAATATCCGCGCATACAAAATTAATGTTAGAGCCTGAGTGCTGGTTCTTGCACTTAGCGGCCTCAATAAACTGCTTCGAAAAATCGATACCGGTATAGCTATCGACTCTATCTGCAAGCAAGGGAACGAGCATACCGCTACCACAGCCAAAGTCTGCAACCTTATGATTTTTAGACACGGGTAGCGAGTGGATGAGGCGAGCTAACCTAAATTGAGACTGTTCTTTTTCAAAGGATGCAACATATGCCTTGCCATGCATCTGCTTTAGCTTTTCTTTTGATAACATTAAGTTTCCTCACTAGGCGATATTAAAAATTCCCGCTTAACACCTCACTTAAGATTAGCCAATAAATCCATAAATGGGCATTTAGCCCACACTCCCCTCCTGCAATAGATACTGCCTAGCGTTTGGCGAGTTCCTGGCGACCGTGCAAATGTTTTGCCCCTATATCGCAAAGCATTAGCGAATAAGCATAGGAATCGTAACCAACAGTAATCCCCCCATACACCAATTAAAGCCTTTTCTTCTACTTGACGTATTAAGCTTATTACGAATTGCCGCCCCTAAAACCGCCCAAGTAAAAGATGCGGGAAAACCTATAATGTTAAACACCAATACTCCCATAATGGCGCTAAGCCAATAACTATCACCCGAAACGGTAAAAGCGGTGCATAATGTAATTGTTGCAAGCCAAGATTTGGGGTTTATCCATTGAAATAATGCAGCCTCTTTAATTGTCATAGGTTGGCGTTCAAACTGCATTGGCTCATTATCAACTGGCATAGAGATTATGCGGTAGCAAAGAAATAACAGATAAGCGAGCGATGCCATTCTCAGCCCTTGATGCATCATGGGCCAAACATCAAAAAGACTACCAAGCCCCAATAGTATTGCGAAATGCAGCAGAGTCTGGCCAACTCGGATCCCTATTAGGTGGGGCAATGTACGCCTAACACCAAAATTGGCACCCGATGTTGCCAGCAGTATATTATTTGGCCCAGGGGTCATCGTCATGGTTGCGCAAAATATTGCCGCTGAAATCATTAAAGCCCACATATTATCCATCACCCACCTCTACTATTTGACTCAAACCACTTTCTTGCATCTATTTCGTATCAAACACGGCTAACGTTCGCGTTTAACAACAAAATCATTTGTATGCATACAATAGTTGACACAATTCAAACTAGATCTGCATAATAATCAATACAAATTCGAACACAATGGTTTTATTGTCATGGGTACAATTTGGAGTCCGGACTTAGAAAGTTACACAGGTGCTAAGTATTTACGCCTCGCACAGGCGGCAGAAGATGCCATAAAAAGCGGGGCTCTCATGGCAAATGCTAAGTTGCCTCCTCAAAGGTTGCTCGCCGACAAATTAGGCGTCACAGTCGGCACTGTTACCCGAGCCTATGCACTGCTCGAGCAACGAGGATATGTACAAGCGAAAGTAGGAGCTGGAACTTTCGTCAAGCCCAGCGATTATCAAGCTGCGGATCAGAGAGTAAACTTTGCCACCTGCCAACAGCCTTTCACTAACCAGACAGCCATTTTAAGCGATGCTCTCGCTCAACTCGCCAAGACACCACTGCGTTTGACTCAATTGATGCAATATCATGCAGAGCCATTGCCGGAGCATCAGCGCAAGTTCAGCCAATGGTTACACAGGCGTAATATCCAGCAAATGAGCGAGCAAATTGTATTTACCCATGGTGGACAACAGGGGATCTTTTCGATTCTAAACGGTTTGATGCACGCAGGAGAATCATTACTTTGCGAAGCAAGTTGCTACCCCGGGATCCATACCGCAGCAGAGCAGTTAGGACTAAGAGCCCACCCCGTATCATTGACTGATGAAGGGCTAGATTTAACGGAACTGGAGCAAAAAATGGTTCAGTTTAAGCCTAAGGTGCTCTATTTGACGCCAAATAATCAAAACCCTACCTGTATCCAATACAGTAACCATCAACGTGAGGCGATTATCGCGTTAGCTAGACACTATCAAGTCGTGATAATCGAAGATGATGTGAACTACTGTCTGCCTGATGAATGGCATACACCTATGTGGTCACTCGACCAAGCTGGCAATGAGGATGAGCAGTGCGTAATTTACCTGTCTAGCTTATCGAAAATGTTTTGTGGCGGATTGCGACAGGGCTTCATGCTCATTCCCAGTAAGTTTATTGGTTCCATCAAAAAAGCGGTTTATAGTCAATGCTGGATGGTGTCATCACTCAACACCGAGCTTGCCTGCAGGATCATCGAAAATAGCAATTTCATGGGACAACGAGAGCAACAGGTAGCCGCTCGACAAGCACTGTGCATCGATATGGGAAAGCGACTTCGGCTCAAACAAAATTGGCGTGGCCTCAATGGCTGGCTGCAACTCAAGGCGCCACTCAAGGCCCACCATGTGGTGACCGCCTTAGCGCAAAAAGGAATACTCATTCGCAATGGTGATGACTTTAACAATCATGATAACTGCATTCGCCTCAGCATTGGCGGCGCCCACGATGAGCAGCTATTTGAAGAGCAGCTAGACATTATCGAGTCCACCATACGCCAGCTCAATCAATCAGCCTACTCAGTCGTATAAATCTTTGCGATTAATTGGCAACTAAAGTGTGTTTACGGCTATAGCTATGGTTATGAGTCCTAAGAGATAGAAAAGCCGCTAAGTTAGCGGCTTTTCTATGATTGAGAGACGATTTGATGGGTCATAGCTACATCTGACGATCGACCCTGACATACCCTCTCAGGTAAACCACCCTAACCTCGTCGTTGACATTAAATATCATGCCGGGATCTAAATCTTGAAGCACCATCACCTGCTCGCCAGTATCTAGAGCAATCATCATCTCGACTAACCTTAGCTCTTGATAATAGGAGCTATCGCCATATCGATTAGCCACTCCAGCGCCCAATAGTGCGCCTAAAACCGTTGCCACATCCTGACCTGAGCCGCCACCAAACTGATGACCGATAACGCCACCTATCAAGGCGCCGCCGAAGGTTTTCCAGCCAGTATTGCGATCTTCTACCAGCTGTTTCTCGGTAATATTACGCACCGAGATGACCTGTCCGAACTCCACTTTTTCCACTGGCACCGCCTGATTACGGTCATAGGGCGCAGCGAATGAACTCGGTATAGCAAAAAATAAACAGATAACCGTGAAAACAATAAGATGATGTTTCAACATAAGCCTTTTTCCGCTAACTTTAAGGATAAGTATATTTATTAATCTTACTCAATTGTGAACTCACTGTCCTATTTAAATCATACGCAGCAAGGTTTCCCACCTCCCGAGCAAGCCTTGAGCGAGCCTAATGGTTTGCTCGCCGTCGGCGGAGACTTAAGGCCCGAGCGCTTACTCAACGCCTACTACAACGGTATTTTTCCGTGGTTTAACCTCGATGATCCCATTTTGTGGTGGTCACCCGACCCCCGCGCGGTGTTTGTGCCCGGTAATATGAAAATCAGCCGCAGCTTAGTTAAATACCTTAAAAAACAAGATTGGACCTACACGATTAATCATGACTTTAACGCGGTCACAGCTGGCTGCGCCGAGCCTAGAGCTGGGCAAGATGGCACATGGATCTCTAGCGAAATCCAACAAGCCTATCTGGCTTTACATCAGCAAGGCCATGCTCACTCCCTAGAGGTTTGGCAAGGCAATGAATTGATTGGTGGGCTATATGGGTTGGCTATTGGCCAAGTTTTTTGTGGTGAATCCATGTTTCATCGTACAACGAATGCCTCTAAAGCTGCTATGATCGTATTACAGCAACATTTACAACGCAGTGGTTTTAAGCTCATCGATGCGCAGGTGGTGAATCCACATCTAGACAGCCTCGGAGCTAAATCCATTAAACGTGATGATTTTCTCAAGCTATTGGCCCATCTAAGGGATGGTACTGTTAAAGCCAATTGCTGGCGCAAATCCGAGGTATTCATTGAACTCAAAATCTAGACCCGTCACTGTCGGTAGAACCAAAGTTTTTCCTTGTAGTTACCTAGACAACCAGCAAGAGCAGTTACTGGTCTTACAAGAAGATGTGATCGACCCAAGCTTGTTCGAGCAACTGCTTGCTCTCGGTTTTCGACGCAGCGGCAGCATGATCTATAAACCTCAGTGTCCTCTGTGCAGCGCATGCCTTCCCATTAGGCTAGATATGGACGAATTTAAACTCTCTAAGAGACAGAAGAGAACATTAAAAAACAATCAAGATTTAAGCTGGAAGATAGTCGATCATAAAACACCTCAGCAATATGAGCTGTATGAGCGGTATGTTAATACTCGACATGGTGACGGTCCTATGTACCCAGCAACACCTGAACAGTACGACAGCTTTGCCACCGCCGCCTGGATACAACCACTGTTTATCGAACTAAGTCTCGATGGTGAACTTGTTGGTGTGGCAGTTACCGATGTGCTTCCTCATAGCCTGTCGGCTATCTATAGTTATTTTGCACCAGAGTTACATAAACGCTCATTAGGTAGTTTACTTATTTTGCTGCAAACCCAGATTGCTAAGATGATGAAGAAGCAATATTTATATCTTGGCTATCAGATTGATGAGTCAAGAAAAATGAACTACAAACGCGATTACCGACCTCACCAAATTCTGACACATTCAGGCTGGGTGAGCGAAATCGAGATAAAAAACATTACTAATTAAGGCACAACGGGGCTGAGCAGAGGGTGTTCTAGATAACTTTGCTTTACAGCAGCATGAATTTGCGGCATGATACGCCCGTTTTTATTATTTGAAGGCTAACAGGATAACTGATTAATGGCGAAAGAAGACAACATTGAAATGCAAGGCACAATCCTTGAAACCTTGCCAAATACAATGTTTCGTGTAGAACTTGAAAATGGGCATGTCGTTACGGCACACATTTCAGGAAAAATGCGTAAAAACTACATCCGTATTCTAACGGGTGACAAGGTAACGGTTCAGCTGACACCTTACGATTTGAGCAAAGGACGCATCGTCTTCCGTTCACGCTAAGTTATTAGCCTATATAACGTATATTAAAAAGCCGGCAATGCCGGCTTTTTGTTGTCTGTAATATACTGTTATCACACTTTGAACCAGAGCCAATAAACGACAAGCGAATGCCACCTATTGACCCTTAACAGTTCATATCAGCCTAATGAGCGACTTTCTCAAGTGACTCGGTGGTGATCACAATGTCATCACCTTTGGCATCGACACGGGCAACACCGCCCTTCTCTAGCTCACCAAATAAGATCTCATCGGCTAAAGGTCGCTTAATAAGCTCTGTCACCACTCGCGCCATTGGGCGTGCGCCCATCGACTTGTCATAGCCTTTCTCCGCCAATAGCGTTCGGGCTTCATCACTGACTTCGAGCGTCACCGACTTATCATCAAGTTGAGCTTGCAACTCGACTAAGAACTTATCGACCACTTTAGCGATAACGGTCATATCGAGATGGTTGAACCAGATAATCGAGTCGAGTCGATTACGGAACTCAGGTGAGAACACCTTATTGATTTCCGATAGCGCATCTTGGGTATGATCTTGCTGTTTAAAACCTATCGATTTACGAATGGTTTCTTGAACACCCGCATTGGTGGTCATCACTAAGGTGACATGCCTAAAGTCAGCCTTACGACCGTTGTTATCGGTCAATGTACCGTGATCCATCACCTGCAGCAGCAAGTTGTACACATCAGGGTGGGCCTTCTCGATCTCATCGAGCAGGACAACACAATGAGGATTCTTAATCACCGCATCGGTTAACAAGCCGCCCTGATCGTAGCCAACATAGCCTGGTGGAGCACCAATCAAGCGTGACACAGTATGGCTTTCCATATATTCTGACATATCGAATCTAACCAGATTCAGACTTAAACATTTGGCAAGCTGACTCGTCACTTCTGTTTTACCCACACCAGTGGGACCAGCAAACAGGAAGCTACCCACAGGTTTATTTTCCCCGCCGAGTCCGCTTCGAGACAAGCGAATCGCCGAGCTAAGCCCCTCAATCGCTGGATCCTGGCCAAATACCACCATCTTAAGGTTACGCTCAAGATTCTTAAGCATATCCTTATCAGAGCTCGATACCGACTTCTCAGGAATACGCGCCATCTTGGCGATAATCGCTTCGATCTCTGACTGACCGATGGTCTTTTTACGTTTGCTCGCAGGCTGCATCGCCATACGCGCTCCCGCTTCATCGATCACATCAATCGCTTTGTCTGGCAAATGCCTGTCGTTAATGTGTTTATCAGATAGCCTTGCCGCAACACTCAAAGCCGCCAAGGTATAACGCACATTGTGGTGCTCTTCATACTTTGCCTTAAGACCCTGCAATATCTTAGTGGTCTCGGCGACAGACGGCTCGTTGATATCGACCTTTTGAAAACGACGGGCAAGTGCACGATCTTTCTCAAAAATACTCTGATACTCTTGGAACGTCGTTGAGCCCATACAGCGTAACTTACCACTAGATAAGAGCGGCTTAAGTAAGTTAGAAGCATCCATGACGCCGCCAGAAGCAGAGCCCGCACCAATAATAGTGTGGATCTCATCGATAAACAAAATAGCGTGTTCATCGTTCGCCAATTCTTTTAGCAGGCCTTTAAAGCGCTTCTCAAAATCACCGCGATATTTTGTACCCGCAAGCAATGCACCTAAATCGAGCGAGTATACGGTCGCTTCGCTCATCACCTCGGGCACTTCTTCCTTCACTATGCGATAAGCCAAGCCTTCGGCAATCGCGGTTTTACCAACCCCCGCCTCACCCACCAGCAAGGGATTGTTCTTGCGACGACGGCATAGAATTTGGATAGAACGCTCAATTTCATCGGTACGCCCAATTAGCGGGTCGATATTACCGCTCTTAGCGAGCTCATTTAAATTAGCGGTAAACTGAGACAGGATACTACGCTCTTCTTCGGTCTCGGTTTGATCTTCAATACGGTGAGGCTCTGAATCAGTATCGATATCGTTTTTAGAAAAACCATGGGAGATATAATTGACCACATCTAGACGCGTTACATCACCAGTGCGGAGCAGGTAAACCGCTTGAGACTCCTGCTCACTGAAAATAGCGACTAAAACATTGGCACCAGTAACTTCGTTGCGGCCAGATGATTGCACATGAAATACGGCGCGCTGCAGTACACGTTGAAAACCGAGTGTCGGTTGAGTCTCTTTTTCGTCCTCAGGATCGGAAATAATAGGTGTAGTTTGTTCAATGAAGCTTGAGACTTCATCTCTTAATTTCTCAAGATTTGCTCCGCAAGCAACTAACGCCTCTTGTGCGGCTGGGTTATCGATTAATGCCAACAACAGATGCTCAACCGTCATGTATTCATGACGTGCATCTCTGGCTTGCTGAAAAGCCAGGTTTAAGGTGACTTCAAGATCTTTATTTAACATAAGCACCCCCTAAAAAATAACTACAGATTCGGCCAAATCAGGCCTCCTCTAATGAACACAGTAACGGATGTTGGTTTTGTCTTGCAAATTGATTTACTTGCGCAACCTTAGTTTCGGCAATACCAAAAGGGTAAATTCCGCAGATCCCTTTTCCTTTATGATGGATTGCCAGCATGATTTCCGTCGCTTGCTGCTCATCTTTCTTAAAAAACAGTTGTAAAATCTCAATGACGAAGTCCATCGGTGTGTAATCATCATTGTTTAAAATCACTTTATACATAGAAGGACGTTTAAATTCTGATTCAACACTCTCTTCTACATGCTCAATATTTTCTGTTCTGCTCATATTTCAATATTAGCCTCTAGTTTTGGCTTGTACCAATTGATAATGTAACTCTGTCTGTTTGTTCAACAAATCATATCGAATTACTTTCAGGTACGACTTGTTACTATTTGTTGCTTTTTTGTTAATTTTACCTTGACAACCACTTATTCAGCTTTCATTCTGTTCATTAAGCGAGGAGTTTCCTCGTTGATAAGTTTTACTATCTTACTGGGAAGTAGACAACAGAAGGAAGTGGAAGTATGGCAAGCGGAACTGTTAAATGGTTCAACAACGCCAAAGGATTCGGGTTTATATGCCCTGATGCTGGCGGTGAAGACGTTTTTGCGCACTATTCTACCATTGAAATGGAAGGCTATCGAACTCTAAAAGCAGGCCAACCAGTCAATTTTGAAGTAGAAGCAGGTCCAAAAGGGATGCACGCATCAGCAATATCGCCAACAAACTAATACTTATCTAAATAAGTATGTGTTCAAAGTAAAATTGAGCAAGTACTTGTTTAGCTTGGTGTAAGTTGCGATAAGAGATAAAAAAAGCAGAGTAGTTATCCTACTCTGCTTTTTTATTGCTTCACATTCAAGAAAAGAAGGCCTGTATGTGACAACAGGCCTCCACTAGACTAACCAGTAATCAATCCATTGAGTGTGGCACTCGGGCACATCGCTGCCTTGGCTTTACTCGCATCTAAACGGTAATAGCCGCCCAAATCAACAGCTGGCCCTTGGACACCATTTAACTCAGCAACAATCTTATCTTCGTTACTTGTCAATGCTTCAGCCAACTCTGCAATCTCTGCTTGTAATTGAAGATCTTGCGTTTGTGCTGCAACGGCTTGTGCCCAGTACATCGCCAAATAGAAATGGCTACCTCGGTTATCAAGTTCACCTACACGGCGTGAAGGAGACTTGTTGCTGTCGAGGAATTGACCGATGGCAACATCAAGGGTGTCGGCTAGAACTTGAGCCTTTGCGTTGCCCGTTGTTTGGCTTAGGTGTTCTAACGAAGCAGCCAGTGCAAGGAATTCACCTAATGAATCCCAACGCAAGTGACCCTCTTTCTCAACCTGCTGAACATGCTTAGGCGCACTACCACCCGCTCCAGTTTCAAATAAGCCGCCACCATTCATTAGTGGCACGATTGACAACATCTTAGCACTGGTACCTAGCTCTAAAATTGGGAACAGATCCGTTAGGTAATCGCGTAAAACATTACCGGTTACCGAAATGGTATCCTTACCGGCTTTAACGCGCTCCAATGTAAAGCGCGTTGCTTTAACTGGTGACATGATATGAAGCTCAAGATCTGATGTGTCGTGATCTTTAAGGTAAAGTTCTACTTTCTTAATGATTTCAGCATCATGTGCACGCGCAGCATCTAACCAGAATACTGCAGGAGTAGCAGACAAGCGTGAACGGTTAACCGCAAGTTTCACCCAGTCGCGGATAGGCGCATCTTTAACCTGACACATTCTAAAGATATCGCCTTGCTCAACTTGGTGAGACATTAAAACTTTACCGGTTTGATCAACAACGTTCACTGTGCCAGCGGCTGCAATTTCAAACGTCTTGTCATGGCTACCGTATTCTTCGGCTTTTTGTGCCATAAGACCAACGTTTGGCACGCTGCCCATGGTGCTTGGGTCGAATGCACCGTTATTGATGCAAAAATCAATCGTCTCTTGGTAAACACCTGCATAACAACGATCAGGAATCATCGCCTTCATATCTTTTAGCTGACCATCTGGGCCCCACATTTGACCAGAGGTACGAATAGCAGCAGGCATAGAAGCATCAATAATGACATCACTTGGTACATGTAAGTTAGTGATCCCACGGTCGGAATCCACCATTGCAAGCTCAGCACGATTTGCGTAAACCGCGGCCAAGTCAACTTCAATTTCAGCTTTTTGATCACTTGGTAATGTGGCTATTTTTGCATAAACATCGCCAATACCATTGTTAACATCGACACCAAGCTCTTCAAATAGCTCGCAATATTTAGCAAACACATCCTTGTAGTAAACTTTTACTGCATGACCAAATAAGATTGGGTCAGATACTTTCATCATGGTGGCTTTTAAGTGCAGCGACAGTAATACATCTTGCTCTTTAGCCAAATTAGTTTCACGCTCATAAAATTCGACCAATGCTTTTTTGCTCATCACAGCCGAGTCAACAACCTCACCCGCTTGCAGAGCAATACCGTCTCGTAGCACAAGCTCAGAACCATCTGCTTTGCTTAGTACAATAGAGACACTGCCCGCATCAGCAACCGTGACCGACTTTTCACTACCGAAAAAATCCCCTTCACTCATGTGAGCAACATGCGACTTAGACTCAGGGAGCCATTGGCCCATAGAGTGCGGGTTTTTCTGTGCAAACTTTTTGACCGAACTTGGCGCACGACGATCAGAGTTGCCTTCACGTAATACAGGGTTTACCGCACTGCCTTTAATCTTGTCATAACGCGCCTGGATCTCTTTTTCAGCTTCGTTTGCTGGCTCGTCAGGGTAGTTAGGGATGTCATAACCCTTGTTCTGTAACTCAAGAATACATGCCTTAAGTTGAGGGATTGATGCACTAATGTTAGGCAGCTTAATGATGTTTGCCTCTGGCTTTTTCGCCAACTCGCCCAGTTCAGCAAGTGCATCACCAATGCGTTGCTCAGCGGTTAGTTTCTCAGGGAAGTTAGCAATCACCCGCCCAGAAAGAGAAATATCGCGAGTTTCTACGTCGACGCCTGCGGTTTGAGTGAACTTTTGAATAATAGGTAACAAAGAGAGTGTAGCTAATGCTGGTGCTTCATCTGTTTCGGTATAGATGATCGTTGATATCTTATCGTTCATTTTGTGTCCTACATTGATTTGAATTTATGATTTTTATAATTATTGTGTTTTTCTTAGATTAAAAAATCGGTTGTGAACTAACCCTACCGGTTTGTTTTATTGATGATAACTTATGCTACTTTGCGCGTAATAAGCCAACAAGATTATTCGCCGCAACTCTCACAAATAAAAATAATTAGTTGCGGATCACACTTTTTAGGTGCCGACATCATAAAACATTCCACGCAATATTCAAATTCCACTAATAGCCAATGCGCAGTACAATAGGTAAATATCATTCAAAGATGAAAAGTATTGCAGCGTGACACAGCCATTTTCAAAAAAAACACCGATAAAAAAAAGCAACAAGACTCGCTCTTCAGGCTTTCCCAGCAGTGCCAGCAACAAACCAGCGGCTAAGCCTCAGAGTAGAGCCAACAGCAGAAGCCGACCGAAAGCTAAAACGGTTTCCAATCCTGTCATAGTACTATTTAACAAACCTTTTGACGTGTTGTGTCAGTTTACCGATGAACAAGGTAGGCAAACCCTTAAAGACTATATCCCTGTACCCGGTGTTTATGCCGCTGGGCGTTTAGATAGGGACAGTGAAGGATTACTTCTGCTCACTAACGACGGAAAGTTACAATCCCAACTTACTGAACCAAAAAAGAAAACTTATAAAACCTATTGGGCCCAAGTCGAAGGTGTGCCAACAGATGAGGATCTTGAGAAGTTACGCCTAGGCGTTGAACTAAAGGATGGCATGACTCTCCCAGCTAAAATCCAAATTATGGACAACCCAAAAGTATGGCCAAGAACCCCACCTATCCGAGAAAGAGCCAATATTCCGACTACTTGGCTGGAGATTCAGATCTGTGAAGGTCGTAACCGCCAAGTTCGACGCATGACGGCCCACATTGGCTTTCCAACCTTAAGATTAATCCGCTATAAAATAGGCCAATGGAGTCTAGATGATCTTAATAATGGTGAGTTTAAACAAATCGATATAAAAAGTACTCGTAATGGCTGAGCGTTATAGACCCTACACCACTGTAGCTTGCGTTATCGAGGCTCAGGGGAAATACCTTATTGTAGAAGAGTTGATTGATGGGCAACTTAAATACAATCAACCTGCAGGGCACATCGAAGCCGATGAATCGATAACTGACGCCTGTATTCGTGAAATTAAAGAAGAGACAGGTTTAACTATCCAACCACAGGGGCTTGTCGGGATCTACCAGTACCGTGCAAGTGACACCCTCTCATTTGTACGCTATACCTTTTTTGTAAAATTAGACAAAGCGTTAGCTTCAAAGCCAGAGGATCCCGCGATCAATGCGACCAAGTGGTTGAGCCTTGATGAAATCGACCAGTTAAGCGACTCTCATCGCAGTCCTTTAGTGCTTAAATCTCTCAAGGATTACTTGTCTGGTAGGCACTATCCATTGGAGATTATTGATGATGAATATGTCTAGGCTTAACCGCCTCGCCAGCCACAAGCGCCTAAAACATGACTAACCTAGGCTTTATCAGTGTTCTTGCTGCCTGAAAGCCGCCCGTAATGTCGCTTTCAGCCCCCGTGAATCGCTAATATTTACCCCGAAGGTTGATAAAGGCAAAAGATAAAGACCTGCTAGATAGCCCAGCCCCATAATGCATGATAGAATATGCCCCCGCAGAAAGCCGCGGTCTGAAACCAGCACCTCGCCTGAATAAGCCATTCAGCGATCTGTTGATTCGTAGCAATATTCAGTAAACACAAAGGTTTTTTTAGGATTTATGACGTCAATCGAACCCACTCATCTTGGTAAAAAAGTCATCGTCGGCATGTCCGGTGGTGTAGATTCATCAGTTTCAGCCTACCTGTTAATGAAACAGGGCTATCAGGTTGAAGGCCTGTTCATGAAGAACTGGGAAGAAGATGACACGGATGAATATTGCGCAGCCGCAGAAGACCTGAAAGATGCACAAGCTGTTTGTGACAAGCTTGGTATTAAATTGCATACGGTTAACTTTGCCTCTGAATACTGGGACAACGTGTTTGAGTACTTCTTAGCCGAGTACAAAGCTGGCCGTACCCCGAATCCAGATATCATGTGCAACAAAGAGATTAAGTTTAAGGCTTTCCTTGAATTTGCAGATGAGATCTTAGATGCCGACTATATCGCTATGGGTCACTATGTTCGCCGACGCGATATCGATGGTACTAGCCAAATGCTACGTGGTATCGACGGCAATAAAGATCAAAGCTACTTCCTCTACACCTTAAGCCACGAGCAAGTTGCTCGTTCGCTATTTCCTGTAGGTGAATTAGAAAAGAGCGAAGTACGTGAGATCGCCAAAGAGATGGGCCTAATCACCCACGATAAGAAAGACAGCACAGGGATCTGTTTTATCGGTGAGCGTAAATTTACCGATTTCCTACAAACTTTCTTGCCGGCTCAACCTGGTAATATCGAAACCAGCGAAGGCGAAGTGATCGGTACTCACCAAGGTTTGATGTATCACACCCTTGGGCAGCGCAAAGGTTTAGGTATTGGTGGCTTGAAAAATAGCAGCGAAGACCCTTGGTATGTTGTCGAGAAAGATCTTGTACGCAATGTGCTAATCGTAGGTCAAGGTGGCAACCACCCTCGCCTAATGTCAGATGGTTTAATTGCCAACCAATTACATTGGGTTGATAGAAAAGGCCCCGCCGACGGCGCTCAAATTACCGTTAAAACCCGTTATCGCCAGCAAGATGTGCCTTGCCGCGTAACCTATGGCAGCGATGATGTGTTACGCGTCATGTTTGATAACCCAGTTGCAGCTGTAACGCCAGGGCAGTCGGCTGTATTTTATGATGGTGAAATTTGTCTTGGTGGCGGCATTATTGACGCACTAATAAGAGATTAATCAATGAGTGATCAGCTGTTTGAACGTACGATGGCCTTTGCGGGTATTTTACAAGCTGTGGCCCAAGTTCAGTATATTGCAAGACATGGTGACTCAGATAAAGAGGCATTAGCAGCCAGCCTGCAATCAATTTTGGTCACCAATCCAGAGAGCACCAGCGATGTTTATCCTGATAAATTTGCTTTGCGCAAAGGCTATGAGCTAATAGTTAGTCAGCTTGGCGATGAAAAACAGAAGGATGTTGAGGTCACTCGCTACCTCGTAGGTATTTTAGCATTGGAGCGCAAACTGACGCGCTCTTCTAATGCCATGGGGATGCTTAGCGAGCGTATCAACCAAATCCATCGTCAACTCAGTCACTTTGAGATCACCGACGAGCAAGTGATTGCCAATTTTGCCGGTATTTATAGCGACATCATTAGTGAGCTTGGTCCTAAATTGCAGATCTCTGGCAATCCAGAGTTTCTAAAACGTACCCAAACACAACAAAAAATTCGTGCCCTATTGCTGTCGGCTATGCGCAGTGCAGTGCTATGGCGCCAATTAGGAGGCAAGCGTAGGCACCTTGTCTTCGCAAGAAAAACAATAGTAGATACAGCTATGAAAAGCCTCACCCTATAATTTTAAGCTAAGTTCATCCAAGGAGCTTCTAATGGAACTTTCCGCACTAACTGCTATCTCTCCGGTAGACGGTCGTTATGGTAGTAAAACCGCCTCATTAAGAGGGATTTTCAGCGAGTACGGCCTGACCAAATACCGTGTTCAAGTCGAAATTAACTGGCTAAAGCTGCTTTCAAGCTGCCCAGAAATTGAAGAAGTTCCACCTTTTAGCGAAGCTGCATTGGCTTTGCTCGATCAAATCAAAGATAACTTTAGCGAAGCAGACGCACTGCGCGTTAAAGAAATTGAAGCGACCACCAACCACGACGTTAAAGCTGTTGAATACTTTATTAAAGAACGCATCGCCGATAATGCAGAGTTAGTTGCTATTGACGAGTTTGTTCACTTTGCTTGTACCTCTGAAGATATTAACAACCTTTCTCACGCATTAATGTTAACAGAAGCACGTGACCAAGTGGTTGTGCCTTATTGCCAGAAAATTGTTGATGCTATCAAGACGCTAGCAAGAGATTACAAGTCAGTACCACTGATGTCTCGTACTCACGGCCAGCCAGCTTCACCTTCAACCCTTGGTAAAGAGATGGCTAACGTTGCAGTACGTTTAGAGCGCCAGCTAACTCAGGTTTCAAATGTTGAAATCATGGGTAAAATCAATGGTGCAGTAGGTAACTACAACGCTCACCTTTCGGCTTATCCTGAAGTTGACTGGCACGCACTATCACAGCGCTTCGTAACAAGCCTAGGCATCAACTGGAACCCATACACCACTCAAATCGAGCCACACGATTACATCGCAGAACTGTTTGATGCTCTAGCGCGCTTCAACACAATTTTGATCGATTTTGACCGTGATATTTGGGGTTACATCGCACTGGGTCACTTTAAGCAAAAGACCATTGCTGGTGAAATTGGTTCTTCAACCATGCCTCATAAAGTTAACCCTATCGATTTTGAAAACTCTGAAGGTAACTTAGGTATTGCTAACGCATTAATGCAGCACCTAGCGGCTAAACTGCCAGTATCTCGCTGGCAGCGTGACCTTACTGACTCGACAGTGCTACGTAATCTCGGTGTTGGTATGGCTCACTCACTGATCGCCTATCAATCAACATTAAAAGGGATCAGCAAGCTACAAGTTAATGAAGAGCAGCTACGCAAAGAGCTTGATGGCAACTGGGAAGTCCTAGCAGAACCAGTACAAACGGTAATGCGCCGTTATGGCATCGAGAAGCCATACGAGAAGCTAAAAGAGCTAACTCGCGGTAAGCGTATCGATGGTGAGCAATTAGCAGTCTTCATTGATGGTCTTGAGCTACCAGAAGAAGTGAAAGTTGAATTGAAGAAGATGACGCCCGCTAACTATATTGGCCGTGCTGAAGCTTTTGTTGACGAATTAAACTAACGCGCTATCGCGCGATTAGTTTGCCCATTGACTATAAATGGGGCGAATAAGGCGTTAAGCTTAGGCTTAACGCCTTTCTTTTATCTGTTTCATCAACTTCTGGCACCGTAGCATCTATGTATCATCTCAATTTCGCTCCAAAAACCTTTATCGAACAGTATTGGCAAAAAAAGCCGCTATTGATTAAAAACGCCTTTGAAAATTTTGAAGATATTATTACTCCTGATGAACTCGCAGGACTTGCTTGTGAAGACAGTGTGTCATCGCGGGTTGTCATAACCAAAGAGAACGACTGGCAGATCATCGAAGGCCCCTTCGAGGACTACGACCAATTTGGCGATAAGAATTGGCAATTACTCGTCCAAGCACTTAATCATTGGCACCCAGACTCAGCAGGTTTCATCAATGCTTTTCGTTTTTTGCCAGACTGGCGCTTCGATGACTTAATGGTCTCTTTTGCAACCCCTGGTGGTGGTGTCGGTGCCCATATCGATAACTACGATGTATTTATTATTCAAGGTGAGGGTGAGCGCCACTGGACCGTCGGTGACAAAGGGCTATACGCCCCTAAAAATAATGACCCGACCACGCCTCTAATCGAAGGCTTTGAGCCGATTATCGATGTGGTATTGGAAAAAGGCGACCTGCTGTATATTCCTCCAGGCTTTCCCCATCAAGGTCAAACGTTAACCACAGCCATGAGTTACTCCATGGGGTTTCGCGCCCCGAGTCAGCAAGAGCTATTTAGTGAAATCGCCGATAATCTAATCGATAACGCTACAGGACTAAAACGCTTCACCTCCCAGAGCGAACCCACACAAGCCAGTCAGGTAAGCACTCAACATCAACAGCATATGATGGCATTAATTGCAGAGTTTGCTGCTTGCCCAAACAGCTATCAGGCTGTGCTTGGAAAAATGTTAAGCCAAAACCGCTTTGAACTCGATCTGTGTGAACCTGAAGAAGAATACAGCGCAGAAGAGCTTGATGATTACATCTGTCAAGGCGCGCTTTTGTACCGAATTGGTGGACTCAAGTTATTACAACTCGAGGGCGACTGCACATCACGAGTATTTATCAATGGAGAGGCATTTGAATATCCAGAAGATATCGAAGAAAATATCACTCAATTAACTCAAAGGTTGAGTTTTGATAACCAACAAGCCGCACTCTTATTTCAATGCTCAGCAACAAAAGAACTCATATTAACTCTGCTTAATCGAGGCTACTTCTATTTCGGTGAGTAATGCTGGCAAAACCTCGGAGATCAAAAAAGGCATCTTAATGATGCCTCTTATCAATCGTTGTTGACTGCTATACCCAGCTAAGCGCTTGGCCCCCAGATAGAGTCGTCAGCCTGCATCTTATATAAGCTCTCAGCTCGTGACACTAATAACTGAGCAAATTTAGCTTGAGCAGGATCTTTGGTTAAACCTGAGCGCTGAATATTTTCAGCCTTCATCTGCCACATCATAGAGAAATGACGCACCGCGTCACGAGCGGTAGTCGCAACACTAATATCAACGTAATCAGACGGTAGATCACCTGACATCACCCAAAATGTTTTCTTGTTTGGCTTTTTAGAGTCGATTTTCCAGATTGCAACATAAGGCGCTAAATAGCGGCTTTCCTCAGGGTGAACTTTATCGGGCATGATGCCTTTTTCAGCCAAAAACTTATTTGCCTTTTGGAACTGAGTTCTAATCCATTCTTGTCTTAGTTGTTCTTGGTCTACTGCTTGTTCAGCCATTTAAACTTCCTTTCTTATTGTTATTTTTGTTTCTGTCTATCAGACAGTCAAAAACCTTGCACAGCTATCACGTCCAAATCAAGCTAATACTTTACGTTAACGTAAAGTGGAAAGCAAAATTGCCAGATAGGTCTCAAATTTTCCGAATCTTTACTTTGTTGAGAGTATCCCTAAATGCTATCGTTCTGCAATAAATATAACAAGCAGACCACACTGTATTAATATAGTCGTGGTAATTCGATGCTCACAGCGGAGATCAACAAGTGGCAGTTTTTAATCACATCTCTTTTGACGACCATGAACAGGTCGTATTTTGTCATGATAAAGAAAGCGGCTTAAAAGCCATTATCGCCATCCACAACACCAACCTTGGCCCTGCCGTTGGCGGCTGTAGAATGTGGAACTATGAGTCTGACGATGAAGCCATCACTGATGTATTACGCTTATCACGTGGTATGACTTACAAGAACGCCCTAGCTGGGTTAGCCATGGGCGGTGGTAAATCAGTGATTATCGCCGATCCAAAAGTACAAGATAGAGAGGCGCTTTTTAGAGCCTTTGGTCGTTGTATTCATACCTTAGGCGGTAAGTACTACTCAGCCGAAGATGTGGGAGTTTCAACCGCTGACATCATGATTGCCCATCAAGAAACGCCTTATATGGCAGGTTTAGAGGGTAAGAGCGGCGATCCATCTCCATTTACTGCGCTAGGTACCTATTTAGGGATTAAAGCGGCTGTTAAGCATCAGCGTGGCCTAGACAGCTTAAAAGGCCTTAAGATCTCCGTTCAAGGGGTTGGCCATGTAGGTTATTACCTATGCCGTCATCTACACGCTGAAGGCGCAGAGTTGATTGTCACCGATATTCATCAGTCATCACTAGACAGAGTGGCTAGCGAGTTTGGTGCAACGGTAGTGGCACCACAGGATATCTACCACCAAGATGTTGATGTGTATGCTCCTTGTGCCTTAGGTGCAACAATCAATGACATCACCATCCCGCTACTCAAGGCAACGATTGTTGCAGGTTGTGCCAACAATCAGCTTGCTGAAGTGCGTCACGGTGAGATGCTAAAAGATCTCGGTATTTTGTATGCTCCTGACTACGTAATCAATGCTGGCGGCATCATTAACGTCTCATTTGAAAAAGACTACGATGCCAGTGCTGCAACGGCAAAAGTTGAAGAGATCTACAACACCTTACTTACCATATTTGCTCAATCTGACGAACAAAACCGTACTACAGGTGACGTTGCCGATGAAATGGCAAGAGCCATTATAAATTCGGCAAAATAGACAAGCGAAACGCTAAAAAATACCCAGCTAATATCGCTGGGTATTTTTTTATCTTTAAAAATTGTGTCACCACAATTATCAAGTTCAACAAATAGATAAAAAGTAGCCTGTCACAATCAACTCAACCACACTGGCGAAGTTCACTTTCCTCTGCTTGAATTAAGGCCTTAACAAAAACAAAGAGGCCGCGCCATGGTGACTTTTAAGTATGCCCTCAATCAAGACGACATCGAGTTGCAAGCCAGTGATTGGTGCGGATTAGAACAAATTTTTATCAACGGTAAACGTGTTTCGAGTAAGCTTAATTTTGGACAGCAGAGTGAATACTCTCTGACGTTAAACGATGGAAAAACAGCTAAATTACAACTATTGCTCGACCCGATGACGGAACAACTCATCTGTCGGATTTACAAACAAAACAACTTGGTCACGAGCCTAAAGCAAGGAAAGCAAGAACTCTACCGTAGCCGCCAACAGATCCAACAAAGCATGTTAGCCATTGGCATAGTCATTGTGTTCTTGCTCACCCTTGGTTAATGACAGCTAGCTCTCTTACAGGACAAAGTAAGCTAGCACAGCTTGATAGTATCAGCTTCGATGCAAACTAATTGACTTGCCTGATAATTTCCGCTACCCGCTGTCACTGTGGTAATTGATAACTTTTGCTTGTTACTGCCGTTTTCAATTAAGAGTGCTTTTAAAACCGTGCCATCACGGACAAAGCTCACCGCGCCAGCAAAGTCTCCAACATTTAAGTCACGATAGAGTTTAACTGTCACACTGCCGATGGAACGCGGCTCTAGGCGCCCCTCTTCGATCACTAAGCTGGCACCGCTTGCGAGCTTAATAGACTGAATGAAGCTACCACTGGCACCACACTCTTGAGAAGATGCAGTCTGTTGAGGATTAGGTTTTGATTTATTGATATTAACTGAGCAGGCGCTTAATAGCGGAATAACACATAATGCAACGAGTAGCGTTCTCATAACGACTCCTTTGAAAGGTTCACATTATTAGAGCCTAGGCAAAGCAAGTGTGCAAGCGTTACGAATAAATTCTCGGGGAAGTGGCTAAAAACGATTTATCTTGTTGAGGAGCTTCAAAAAGGTTGTTCGCTCATCCACGGCCAAGTTATCTAAAAAGGCTTCATTAACTCGCTCAGCCTCTCTAACCAAGTCCTGCTCAAGCGCTTTACCACTGTCGGTGAGGTATATTTGAAAGGCACGGCGATTCTCCGCATCCTGATGACGGGTGATTAATCCCTGCTGCTGCAATTGGTCGAGAAGACGAGTCATAGTGTAATTAGCCACATCACAACGCTTAGACAGGGTGGTCTGAGTCACGCCCTCCTCTTGCCAGAGTGAAAACAACACTGGCCACAGCTTAATATCTAATTGGTATCTTTTAAGACGTTGATCTAACAAGTTTTGTAGATCGACATTAAGATGAGATACCAAGTAACCTAGGCTCTCCAAACGATTCAATCAGCACCTCCAAGGCTCTTTCGGGCTTCATCTAATCTTATCACTTACGCCAAAAGAAACTAGTTTTAGAGAAGGTTTATTGCTTAGTTTCAACCAAATGGCCTATAAATCACAGGCTTAACACTCAACTATTTAGCGAGTACGATTTTGTTACAATCAGGCAACAAACTCGCCAATAAAACGGTAAAAACTAGCACGGTTTAATTTGGCCTCAATACCTCTATCTAGCGTCAAGGTAATACTGTCTTCGCCGATAATAAACTGCTCATAGCCTGCAATAAGATGCTCAGTATTAATACTCGATTTAATCGAAAATAGGCCATCGCAGCGGCGTTCATAATCCACTATCACTAAGGCCTGCTGCGCAACAATGACCCGTAATTTTTCAACTGGCGTAATGAGGAAATATTGATTATCTATTCGATTTAAAATGCTGCTAAATAACTTACAGAATTTAACTGGCAGCTTCTCATCTTTATAAAGCCAGTCGCCATTGGCATTAATTTCAAATATCGCCTCTTCGCTACATAAAGACGTATCGTTGGTTAGCGAAGATATTGCATCGGTCGCTTGCGTTAACTGTGCGTTTTTCGATGTCATCAGAATCTCTTCTATTTCAGCATTTGACTCATAATGTTGCAGTGTTAAATAGTAAAAAACTAGCCAGTGGCTAGTTTTTTACATCATACAATTACAGTAAAGACAACAAGGCTTCAAGCGGGTGTTTCGGCTTAAAGCCACTAAATCGCTTAACCTGACTTCGACAAGAATAACCCGAGATCAATACCTGAGATTGAGGTAACTTGGTCAGCGTTTGCTCCCATGACATTTCATAAAGCGCTTTAGAGCGTTCAAGGTTTTCCGCTTCATGACCATAGGTTCCCGCCATACCGCAGCAGCCTAGACTCACCGTGTGCAGCGTTGCACCAAAGTGTTCAAAAATCCCTTTCCACTCGTTTGCTGTATTGGGTTTTGCCGTGGATTCTGTACAGTGACTAAACCAGGTAAACTCCGTTCCAGGGGAATCAGATTTGCGCTCTTGAGGTGCTTTGCCCTCAAGTACCTCTAATAACCACTCATTGGCAAGTTTGACGTGAAAATCTCCACGAGCGCCACCTAAAACTTCTGCATATTCATCTCGATAACAGAGCACTAGAGCAGGATCAATGCCTACCATTGGCATATCAAGCTTGGCCACCTGATTAAGAAAATCGGCGGTCGATTTTGCCGTGCGCGCGAACTTATCCAAGAAGCCTTTAATATGGATAGGCTTACCATTGGGTTTAAATGGCAGTAACACAGGCTTTAAGCCAAGCTTTTCGATTAACTGCACAAAGTGATAAACCGTTCCAGCCTCATAAAAGGTGTTAAATGGATCCTGCACAACTAACACGTATTGACTGCGCTCAGACTCTGGAATTTGCTGTAGCGCTGTTAAATCATATCCACGACTTGCATGTCCTTCGAGTCGCTGCTTTAAAGTGGGTACCGACAACGCTGGTGCGTCAACATAGCCAAGGGATTTCTTGATGACCCACTTGCTTAGGCTGTTTTGAGAAACCGCATTGACTAACCTTGGCGCAGAGGCCATCAATGGTAGAGAGTCCTCAATCCCTGCAACTAAGTAATCTTTTGCTGGGCGCAAGTAACGGCGATAATAAAGGTCAAAGAACTGTGCTCTAAACTTTGGCACATCGACTTTGACAGGGCACTGACTCGAACAAGCCTTACAAGCTAAGCATCCCTTTAGAGATTCCATCACTTCATGTGAGTAATCATACTCCTTGTCAATTTTTAAGGAGTTTTGCGCACGTTGTAGCCAGCCTAAAGACTTACTGCGACTAAGCTCATTAACATCAATACCTTCTGCCTCAAGCAACCTTAACCATTCACGCATTAAGCCTGCTCGGCCTTTAGGAGACTGGACTCGATCGCCAGTGACTTTAAATGACGGACACATAGGCGAATAAGCACTGTAGTTAAAACACAGACCATTGCCGTTACAGTTCATCACATCGGGAAACGCTTCACGGGTTTTAACTGGAATTTGTCTATCAAATGCGCCGCGTTTAACGCTGTCAACGTTATAGAGCATAGGACCACTATTTTTTGGTGCCACCAGCTTACCCGGATTGAGCTTATTATTGGGGTCAAATAATCCCTTAACCTCTTCTAATATGGCATATAGTTGCTCACCGAACACCGCTGGACCATATTCGCCGCGCACGCCTTTACCATGCTCGCCCCACATTAAACCGCCATATTTGAGGGTTAGCTCAGCCACTTGATCGGAAAGCGTTTTAAGGAGTTTTTCATCTTGCTCATCGCACATGTCCAGCGCTGGCCGCACGTGCAGTACACCAGCATCCACATGGCCGAACATGCCATATTGTAAATGGTGGCTATCAAGCAGCGCTCTAAACTCTAAAATAAAGTCGGCTAACTTCTCTGGAGGCACAGCAGTGTCTTCGGCAAACGCGATCGGCTTACGCGCCCCCTTTGCAGCGCCTAACAAGCCCACGGCTTTTTTTCGCATGGCATAGATGGTATTGATGCTGGCCTTATCGGATGTAACCTGATAGCCAAGCAAGCCCGCTTCACTTTGAGCTATTTGAGCCGTTAACATCGCTTCAAGTTTAGCGACTCGCTGCTCAACATCAGCTTGTGAGCCTGCAAACTCCACCATATTAAGGCCATCAATTTCTTTACCCGGTACATCGGTGATCAGCGAGGATACCGAATGCCAAATGATGTCTTCTTTAGCAAGGTTAAGTACCTTAGAGTCGATAGTTTCAACCACAGTGGCATTGGCTTTAACCAGATCGGGAGCGTGACGTAAAGCCGACTCAAATGAGTCATACTTGATGTTAACCATCATGCGACACGTGGGCAAAGGCGTGATATTAAGCTTTGCCTCAGTGATCACCGCAAGCGTGCCTTCTGAACCGGTTAAAATTCGCGATAGGTCGAAATGCTCTAAAGTGTCATCCCAAACATTTTTCAGGTCGTATCCAGTCAAAAAACGATTTAATTTAGGGAAGCGTTGTTCGATCTGTTGACGATTATCTTTACAGATCTCGGCAATACTAGAAATTAACTGCTGACCCAAGGGGTTATCTGTAACTGAAGCAATATTACCTAGCTGTTCATGATTTAATGGCTGAGTTTTAAGCTCACTGCCATCAAACAGGATGCTGCTTAAGCCAAGTACATGGTCAGAAGTTTTACCATAAACCAATGACCCCGCTCCTGATGCATCTGTATTGATCATGCCGCCCAATGTGGCGCGATTTGATGTCGATAAGTCAGGACTAAAGAAAAAACCGTGGGGACGAAGCACATCATTGAGAGCATCTTTAATGACTCCCGCTTGCACCCTTACCCAGCCTTCTGTCGCATTCACCTCTAGGACTTGATTCATGTAGCGTGACATATCAACAATAATGCCATGGGTTAACGACTGGCCATTGGTGCCTGTACCACCACCTCTTGCGCTAAAGACTACCTGTGCAAACTGATCTTGGCTAGCAAGCTTTAGTGCTATCTGAACATCTTGAGTCGTTTTGGGATAGATCACTGCCTGAGGTAAAAACTGATACACTGAGTTATCGGTCGCTTGTGCAAGACGAGCACTGTAGCGAGTATCGATATCTCCTGTAAAAGCCCCCTCTTCAAGGGTCGTTAAAAAAGAAAGATAGGTCGGTTCAAGGGTCTGCTGATGCGATAACTTGGGTAACATGATTACTTCTGTCAGTTGTTATTCTTAAGTTTGTGGCTCATTATAAACAAAAAAAAGCCGCTAAATAGCGGCTTTTTTAATGTTTTTAACAAAATGTTAAATCGCGCAGATTTAACACGTCATTTAGGCCAACAACCTACACGGTAATATTAACCGTGAGCTTCAGCTAGGTATAACCAAGTATCGATAACAGTATCAGGGTTTAGCGATACAGTATCGATGCCCTGCTCAACTAACCAAGCCGCAAAATCAGCGTGATCTGATGGGCCTTGACCACAAATACCTACGTATGCGCCCTTAGCTTTTGCGGCTTTAATTGCCATGGCAAGTAGAGCCTTAACCGCATCGTTACGTTCATCGAATAGGTGGCTGATGATCCCTGAATCACGGTCTAGACCAAGAGTCAGCTGAGTTAAGTCATTTGAACCGATAGAGAAACCATCGAAGTGCTCTAGGAACTGGTCTGCTAATAGTGCGTTAGATGGTAGTTCACACATCATGATAACGCGTAAGCCATCTTTACCACGCTCAAGACCTTGCTCTTTAAGAAGCTCAATCACCTGCTCTGCTTCGCTCAATGTGCGAACGAATGGGATCATAATTTCAACATTCTTCAGACCCATCTCATTGCGTACACGCTTAATCGCTTCACACTCTAGTGCAAAACAATCACGGAACGATTCAGAGATGTAACGACTTGCCCCACGGAAGCCCAACATTGGGTTTTCTTCTTCTGGCTCGTAACGGTCACCACCTACCAAGTTAGCATATTCGTTTGACTTAAAGTCAGACATACGAACAATCACTTTCTTTGGATGGAATGCCGATGCGATAGTCGCGATACCTTCAACTAGACGCTCAACATAGAATTCAACTGGAGACTCATAACCCGCTATCATCTCGTGGATCTCTTGCTGAAGTTCAGCAGTCTGGTCATTGAATTCAAGTAGTGCTTTAGGGTGAATACCGATCATACGGTTAATGATGAATTCAAGACGCGCAAGGCCGACACCTTCGTTAGGAAGACGAGCGAAGTCAAATGCGCGGTCAGGGTTACCCACGTTCATCATAATCTTCATTGGCAGTTCTGGCATTGAATCTACACGTGATGAAATCACTTCAAAATCTTGTAGGCCACTGTAGATGTAACCTGTATCGCCTTCGGCACAAGAAACGGTAACTTCTTGACCATTTTGAATGCGCTCAGTGACATCGCCACAACCAACAACTGCTGGAACACCTAGCTCACGTGCAATAATCGCAGCGTGACAAGTACGGCCACCACGGTTAGTTACAATCGCGCTTGCACGCTTCATGATTGGCTCCCAATCTGGGTCAGTCATGTCAGTAACTAATACATCACCTGGTTGAATTTGGTCCATATCGTCGATTGACTTAAGTACCTTAGCGACACCTTTACCAATCTTGTGGCCGATTGCGCGACCTTCAGAAACAACGTCACCTTGTGTTTTTAGGTGATAGCGCTCGATTAACTGCACATCTTCACGTGAGCGAACAGTTTCAGGACGCGCCTGAACGATGTACAACTTACCATCGTTACCATCTTTAGCCCATTCGATGTCCATTGGACGACCGTAGTGCTTCTCGATAGTCATCGCCTGCTTCGCAAGCTCTTGCACTTCTGCATCATTAATTGAGAACTCGCGGCGCTTATCTGCTGCAATATCTTCAATCTTAACTTGCTTACCATGAGACTCATCGTCTGAGTAAACCATCTGGATAAGCTTGCTACCGATATTACGGCGTACAACCGCTTTATGGCCTGCAACTAGTGTTGGTTTATGAACATAAAACTCGTCAGGGTTAACCGCGCCTTGAACAACCATTTCACCTAGGCCAAATGATGAAGTAATGAATACTACGTCATTGTTACCAGACTCAGTGTCCATGGTGAACATAACACCAGAAGCAGCTTTGTCTGAACGCACCATGCGCTGAATACCAGCAGATAGTGCGACACCTTTATGGTCATAACCTTGGTGAACACGGTATGAAATCGCACGGTCATTAAACAAAGAAGCAAATACATGCTTAGTTGCTTCTAAAACGGCGTCATAACCCTTAACGTTTAGGAAAGTTTCTTGTTGGCCAGCAAATGATGCGTCTGGCATATCTTCTGCTGTCGCTGAAGAGCGAACTGCGAAAGATGCATCATTTGTTTCAGAGCTAAGCTTTTCGTACGCTTCGCGAACCGCTTGCTCAAATTCTGGATGGAATGGGGTGTCGATAACCCACTGTCTGATCTGTGCACCTGCTGTAGCGAGTGCGTTCACGTCATCTACATCTAGAGCTTCTAGAATTTCGTATATCTTCTGGTTAAGTCCACTTTGTTCAAGAAATTCATTGAACGCAAAAGATGTTGTCGCAAATCCACCAGGCACTTGAACACCTGCATTTGAAAGATTGCTAATCATCTCACCAAGAGAAGCGTTCTTACCGCCTACCTTGTTGACGTCACCCATGCCTAATTCTTGATACCAGAGTACGTATTGCTGCACAGTTTTTATCTCCGCAAGTATATTTTAGTGTGGCTCTTCACACGAGAGCAGCAGCATCTTACACTCCACGGCAAGAACCGTAAATGTATAATTTTATTTGTAATTTTATTACTACAAGAGGCCGAAATGTTGCGTAAAGTATTTTATATCTCAGATGGGACAGCGATCACAGCAGAGGTATTTGGACATGCCGTTCTTTCTCAATTTCCACTTGAGTTTGATGCACTTACAATTCCATTTGTAGAAACAGAAATGAAAGCGGAAGCTGTTAAAGCACAAATAAATGATTGTTTTATTACAACAGGTGAAAGACCGCTAGTTTTCCACTCCATCGTAAAACCGGAGATCAGAGACATCATCTATAGCAGTGAAGGCTTAGATTATGACTTTTTGAACACTTTTGTCGCGCCATTAGAGAAGCAACTAGGTGTTGCTGCTGCACCAGCCCTGCACCGTACCCATGGTAAAGCCAATGAAAGTTATGAAGCGCGTATCGATGCTATCAACTACGCCATGGAAAATGATGACGGCCAAACCATGAAGCATATGGATAAAGCCGATCTTATTTTGTTGGGGGTATCCCGTTGCGGTAAAACCCCATCGAGTCTCTATCTTTCGATGCAATTTGGTATCAAGGCGGCAAACTATCCATTTACCGAAGATGACATGGATAACCTTAAACTGCCTGAAGCACTTAAACGTAATAAACATAAGCTATTCGGCCTGACTATCGATCCTGAACGCCTCCACGAAATTCGCCACAGCCGTATGTCTAATAGTCGTTACTCATCTTTACGTCAATGCCGTGTGGAAGTTAAAGAGGTCGAAATGATGTATAAGAAAGAACGCATACCTTTTGTGAACACTACTAATCATTCGGTAGAAGAGATCGCCACAAAAATCCTTGAAGAAACAGGATTAAAGCGCCATATGTTCTAATCTCGATACCCATTTTATCTCGTCAAGAAACCAAGGCTTTTTTTAAAAAGCCTTGATTTCATACCAAGTAATTTTCGCGATTATGAAAATTAGCCTCACTTTTAAGGCAATTGCCACTGTGCACAGCCAAACTATTAGTTATAATCCGAGGTAATCAGGCGATAGCCCATACGAACGCTCGGTATTTTGAATGACCATTAAAACAGACGAACTCCGCACTTCCCTTTTATGTAAGGTAATTTCACCTGCACAACTCGCTTCTGAATATCCTTTAACACAAGATGCCGCTGACTACCTAGTTCAGCAACGTCATGAAGTTGAAGCCATTATTAATGGTGAAGACCAACGCTTACTTGTGATTATTGGCCCTTGCTCAATCCATGACACTGAAGCAGCTTTAGACTACGCACAGCGCTTAGCTAAGCTCCACCAGCAATATAAAGATGATTTGTGTATCTTGATGCGTGTCTACTTTGAAAAGCCACGTAC
Organism: Shewanella sp. MBTL60-007; assembly: GCF_019654915.1. GTDB lineage: Bacteria > Pseudomonadota > Gammaproteobacteria > Enterobacterales > Shewanellaceae > Shewanella. The sequence continues at coordinate 24,015 of NZ_BPET01000037.1, read as the reverse complement.
AACAGTTGGCTGGAAAGGATTGATTTCCGATCCAGACTTAGATGGCAGCTTTAGCCCGAACAAAGGCTTACGTAAAGCACGTCACCTATTACAGCAAATTACTGAACTTAAGTTGCCTATCGCGACTGAGTTTCTAGATATGGTCAACGGCCAATATATTGCCGATCTGATCACTTGGGGCGCGATTGGAGCTCGTACTACTGAAAGTCAAATTCACCGCGAGATGGCGTCAGCGCTTTCTTGCCCTGTAGGCTTTAAAAACGGTACCGATGGCAATATCGATATTGCAGTTGATGCTGTGCGCGCAGCGCAAGCCCCGCATATCTTCTACTCACCAGATAAAGATGGTGCAATGGCTGTGTACCGCACTCACGGTAACCCATTTGGTCACATCATCTTACGTGGTGGTAAAGAGCCAAACTACCACGCTGAAGATATTCGAAAAGCCGCAGCCCAACTCGATAGTGTCGGTGTGACTCAGCGCATGGTTGTTGACTTTAGTCACGGTAACAGCCGCAAGATGCATAAAGAGCAACTCAACGTAGCCGAGTCTATTATTCAGCAGATGGTTAATGGTGAAACTGCCATCGCGGGTATTATGGCAGAAAGCTTTATCGAAGAAGGCAACCAGAAAGTCATACCTGGTGAAGAGCTAACCTACGGCAAAAGCATCACCGATGCCTGCATTCATTGGGAAGACTCAGAAAAGCTATTAAGTGATCTTGCCAAGGCGTCACGTACTCGTATGCAGCGCTTACAGCAAAAATAGTACTTAAAAACTAGAAGAAAAACGTACCCTCTCAATCAGTCGGTACGTTTTTTTATGCCGTTATTTTATCAAGTAGACAAAACTTGCTGATCCGTAAATCCAAGAGATATCACATTACACCTATCGTGTTTTATAGCAGAGAACTCCATTCTCTCCAGCCGTCTCAGACCCCCTCCAAGACAACCTGTTATAAAATTACAAAATCGACTATAATCTCGCCTCCAAATGCATAACCATAGGTTGCCGTATGCCTTTAACTCAAACTCCTTCACAATTTCCCGAAGATGTAGCCCTTCGAATCGAACAATCTGAAGCCCGTGTCATTAAAGCAGTATTCCCCTCTATTACTAATCATCACAACACACTATTTGGTGGAGAAGCGTTAGCTTGGATGGATGAGACCGCTTTTATCGCTGCGACCCGATTTTGCCGCAAAAACCTAGTCACAGTAAGCTCAGACAGAATCGATTTTAACAAACCTATCCCTGCCGGTACTCTAGCCGAGCTCATTGCCCGAGTGATCCATGTTGGTAATACTTCAATTAAAGTTGAAGTCAATATTTTCGTGGAAGATATGTATCAAGATCTGAGAGAGCATGCTATTCGTGGTGTATTTACCTTTGTTGCCGTTGATGAACAAAGAAAGCCAACCGCTGTTTGGCCACCCCATAATTAACAAGTATCACTTTCGATAAGCGTAAGCAGAACAGAGGGCTATAACCTTAGCCCTTTGCTATATAACTGCTACTGTCATTTCGCTGCCATTATCTCTAAAAAGCTCATCACTATCACTTTAGACTAAAGTCTAACTTCTGAACTTATTTTAACAAATAGTAACTTTTCAAGCTTAAAGCCATAGAATCCCCTGTCATTTATCTGTTACATTGAACTATCTTCACGCGCAACCAACACAACCTTATAAAGCCATGAAGCCTGAAAATTTAAATATTATTATTGCCGATGACCACCCGTTATTTAGAAATGCTCTAAGACAAGCTTTATCGTCTGAGTTTAAAAATACCCAATGGTTTGAAGCTGATAGCGCCGATGCGCTGCAAGCCCTACTCGAAAGAAGCGACATTGAATATGATGTGGTGTTATTAGATCTGCAGATGCCAGGATCCCATGGTTACTCTACGCTTATTCACCTAAGAACTCATTTTCAAGACTTACCTGTGGTTGTAATCTCCGCTCATGAAGATAACCTCACCATCAGTCGCGCAATCCATTACGGTAGCTCCGGCTTCATTCCAAAGTCGTCTTCGATGGAAACATTAGCAGAAGCTCTAGAAGCCGTTTTATTTGGTGATGTGTGGTTACCTCAAGGCGTTGAACTTCAAGAGATAAATGAAGATGAAACTAACCTGATGGCCAGTAAACTTGCGGATCTGACGCCACAGCAATATAAAGTGCTACAGATGTTTGCCGAAGGCCTGCTTAATAAACAGATCGCTTATGATCTTGAAGTCTCTGAAGCCACCATTAAAGCCCATGCAACAGCGATATTTAGAAAGCTTGGGGTCAGAAATCGCACCCAAGCAGTAATAGCCTTGCAACAGCTGGAGATGGAAAAGGTCGACCTCTAAGTCGGCTCCCCCCTTACTTTACTAGCTTCGACTGTAAAAAATCCGCTGACAAATATTGCAGCGGTTTTTTTATGACTGACATATACCTCAACTTTATCTATATGACTCTATCGGTGTCGCTTTATCGAAAGTTTTCCATCACCTTGTAGTACATCATACCGAGCGCTAATGCTTGATTACCAAACCACTCATTAAGTGGAATACGGTAATGAGACATCTGCGCAAATAAGTCAAACTCTTGCAACTCGCCAGCTACGGCGTTTGCCATAATTTCGCCCATAATATGAGATGTAGCCACACCATGGCCTGAATAACCTTGGCAGTAATACACATTAGGCGATACTTTACCAAGTTGAGGAATTCGATTAAGCACAATCCCCGCCATTCCAGTCCAACCAAATTCAATTTCAACACCTTTGAGTTGTGGAAAGGTTCGCTCCAATGCAGGTCGTAGCTCAGCAGCAACATCTTTTGAGTCACGTCCAGAATAATTAGTGCCACCACCGAACATCAAACGGTTATCAGCTGTTAAGCGATAATAATCCAACACGAAGCGAGTATCGTAAACGGCAACATCCTTTGGAATTAAGCTCTTCGCAAGCTCTGATGGCAATTGAGCTGTTGCGCAATTCCCCAAAGATGCAGGAAACAGCATACCCCGTAATTTTCTACGGGCTAATTTATGGTAGGCGTTACCAGCCAAAACTACGCGATTAGCTAGCACTTTCCCTTTAGCCGTCGTCACCGTTGCTAATGGACCATCATCGATGTCGATTACCGCAGAATGCTCAAATATTAATGCTCCTAGACATTCTGCCGCCCTCGCCTCGCCAATACAGAGATTAACCGAGTGCAGATGCATATTACGCTTATTAAGCAGTCCACCGTGATATAAGGGGGTGCCAATATATTCATCTAACTCAGGCTTAGTGAGCATAGCTAAGTCGCTTTCCATACCACGCTGACAGCCTTCAGCATAGGTTTTCTCAAGCTCCCTTAAATGGCTTGTTTTATAAGCGGTATGAAGATGACCATACTTTAAGTCACAGCTAATATTATATTTTTTTACCCGTTCTTTAATGATCTCATGGCCACGCCAACGCATGTTCCACACATACTGTTCAGCATCACTGCCAATACGCTTGCGAAGCTGCTTAGTCATAGCTTCATCACCTGAAAGGCTTCCCGTGACTTGTCCGCCATTACGTCCAGTTGCGCCCCAGCCTATTTTATTGGCCTCAAGCAAGGCTACCTTATAACCTTTCTCTGAAAGTTCTAACGCCGTTGCTACGCCAGTAAAACCGCCACCAACAATTGCAACATCGACACGAAGCTCCCCCTCTAACTCTGGGTAATTGGTTTCTTCGTTAATGGTGGCATTGTAATAAGACTTGCAGCGTGGCTCAGACATCTTCATTCCCTTTGAGTAATGGCTTACTTCTTGTTTTAAATTTTTTACATTAAAGACTATTTGTTCAGTATATCCATCAGAAACAACATTGGTCAAGACTTGAGAAAAAGGCCGATAAAGCTCCATATTTTCTCAACACTCTTCTCTCCTTTTTTAACGGGATTTCCATTTACTCTAATGCCAATAGCCACTTGTCGAGTCTATATTCAACGACTATCTTCAATAGTGAATGTCTACATAATCAAATGCTCAATCATGCGATTTAGGCCGTCGACGAATCGTGACACTCCGGCTTAGAAAGCCACTAGAAATCATTGAATAACAAAGGAAAGTGATATGAAAAAACTTGGTATCGCACTCATCGCTTTAGTACTCAGTGCTTGCGCCTCTTCCCCTGCAACTTGGAAAGGCATGTCTGAAAGAGACATTGCAGCATGGAAAGAGATTGGCTTTAATGCTGAGCAAGCTCAGGCTTGGAAAGGTGCGGGATTTAATGCAGAGCAATCTAGCGCATGGGCTAAACAAGGATTCAACTTAGACAGTGCACAAAGTTGGAAAAACCAATCCTTCAATCCTGAAGAAGCAAAAAGCTGGAAGATGAGCGGCTTTGATCTCGAAACCGCTGTAGAGTCACGTGATCAAGGACTCACGCCGGTCAAAGTTGAATAATATTGAGCCGACATAATAAAGACTATGCCTCTTTATTATGTCGTAATCACACACTCTTTAACCTTTTCTCACCAAACTTGAGATTAATGCCCTTAATGCGGCAGGTTTCACCATCTTAGCCATATAGTGATATCCACGGCGCTGCATATCGTCAATCAACTCTTTCTGTGTATTGGCGGTGATCAAAATACCAGGCAAGTGCTCTCCGTATAGGCTGCGGATCCCATCCATCGCATCAACGCCATTTTGGCCATTATCCAAATGGTAATCGGCGAGAACGATATCTGGTGCAACCCCTTTCAATCCGAGCTTTATACGCGCATCAGCTAGATCATTTGCACAAATCACCTCACACTGCCAACGGCTCAATAAACTCTCAAGCCCTGCTAAAATGGCCTCTTCATTATCGATACACAGAACCTTTACTCCTGCCAGTGGCTGTAATAGTGAAGGAGCCTTCTTAGGCTTAGGTGCAGTATTCTTTTTACCAATGGGCACTCGTATTGAAAATATCGAACCTTTTCCAAGCTCTGAACTCACATTGATCTCGTGGGATAACACCCGACTAATTCTATCGGCAATCGCCAAGCCAAGCCCCAAACCGCTCACACTTTTACTCTGTGGGTTATCAAGTCTCTTAAACTCTTTAAAAATTTCCGTTGTTTCACTCTCATCGATACCGCAGCCTGTATCTATCACCTGTATTTCAAGATCTTCGCCACGCCGACGACAACCTAACAGGACTCTATTGCCTTTAGCATATCGATAGGCATTGGTCAGGAAGTTTTGTAATACACGTCGCAGTAGACTCGGATCTGAGTTGATGGTTACCGAACTAGAAACAAAACTGAATTTAATCAAACAATCCTTGGACATAGCATCAAACTCAACGGCTAAGCCATCGATTAAATCGGCAATGGCAAAATCACGCCGATTAACTTCCACCATATCGGAATCAAGCTTAGAGATATCAAGTAAGTCGGTAAGTAACTCTCCCGCGATTTTCAGCGAGCTATTGACATGGTTAAGAGTCGTTTTTCCCTCCTGATCCAGATTTGGGTACTGAGATAAAGAGGCGGTAAACAGCCTAGCCGCATTTAAAGGTTGCATTAGATCATGACCCACTGCTGCCAAGAATCGACTTTTAGAAGCATTAGCGTTTTCTTCTTGGGCCTTTGCCTCTAAAAGTTGGCTGTTGAGCATAGATAGCTCATAAGTACGCTCTTTAACTCTGGCTTCTAATGTCTCATTGGCTTGCTGCAGTGCCTTCGCTTGCTGACGATACTGAGTAATATCGGTAAAGGTCATTACAAAACCACCGCTAGGCATAGGGTTACCTTGAATTTTGATCACCTTGCCATCTTTACGTTGTCGCTCAGATACATGAGGCGTGCCATTACGCATATGCTGTACCCGCTTTTCGACTTGCTCCTCTACCTTACCCTCTCCACAAAAACCACGGCTAGCATTAAAACGCACCACATCGCTGATAGGCATTCCAGCCTGAAGGAAGTTTTCTGGGTAGTCATATAGCTCAGCATATTTATAGTTCCATGCGACGAGGTTTAGATCTTTATCGACCACACTCATGCCTTCATAGGCATGCTCAATCGCGCCACGCAACATATCTTGACTTAAGATAATCTTCGATGAGGCTTCATCGACTAGACTGAACACTTCATCTAGGGCCAAATCACGCCCCTGGAGTACGGAATCTAGAACGAGAGAGGCGCTAGATGCGCCCAAGACGCCAGCTAACATATGTTCGGTATGAGCGATAAGCTCTGCCGATGCAGCCTTATGCCAACTATCACTTTTGACTGCTTCTTCGGAAAACGCAGAAAAACTTTCATAAGCTCGTGTTGGGCTAACAAAGCGACTGGCTAAAATAAGTAAATCCTGTTGTGAAACAGGCGCACTTTTACGATTGGTATCTTTTTTTAGTTGACCTGGCGTCACAAAAGCACTCGCTTGCATACGCTCGGCAACTCCTGCTCTAAACCAAACTGAGCCCAACATATAGCAAGCACAATTTGCCAACAACGCAATTAAAATGTCGCGCACATTAGGAGTAATTGAATCAAGCAGTGCAAATTCTGTGGTAACAATTGCAGGAGAATTGACAGCCCCCTGCAACAAAATATAACACCACAAACTAAAGCCAACACCAAGACCCAAAAATACGCCACCTCGATTGCCATGCTTCCAATACATACCACCTATCAGCGCTGGAGCAAGCTGTGCAAAGGCACCAAAAGACAACATTCCTAACGATGACAAGGAATCGTTATCCATAAAGGAAAGATAACTGAAATAACCAAAGCCCAGAATTAATATAATCGCTAGACGCCGCGCATTTAATAGTAGCTGTGAAAACTGGCTAAAATTTTTCTCTTTAATTTGCCCTGTGCGCAACATCAATGGCACCAGCCATTCATTACTCACCATGACACTAATGGTCACCACCGCGACTATAACCATGCCAGTTGCCGCCGAAAGTGTACCTAAGAGCGCGACAACGGCAAGCCAAGGCTGATTAAGCGCGAGTGGCAAGTTAATCACATAAGTGTCAGCGGCCACAGCATCGCCCAGCAATAACTTGCCAGCCAGAGCCAAAGGAGCGACAAATATGCCAAACAACAGCAGATAGAGAGGAAATAACCAACGCGCCTTTAAGATGGTTTTCTCATTCTCACACTCCACCATCATCACGTGAAACTGACGTGGCATACACAAAAAAGCAGCCATTCCCACTAATAGTTCTGGCATCAGCGATTCAATACGGATATTAGGGGCATTAATTAACTCTCGCTCGTTGGCCTGTTGCCAAATATCAGCAAAGCCATCAAACACAGCAAAACTAATCACGATTCCTACAAGTAAGAATGCCCCAAGTTTTACAAGCGACTCAAAGGCAATAGCCAGCATCATCCCAGGATTATGCTCGGTCGCATCAAGCTTACGAGTACCAAATAGAATGGCAAACACTGCCAAGATAGCTGTAATAATCAGAGAGACAACCGCACCATCAAACAAGGCACCATCGGGTTGGAAAAGGTTAAGACTAAACACCATGGCTTTCAACTGCAGTGCGATATAAGGCATGATCCCAAACAGGGCAATAAGCGTCACAATCGCAGCTAGAAGCTGAGACTTACCATAACGAGCAGCGATAAAGTCGGCAACAGAGGTGATATTTTGCGCTTTTGACACGATCACCATCTTGCGTAGCAAGCTAAAGCCAAGTGTAAAAATTAGGATTGGGCCGATAAAGATTGGGAGAAATGACCATAAGTCTTGCGCCGACTGACCAACGGTACCAAGAAAACTCCATGAAGAGCAGTATACGGCTAGACTCAGACCGTAGACCCAAGTCTGGATCCGCTTTGTGATCCCGCCAAACCATCGCTCCGCGCCCCAAGCGAGAAGAAACAACAGCAACACATAAACGATGGCAATGGAGCCAACCAACACGGTTAAGTTCATAGAATTCTCTTTTTTTAACCTATTTTGCGGTAAAAAACGAATGAAATCCAGCCGAATTGAAATTACAAGCAACTAAAAAATAAGGATATTTAATTACTAGACCAAGGTCTAATAGAGAAAGCCCCCTCTCCCAATCCATACTCAGCTTACGCATTATTAGATAAGGGAAGCCCAATGAGCACGCAGTCTCTCTATAAAGTACCAAGTGAAATCGCTGCAAACGCACTTGTAAACGATGAACAATATAAAAAAATGTATCAGGAGTCGATTGTAAACCCAGAAGGTTTCTGGAGAGAACACGGTAACCGTATCGACTGGATTAAACCTTTTACTAAGGTAAAGAAGACCTCTTTCGATGACCACAACCTCTTTATCAAGTGGTTCTATGACGGCACGCTCAACGCATCCGCCAACTGTTTAGATAGGCACCTTGAAAACAATGCCGACAAACTGGCCATTATCTGGGAAGGCGATGATGCAAACGATCAACGCACACTGACCTACGGCGAATTGCACACTGAAGTATGTAAGTTCGCTAATGCGCTGCGCAGTCAGGGCGTACGCCGTGGCGATGTAGTCACTATTTACATGCCTATGGTACCTGAAGCTGCTATTGCCATGCTTGCCTGTGCTCGTATCGGTGCTATCCATTCAGTTGTTTTTGGTGGCTTTTCACCTGATTCTATCGCCTCTCGTGTTATCGACGGTAATTCACGAGTCGTTATCACTGCTGATGAAGGCATACGCGGTGGCCGGATCATTCCATTAAAAGCCAATATCGACGAAGCCCTTTCGCATCCAGATGTTAACTGCATCGAAAAGGTTATTGTGATGAAGCGAACCGGCGGCGATATCAACTGGGTTGAAGGTCGTGATATCTGGTGGGAATCATTAATGGAGACTGCATCAGAGCACTGTATTGCCGAAGAGATGGGGGCGGAAGATCCACTGTTCCTTCTCTATACCTCAGGCTCTACAGGTAACCCTAAGGGTGTGTTACACACCACAGGTGGTTACATGGTTTATGCCGCTATGACCCATGAGTATGTGTTCGACTATAAAGAAAATGAAGTTTATTGGTGTACAGCGGATGTCGGTTGGATCACTGGTCACTCTTACATGGTTTATGGGCCTTTAGCCAACGGCGCGACTGTGCTTATCCATGAAGGCGTACCGAACTATCCAAGTCCAGCGCGTTTGGGGGAGATGATTGACCGCCATAAAGTCAATATCCTTTATACGGCACCTACGCTTATTCGCGCCTTAATGGCTGAAGGTAAAGACCAGTTTGCAGGCTTTGACGGTAGCTCATTGCGTATTATGGGCTCGGTGGGTGAACCAATTAATCCTGAAGCATGGCGCTGGTACAACGATGTTATCGGCCATGAAAAGTGCCCTATTGTTGATACTTGGTGGCAAACAGAAACTGGCGGCATCTTGATCAGCCCGCTGCCGGGTGCCACTGATACCAAACCAGGCTCAGCAACTCGCCCATTCTTTGGGGTCCAACCCGCCCTTGTCGACAACATGGGTAATATCGTCGAAGGCGCTAACGAAGGAAACTTAGTTATCCTCGATTCTTGGCCGGGACAGATGCGCACCGTATTTGGCGATCACGATCGCTTTGTATTGACTTACTTTAAAACCTTTAGAGGCATGTATTTTACTGGCGACGGCGCTAAACGTGATGACGATGGTTATTACTGGATCACCGGTCGCGTCGATGACGTGATTAACGTATCAGGTCACCGCTTAGGTACAGCTGAAGTCGAAAGTGCATTGGTTGCTCATGAGCTTGTCGCCGAAGCAGCAGTAGTAGGTTACCCACATGACATTAAGGGACAAGGGATCTACGCCTATGTAACCTTAACCAAAGGCACCGTTGAAACCGAAGAGTTGCGTCAAGAGCTGCGTCAGTGGGTTAGAAAAGAGATTGGTGCGCTAGCAACGCCAGATCTTATTCAATGGGCTGGCGGGCTACCAAAGACTCGTTCAGGCAAGATCATGCGACGCTTCCTTCGCAAGATTGCGGCTAATGAGGTGACCAATTTAGGCGACTCATCGACACTAGCAGATCCTGCCGTTATCGATACATTGATTGAGACCCGTCTAAACCGCAGTGAATAAACACTCTGCCTGTTAACAATTTCTATTGTTCGACTCCCTAGCCCCTCATTGAGGGGCTTTTTTTTGCCCCCTTTTCACCTTAAAAGCAACAATATTAAGATCTGCCAAAATTTTACTTATCGCATTGAAACAAATATGGGATCATTTCGGCAATAACACCGCTTTTAATTGAGTTCATTTAGTGCAACTGAGAGATTACCAACAGCAGTCTGTAGACGCGGCCATTAGCCATTTTAAAGCAAGTTCTGACTCTGCGGTTCTCGTGCTACCAACGGGTGCAGGAAAGAGTATTGTCATCGCCGAGCTTGCACGAATAGCGAAAGGCCGTGTACTCATTCTCACCCACGTAAAAGAACTCGTTGCGCAAAATGCCGAAAAGGTCGGTTTACTTACCACAAAGGCAGAGATTTATTCGGCAGGCCTCAACCAAAAATCCACAGACGGTAAAACCGTGGTTGCCAGCATTCAGTCTGCAACAAAACAACCCGGGCAATTCGATGAACCTTATAGCTTAGTGATTATTGACGAGTGTCACCGTGTTAGTCCGGATAAAGATAGTCAGTATCAACAACTGCTCACCCACCTTAAATCAAAAAACAGTAAGCTCAGGTTGCTAGGCTTAACAGCGACCCCTTACCGCTTAGATTTAGGCTGGATCTATCGCCACCACTATCACGGCAAGATTGGCAACACCGAAAGGCCTGTTTTTGAGAAGTGTATATTCGAGCTGCCGATGCGCCCATTAATTAAGCGAGGATTCTTAAGTCAACCCAAGATGTTTGACGGACTTAGCGCCCAATATGATTTTAGTGAGCTAACCGCGTCAACCACTGGCGAGTACAATGAAAAAGAGATTAACTCTATTCTCAATCATTGTGGCCGCGCAACCACAGCTATTGTGAAGCAATTAGTCGCACTTGGAGAACATCGTCAGGGTGTTATTATTTTCGCGGCCACGGTCAAGCACGCCGAAGAGATTGTCACTAAACTTGCGGGTGAAGCCGTAGCGCTCATTACAGCAAAAACGTCTCGCGATGACAGAGACTCCTTAATCGATGCCTTCAAAGCAAAACAAATTAAGTACCTAGTTAACGTCGCAGTATTAACCACAGGTTTTGATGCCCCCCATGTGGATCTTATCGCCATATTGCGCCCTACAGCCTCTGTCAGCTTATTTCAGCAAATGGTAGGACGAGGGCTAAGAATCGATAAAAATAAGGCTGAATGTCTTGTCATTGATTATGCCGCCAACGGCTATGATCTGTTTTACCCTGAAGTTGGCCAACCTAAACCCAATAGCAAGTGTAAACCTGTGCAAGTTCACTGCCCTGTATGCGATTTCGCCAATATCTTCTGGGGACTCACCGATAATGATGGCGATATTATTGAGCACTTTGGCCGCCGATGTCAGGCACTAGTAGAAAGAGATGGACACAAGGAACAATGTGATTTTCGCTTCCGATCTAAAGCTTGCCCTAATTGCGGTGAAGAAAATGATATTGCAGCCAAAGTCTGTCACCATTGCCAATCTATTTTAGTCGACCCAGATAAACGTTTAAAAGAAGTTCTACAGCAAAAGCATCACCACCTGTTTAAGTGCCAGAGTATGCTCCTAGAAGCGCAAGAGGCTCGCTTAACCGTGCGTTATATCGATCTAGATGGCAACGACTTCTGCCGCTATTTTAAGATGCAAACACCAGCACAGATCCGCGCAGTATTTGCGCTATTTGTGTTTCCCCATAGCCGTATTCCAGGAATAAAACATAAAAAATATAAAGCACCACAACAACTCTGTGATGACGCCCCTCTGTTCAGGAAACCAGATTTATTGCTACTGAAGAAAGGAAAAAAAGGCTGGGAGCTGATGGAAACCATTTTTGATTACAAAGGACGTTACCAAACCGAAAACTCTCATTTTCAGTTAAACGATTAACATGACCTCTAATATCGATTAGAACTATTGCAATAGCTATGATATAAAGTGCACAAGCTAAATTTGAGGAAGTTATTATGTTTGTAGTTATTTTCGGTCGTCCAGGTTGTCCTTATTGTGTGCGCGCAGTACAAGTTGCTGAGCAACTAACTGAAAAACGTGATGACTTTAAATTCAAATACGTGGACATTCACGCTGAAGGGATCAGCAAGGCGGATCTTGAAAAAACCGTGGGCAAACCAGTTGAAACAGTCCCACAAATCTTTGTCGACAAAGAACATGTTGGCGGATGCACTGAGTTTGAGCAGTATGTAAGAGATAACGAATTAATGCCTGCAGCCTAATCATAAGTTGCAAGCATATATAAAGAAGGAGGCTAATGCCTCCTTCTTTATTGACCTCTGCTCAGTTAAAGAACGTACTTCATCGAAAATATCACTCGATTTAACTCACCATCCATTCCATTTTCTTTCGTGTTTTTTGCATACATATACTCTACACCGACCGTTAATGGCTTAACTGGTGAGTAAAGTAAGTTAATATAACCTGAATAGGAGTCTTTGTTGACATTATTACCAATCAGGTCAATGTTGTTCTCAGCCTTGAAGCCAGAGCCTGTGATACTCGTTCTCCACTTATCATTCCACCAATGACGGTAAGAGATAAAGCCACCATAAGACTCGATAGTCTCAATATCTCCGTTAGCATCGAGTACACCTGCATTCACATAATTAAGTGCCATGTAACGTCCTAGGCCTTCACCGTAGGTCGCAGACATTTTAATATCGTCCCGCCCTACAGGAATGACACCAGTAAAGCTCACACCATAGCCAAGCTCAGAAGCATCGATAGGGTTCGCTGTATCCTTATCCATTTCAACATTCAACTGGCGCGCAATACCTGCAAACGTAAACGCCATTCCACCCTCAGTCTTCATGTTATAGCGAGCAACAAAGTCTGGTACCATACCACTGCCACTCGTAATACGACTTCCGGTTGGATCTCGATAACCGTTGACCGTTGTTTCAGGGTTCTCAACTGAGAACTGGAAGCCACCATTGGTGTAACGCACCATGGTTTGACGCACAAAAGGAGTACCATCTGCCGCCCCAACAAAATCTAAGTTCTCAGGTAACGCACCAGGATTTTGGAATGTTGTCCACATTTGACCCGCAGCCCAATTATCGAAGCTGACAAATGCCTGACGAATACGTGGAGAATAACTATTCGACACGCGTTCATTACCATCGGTATGGGTCATAAAATCAAGTTCAATAAAACCAGTAAGTTTGTGCCCATCAAGATCGGTTGACGTTTTAAAATTAAAACGTGACTCTCTCGCGTGAAAGTCAACAACCTGCTTACCATTGCTCGCATCACCGTATATCGTGCCTGGCACATAGAATTGGCGAGATAGACTACCTGAACCCGGTGCACCGTTGCTGTAGTCACTGAACATCACGTCGGCCTTAACATATCCACCAAACTTAAACTCCGTATCAGCTTGAGCACTAAAACTCATCGCTGCAATTGTTGCAGCAACCAATACTGTTAATTTTGTTTGTTTCATTCCCATTCTCCCAGATACTTTTATTATCCCTTCAAAATATGACCGAGTTAACAACTCTACAACATTAGCAATAGGTCTATCAGACCAAGGTAGAACACCCAATACTAATTAACCATATCCGCATTTAACGAATCAAATACTAGTCAATAATCATGCAAAGTGTTAATTTTCTAAAAGACAATTAGTTAAGTTGAAATTTATACTGCTAGATATCCGAGGTTTGGAATAAGTTAAGAAAAGAAGCTGAGGCAGTAACAGTAGACTAATAACCACATTTAACACCTAGTTATCGGTAAGACATTATAATATTAAAAACAAATAGTTACGACGATATTGTGATTTTGAGAGGGTTGTCGTATCAAGCAGCTAACCATCCACCTTATAGCAATAATGATATCTGAGTTATCTAAATCAAGCTCCCCAGCTAACTCGTTAAAAGAAGTTCATTAGAGAGAATTTAAAATCTCTTGAAGCCTATCCAATAGAATTTTTGCCGCTAAGAATCCACCTATGTATATATAAACTCGCTGCAGGACGAAGCAACAGGGTAACGACTGGATTAACAGGATAAGGGATTAAACGTTTTAACTATGAATTAGCGGTTCATGAAGGCCACAAACTTTCTAGCAATTGGTAATTTAGCCTAATGCAACCACACTACCTTTTTAAACTAACGTGACTGAATCTGTATTTAATTTATTATCGATTACCTGTTACCGAAATGGCTTACTAAAAGTCTGTTAGAAACTAAATTGAGTATAAAAAATGATGGATTGTGAAGGATTCGAACCTTCGACCAATGTGGGGTTAAGAGTAAAGCCAACTGCATGATCTATAACAAACGCGACTGAATGACTAACGTATTAAGTTAACCGGATACTTTTGAGATAAGTGAGAGTATTTCAAGGAATGAATAAGAAGTGGTGGGTCGTGAAGGATTCGAACCTTCGACCAATGTGGGGTTAAGAGTAAAGCCAACTGCATGGCCTATAACAAACGCGACTGAATGACTAATGTATTAAGTTAACCGGATATTTTCGAGATGAGTGAGAGTATTTCAAGGATTGAATAAGAAGTGGTGGGTCGTGAAGGATTCGAACCTTCGACCAATGTGGATGTTAAGAGTAAAGCCAACTGCATGATCTATAACAAACGCGACTGAATGACTAACGTATTAAGTTAACCGGATACTTTTGAGATAAGTGAGGGAGTATTTCAAGAATAGAACAAGAAGTGGTGGGTCGTGAAGGATTCGAACCTTCGAGCAATGTGGATGTTAAGAGTAAAGCCAACTGCATGATCTATAACAAACGCGCCTGAACTGACTAATGAATGTAAGTTAACCGAATATTTTTGAGATGAGTGAGGGAGTGTTTCAAGAATAGAACAAGAAGTGGTGGGTCGTGAAGGATTCGAACCTTCGACCAATGTGGGGTTAAGAGTAAAGCCAACTGCATGGCCTATAACAAACGCGACTGAATGACTAACGTATTAAGTTAACCGGATACTGTAGAGATGAGTGGGAGTATTTCAAGGATTGAATAAGAAGTGGTGGGTCGTGAAGGATTCGAACCTTCGACCAATGTGGATGTTAAGAGTAAAGCCAACTGCATGATCTATAACAAACGCGACTGAACTGACTAATGAATGTAAGTTAACCGAATATTTTTGAGATAAGTGAGGGAGTGTTTCAAGAATAGAACAAGAAGTGGTGGGTCGTGAAGGATTCGAACCTTCGACCAATTGGTTAAAAGCCAACTGCTCTACCGACTGAGCTAACGACCCATCTGGTTTTGCTTCTACTTGTTTAGCCACTAACAGAAAAGTGGTGGTTCGTTAAAGATCCTAACCATTCG
This sequence comes from Shewanella sp. MBTL60-007, assembly GCF_019654915.1. Classification (GTDB taxonomy): domain Bacteria; phylum Pseudomonadota; class Gammaproteobacteria; order Enterobacterales; family Shewanellaceae; genus Shewanella. Next base: position 8,608 of record NZ_BPET01000037.1, on the reverse strand, counting down.
AATGATTGGTTAAAGCCAACTGCCCTATCTTTGATAAAGAATCGACTGAGCTAACGACCCATCTGGTTTTGCTTTCTACTTGTTTAACCACTGGCAGAAAAGTGGTGGGTCGTGAAGGATTCGAACCTTCGACCAATTGGTTAAAAGCCAACTGCTCTACCGACTGAGCTAACGACCCATCTGGTTTTGCTTTCTACTTGTTTAACCACTGGCAGAAAAGTGGTGGGTCGTGAAGGATTCGAACCTTCGACCAATTGGTTAAAAGCCAACTGCTCTACCGACTGAGCTAACGACCCATCTGGTTTTGCTTTCTACTTGTTTAACCACTGGCAGAAAAGTGGTGGGTCGTGAAGGATTCGAACCTTCGACCAATTGGTTAAAAGCCAACTGCTCTACCGACTGAGCTAACGACCCATCTGGTTTTGCTTTCTACTTGTTTAACCACTGGCAGAAAAGTGGTGGGTCGTGAAGGATTCGAACCTTCGACCAATTGGTTAAAAGCCAACTGCTCTACCGACTGAGCTAACGACCCATCTGGTTTTGCTTTCTACTTGTTTAACCACTGGCAGAAAAGTGGTGGGTCGTGAAGGATTCGAACCTTCGACCAATTGGTTAAAAGCCAACTGCTCTACCGACTGAGCTAACGACCCATCTGGTATAACTTGTATCTTTAACTCACCAGTTAGTCATACTAACTTTGTGGGTTAAGATACCCTCAAGCGACTCTCTCGCTCCGAGGGCGCCTATAATACCTTTTTCATCTTCGCATGCAAGCGCAAATTTCCCATTTCTCCTCGTTTGCATGAAAAACAATCTAAGGTTTTGTTTTCTGAATAAATGAGCATCAAAGTGCTGAAAGTTGCTGCAATGCAATTCGGGCTGCAGCGCTGTTAGCATATTCCTGAGTAACTTTTTGATAATAAGCTTTGGCTTTTGCTTTATCTCCGGTCTTTTCTGCAATCATGCCAAGCTTGACTAAACTTTCTCCACGCTTGCCAGAATCCTTGTATTTTTCAACAACAGTAGTAAAAGCTTTCGTCGCGCCAGCGAACTCATTCTTATTATAAAGTAACTGTCCTAACCAATAATTTGCATTTGGAGCATAGCTTGAGTTGGGGTAACGCTCAATAAATTGCGCAAACGCTGGAATAGCAGCTTCGTACTTCTTCTCTTTTAAGACTAAATTGACCGCTTGCTCATAGCTTGCAGTTTCACCTAGACTAGATGACGTTGCAGGGCTTGCACTCGTCGTATCGACAACAACGGCAGCTGCAGATTTTGAAGAAAGGTTAGCGATATCTTCATATAATTGACGTTGTCTTTGTAACATCTGTTCAATTTGATAAGACTGCTGCTCACTTAGGCCGCGTAAATCCAACACTTCCTGTTGAAGTGTTTCTAAACGCTGCTGCATTTGAAACTCAGTTTGTTGTTTAGCTTTAATAACTCGTTCTAAACGAGCAACTCTATCATCGGTAGAGCCACCAGCAATATCCTCAACCGGAGCAGGCGCTGCATAAGCAGAACCTGCAACTAGGATGATTGCCGCTGATAATACGGCATGTTTCATAAGGTAAACCTTTTACCTGTAAAATTAATAAACAAGTACTGCACGACGGTTTTTCGCAAAACCTTCATCCGAGCGAGAGAAATCCATCGGCTTCTCTTCACCATAACTCACAATACTCATTTGGCTTGGCTGAACACCCATGCCTTGCAAATATTTAGCAACAGCTTTAGCACGACGCTCACCTAGTGCGATATTATATTCTGGGGTGCCGCGTTCATCCGCATGGCCTTCAATCATCACTCGTACATTTGGATGCTCTACCAAGTAATCGCCATGTGCATTCAATACCTCAGCAAACTGCTGAGAAACTGAACTGCGGTCAAAGTCAAAATAGATTATGTGCTCTTTTCTCAACTCTTGGTACTTAAGGCGCTGCTGTTCTTCTGGAGTCAATACAGGTGCAACTCCACCAGTTTCAACACCATTGTTAGCATATTCACTCGATGAAGAAGACTCAGTTGAGCTTGTTGCATCAGTTTCTGACTCAGAAGTAGAGCTACATGCACTGATAGCCATAATAGGAAGTACGACTAACATGGCTTTAAATAGCTTATTCAGATCCATTTTTTAAATCCTTAATCTTTATAGTTAGAGAAATGGTGACCAAGACGGTGATTTAACTTCACCCTGACCGACTGGCAATCTTGCTTTAAAACGTCCATCCATAGAAACTGCCGCCAGCACTTGTTTGCCTTGGTAAGTTGTTCCATAAATAACCATGGTGCCATTTGGCGCCACGCTTGGTGATTCATCTAGACGAGTGCTAGTTAACACTTGCATGAATCGAGTTTCTAAATCCATACGAGCGATATTAAATTTACCATTAGTACGGTTTACAAAAATAATGCTGCGGCCATCCGGTGAAATCGAGCCACCTAGGTTCCACTCACCTTCAAACGTTAAACGAGAAATCTTACCCGAATCTAAGAAAACCCGATACAGTTGCGGACGCCCACCACGTTCAGAAGTAATAAGTAGTGATTTTCCATCAGGGAACCAAGACGGCTCAGTATCAATCGCGTAATGATTGGTCACTCGCTTAAGTGCCTTTGTTGCAATGTCGACCACATATACTTCAGGCTGGCCATCTTTTGAAAGTGTTAATGCCAGTTTCTTACCATCAGGTGAAAAAACGGGTGCGCCATTAATACCATTAAAGCTCGTCACTTTGGTTCGCTGTTGAGTGTAGATATTTTGTACAAACACCTCAGCTTTGCGGTTCTCAAAACTTACATACGCAAGACGCTGCCCGTCGGGCGACCAAGAAGGTGACATCAATGGCTCTGGAGAGCGTAACAACATCTGCTCGTTATAACCATCATAATCAGCAATCATCAACTTATAAGGAGACTTCTCTCCATGATTGACAACAACATAAGCGATACGAGTCAAGAATGCTCCACGAATACCGGTTAGCTTCTCATAAACTATATCGCTAATACGATGACCATATTGACGAAACTGTGCGGCAGTTATTACGGTTTCACGACTATCTATCACTAAGTCTTTCGCAGATAAGTCAGACTGAAGCTGCGCTTTAACTAAGTCGATCAGTTCAAAACTGACCAAATACTTATCACCACCATAAGGCTTAACAGAGCCCATTACCACGGCTTCAGCAGGCTGTGCCATCCAAGCAGAGGCATTAAACTGAGCCAAAGTACTAATGCCCCGCTGTGGCAAACTCAGTTCATCGGCAGGACTGAAGGTCCCGCTTCGCGCTAAGTCCGACATCACCACATCTGAGATCTGTGACGGCATAGGGCCTGTACCTTGCCAAACAAACGGAATAACAGCGATGGGTCTCGCCGCATCAACCCCTTCTGTGATAATAATATCTAATGCGGCCTTTACAGGCATACTGCAAATAAGTAGGCCCGTCAGCAACCACTTCCCCAAATTCTTCATAAGACTCCTTTAGTCAAACTCAGGTTGAACTGTTAAATTAATTTCTTTCAGCTTGTTATAGACATCTGGTTCACTCGAAACCGGTAACCTTCCCGCCTTATTAATCGCAGCCTTTGTGGCTCGACAAACAACACTATCGCCGTCGAGTGTTTGACTTGCAGTCACAAAACCATCATTAGCCAAGCGAATGAAGACCCTACAGCTCTTACCTCGCATCGACTCGTCAACCACTAGATTTCGCTGAATTGTCGCGCGGATCATAGAGGTATAACGCTGCACCTCCGTCATAACCTGCTTATTACGGGTTTGAGACAGTGCCGCTTGTTCAGCTGCCAGAGCCTCTTGCATCATCTGCTCTTGCTCGCGCCTTGCTTGCTCTTCCGCTTTACGTTTACGTTCTGCTTCCGCTTTGCGTTTACGCTCCTCTTCTGCTTTCTTAGCAGCCGCTTCTTCAGCTTTACGTTTCTCTTCGGCCTTTCTCGCTGCTTCTTCAGAAGCTTTACGCTCCTTCTCTTTCTGCTTTCGCTCCGCTTCTGCTTTCGCCGCTTTCTCTCTTTCCTGCTTCTGCTTCAACTGAGCAGCTTTTGCCTCATCAGCCGCACGTTTCGTTTCAATCTCTTTTTGCTTGCGTTCTTGCTCAAGTTTTTTGATTCGAGCCTGTTCGCGCTCACGCTCTTTTCGCGCTTCACGTACTTTTCTGTCGGCCTCATCTTGGCGAGCTTTCTCTTTGCGTTCAGCTTCACGTTTTTCAGCTTTTAGCTTCTCGACATGTTCAGCCACTTTTTTCTGATCGACCACGACCGCTTGAACCGCTGGCGCACTGGCTTGAGGCTGTGGTTTAGGCTTTTCAGAAAAATCCACACCTAAGGCAAGAATAACTATCACGCCAATATGAATTCCAGCTGAAATAACAACTGGAAGCGTTAAATCAGATTTAGCCGCCACTTAGTTGTCCTCCGGCGAATCTGTCATTAATCCAACCGAAGGTACGCCTGCTCCTTGCAACGTCACCATCAGTTGGATCACTTTTTCATAGGGAATGGAGCGGTCGGCTTTAACAACAACCGGACGCTCTGGCTCTAATTGAATAATCGCCCCCACACGTACAGCCACTTCATCTAACTCTAAGGCTTCTTTGCTGCTTGAGCTGCCCACATCTAAATAATACTCACCCATTGCATCAATCGATGCGACAACTGGTGGCTTACTATCGGCAGGCAGAGTCTCCGCAGCCCCTTGAGGTAGATCGACTTTCACCCCTTGAGTGACAATCGGTGCCGTTACCATAAAAATAATCAGTAGTACCAACATCACATCGATATAGGGCACCACGTTAATCTCAGCAACCGGACGACGGCGCTTCCTCTGGTAGCCTTGATGCATTATGCCTGTTCCTTCTCGCTGTAAGCTTGACGGTGCAAAATGCTTGAAAACTCTTCCATAAAGTTGGCATAAGACATTTCAATCTTTTCAACTTGTGTAGAGAAACGGTTATAAGCGATAACAGCTGGGATAGCAGCAAATAGACCCATAGCGGTTGCGATCAAAGCTTCTGCAATACCAGGTGCAACCATCGCTAGCGTGGCGTTTTCCACCGCACCTAGTGCGATAAAGGAGTTCATGATCCCCCAGACAGTACCAAATAGACCAATGTATGGACTGGTAGAGCCGATAGTCGCTAATAAAGGTAGATGAGTTTCAAGTTTTTCTAACTCACGCGACAAAGAAACACGCATCGCACGGTAACTACCATCCATAACCGCCTCAGGTACACGGCCATTTAACTTACTTAAACGCGCATACTCTTTAAAGCCGGTAACAAATAGAGATGACAGGCCTGAATTGCTGTCTTGTCTAGCTGACAATTCTTGATAAAGCTTGTTCAAGTCAACACCCGACCAAAACTTATCTTCAAACTTGAGCGCTTCTTTCTTTGCAGCTGTTAACAATCGGCGACGCTGAATAATCACCGCCCAAGAAGCAATCGACAAGCCTAATAATGTCAGCATGACTAACTTAACTAATAGGCTTGCTTGTAAAAATAATCCAATAAAAGAAATATCAGCTTCCACCTTTAAACTCCTGCGCAATATGTTGGGGAATGGCTTTGGGTCTCATACGTGATAGTGCAACACAGGCAACAACAATGTCAGCCTCACAATACACCACACCTTGTTCATCGATTAAACGTTGCTCAAATACCAATGAGGCCTTCTTAAGTTCTATGACCTTAGTTTCTACAATAAGGTTCTGTTCAAAGCGTGCAGCCTTACAAAAATCCAATTCTGCACGTTTAACTACAAACGCAGTGTCTTGGGCTAATAAGGCTGTTTGACTGATCTCCATAGCACGCAGCCACTCGGTTCGTGCGCGCTCAAAAAACTTTAAGTAATTTGAGTGATAAACAACACCACCCGCGTCTGTGTCTTCATAGTAAACCGAAATAGGCCAACGAAACATAAACAGCAACTGCCAATTGATGAGATAAAATAGAGGCCTACTATACCTAGTAGGTATGCAATTGTGAATCGCGATATGTGATAAGCAATGCGCTTCTTCATAAAATTTTGTTAATCGACTTTCATCTTAGTTGCATATATATCCAAGGCCATAATTCATGTGGAAAGCATAAGCTCAAATTAGCTAGAGAAACAAAAAAGGGAAGCCGAGGCTCCCCTTTTTAAATTGACATATTTTATTTACTCAGTAATTTTGGCCGGGATCTGTAGTCCAAAGTTATGCCATAGAAAGCTGTAGATATCGGCAAACTCATCAATCTTCATTGAAGTTGGCTTACCCGCACCATGACCCGCTTTTGACTCAATTCGCATAATTACAGGGGCATCGCCTTGCTGCTTTTCCTGCATCATGGCACCAAACTTAAAGCTATGCAGTGGCACAACACGGTCATCATGATCGGCGGTCATCACCATAGTCGCAGGATAGGCCTGAGCTTTTACATTGTGATATGGCGAATAAGCATAGAGTGCAGGGAACTGCTCGGCGTTATCAGCGCTGCCATATTCACTAGTCCATGCCCAACCGATGGTAAATTTCTGAAAGCGCAACATATCTAAAACGCCAACAGCAGGCAAAACAGCGGCAAACAACTCAGGTCGTTGCGTTAATGTTGCTCCCATTAATAAACCGCCATTACTGCGACCATAAGCTCCAAGTTTTGATGAGTTGGTATAATCTTGATCGATTAAGTATTCCGCTGCTGCATAATAGTCATCAAACACATTTTGCTTCTTATCAAACATCCCCGCTTGGTGCCAGCTTTCACCGTACTCGGCGCCACCACGTAGGTTTGGCACAGCATAGACCCCTCCCATATCCATCCATGCAATGTTGGCAGGGCTAAAACGCGGCGTCATAGAAATGGCAAAACCTCCGTAGGCATATAGCAGAGTTGGGTTTTGACCATCTTTTTTCATCCCTTTCTTATAAGAGATCATCATAGGCACTTTTGTACCATCTTTACTGGTATAGAAGACCTGTTCCGAGGTGTAATCACTTGGGTTAAATGAAACTTCAGGCTTTGAGTAAATACTCGACTCACCGGTTTTAAAGTCAAACTTATAGGTCGTTTGTGGCTGCACATAACTATTATAAACATAGTAGAAATAGTCTTTGCTGCGTTTACCGTAAGGACCTGCAATCTTGCCTTTACCTGGTAACGTCACATCTTGACGCTTATCGCCGTTCATATTGTAAATTGTCAGTTTACCTAATACATCATGCAGATAGCTCACCACAATATGATCGTTAACGATAGCGATGTTACTAATTGGATCTTTAAGCTCAGGAACAATCGTCTTCCAATTATCTTTACCACTATTATTGACATCAACCGCAATCACCTTACCGTTGGGCGCGTTATAGTCGGTTTTAAAATAAAAAACGGAGCCATCGTTGCCGATAAAATTGTACTCAGCTTCAAGGTTAGGGATTAGTTCGACCACTTGGGCTTGTGGATCAGTCAATGACTTATAAAAGAAACGGTTCCGACTGTCAGTGCCTTGAGAAATATACAGCAACAAGTAGTCACCCTTCTCCGAGACTTCGATACCAAAACCCCAATCTTTATTCTGCGGTCTTTCATAAACTAAAGTATCGTCACTCTGCGCGCTGCCGATCTTATGAAAATACACTTTTTGATTAAAGTTAACATCGGCTAGAGCGTTGCCGCCTTCCGGCGCATCATAACGTGCATAGTAGACGCCAGTGTTATCGTGATTCCAAACCGCGCTAGAGAATTTTATCCAGTCAAGCTCATCGGCTAACTTCTTACCAGTAGCGACATCGATAAAGTGCCATGCTTGCCAGTCTGAGCCTGACTTAGAGATCCCATAAGCCAAGGTTTTACCATCATCACTGACCGACACGCCTGACAAAGCCACGGTTCCATCATCAGAAAAACTATTAGGATCGAGAGCGACTCTTGCCTCACCATCGCCACTCTTAACGTAAAGCACGGATTGCGCTTGCAAGCCATCGTTACGGTAATAGAAGGTATTGTCCCCCTTCTCGAACGGTGCTGAAATTTTTTCAAAATTCCAAAGCTCAGTGATTCGATCAACAATGGCTTGCTTGTTTTCAATATTAGCCAAATAGGCATGGCCCGCTTTTTGTTGTTCACTAACCCATTTATGGGTCTGTTTGGACTCAACCTCTAGATAGCGATATGGATCAGCAACCTCTACGCCATGGATCGTTTCAACCACACCACTAGCATTACTCGTAACGGCAGCCGCAGATTCTTCTACCTTTGGTTGTGACTGGCAACCCGCCACAGCTAAGCCTAAGCCAATGGCTAACAAATGCTTTTTAGTTAGTATTGAATGAATTCGCATTTTTTATCCCTGATTAATTGACTCTTCGAATTTAGTGAGCCTTCTGTTTTTATCGTTAGTTTTTATAATTAGATAATCTTATTTTTAATTGTTTTAACACTAACACCTTCTTCACAGGGCACTATACAAACTAAAAAAAAACATCGCAAAGTTTGTTTCAAAATTGTTTTTGCTAAATAGACTTAGCAACTGTTAATAATTTAGCAACATAGATAAATTAAATATCATGCAAAACTCAACACAAAACGTGACTCTCCCCGCAATATTAGGGGGT
>NZ_BPET01000036.1 GCF_019654915.1 Shewanella sp. MBTL60-007 | reverse complement strand
TTTATATATCCATGGCCCTATCCTCTACTTTTGAAATTCCGGGTCGTTATCTGTAGTTGTCACAATCGAGTTCGAGACTATTTCTTGATTGCTTGATTTGTAGTCTAGAGTAATTTTCATTACAATTTCACAATAAAAATTTTACATTGTGAATTTTACAGAATGAAAAATAATCAGAGCTTGATCAGAAAGTCACATTTCTTGGGCACAAAGATCCGTAACTTGAGGAAGAGAAATCACCTCACGATGGAAGATCTCTCTGCGCGCTGCGTACGTGTTGATCCCGAATCAGCCCCCTCTGTATCCTACTTATCCATGATTGAGCGTGGTAAGCGTGTACCTAGCGCAGGCATGCTTGCAGTCATCGCCGCGGTGTTTCAAAAAGAGATAGATTGGTTTCTAGATGATGTGCCCGAAGATGATGCAATTACCCCTAATAAAGGACGCCGTGGTGGTATAAGTGGAATGGCGTTAGAGCCAAGCTTTCTTTTTTCCAATGACATTTTACAGATTGCGATCCCAGAAATGCTGTCACAAACGGGTACCACAGGAAGGGAGTTTGCTCACCTCTTAATTCGTGCCCATCAAGAGCACCACCAGAACCACTTTCCTGATCTTGAGCGCGCTGCCGAAGAGGTTGGACATAAACGCTTGCCGCTTGCGATAGATGATCTTAAAGATATTGCTAAATCACTAGAACTCAAATTAAAGTGGATCGATAGAACGCCTCAGGAGGTCGTTGATGAGATGGGAGTTAGCACCACCCATGTTGTCACCTCTTTTTTTGAACCGCCTTCCACCATCTATTTAAACAAGATGCTCAAGTCTTTTCCCACACGGCTTAAGTACGATTTGGCTGTGCATATTGGCCATTGCGTCCTGCATAATAAAGATGGGTTAAAATGCGTCTTAACCGCCGGAAGACGCCATACCGCCGCCCATGAAGAGCCTGCAGCACCGACTTCATCAACGCTTAATGCACAAGATATTTTACATGCATGGCGTGACTTCGAATCGAGTTTTTTTGCTGGAGCACTGCTCTGCCCTAGAGTGCCTTTCAGACAGCTCTTGGATCGACACGGCTATGAGATCGATGTTAACAAATCCATAGGCGTTTCCGCTTCTGTGGCAATGCGACGAATGACCGTGGTGTCGCCTTACCCTCATTGGCATTACTTCGATGCCTACGCGCCAGGCAAACTAAAAGCTGTCTATCGTGGTAACGGTATTCCTCTACCTTGGGGGAATATGCGCGTGGTAGAAGATCCCTGCCAACACTGGGCCGTATTTCGAATGATCAACGAACCTAAAGTCGGGACATCGGCGCAGATATCGATACTTGATGTTGCTGATGAGCCAAGGATCTATTGTTGTGAGTCGATAAAAATTAAAGATATGGCGGGTAATAATCACGTTTTATGTGCGGGTATCGATCTTAACCCTGCAATTGATGCTCAAGGCGGTGATGCAGCAAGCATTGCTGCCGAGCTAAAACAATCTTGCGCAACAAATAATGGAACGGTAGAGATGCCGAGTAATATTAAACAAAATCTAATGAGCGTGGCTAAAATCCTTAATATCAATTGGATAGAGAGAGGCATTAAAAACGAGGCAAGATTAATTTGTGCGAGAGGCGCCGTTTGTCCAAGACAACCAAGCTGTTATCAAGCAGGAAAGCCTCAATGTCTTGAGAGTTAATCGCGAACAAGGCTAAGTGCTAACACTGATAAGCGTCGATATAGCAGCAAAATAGAAACAAACAGAACGGCCTAAGTTCTGTTTGTTTAATCCAGTTTTATTTCACTTTTTTACCATAGGCAATACCTTGAACCTTAATGCATTGCTCAGAGTAACCAATACCAAATGACAGAGAATCGTCTATGGTCACATCGGTGATGATCACCGTGCCTTGAATAGCGCTTTTAGCTGCGGCAATGGCCTTAGGAGAGGAAACACTGTCCCCCATAGGGAACAGATAAAGAAACTGGGTTTGGCAACTCTCGCCAAAAATAGGCCCTAATTTGACGAGAGTATCTGTAGTCGCTTTATCCTGATAAGTACTGGTCACAAATGAGCCATGATTGGCGATATTACACCCTGTCATTGTAAGCGACACAGTCAATAGAAATGCTAATTTACGCCCTACTACCATAAGTCATTCCTTTAAAAAATAATTCCTATTAAAACGAGAGAAGCTAACTGTTCAATCCTACTCCCGCTGATATGCCAATGTATTAATGTGCTGCACCCCATAGGCAAAATGCCTTCGCCTACTAAGCAGCTAGTTAGTTCACCGTAACAATCTCAAAGTCGCGACGGTTCCCAGCAACCAGTAAACTAAACTCATCTCCTTGCTCTTTATTCATCATAGCTCTGCCAAGTGGAGACGCGAGCGTGACAACCATCACCGAATATTTATTCCAAGTTACCTTTAAGCCACCAGCGCCTGGTCCAACAAACAGATATTGGCTTTTCCCTTCGGTGTCCATCAACTCTACTAGCTTTCCTAAGCCCACCTTAGGCACATTGACCTCTGACACGCCACTTAATCGGGTAAACAAGGCGTCAAAATCTCTTATATCGGCTTGACATTGCGCTACCCTCACAGACTGTCCGTGTGCGAGATAGGATGCTTCTAGGCCAAATGTTTCATACTTACTCTTAGCAATACTCTCCGTGTCAGTTGCCGTTTCATGGGCTCGCTTTGCTGCTGCGATGGCACTGACGAGTGCTTTTTCCAGTTCCCGTCGAATAAGGTGATGCAACTGATTAATAGGTAACACTTCTCTTGCTTATCCTGAGTATAAAGCTGCCACTATACTAAGAGTACCAAAACCGCTCTACGATGGCGTATTAATAATTCGGTGTCTAGACAAAAATCCACTTGATAAACAGCGCTGAATTGTTAGCTTAGTGTTAATTGCTTGGATTATTGAAAGCAAGGTCATAGGTGTTTATCCGTTAAATCCGGCTTGAAAAGAGCTGTGTTTATCGCAGTCGGTAAAGGAATAAGATTGAAAAATCAATACAACCTGGCTTGGAATGAAATATTAATCAACTCCCTTGGCTTCGCTCCTGTTAGGCTGAAATGGTTTATATTGTCTCCCCTATTATTGTTGTGTAAACCTTGCTTGGCTCAAGATCTTGAACCTCGTAGTTACACTAACATTCCTATTGGATTGAACTTCTTAGCTGCAGGTATCGTACATTCCGAAGGTGAGCTATCCCCAGCTCCAACAGCGCCGATAACAGATGCAAACTTAACTATCGATGCAGCCGTTATTGGGTACGCACACACCTTCGCCTTAGCGGGTAGTTCATCAAAGATTGATCTTTCTACTACCCGCGTCTGCTATGAAGGTAGCGCAACAATTAATTCTGAACGCCTCTATGCTGACCGCTGTGGATATGGTGATCCGACAATAAGGCTAACCTGGAATTTTTTTGGCGCACCAGCATTAGAACCGAAAGATTTCTCCAGCTGGCAGCAAGGCGTTGTCGTTGGAGCGAGTATGCAGATTGCTTTGCCGATTGGCAGTTACGACTCAGGTAAACTACTCAATACCGGAACCAATCGTTGGGTATTTCGCCCAGGTATTGGTATGTCACATAAGCTCGGGCGCTGGTATTACGACCTGATAGCGTCAGTTCGGCTATATGGTGATAATGATGAATATTTTAACGACACTCGCTTACAACAAGAACCCCAATATACGCTCCAAGGCCACCTCATCTATAACATTAGCCGTGGACACTGGGTCTCATTGAACGCTAATCTATTTTTTGGTGGAGAAACCAAAAAAGATAATATTGCCTCATCCGATGATCAGCGTAACTCACGTTTCGGCATCACCTATTCGATCCCCGTGAGCGCCCAACACAGTGTAAAGCTCTACGCCAACACAGGTGTCATCACTGAAGTAGGTAACGACTTCGATACTTTTGGCGCATTATGGCAATACCGATTTTAATGTCATACCCATCAGGATATAAAAAGCCCAACCGCTTAAACTGCAATTGAGCTCTGTTTATATCAAGGATCGCGCCTATAGATAATACTACGAACGGTCACTCTCAGTCTAAATCGTCAAAATACCAATAGCCCGCATTAACCCACTGCGTTAACTGCGCCATAACGGCTTCATCATCAAACCAAGTTTGAATATCTTCAAGGGTAAGCATCTGTTTGTTACAGCAAGCTTCGATAACCTCTGAAGCACCTTTAGCAAACTGCACTTGCTCACCATTGATGTACATGACACCTGAGCCTATAGTCGCAGCAAAATAGAGGCAACGTAGACCCCCTAAGCGGATCAAGGGCTGTTCGGCGATAATCGCCTTAACATCTTCAACATCGAAGCCAAGATGAGCCTCCGGTAAATCCAGTTCGCACTTAGATTGCGTCAGATAACGACCACTAAACTCACTAATTAAGGTGTCGTCCAAGGTATCTACAAGTTGCTGCTTAATGCGGCTAAGATCTCGGTCATCAATTAATCCAGAGTGTTGACTAAGACCGCGGTCCGGATCGGTGATCTGTTTAGTACCAAGCTCATTATCGATAAGGTGGTCAGCCAAAGCACTCACCATATCGCGCGAAGATGCTGTGCGATAGCCTACAGAGAAACTCATCGATGGCTCTAGGGTGACGCCGTCATGGGGGTACCCTGGTGGCAGATAAAGAATATCACCCGGTAATAATTCAACATCTATGATCGGCTCAAATGCTTCGGTATGAAGCAGTGCAGGATGAGCAGCAAACTCTTTGTGTGGCCCTAAGTCTCCGACACGCCATCTACGTCTTCCTGAACCCTGACAGATAAACACATCGTAGAGATCGATATGTGGGCCCACTCCACCACCTGGCACAGCATAACTAACCATTACATCGTCTAAACGCCAGCGTGGGATAAAGTCAAAACACTTAAGCAGATCTTCAGCTTGAGGCACCCAATTATTTAATGCTTGAACAATCAATGTCCAATCGGTTTCACCGAGATGCTCATAAGATTCAAATGGACCAAACTCAGCTTGCCACTCCCCTTTTTCTCGGTAGACCCTGCGGGACTCGACCATTTCATCACAAGCTAGTCCAGCCATCTCATCTGGAGAAAGCAGATCTTTAAAGTTTTTAAATCCTTGGCGGATCACAAGCGGTTTCTTTTGCCAGTACTGCTCAAGAAATTCCTTTGGCGTTAAACCATTTATATCTAATTGCATGCTATTAACTCACGAAAATTTGCACGCATTCTATCAAATGTGACCAGATAAAAATCACGTAGGGATCATGAAAACATGCTTACTCGGTGCAGCTATTAACGAAATTATTAAAAAGCGAAGTTAACGAAAGCAAAGCTAATTGACTGTAATAGCCGGATCAATACAATACCAAGCAAACATTACAGACGAATGATTAAATTGACCAATAGCAAACTCGCCACCCTATCTCGCCCCGCCGATACCGTTATCGTACTCGACTTTGAAACCACTGGCTTGTCACCAACTCAGGGCGACCGTGCGATTGAGATAGGGGCGGTCATGCTCAAAGATGGTAAAGTTATAGACCGTTTTCAGCAGCTAATGAATCCAGGCTTTAGAGTAAGCGGCTTTATCGAAAGTTATACAGGGATTACAAACGCCATGTTAACTGATGCGCCTTCATGCGAAGAAGTTATGCTGCAATTTGCTGACTTTATCGGTGACTATAACTTGGTTGCCCATAACGCCTCTTTCGACCAACGATTTCTTGATGCCGAGCTTAATCGAATTGGTAGTCATTATGTCGGTCAATTTGCTTGCTCCATGCTCATAGCACGCAGACTCTACCAAGATGCGCCGAATCATAAGTTGGGAAGCCTAGTTAGTTATAAGAATATTGAACATGATGGTGTATTTCACCGAGCCCTAGCCGATAGTGAAATGACCGCAAACTTATGGCTGACCATGCTAGAAGATTTGCACCTAGACTACCAATTAATCAAGCCTGACTTTGGGTTATTACAGAGTATTGCCAAGCAGAGTAAATCGAATGTAAACCAATATCTTAAACGACAAAAATAGCATTTACGCACTGTTTAATCAGTGCGTAAATCCAGCTAACATTTGCTAGGTTGCTAGGAGAGAGAGTTTTATAGGCCTAACTCATCGAGTAGATCGTCAGCGTCAGTTTTACTCGCTTCCTTTTTCTCTGAGATGTTTGAAACAGGCGTAGGATTGGAATTTGCTAAAATCTGACCGTGCTCTGCAAGCAACTCATCTAAATCAAAATCATCATCCGCTTCGAATTCACTTAACTTGATAAACTCAGTCTTATCCATGGCAAATTCGAGATAGAAAATATGATTATTTTTGGTCTTAAACGATACTCTTCTCGCTACTGCTTCATCTAGGTTGGTATCGATCGATATTGTCAACTCTTTATTAATAGTCAGCATCTTAGGTTGACTTTGACTGATGCTCGTTTGCAACTCTTTGCTTATTTTGTTGATGAAATCCCCTAAGATCTGGTTCATCAATTCGCCCATCACATTACCAACTTCATCTGAAGTATGTGAAAAAGCAAGATCGGACTCAGGCATCCCCATGTTAAGCATGTATTCTCGATAGATCTCAAGCGCAGCAGGCGCCGAAAAGTTAATCACCACCAAGCCAGAAAAACCGCCATCGAAAATAGAGAAACAACCTAAATCAGGCTTTAAACAGGTACGGGTAATAGATTGCACCATACCTGCGTGGCTAACTTGACTATGCGTCGTGCTAAAAAGGACATGAGATACTGAGTGGCATAGCTTTAATAAAATATCATCGGTCGTAACTGATACAGTGGCTTGCATAAAATTAACCTTTTTAAAATAGTCGAGACATATTGCCCTAGCGAATTAACAAAACAAAGTAAAACAGCAAAACAAATTAAACGAGTTTCCCCTTTTAAAAAAAATAGCAACCGACTGACACAGCACTTGATATGGCAATCAGGTGAAATTCTAGCCTACCCAACTTAATTTGCCAGCACATATAGTGATATCACCCTGATCAAACAAATTCTATGACGCCTTGCGCAAAATCGAGCAGATATCACCCACGAACCTCTTGGCAGATACAGTTAACATTTTTAAAATAAACATACGCTTACTGTTTCACCTTAGCGACATTAAGAGTAAGTTTTATATACGTATTCGTAAACAGAGCTACAACGCTATGACAGCCCTACTAAGACAGTTTACTATTCTACAGCGCTTAATCTTAATGCTCATGCTTGCAGCAATCGGTACTGTTTGTTTCGCCAGTTTTTCAATCAACAAACAGTACAACAATATTATCGCTCAGAAATGGCTACAAAATGATGCTCTCATTAATACAGCGATTAAGATCATCGAAGCTAATAACCAGCAAGTAGATGGTCAGGCTGTCGATATTATTAAGGCTCAGCAAAGTGCCGCTCAATTGATTAATCAGATCCATTTTGGAAATGATGGTCACTTCATCATCTTAGACGCTCAGCGAAATATTATCGTTCACGGTGCAGATACGAATGCCCTATCACAAAGCGCCACCAGCCTTGTTCAATCGCAAGAACAAGCCAATCTAGACGCCTTAATCAACCTAGCCGCAACCCAAGCGTCGGCTAAGGCGCAAATTAGCTTTCCAAATCCAAGTAGCGGTCAGTTAGAAGCTAAGCTGATGGAGGCTAAACTGTACCAGCCCTGGGGCTGGACCGTGATGACAGGCAGCGATATGAGTGAAATCGAAGAACTCATGTATTCGATGGCGCTAGATTACTTAGTCATTATGCTAATAATTTCCGTACCGATTTTTCTTTTTTTCTTAGTACTTAATGTCTCTATCACTGCACCACTAAAAGATGCCATCGCCGCAATGAAGGATATCGCACAGGGTGAAGGCGATCTAACACAAAAGCTACCAACTAAAGGCAAAGATGAAGTCGCAGAGTTGGCTGAGGCTTTTAACCTGTTTGTAGTCAAAATTCACGACATGGTCGCTCAACTTCAACCTATTGGTAAAAATTTAGATAGAGATGCTATCGGCCTGCTAACCGCAGTCGAAGAGTCTAATAGCAGCGTCGAGCACCTGCATCGAGAAACCTCTAGCGTGGCAACGGCAATTAATCAAATGCTGTCCACAACCCAAGAGATGGCAAGCAGCACTAACCAAGCAGCAGATGCGGCTAACAGTGTTAAACACCAAGCTCAACAGAGTATGTCGATGATGAACTCAACACTTGATAATGTTCAACATCTTGCCGATGAACTTATACATGCGCAACAGCTGACCCACACCCTAGGTCAATCATCGGTACAGATCGGTAGTATCTTGGATGTGATCCGCGCCATAGCAGAGCAAACTAATCTTCTTGCACTTAATGCCGCCATTGAAGCCGCTAGAGCTGGAAGTCACGGTCGTGGTTTTGCTGTTGTAGCAGATGAAGTTCGTGCCTTAGCCAATCGCACCCAAGATTCCACCAATGAAATTCAAGGGATCATCAAAGATATTCAATCGGGTGTAAATTTGGTTGTCGCTAGTAACGAGCAGAACCAGAACCAATCACAGCAGGTTCAATCACAAGCTAAGGGCGTCAGTGAGTCATTGAACGATATACTCAATCTCATCGCCCATATTAGCGACATGAATACTCAGCTGGCCAGCGCTACAGAGGAACAATCCATTGTAACCGAGGAGATAAATCGTAATATCTGTACTATCACAGAGCTTACCGAAGTATCGGTAAAAGCCAATGAAAGTAACCATAATGCGGCTATATCTCTTCAGACCATCAGTAAAGACTGCGCACAAACCTTAGGCCAGTTTAAAGTTAACTAACAATCGCCAATTCAGATCCGAGGGCAATATTCGCCCTCGCGCTCTTAACCATTTGTGATAAGCTAAATTCACAAAGGGAACTTATCTAAGAGTAAATTTATGGCTCGTATGACCTTAGCGACTCACCCCGAGCTCTACACTATCCATAGCTTTTCATCTGACTGCACTATTCCCGCGGAAATTTTTCAGCAAGAGATGTATTTTATTGGCAAAACTAAGGATGAGATCTCAGTCGTTGTTTCATCTAAGCTTGCTCTAAATAGCCTTGAGCAGGAAGATGACTGGCGCTGCCTCGAAGTGATCGGTCCATTAGGTTTTTCAATGACTGGGATCCTCGCTAACGTCTCCGGAACACTTGCCAATGAAAAGATCAGTATTTTTGCTATCTCCACCTTCGATACAGACTATATTCTGGTAAAAAAAGACACCTTAGCAGCTGCGACCAAGGCGCTCAAAAAGAAAAACTATCAAATAATTGATTATTAGCTTAATAGTTCTTAGATTAATCACTCCTACGCATAAATTGAGCTAGCCATTAGCTACTTCTAAGAGTTTAAAGATGATGTATGAAAAAGTAGTGACCATTACCGCTAAACACGGCATTCACACCCGGCCTGCAGCACTTTTGGTTAAAAAGGCTAAGTCTTTCGACTGCAACATCATAGTGGAGTGTGACGGTAAAAAGGCCAGTGCAAAAAGCCTATTCAAGCTGCAAACACTGGGACTTTATCAAGGCGTTTCAGTTAAAGTTATCGCTGAAGGGGAGCGCGCTGAGCAAGCTGTGGAAGAAGTGTCTGAATTACTCATTACATTAAGTTAAGGGTCTTGCTATGTCGATTACTGGAATTGTTGTTTCATCGGGGATCGCCTTCGGTCAGGCTTTACACCTCAATTTGCATCACGAAAAAATCGACTATAGAGTCATAGCTAAAGCTCAAATTCCCGTTGAAATTCAAAAACTAAAAAAAGCCTTTGAGCTTCAAAAGCTGCACTTGGTCCAAGGGCTTACCAAATTAGAACCTAAAACCAGCCATTTCGAGCTTATCGAAGCCGATATTCTTCTATTGGAAGATGAAGAGCTAGTTAACCAAATCGAAGAGGCGATAACAGCACTGCAGATCCGCGCAGCAGTTGCAATTGAGCGTATTTTTACCTATCAAGCATCGGAGTTAGAGCAATTAGACGACCCCTATTTAGCTAATCGTGCTCAGGATATGCTCTGTTTAAGTAATCGTCTCATTGCCCGACTAAATGGCGCACAGCATCTCGATGTCAGTCAACTTAAGCAAGATACTATTATCTTCGCACACGATTTAACGCCTGCCGAATTCGCTATGCTTCCTCTTGAGCATATAACAGGCTTAGTGCTTAATACTGGCGGTATTACCAGCCATACAGCTATTCTCGCCCGTAGTGCCGGTATACCCGCCCTGCTTAGCTGCCAATATGAGCAGGCTAATATTAAAAATGGTGCTCAAGTCGTTCTTAATGCCATCGACGGTGAGCTAGTGATTGAGCCAACGAGCCAACGTCACGCTCAATTAATGCTATTAATGCAGCAGGATGTTGAACGCAAGCAACAATTATTGACCCTTAAAGATCTACCAACCGAAACCTTGGATGGTCACTGCGTATCTCTGTTAGCGAATGTTGGTAGCCTAAACGAGATCAGCCACTTAGCCGACGTTGGAGCAGAAGGGATTGGACTGTTTAGAACCGAATTCATGTTAATGAATACCAGTACACTGCCCGATGAAAAAACCCAATACCACTTTTACTGCGATGCACTGCATTTGATGGAAGGCAAAACCTTTACCATCAGAACCTTAGATGTCGGCGCAGATAAAGAGCTGCCATGTCTGACGCCATTAATAGAGGATAATCCAGCATTAGGCATTAGAGGGATCCGCTATAGTCTGGCCAACCCTGAACTTTTCAAAACCCAGATGAAGGCCATTCTAAGAGCCGCCAATCACGGTGCCATTCGTCTAATGTTCCCGATGATCAATCAAGTTGAAGAATTAGAAGCGTTATTAGGGCTCATCGACGAGTGTAAACTTGAGCTAGTAGAAGAGGAAAAAGGCTTTGGCCAACTAAGCTATGGAATTGTGGTTGAAACTCCTGCAGCGGTACTCAACCTATCTTCTATGTTACCTTTGCTCGACTTTATTAGCCTAGGCACCAATGACTTGACCCAGTATACGATGGCAGCGGACAGAACCAATCCGTCGCTAACAAAAACCTACCCGTCGCTGTCGCCTGCTGTATTACAGCTCATAAAAACCGCGGTCGACCTTGCCAAAGAAAACAATATTAGGGTTTCATTATGTGGTGAACTAGGCAGCGATCCAAAAATAGCTCCCTTACTCGTAGGTATGGGGATCGATGAGCTTAGCGTCAATTTAAGTTCACTATTAGAGGTAAAATCAGGCTTACGTGATATAAGTTACCAGACATGCGTAACCCTAGCTAAGCATGCATTAAAGATAAAAAGAATCGAAGAATTAGATCTTTACATTAACGGTTTCAAATAATACCGATATAATGGCTATCGCCTTCATCGATCTCCTATGAACATAGCAAGAGGCAAATATAGATGGGATTTTTAAGCCGTATTCGACGCCTGATCTCAGGTCAAGCTGACATCGCTGGTGTTGTGAATGTTTATGCCCCAGTTTCCGGTAAAATTGTTGCCGTAGAAAAAGTACCCGATGCCGTTTTTTCAGAGAAAATAGTAGGTGACGGATTAGCTGTCGAGCCCAAAGGCCAACTGGTCCTTGCGCCTATTGACGGCACTATAGGAAAAATATTCGAAACAAACCATGCATTTAGTATCGAATCTACTCAAGGTCTTGAGATTTTTGTCCATTTTGGCATAGGCACTGTCGAACTCAGAGGTAATGGCTTTAAGCGCCTAGCAGAAGAGGGTCAAGAGGTAAAAATCGGGGATCCTATATTAGAGTTTGATCTCGACTATTTAACCGAGCACGCCGATAGCTTGCTAACTCCCGTACTCATTGCCAATATGGAAGACATACAAAGTTTGGACAAGAAACAAGGTAACATCGAAGCAGGCAAAGATGTTATCTTTTCAGTCATGCTGTAGCGCATGAAAATCTGCGTAACTGAAATTGGCTCAACTGACAGCTTTTAGACCTGCAAAGATACGCCTTGAATAACACTCAACTAAGGCTTTATCACGTCAGTTCACTCTTGAGCCGATTCAAAAGCAATGCCACAATGCAAAAAATTTATAAAAACAGATTGGAGTACCCTTTGAGACTTTTCGGAATTAAGAACTGCGATACCGTACGTAAAGCACGTAAATGGCTAGAAGCCAATCAAATCGAAGTGGCTTTTCATGATTTTCGTGAGGACGGCCTTAACACTGAGCAGGTTGAAAAATGGGTTGCAGCTATTGGTTGGGAAACGCTATTTAATAAGCGTAGTACTAGCTTTAGAAATCTTACCGAGACAGAGAAAAGCGATCTTAATGAGAAAAAGGCCATTGCGCTCATGACCCTATATCCGACCTTGATCAAGCGTCCTGTTTTAGTTGCAAATAATCAGGTATTAGTTGGTTTTAAAGAGGCCGATTACCGCGTGTGGTTCAATCTATGAGCCAGCAAGACGAGTCCGCAGTACTAAAACTCGCCAAAGATCTTATTTCTCGCCCATCTGTAACCCCTTTAGACGAAGGGTGTCAGCCATTGATGGCCGAACGGTTGCAGCAGGCCGGCTTCGACATTGAGTCAATGGTTTTTGAAGATACAACTAATATGTGGGCTCGGCGAGGAACGCAGTCTCCGGTCTTTTGTTTTGCGGGCCACACCGATGTGGTTCCTGTTGGCGATTTAAACCGCTGGCACACACCGCCTTTTGATCCTGTCGTTATTGACGAATATCTTCATGGTCGTGGTGCTGCCGATATGAAAGGTTCATTGGCAGCCATGATTGTCGCCACCGAGCGCTTCGTTAAAAAGCATCCAGATCATCAAGGCTCGATTGCATTTCTAATTACCAGTGATGAAGAGGGACCGTTTATCAATGGCACCACTCGGGTTATCGATACTTTAGAAGCGCGGAACGAAAAAATTACTTGGTCCTTAGTAGGTGAACCATCGTCGACCCATAAGCTTGGTGATATTGTAAAAAATGGTCGCCGTGGTAGCCTCACTGGTAACTTAACGGTGAAAGGGATCCAGGGACATGTCGCCTACCCTCACCTAGCCGACAACCCTATTCATAAGGCTGCTCCGGCGCTGGATGAGCTAGCCCGTATGAAATGGGACAATGGCAATGAGTTCTTTCCACCGACCAGCTTTCAAATAGCGAATATTAACGGCGGCACTGGCGCATCAAATGTTATTCCCGGCGCACTTGAAGTGATGTTTAATTTCCGCTACTCCACAGAAGTTACCGCCGAGGTTTTGATTGAGCGTGTACTCAATATTCTAGATGCCCATGGCTTAGATTATGATATCGACTGGGTCTTTAACGGATTACCTTTCTTAACAGGTGAAGGACCTCTATTGGAGGCCACAAAAGCCGCAATTAAAAAAGTGACAGGCTCCGATACCGATCCTCAAACCTCAGGGGGAACTTCCGATGGACGGTTTATAGCCCCAACTGGTGCACAAGTTATCGAACTCGGTCCAGTCAATGCCACCATCCATAAAGTGAACGAGTGTGTGAAGGTATCCGACCTTGAGTTGCTCACCGACTGCTACGAAGCTATCTTGGAAAATCTACTGTGCAAGTAACTCAGTCCTATCTATACGGCCTCGACAAACAGGGCTTTGTCGATTGCCAAGGGCACCTTTTGGAAAAGAATACTGCCGCTGCATTTTTAACAATGCAGCGTGCAGCTGTTAACGACGGTATCGATCTTCAGATCTGCTCTGCATATCGTGATTTCGAGAAACAACTTTCCATTTGGAATGCTAAAGCAAGCGGTAAAAGAGTCCTGTTAAACAGAGAATCCAAGCCAGTATCGATAGGAAATCTATCTTCAAATGAGTTGGTAAATCTTATCCTTATATGGTCTGCTATCCCAGGTATGTCACGCCATCACTGGGGTACTGATATCGATATTTTTGATGGCAGCCGAATAAACCGTGAAGATCTCCGCCTAATTTCATCCGAATATCAAACTAACGGTCCCTGTTTTGAATTAGATCAATGGTTGAGCATTCACGCACAAGATTACGGATTTTACCGACCCTATCAGCCGTTGCTAAGTGGTGTAAGCCCAGAGCCTTGGCACTTGAGCTATTTTCCCGTTTCAGCTGGCTACCTTGAAGCTTATAATTTGCAATCAGTTAAATCGGTGCTGGAGTCTTCAGACATCCTAGAGAAAGAGACAATACTAGCCCAGTTGGATTCTCTCATTAATGAATACGTAATAAGAGTCGCTCCTATCCCTAACTGCTAGTGAACCCTTTTAAATTTAAATTATTCACACTTATTTGAGATCACACTGTGAACAAGACAGAAACAACTACCCCGTACGCCCAAAACAGACAACAACTGGTGATTGAAGGAAGAGAGCTAAGCTTCCTTGATATTGGCCAAGGCCCCGTTTTACTGCTTGGTCACAGTTACCTGTGGGATAGTGATATGTGGGCACCTCAGATTGCTCACCTCAGTCAGCACTATCGCTGTATCGTTCCAGATCTCTGGGGACACGGCTTATCTGGAGCCTTACCTAGCAATTGTCGTAACCTTAAAGATATCGCTGCCCATATGCTGTCGCTTATGGATCATCTTCAAATCGAAAAGTTCTCTGTGATTGGCTTATCTGTTGGTGCCATGTGGGGCGCAGAACTTGCGCTCAAAGCACCTACTCGTGTGCAAAGTTTGGTTATGTTGGGCAGTTTTATCGGTTATGAGCCCGAGATAACTCGCGATAAATATTATGCCATGCTCGAAGTCATTAACAATGAGCAAACAATTTCAGACAAAATCATCAACACGATTACTCCAATCTTCTTTGCTAATCATCCAAAAACCGAATTAGTCGAGATTTTCAAGGAAAAACTAAAGCATTTCGACAGCAGTAATCTTGATAACCTGTATCAGATAGGCAGAATGATTTTCGGCCGCCGTGATACCATGGATGACGCCCACCTGCTTACCCTGCCTTGTTTAATCATGACCGGAGTCGAAGATAAAGCGCGTAGCGTATTAGAAGGCTATTTAATGCATGATGCCATAGATGGTAGCGAATTCGTACATATTCCCGATTGCGGCCACATTTCGACCTTAGAGCAACCTGACTTTATTAATCATAGGCTTAGCAGTTTTTTATCGGCTAATTTCCAAGTATAGCTGTGTCAATACAAGGCTTTCACTAGATGCTTAGGTTTGGTTTTATTTACGTATTTCAAACCAGCCTAAGCACCACTTAATCTCAAGATATTCGCAACACCTAACACCGAGACGTCCGCAATAAGCGCACACAAAAGCAACAATATTAACAATTATTTAAGATTGCTATTCTATAGTACTGATTAGACCAGCTAGGTTAGGTTACAGTGATAAACTTAGCCTGCATTCAAGTTAATCTTAACTGAGCAAACATAAGGCCCAAATGAAACTACTAAAACCGCTTTTTGAAAATAATCGTCGCTGGGCAAATCGGATCTTAGAAGAAGATCCGAAATTCTTCGAGCAACTCGCCAAACAACAAACGCCTGAGTATTTATGGATAGGCTGCTCCGATAGTCGAGTCCCTTCTAATCAAATAATTGACTTGATGCCAGGGGAAGTTTTTGTCCACCGTAATATCGCCAACATGGTCATTCATACCGACTTAAACTGCTTATCAGTACTCCAGTACGCAGTCGAAGTACTCAAAGTAAAGCACATCATGGTTGTTGGCCACTATGGTTGTGGCGGCATTAAAGCCTCAATGGGCACCGACAGGTTAGGCCTTATCGACAATTGGCTAGGCCATATCCGTGACGTATACCGCTTACACAGTGCCGATCTTGATGGTATGGATGAGTCTGAACGTTTCGATCGTCTGTGCGAACTGAACGTTATGGAACAAGTTGCCAATGTAACCAGTACCACGATTGTGCAAGAAGCTTGGGCAAGGGGTCAGGATGTGGCAGTTCACGGCTGGATCTACAGTGTTGAAAACGGCTTACTCTCTGATTTAGATGTTACCGTTAATAATGAAACGGCTAACGAAAAATAGTTAATTCCTAACAATTTTTCATTACCAAATTAAGGGCTAGCTCAGACAACATACTGAGATAGCCCTTTTTTACAGCAATCGTTACTTAATTTTTACTAAATATGAGAAAAATAGTAAGAATTCTCGCAGTTACCTCCCCTTCACAGTTATAATCGGCTATTTATTTTTGGCGTAATTTGGCGCAGTGAACACTAAGGAAATATCCATGCCTGGTTTTGAATTATTTGGTCCTGAAGAGAAACAAGAAGTCGCGGATGTAATGGAAAATGGCTTTACCTTCCGTTATAACTTTGATCATATGCGCAACGACCGCTGGAAAACCCGTGAAATGGAAGCCCTGCTATGCGAAAAGATGAATGCCCAGCATGCGCATTTAGTCTCTAGTGGTACGGCTGCCTTACAAACAGCAATGGCTGCAGCTGGAATTGGTGCTGGTGACGAAGTTATCGTGCCGCCTTTCACCTTTGTCGCTTCGGTTGAAGCCGTATTTATGGCTGGCGCAGTCCCTGTTTTTGCAGAAATCGATGAAACACTTTGTCTTTCTCCAGAAGGTATTGAAGCGGCGATTACCCCAAAGACTAAGGCAGTTAACTTAGTTCATATGTGTGGTTCGATGGCTAAGATGGATGAGATCAAGGCGATTTGTGCTAAGCACAACTTAGTATTACTCGAAGATGCCTGCCAAGCAATTGGTGGCAGTTACCGCGGCCAAGCACTGGGCACCATTGGTGATGTCGGCTGCTACTCTTTTGACTCGGTGAAAACCATCACCTGTGGTGAAGGTGGTGCAGTTATCACCAACAATGAAACCATCTACAATCATGCCCATATGTTTTCAGATCATGGTCACGACCACGTTGGTAATGACCGCGGCGCTGAAGGCCACCCAATTATGGGACTCAACTTCCGGATCTCTGAGATGAACTCAGCTATGGGTCTAGCACAGCTACGTAAGCTAGATAAAATCATCGACATCCAGCGAACCAACAAAAAGCTAATTAAAGATGCAATGGCTGAGATCCCAGAAGTTTCTTTCCGTGAGATCCCTGATGTTGAAGGTGATTCAGCAGGTTTCCTAACCTTCTTTATGCCTACTGAAGCACGCACAATCGAAATCAATAAGAAGCTAGCCGAAAACGGTGTCGATGGTTGTTTCTACTGGTATATAAATAACTGGCACTATTTATCAAATTGGAAGCATATCCAGGAGCTTAAGTCTCCTTCTGCGCTCCCGATAACACTTATTGAAGACAGACCCGATTATACTAAGGTGTCTGTGCCTAAGTCTGATGCAATCATGAGCCGTACTATCTCAATGCTTATTAAGCTGTCATGGACTGAGGAAGAAATTAAGCAGCGTATTGAAAACATTAAACGCGCTTTCGCTTAAGCAACAACTAGTATCCGTCGCGCCGGGGATATCGGCGCGATGGCACATTTTAAATTAATGGCCCAACGGAGAATGTCGTAATGAGTTTTAAGAATTTCAAATGTGTACCAAAAATGATTTTTGGTCGCGGTTCATTTGTTCAGCTCGATCAAGTGCTAGCAGATGAGCGCCAATTGGAAGATGATTTTGTGG
Source organism: Shewanella sp. MBTL60-007 (assembly GCF_019654915.1). GTDB lineage: Bacteria > Pseudomonadota > Gammaproteobacteria > Enterobacterales > Shewanellaceae > Shewanella. The sequence goes on along the minus strand of NZ_BPET01000036.1, from coordinate 39,444 downwards.
TGTTTTTAGTTGATGATGCGCATCAATCAAAACCATTAGCTAATCGTGTTCCAGCCAAAGCGCAAGACTTACTCATTTATGTCAATGTGGATGACGAACCCACGACAAAACAAGTTGATGCTCTAACCGAGCAAGTTCAAGCTTTTAATAGCAAATTACCCGTCAGTGTTGTTGGTATAGGTGGAGGTTCGACCCTAGACTTGGCAAAAGCGGTATCGCTGATGCTAACAAACCCAGGCGGGAGCGCTGAGTACCAAGGCTGGGATCTGATTAAGAATCCGGCCATTCACCATATTGGTATTCCAACGGTATCGGGAACCGGCGCTGAAGCGTCTCGCACAGCTGTTCTTTGCGGACCAGTACGTAAATTAGGCTTAAACTCTGATTACACAGTGTTTGATCAGATCATTATGGATTCTGAGCTTATCGCTGGCGTGCCAACTGATCAGTGGTTCTATACAGGCATGGATTGTTATATCCACTGCGTTGAATCACTAGAAGGCACATATTTAAACGAATTTGCTAAAGCATTTGCCGAAAAATCGATGGATCTTTGCCGTGAAGTCTTCCTAGACGATCATGAAGAGAAAGATGATAAACTGATGATGGCATCTTATATGGGCGGTATGAGTATCGCCTATAGCCAAGTTGGCGCGTGTCATGCCGTATCTTATGGTCTAGGCTATGTACTGGGCTACCATCATGGGATCGGTAATTGCCTAGCATTTGATGTACTTGAAGAGTTCTACCCAGAAGGTGTTGCCGAATTCCGTAAGATGATGGATAAACACAACATCGTTCTGCCGAAGAACATCTGTAAAGATCTTCCTGACGAAACTATCGCTAAGATGGTTGCCGTGACCAAGAGCATGGGCCCGCTTTGGGACAATGTTTACGGTGAAGGCTGGGAAGAAAAAGTCACCGACGAAATGCTGACTAAGCTATTCCGTCGTATCTAAACTCTAGCGTAAGCATAGAATGGGCTTCAAAAAGAAGCCCATGATACTTTTTTAAGTAGGTAAATTGAATGAATGTAACCTTATTAATCCCTGCTCGTTACGGCTCAAGCCGTTTCCCTGGCAAGCCATTGGCGCCTATTAACGGCAAGCCAATGATCCAGCATGTCTACGAGCGCGCTGCTTTAGCAAAAGGGCTTAAAGACATCTATGTCGCCACCGATGATGAGCGCATTAAAAACGCTGTAGAAGGTTTTGGTGGCAAAGTTGTTATGACAGGTGCAGATGCCGCATCGGGTACGGACCGTATCGATGATGCAATTACTCAGCTAGGTCTTGCTGATGATGATCTTGTTATTAACTTGCAAGGCGATCAACCACTTATCGATCCTATCTCTATTGAGCAACTTGTTAGCCTATGTGAGCGTCACCCAGGTGAATTTGATATGGCAACTTTAGGTGTTGAGATAAAAGACGAAGCTCAGATTAATGATCCTAACCATGTAAAAATGGTATTCGATAATAATTTTAATGCCCTATATTTTTCTCGTGCAACGATTCCCTTCGGTCGTGACAACAGCGATTACCCTGTATACAAGCATCTAGGTATTTACGCATATACACGTAAATTTATTCAGACATTCGCAAAGCTGCCACTTGGCCGCCTAGAAGATCTTGAGAAACTTGAACAGTTACGCGCACTCGAGTATGGCTACAAAATCAAAGTTGCCATAAGCGCCTTCGACTCACCTGAAGTGGATACTCCAGAAGATATCCGCATTTGTGAAGCTAGACTTGCCGTTGACTAATTGAGGTTAAGTGATGTCAGATCTTGAAGTGGGTTTATTGATTTTACTGGTGCTCGGAGTGATCGCCAGTAACCTTGCAGTCTTAAAGTACAGTGCTAAACACAAGATGACCCAATTTGGTAAAAATCATCACGACAAAAAACGTTCTAATAAAGATGGAACGGAACAGAAAGAAAGTGATCAAAGCGGTGTTACCACACCTAGCAATGATAAAAAAGTCGCCAATGACCAAAGCCAGAGTGACAAGGCTGACAAATCATAGATAGTAGGCAATCGCTATTAGCCACTTCAATTAAAACTCACAAAAAAGGCGCTTATCGCGCCTTTTTCTTTACGTAATCCAAACTCTAACTAGCCTCGCTATTGGGACAACTCCTTCTCAAGCTGCTTAGCTATCGCCTCTGGAGAACTGGTATTTTTAGCTAATAAAGAATAAGCGACTGGAATAACAAACAGGGTAAAAAATGTCGCTAACGTTATACCTGAAAGCACAACCACACCGATAACGAAACGAGTTTCCGCCCCCGCCCCTTCTGCAAGTACGAGTGGTACCGCTCCCGCAGCCGTGGTGATTCCCGTCATCAAGATGGGTCTAAGCCTTTGGCTTGAAGCCTGAATAATCGCTTGCTGAAATTCAAATCCTTTGTCTCGTAGCTGATTGGCAAATTCGACTATTAAAATACCATTCTTTGCAGCCAAGCCCACCAGCATGATAATGCCTATCTGACTGTAAATGTTAAGACTCTGATCCGTTAGCCATAAGCCAATTAGAGCCCCAAGCGTAGCCAAGGGAACCGTCAACATGATCACCAACGGATGAATGTAGCTTTCAAACTGTGCCGCTAGCACTAAAAAGACAATGCCTAAGGCTAAGATAAACACAAAATACATCGAATTTCCGGAGTCTTGATAATCAAGTGATTGGCCCTTATAGCTGACAATTGCCTCGGTAGGCAAATACGCGTGGGTCAAATCATTGAGATAATCTAACGCTTCTCCTAGGCTATAGCCATCGGCCAAGTTGGCCTCAATGGTAATCGCCCGCATACGATTATAGCGATTTAACTGACTAGCGTCGGCAAACTCCTCTATAGAGATAAGGTTGGAGAGAGGAATAAGCTCTTTGCTCCTATCGGAGCGCACGTAGATATTTTCCAGATCGTTGGCGGTATTTTGATTATCTCGGTTACCTTCAATGATCACATCATATTCTTCACCATCTCGCATGAAGGTAGTGACTAAACGAGATCCCAACATTGACTCAAGCGTACGGCCGATATGAGAAATGGATACCCCAAGAGCAGCGGCTCTGTCTTTATCTATTACCACTCTAAGTTGCGGTTTCGTCTCATTATAATCATGATCTAACCCCACTAGATTTGGGTTTTCTTTCGCCTTTTCAATAATAATGTCACGCCACCTAGCAAGCTCTTCATAACTTGGCCCACCAAGGACAAACTGCACTGGCTTACCAACCCCTCGCCCAAAGGCCTGACGCATCACAGGAAAGGCGCGCACTCCCGCTAAGTCAGATAGACGGCCACGAATATCACCAATAATCTCGAAAGCGCTACGTCGAACCGCCCAATCTTCCAAGACGATGATCGCCATACCATTTGAGAAGTTTGCGCTACGACCGAAGCCTCGTGGAGCTCGAATAAGAAGCCGCTTAATTTCACCAGCCTCCACAAGTGGCATCAAGCGATTTTCAATCTCATCCATATATGACTCAATATATTCAAAGCTCGCGCCCTGAGGGCCGTTAACGATCAGGAACATCGAGCCCCTATCTTCTCTCGGTGCAAACTCCTTAGGCACCTCATTAGCCAGAAATGCGCTACTCACCAATGCAACGAGAATTAAGGAAGAGACTAAAAATGGATGCCCCATAGCCTTAGCAAGAATTGAGCGATAAAGGATAGACAAGCTATCCATTCCCGCATCAATTTTACGCACTAACCAGGGATCTTCTCCTGAAGGCTTAAGTACCTTTGAGCACATCATAGGACTTAAGGTCAAAGCCACAATACTTGAGAATATCACCGCTGCACTCATGGCAACCGCGAACTCTTTAAACAGCTTACCCAAATCTCCTTCTAAAAAGGTTATCGGCATAAATACCGCGACTAGCACTAAGGTGGTGGCCACGACAGCAAAGGCCACCTCACGTGCTCCCAAAAACGCCGCTTTTAACGGCGAATCCCCCTCCTCAATTCGCCTATGGATATTTTCAAGTACCACAATGGCATCATCGACGACCATACCAATAGCTAAGATCATCGCTAATAATGTCAGTAAGTTAATGGTATAACCTAAGGCAAACAATACGATAAATGTAGCCATCAAAGAAACGGGCACAGTAAGGGCAGGAATTAGCATGGCACGTACACTACCCAGAAACAGGTAGATCACTACGATGACTAAAAACATCGCAATAAACAAAGTTTGGTAGACCTCTTTAACTGAGGCCTCAATAAAAACAGAGCTGTCGTAAGAGCGTTTTATCTCCATTCCAGCGGGTAGAGTCGGGTTAATCTGGTCAACTAGCTTGTTTGCGGCTCTTGCTACATCTAATGTATTAGCCGTTGATTGCTTGGAGACACCTAAACCAATCATGGCCTCACGGTTACCTCTAAAGGTTATACGCTCCTCTTCGGAGCCGATTTCAACTCTAGCAACATCACCCAACTTAACTAAGTAGCCATCATCACCTTCAGCTAATACTAAGCTAGCAAAGTCATCAGATGTTTTAAAACTGCGCTCCAGACGTACAGTAAAATGACGTTCTTTTGATTCAACACTCCCGGCGGGCAATTCAACATTTTCAGAACGAAGCGCGGCTTCGACATCGGCAACCGTTAAGTTTCTCGCAGCTAGAGCTTGTCTGTCGATCCACACTCGCATGGCATAAACTTTACCACCACCTAAACGCATATTAGCCACACCATCAATCACTGAAAAACGATCGATTAAATATCGGCGAGCGTAGTCTGTTAGCTGAAGGGTTGTCATTTGGTCTGAAACAAGGTTCAACCACATGATCACTTCGTCGCCACCATTGGCTTTTTGAACCTCTGGTGGATCGGCTTCCTCAGGTAAGTTGTTTAACAGTCCAGAGACTCTGTCTCTCACATCATTTGCTGCAGCCTCGATGTCACGACCCACATCAAACTCCAGAGTTACATTAGAGCGACCATCGCTGCTCGATGAGCTAATATGCTTAATGCCCTCAACACCGCTAATCCTGTCTTCGACAAGCTGCGTTATACGACTCTCTACAACAGCAGCACTGGCGCCACGGTAGTTAGTTTGTATCGACACAACGGGAGGATCAATATTGGGGTACTCTCGCAATGGCAGTTTTTCAAATGCCACTAGGCCAAAGATGATCAACAGGATACTGATGACCGAAGCGAAAACTGGTCGCTTAACCGAAATATCAGTCAAGATCATGCTACTGGCTCCACATTCGCTTGCTCAAGAAAACTAAAGCGTTCACTAAATGTCACCTTCACTTTATCGCCAGGACGTACTTTTAATAAACCACGGATCACCACTTGCTCACCGAGTTCTACGCCATCTAAGATCTCGACCCAACCTCGCTTACGTAAGCCGAGAGCGACCTGCTTTTGGGCTATCACGCCCTCTTCATTTACCAAATATACATAGTGTCTGTCTTGTATTGGGATGATGGCGGACTCAGGTAAGATCAGCGCTTCTCTGCTCGTCTTAATCAACTTCACTTTCATCAGCATCCCGGGCAATAAGCGCTGATTTGGGTTGGGGAGTTCCGCTCTGACAATCACCGCACGAGTTGTCGGGTTTATACGACTATCGATAGAAACAACTTTACCTTCAAACACCTCACCATCGAAGGCGACCGCTGTCGCTTCAACAGTTTTACCCAATGCCAATGCTTGTAAAAAGCGTTCTGGTACAGAAAAATCAAGTTTGATCACCGAGATATCATCTAACGTCGTAATCGCATCACCAGGAGAAACGAGCGCACCAACACTCACCTGACGTAGCCCTAGCGAGCCAGAAAAAGGCGCGACGATACGTCTATCACTCAATGCTGACTGAGCCTGAGCAAGTTCAGCTTTCGCCGTATCGATGAGCGTTTGCAGCCTATCTCGTTCAAGCTCTGCGATGGTTTGGCTCGTTACTAAAGTGCTAATACGTTCGAGCTCTCGCTGATGATCATTCACTTTTACTTTCGCCACGGTAACACGGGCGTCTTGCTCACTATCTTGAAGCTGCACCAGTAAGCGCCCTTTGCTGACTAAATCACCGTCACTAAAATTAACCTTTGTCACCACATCGGTCACCTTTGGCGTCACCGTAATCGACTCATTAGCTTTACTGGTACCGAGTGCTTCGACCTCATCACGAATGGCTTGCATCGATGCCTTCGTGACCACCACATTAGGTGTTGGCCGCGCTCTTTTGACTTTTTCGCTCGGAGATTGTTGTAGATAGAAATAAGCACCAGCGGTGCCAATTAATGCGAGGATTATTATTATTTTTTTCATGAGTGCCCTGACAGACGAATGTATCCAATTTTTGTCTAGTTTACCTTGAGACAAATTGGCTTCAATACGTTTTACTTTTTCTTACAAATAACACACTTGCGTCACACTCGTCGGCTAACAAAGTAAATAATGAGAATTCAGACAATATAGAGTCAATAACGGCAAATTAACTAGGATACAAGGATAAATGTAAGGTTAAACCTTGCTAAGCAGCAGAAAGGACCTTTATCTAAGAGGAGGGATAAGCACATGAAATAGAGGCTGATGATACATCTGCAATGCGTAGATAACAAAAAAGGAGCCTAGGGCTCCTTTTTTAAAGTGATCGCAATTAACGTACTTTACGGTCTTCTTGCATTAACTCAGAGAAACCATCATAGACTGCGGTAACAACCTCATTTGAGAGAGGCTCATTTTTCGCATTCAATAGGTGGATTTCAGTTTTATCATCAATGCCATCTTTTAGTTCAATACGGTAAGAGCCCGCCTCGATTGGCAGCTCTTTCTCACCCCATAGAGAGCTCCAGAAGCCTGAATCATCAGAAACGTTAATGTAAAGCAGGCCTTTGTTGCTGTCCATATCGACAATCTCAAAGCCCATCTCAGGTAATACAATACGCAGACGATCCCAAGTACGTTTGAACTCTGCATCGGCTAACCAATACGCCTGCTCTTCAGCGGCTGTGATCAGGTCAACATCGATACCTAAGCTTTGCTTAAGACGTTTAGCCTTAAGTGCCTTAGCACGTTCAATACTGATATAACTAATCGAGTCATTTAATCTATCGATAGTATAGCGACGCTTATCTTCGCCACTGAGTAGAATGTCCTGTAGATCGCCATCATAGCTCTCTTCATGCTCAATAAGGTCAATAGTTAAATTACCACTACGACCATGGGGGCGAACGTCAACATGGTAGATATAACGTTGCTTAAGCTTATAGACCTTATCACTGCCCCAAAGGCTTGATTCGATCACTTGGTCACTCTCGATCCAATCAGTCTCTAATGTGCCTTTTTCAAAATCTTCACTGCGTAGCGAAATTGATTTGCTGGCGAAATATTCTTTTAGTACCTCGAAAAGCTCTTGCTTAAGGTCGATGTCGTTATCAATCGATTCAACTACGATTTTGATATTGTCACTGCCCTCTTCTACACGGGTACCTTCTGCCATTGGCAATACCTGTAGTGGCGGACGAATATCTAGCCTTTTACCCACTAAGCTTTGATCTACTTTACTGCCCACAGCAGGAATATCGTACTCCTTGCTGTATGTCGGCTTATGTAAACCTTCAGGAATAATTAATTGTGGCTCAGCAGTGAGATCTTGATAGTTCTGATCCGTATCGTTAGCCTGCCTTCTGTCAATCGGCGTACTACATGCAGTAACAGCTGCAACTAAAATTAGTGGTGATATTTGCTTTAGCATTTATTATTTAACCTCTATTCGGGCATTTTTCATCGCTTCTAGCAACAGACCATGAAACTCGGTAGAAAGTTCAGTCAAAGGTAAACGAATTGTTCCATTGCTAATGAGTCCCATACGATGTGCAGCCCATTTTACAGGGATCGGATTGGCTTCGCAGAACAGTACGCTAAACAATTCTTTAATCGATTCTTCGGCGGTAAGTGCAGCAGGAATATCTCCAGCCATAGCCGCATCACACATGGCTTTGAACTGCTTAGGTACGATATTATTCGCAACCGAGATGACGCCATTACCTCCCAATGAGAGAAACTCTCTTGCAGTCGCATCGTCGCCACTATAAAGAAGAAAATCATCGCCGCATAATTGACGTAGTTGTTTTACGCGAGAAAGGTCTCCCGTTGCCTCTTTAACACCGATAATGTTGCTAATTCCAGCAAGCTCGGCAACGGTTTCAGGGCGCATATCAACCGCTGTTCTTCCTGGCACATTGTAAAGAATTTGCGGAACATCTGTGCTCGCGGCAACTGCAGTATAATGAGCAATAAGTCCCTTTGGCGTTGGCTTATTGTAATAAGGAGTTACGCCTAGCATAGCTGCCACGCCCACATTAGAGAGGCCTTTGGTCAGCTCTATCGCTTCAGCAGTTGCATTGGCGCCATTTCCGCCAATAATTGGAATTCTACCTGCGGCAAACTTCACAGTCTGCTCAACAACAGCAATATGCTCCTTTGCTGGCAATGTGGCTGACTCACCGGTTGTGCCTACCGCTACGATGGCATCTGTACCTTGGGCGATATGGTACTCAACTAAACTTTCAAGACTTTTATAATCAACTGTGCCGTCACTGTTCATTGGTGTGACTAAGGCAACGATGCTTCCGTATATCATGTATATTCCCCAAGGGTTCAGGACAGGCTATGGTACTGATGCAATCCACTAAAAACAAGCACTACAACGCAAGACTTAAGCATATTCATCATCAAGTTGAAACATATTAAATATGTTACAGGATCACAATGACAAGGGTCGCATTCTGATTAAGTTGTGATAGCATTAGCCACCGCACAAAAAAACGTTATTTATTTGACGCTTTTTTTTAAGTCTAACTAATAAGAAAATGGGGTATTAAATGTCCAATCACTTGGTCGTTACTGCAATGGGGGCCGACCGTCCTGGTATTGTTAGTAAGTTTGCACGACTCGCTAGTGAGTGTGACTGCGATATCGTTGATAGTCGCATGGCACTTTTTGGTAATGAATTTACCTTAATTATGATGCTTTCGGGATCATGGCCATCGATCACTAAAATGGAGTCAACGCTACCGAGCCTAAGTGTCGAGCTAGAGCTGTTGACGGTTATGAAACGCACGTCAAAGCACACACCGCAAAATTACATCTCCCGTTTAGAGGTAAACTTCAGCGGTCACGATCAGCGCGGTACAATGAAAAAGATCACTCAGTTTTTGGCTGACAGATCATTAGATCTCGCTGCAGTGAAGTCCCATGCAGAAGAAGACGCTACCGGTAAGCCAACACAAAACATTAGCTTAACGATCAATGTGCCTGAGAAAGTCGACTTAGATAAGTTAGAAGTTGGCATAAATGAATTAGCAGAAGAGTTAACACTCGAGTGTACGATCGAACGTATGCAAGGTGTCGAAAGCTAGACTTTTAAGGATAAAAATATGAATACCTTAACCGTTGGCGATAATGCGCCACTTTTTACCCTACAAAATCAAAGAGACGAAAGCATTAGCCTTGCCGAGGCGTTGAAAGCAGGCCCTGTACTGGTTTATTTTTATCCAAAGGCTTCGACGCCTGGTTGTACAGTACAAGCATGTGGTCTTAGGGACAGCAAGGCTGAACTCAACGAGCTATCAGTAACAGTGCTTGGGTTAAGCCCTGATCCCGTTGCAAAGCTTGCCAAGTTTTCTGACAAACAAGGCCTTAACTTCTCTCTATTAAGCGATGAAGACCATGCAATAGCCGATGCATTCGGCGTATGGGGAGAAAAGAAGTTCATGGGTAAAGTCTATGACGGCATTCATCGCCTAAGCTTCTTAATCGGACAAGATGGTAAAGTGGCTCACGTGTTCAACAAGTTTAAAACTAAAGAGCATCACGAAGTCGTACTTGAGTACCTTAACAACATGTAATGTTTACATTTAATCGAAAAAGGAGCCTATTGGCTCCTTTTTATTACCCTATGTATGGATAAATCAATGCTGCTGCAATTGACCACATGGTGATACAGATAAACCTATCCAGATAACACCACGCTTTAGGCTTTTTAAACACTGGGCTTAAATATTTAGCACCTAAACTTAAGCTGAAAAACCAAACGAAAGAAGCTAATACCGCTCCCGCTCCAAACCACTGCTTTTCCGTTCCCTCAAACTGTACGCTAATACTGCCGAGTAACACCACCGTGTCTAAGTAAAGGTGCGGATTGAGTAGGCTAATCGCCAGTGTTGTTAACACCGCCTTCTTCAAGCTATCGGCAGCTAACGTATCATCGCTCTCCATTCTTGACTCGCGAAAAGATGATTTTAATGCACCATAACCATAAATCAGCAGAAACAGCGCACCGCCAAAACTGGCGATATCTTTAATCAATGGGAAAGCCAAAATAAGGTGGCCTAAACCAGCGACACCTGCGGTTATCATAACCGCATCGATAAAAGAACAGATAGCGGCTATTGGTAACGAATGAGATCGTTTAAGCCCTTGTTTTAGAACAAATGCATTTTGTGCACCTACTGCCATAATTAGGCTTCCGCCAATTCCCATACCTTGAATAAATGCTGTCTGCATACCTACCTCAAATCCCGCTTAATTTCGATGGCGCAAGCATAATACCGAGCTAAAAATAAGTACAACTAATAAATTTAATAATGTATAAATAAAACTTATCTTTATTGTTATTTGATACAAGGTACAGAGGATGTTTGATTACGCACACCTAAAAGCCCTCTCAATTGTCGTATCCCAAGGCGGATTCGATAAAGCCGCCCAGCACCTGTTTATCAGTCAATCGGCGGTATCTCAGCGGATCAAGCAGCTCGAAGACAAAGTCGGTCAAGCCTTGCTCGTTAGGTCTAACCCTGTAGTCGCAACGGAAACCGGTAAACGACTCCTCAGACATTATGCTCAGGTACAATTGCTTGAAAGTGAACTGCGCTCTGAAATGGATGTGGACGACCCTTCCCTACCTACAATAGTAAAAATAGCAGTTAATGCCGATAGTCTAGCCACTTGGTTTCTTCCCGCATTAACCGAAACCTTTAAGTACCATAAATGGTTATTAGAGCTCGTTGTTGACGATGAAGCTTACACACACCACCTATTAAAAAGTGGTGAAGCAGTTGGTTGTGTAACAACTACACAGATTGCCCTATCGGGTTGCAGTAGTGAATATCTTGGCAATATGGAGTACCAATGTGTTGCAACACCGGCGTTTATCGAGCAGTACTTTCAATCAGACGAGGCAACAGATGATATTGCCCAAGCCCCCGCGGTGGTATTTTCAACTAAAGATAAACTTCACGATAAGTTTTTAAGCTTTTACTTTGATATCAATGATAAGAGTTGGCGGGAGCACAAAATTCCCTCTTCCGAAAGTTTTCTTGAAGCGATAAGGATGGGATTGGGTTATGGCTTAGTGGGCCACTTACAGGCTAACCCCCTACTTGATAGTGGTGAGTTAGTAGAAATCTTCCCCCATAAACGCATGCAGGTGCCGCTTTATTGGCAACACTGGAACATCAAGGCGAAGCAAACCAGCATTATTTACCGTGCATTAGCCACGAGTGCAAAAAAGTTATTGCTCTCCTAACTCTTCCCTTTCAAGCTCACAGTAAAAAAGGGGCTCTATGGCCCCCTATATCACACAGATACACACTAATTGGTGTCTTGTAATCTATCATCTTCCTGAGGAGTAGATTTATTCTCATCAATTTGAAGAGGTACTGGCCAAGCATTGATGACGGCCTTGACGAGTGACGCCAGCGGAATAGCAAAGAACACCCCCAAAACGCCCCATAAACCACCAAAGATCAGCACAGCAGCGATAATAAATACCGGATGTAGATCAACAGCATCTGAGAATAAAAGCGGTACTAATACGTTACCATCTAGTGCTTGAATAATCCCGTACCCCACCATTAGATAACCAAACTCAGGACTTATTCCCCACTGTACAAATGCTACTAGGGCAATAGGAAGTGTCACTAACGTCGCACCAACATAGGGGATCAAAACCGACAGCCCAGTTAATACACCAAGCAGCGCCGCATACCGCAGATCCATTAAGGCAAAGAAGATATAACTGACCACCCCGATGATAACAATCTCGATAACTTTTCCACGAATGTAATTAAAAATCTGTTGGTGCATCTCGTTCCAGACTTTTCGCGCCAAGTCACGATTAGTCGGAAAGAAGCGCTTACTGCCTTTTATCAGTTCATCTTTATCTTTTAAAAAGAAGAACACTAATAAAGGAATTAAAATCGCATAGACCATGAGCACTAACAGTGATGCAGAGTAACCTAAGATCTGCTTGCCTATATCCAGCAAATGCTGGGTATCTAACATCTTCTTGAGCTCTGCAACCATAGTGTCTAGCTGACTTGGGTTCACAAATTGGGGATATCTATTGATATAAAGCTGGGCGGTGTTAAGACCTTTGTCGATCATGTTAGGTAAATCTGCCATCAAATTTACCCCCTGACGCCAAATACTCGGTACCAAGCCAAAACTAATTAACAGCATTAAACCGATAAACAGTATAAGAACTAAAGAGGCGGCTGTAGGCCGATTGATCCCGATCCGCGCCATCTGAGCGACTGGCCACTCTAATAAAAATGCCAATACCAAGGCGATCAATAATGGGGCTAATAAGCTACCAGCAAAGTATAGTGCGAGCGCGAAGCCCACTAAGATGAGTACTAAGGTTACAGCTTGCGGATCACTAAAACGTTCTTTATACCAACGGCTTAAAACAGATAACATTCATACTCCCTAGCTAGACGACTGAGTTGACAATTGCAGCCATCGTTAAAATCATATTTCACTCAATGTAAAACTGTATAAAGTCTCTTTTACTTAGACACGGTTATAGACAAAATGCTGTCATTATCTTGTTCGACAATATGGCAATAACCCGCTTTTTTCAGGTAACGGGGAACATCTTGCCTAGAACCGGGGTCAGATAATACAACACGAATGCTGTCGCCTATTGAAAGTTGCTTGAGAGCCAGTTTGACTTTAACAAGCGGCAGCGGACAACGATATGGCGTTAAATCAATAATAATCATAATGAACTTGCTATAACCAATCTAAGGCTATTATCCTAATAAGCAACGCAAACCACAAGCAAGCATTGTGAATTGCTAATAACAGAAGCATAGCCCAAAATAAGGATCCGCTTGAGTAAATCAACTTTATCACAATCCGTTATCGCTGGTGCCCTGTCTTTTATTTTATGTACAAGCTCAGCAGCCACTTATGCCAATAACGACTTACCAGACTTAGGCACAGCCGCTGTTAATACCTTTAGCTTGGAAAAGGAAACCGAAGTCGGTGACGCTTATATGCGAGTGATCCGCGGTTCCGCGCCCATGCTAAATGATCCAGTATTAAACCAATATCTAACTGAGTTAGGTAATAAATTGGTTGCTCATGCAACAGGTGTAAAAACCCCCTTCTATTTTTTCTTATTAAGAAACGATGAGATCAACGCATTTGCTTTTTTCGGTGGTCATGTCGGAGTACATACTGGCTTATTTCTTAATGCTGATACCGAAAGTGAACTAGCCTCCGTTCTGGGTCACGAAATCACTCACGTTACTCAGAGACATCTTGCACGTTCAATTGAGGCACAGCATAAAACTTCGCCAGCCACTATTGCCGGTATGCTCGGTGCAATCTTATTAACGATTGCATCGCCTCAGGCGGGGATGGCTGCATTAGCAACAACTCAGGCTTTAGCGACACAGTCAAAAATCAACTACACTCGCTTGCATGAGAAAGAAGCTGACCGGATCGGTATGCAAGTCATGGTCGATGCTGGATTTGACCCAAATGGTGCCTCAGATTTTTTCGGTAAGCTTGCAACTCGATATCGGTTCACCACTAAACCACCACAAATGCTACTGACTCATCCCTTGCCAGAATCGCGGATCTCAGAGGCTCGGATTAGAGCTCAACAATACCCCCATAGACAGATCCCCGATAACCTTAATTTCCAGCTTGCTAAGGCTCGAATTCAGGTAAGATTTTCCGGATACAGTGAGCAAGCAGCACTTTCTATCTTTGATAAGCAGCTTAAGCATCATCGCTATACATTTAAGAGTGCGGCTCTATATGGCAAGGCGCTGGCCTTGTTTAGGCTAAAGAAATATGACGAATCAGAAAAAATCATCGATGAGTTATTAGCTAAGAGCCCCAACAATCTGTTTTTTATCGATACTAAAACCGATCTGCTTAGCCAAAGAGGCGCACAAAAGGAAGCCATTTCGCTGTTATTAACCCAAAAGCAGTTGAAGCCGACCTCTCAAGTCGTCAATACCAACCTTGCAAACGTCTACATTGAAGATAATCAAGTCGGTAAGGCTATACCTTTGCTTGAGGAGCTTATCTTTCTAGATAAACAAAATCAGCTTCCCTACTTCTTACTGAACGAAGCCTATAAGAAGAATGGTAACAAGGCGATGGAACACTTCGTTAAAGCGGAGTCTTTAGCACTCGTAGCCGATTATAAGACAGCTATCGACCAGCTCAATTTTGCTTATAAGGCGTCAAAAGGTGATGCACTACAACTGGCGAGAATTGAAGCACGGATCAGACAGTTTAGACAGGCAGATAGAGCCTTAGAACAATTACAATAACACCAGTTTGGTTGTGACTATGATCACAAAATAAAGTATCATGGTCACAACTTTCAATAACAATAAAATGCATATGACAAACGTTACTATTTATCATAACCCAAGATGTTCAAAAAGCCGCCAAACTCTAGCCTTACTAGAAGAAAATAACTGTAACATTCATATTGTTGAGTATTTAAAAACCCCCGTTTCCTCTGCAGAACTGACCGATATATTGACTAAACTCGATATTGCTCCTAGGGCGCTAATGAGAGTCAAAGAAACTGAATATAAAGAGCTAGGTTTAGCCGATGCAGCGCTAAGCGATGAACAGCTAATTCAGGCTATGCTCACAACACCAAAGCTTATTGAGCGCCCTATTGTATTGGCAAATAACAAGGCTGCGATTGGCCGACCTCCAGAAAATGTACTCTCTATTTTATAAGTGAGGGCTATCATGAACTCAACAACCCTATTTAAGCTTTGCCGCACAGGTTATGTGGCATTGGTCATGTTGTTAGGGGCATGGTTCATACGCCAAGGACTAACTGGCGAATATTCAATGCTATTTAGCTTACTCTGGCTAATACCGCTATTACTCCCAATAAAAGGGATCCTAACAGGCAAACCCTATACCTATGCCTGGGCAAGCTTTATTTTATGCCTATATATGCTACATGGACTGACCTTGGTCTATGTAACTGAAACTAATACCCTGTTCGCCGTTATTGAGTGCCTACTTATTGCTAGCCTACTTATTGGCTTTCCTTTTTATGCACGGATCCGCGGACGTGAACTTGGTCTTGGGTTAAAGAAAAAGAAAAGTTAAATAATTCGACAATGAAGACGAGCTTCGGCTCGCCCTCATTTCTCTATTGCGGATCACTATTCTGCCGTTCCGAAATAACAATTCATTAAACTATCCTTTGTTTGCGCAACAATTGCCGTGCTATATTGCCTACTTAGCCAGCATTAAAAACAATAAAAAAGGATAAATTCATGCACCGATCCTTAAGTTACCTATTGATAAGTGCCATTGGCCTAACAGGCTGCGGTGGAAGCAGCGACAGCTCTAATGGCAATATAGTCACTCCGCCGCCTGTAGTACCCGATGGCTTAGTGCGCTGCGATACTCAATCCCAGAACAATTCAATCAACACGTCGTCCGATCTAGCCTTTATTACCGAGGCCAATTACCATGCCGGGCAACCTGCTGCTATCATCGCGACACTTAAGGGAAAAAAGGTCTCTGACTTTCAATTCAATTGGACTCAAATCAGCGGCCCCAGCCTCATTTTAAAAAGCATTAAAAGCCCAGTTTTGGCTTTTACAACCAGTGAAAGTGGTAACTATAAGTTTGAAGTGACTGCAGTTGGCAACCAAACTTCTTATTTAGAATCAATTGAAATAAGCGTAGATGCGGCCGGTACCGCACAACTTGCCGCGCGAGTGGATCATCAAGCCAGTGAAGGTAACTCAGTTAGCTTTAGAATCGATACCCCCAATGTCAATCCCCCTTCGCAGATTAGCTGGTGTATAGCAGCAGGTCCAGATGTTGACGTTGACATTAGCACACCGGAAAAAGCCTTGTTCACCGCCCCAAGCGTCAGCGAAGACACCCTTTCGACTCTGAGAGTATCGGCCATTATAAACGGTCAGTCCGTTACCGATGATGTACAACTGTTGATCACTCAAGAAGATGCCATCACCTCCCAGTACTTTGATGAAAGAGTGGCAGAGACCTTTGCCTATAACGACAGCTCGCCCTATAAAGATGACTTACAACCATGTGTGTACTCCAATCAGCTTCAGCAAAGTTGTAGCATATCTCGTCTTCCATTAATCGGACAGGAAGCCAATATAGACACGCAGACAATATTGGACAGAGTGTTAGTATCCCATCAGTGGATGGGGCAGAACTTCGAGTACTTTCTTGAGAATCTCGACCCTAACAGCGATTTCGCCACTCTGTTACAATCAGTAACTGCCATTGTGATTAGCTATGATGTTCGCCCCTCCTTTTATTGGGTCCTCACTGGGGCAATATATTTAGATCCAAACGATCTTTGGCTATTAGCAGAGGAGCGTGACACCATAAACGAAGCTCCGGATTATCGTAGTGGCTTTGGTAATGAGTTAAACTTCTTAATGCCTTGGCGCTATGTAAAGAATAACAGCTATACCTCTTATGTTGTGCCAAGGAGCGTACGTACAGACCGAACAACGCAAGAGATGATGCCGGACTTAGCCTCATTGCTTTACCATGAGTTGGCACACGCAAATGACTTTTTCCCCCGAAGCATACACGCAAGTTTATCAGGGCCGACACTACTTGATGATTATCTCCGCCGTAGCGATGCAAAGCAGCTGATCTCCGATCAACTGGCGACACTTTATCCCCTTGCCAGCCAAGAGATGGCCAATTTGGCCGAAGTCAGCTTTAAAGGTGAAACCGCTAACGATACCCAAAAATCCTATACTGCTGGCGACATCAGTAGCTTCTTTTCAGCGGACCGCGCCACAGACTACTATGCCTATTCGACAAGGCGTGAAGATGCGGCAATGTTATTTGAAGAAGCTTTGATGAGTCATCGATACGCAATACAACGAGATGTCGCGGTAACCGACAAGCCTGATAATCCCACAGCGAGTAGTATCACCGTCGACTGGGGGCAACGCGGGCGGATTGGCGATATAAAACTCGAGAATCGCGCTGTATTTGTCATCGACCAGATGATGCCTGAACTTAACGCACTCTCTTTGGTCAATGCTTTGCCAAATCCAATTGAGATGAAGCAGGGTCAGTCTTGGTCTGAAAACTTAGTCATCTCTCCCACTAGTAGCCCACAGCGAAATAAAGCCGCACCTCAGAAAAGTTATTCTCCTGAATTACGTTTAAGCGGTGATAGGCATATAAAGCCCGTGGATTAGACGATGGAATAGCGACACTTAAAACAGAAAGCCCAGATGATTATCTGGGCTTTTTTATTCGACAAATCAATGGAGCTAAAGGCGCAACATCTCTTTAATGAAAGGGATTGTCAATTTTCGTTGGTGAACCATAGAGGCTTTATCGAGCCTATCGAGTACATCAAATAATGTTCTTAAATCTCGTGCCAAACGATTTAGTAGAAAGCGTCCAACATCTTCTGGAAGCTGTAAGCCCCTCATAGCCGCTCTGCGCTGCAGTGCGGCAAGCTTTTCATCATCGGCCATAGGCTGTAGCTGATAATTAAGCCCCCACTGCATACGAGACACGAGATCCGGCAATGAAAAACCGCTGTCACTGGGTGAAACACTTGCACTGACGACTAACGCACAAGTTTTCTGTTCTGCAATTCGATTGTAAAGATCAAATATCGCCTCTTCCCAAAGCGGGTGTCCTGCAATCGCATCGACATCATCGATACAGACTAAATCCAGTTTTTCTAGCCCTTCTAATAATGCGGTAGAAATACTCGCATGGATCCCAAGAGGAATATAGAAACTACTTCGACCTAGATCGTTAGCATGGGCACAGGCGGCGTGCATAAGATGGGTACGTCCAGATTTTTCTGGGCCCCATAAAAATACAGCACCATCCGACTTGCCCTCTGCACAATCTTGTAAACTTCGAATAAGCTCATCATTACCCGCTGCTGGGTAATAACTATTGAAAGTTTCATCATCAGGTAGATGAACTGGCAGTGATAATTGTAAAGGAGAGTTTGACTTCACTCAGGTACTTCTCAATGGCGCAATATTTCTATATTAGACACACATGGTAGCATGTGTGTCTCGTGATTGGGAGCTATTGCCCTTTCCAATAATAGATCTGTGTCTCTTTCTGAGATGCTTCTATCGCCTCTACCGAGGAGTATTCCTGATTTTGCTGATTATTTGACTCAAAGGTTCCGACTTGAGGATCCAGTGACAACAGCCTATGTAGATCGGCTTCATCACCAAATAATGCAAGATTGAACTCAACAGTTTGACCTTGAATACTGGCTATACTGGCCGACTTAATCGCACTTAATTGAGCAAGGTAGCGTTCGATCACCACAAGCTGCTTGATATCCGTTACATCAACAAAGGCTATTTTAGTCGTGTTACGCTCACCGGAGTCTGCAATCGCATACTGGCCAACATAATATTCACTGGTTGCAGCAACTATCGCGGAAACAGCATCTTCAATGGTTGCCGTCTCACCACTGCTATTAATAAGCGATGTCATCTGCAGCGCCTGTGGATCTTTTTCTCTAGGATAAAGCCCCATCTGATACTGATACACAGCCCCTTGGGGTTCGATTGTCGCCATTAAAAAATAATTTGCCTGATATCTTAACGAGGCATTAGCTACGTTGTCAGTGAAACGTCCTCGAATATCATTTACCCCCACCTTCATTGAGTCATCAAGATCCATCAATGGAAAAAGTAAAGGGACTGCGCGACTCGATGACTCAGAGTCAAATGTGTTACGACTTGATGAAGCTGCGCCGTCACTTAATATTTCACGACCTCCATTTTCGTTAATAACTAGCCAAACTAAGGTTAGGGGTCGTTGTTTTCCCCATACAGGTAGGCCCGCCTCTCTCAATAATCGAATAATGCGCTTATGGTCAAAGTTCACCTTAAGGTATAGTTCACCGGCATCTTCAAAGTAACCATACTGAGTCATTAACGAGCTAGCGCTCTTCAACTGTTTTTGAACTAATGGATTAGTTAAAGCTGCCTGTGTGCCAGAATTTTTAAGGATTACGGCTGCAAAGGCCTGCTTGATCCCCTCACTTCTAAGCGTTGTGGCTCTTGACTCAATTGAGACTGCGGCTTCATCAAGCGAATTGACATCCGCAGCATGTACCGGTGCAGATAGACTCGCAAGAAACGGAAAAGTAACAAAAATACCTAATATGAATTTCAACATGTTTAAGATTCAAGGACGACTCAATAGGCAAAATTGTACCACATATTTTTTGGTTTAGGCCGAGTAAAAACCACCAGACCACCACAAACCGACTCTCTTTTTCCTGATAAGGTTCACATACTTCGCCATCAAAAACAGTTATCATTGATAGGTTTACATAAAATTAAGAGAAAAAGAATGAAAAAACTAATGATGCCTTTGCAGGGTGCGCAGATGCTGTTTGTCGCCTTTGGCTCCCTTGTATTGATGCCCCTTCTTACGGGCTTAGATACAAACGTTGCACTCTTTACCGCCGGTATTGGTACTCTACTGTTCCAATTAATTACAAAGCGTCAAATCCCGATTTTTCTAGCCTCATCTTTCGCGTTTATCGCACCCATTATGTATGGCGTACAGACTTGGGGGATCCCATCGACAATGGGTGGCTTAATGGCTGCAGGTCTGGTCTATGTTATTTTGGCATCAATTATAAAAGTCAGAGGCGGCGGTTTTATTAAACGCCTCCTACCACCTGTTGTAGTCGGCCCCGTCATCATAGTTATCGGTTTAGGCCTCGCTCCTGTTGCCGTTAATATGGCTGTAGGAAAGAGCGGTGACGGTAGCCTAATACTTGTTGAACAGAACGTCGCGCTGTTTATATCACTTGCCTCGCTCATCACTACCATAGCCGTAGCTATTTTCGCTAAAGGCTTACTAAAGTTAATGCCTATCCTGGCTGGTATATCTGTTGGATATGGCTTAAGCCTAGCCTACGGTATTGTTGATTTTACTCCCGTGAGAGAAGCTGCTTGGATTGCGATGCCAAACTTTGTCGCTCCTGAATTTAACTGGCATGCCATTTTGTTTATGATCCCAGTAGCAATCGCGCCAGCGGTCGAGCACATCGGCGATATCCTCGCTATCTCAAACGTCACAGGAAAAGATTATCTTAAAAAACCAGGATTACACCGCACACTAGCTGGTGACGGCGTTGCAACCATAGCAGCCTCAGCATTTGGTGGGCCACCAAATACAACATATAGTGAAGTCACAGGCGCAGTGACACTAACTAAAAACTTTAACCCTGTTGTAATGACTTGGACCGCAATTACCGCAATTCTATTCTCTTTTGTAGGCAAGCTAGGTGCACTACTACAAACAATACCTGTACCTGTTATGGGCGGCATCATGTGCCTACTGTTTGGTTCAATTGCAGCAGTCGGTCTTAACTCGCTAATTAAGAATCACGTTGATATGAATGAACCGCGTAATCTAAGTATCGTCGGTGTTACATTAGTATTTGGTATCGGTGGAATGGCCTTTGGTATAGGCTCGTTTAGCTTAACGGGGATCAGCCTTTGCGGTATCGTAGCTATTGGTATGAACTTACTACTACCAGATAATGCAGCCTCACATGAAAAAATTATCGCAGAGAAGATTAACCCTTCTTCATAATTACTGCTAAATACTAAAAAGCCCCTATTGATATCATCATTAGGGGCTTTTTATTAGCTTAAAGCTGTAACACAATAAAGCTTATGCTTGATCGTCTTCAGTCTTAAATTTTGCTGCTGTTTCTTTGATAAGCGTTTGTAGCTCACCTTTTTGATACATTTCTGTCAGAATGTCACAGCCACCAATCAATTCACCTTCCACCCATAGCTGAGGAAAAGTAGGCCAATTTGCGTATTTTGGTAGCTCGGCACGGATATCCGGGTGCTGAAGGATATCAACGAAAGCAAACTGCTCTTCACAGTTGATCATAAGCTGTGCTACCTGAGAAGAAAAACCACAGCTAGGTAACTTAGGTGAGCCCTTCATGTAAACGATAATTGGATTTTCGGCAATTTGCTGCTTGATTTTATCTACAGTTTCCATTTTATTTCCTGATTTAAACATCACTACAATCAGCCCATTGTACGTCAGTATTTCACAGAACAAAAACCTACTTTTTGCATGGTTAATTACCAATAGAAATAATCGATTAAGATAATCGCTCTTTTTGAATAAACAATGATACACTTCACAAGTTTATTAGGTAAAATGTGCCGCAGTGAGCAAGAACACACAAAATAACAAACCAGAGTTAATGGAGAACAGAAATGGCTTTTGAATTACCAGCTTTACCGTACGCAAAGAACGCACTTGAGCCACATATCTCGGAAGAAACAATCAACTTCCATTACGGTAAGCATCACAACACTTATGTTGTTAAGCTTAACGGTTTAGTTGAGGGTACAGAGCTTGAGCAGAAGAGCCTAGAAGAGATCATCAAGACCTCTACTGGTGGTATCTTCAATAACGCAGCTCAAATCTGGAACCACACTTTCTACTGGAACTGTCTATCACCAAACGGTGGCGGCGAAGCGACAGGTCCTGTTGCCGACGCTATCAACGCAGCCTTTGGTTCATTCGAAGCATTCAAGGCTCAGTTTACCGATGCTGCAGTTAACAACTTTGGTAGCGCATGGACTTGGCTTGTAAAAAATGCCGATGGCACTGTAGCAATCGTCAATACAAGCAATGCGGCAACTCCGCTTACAGATGAAGGTGTTACTCCAATCATGACTGTGGATGTATGGGAACACGCCTACTACATCGATTACCGTAATGTGCGCCCTGACTATTTAGCACACTTCTGGGAGCTGGTTAATTGGGATTTTGTTAACGCAAACTTCGCAGGTTAAGCTGTTAACTTTGCAATTAAATGAAAGGAGCCTTAGGGCTCCTTTTTTATTGCTTTCTTAAAAATACAGCCCTTCATCTCAACTGCAATAATTGCAAATGCAACTATTTCTTATTGTTTTTATTTAGTTTTTTCCCACACAGCTCTCATTTTGCGTCTAACATTAAAGGTAGGGGGCGAACTTTGTTTACCTCTAACCTTACTAATTTTGCGTTTCAGGGGGCCGATTATGAGTATATTTGAGCATTACCAACAGCGCTATGAGAAGAAGCTTGATGAAGAATATTCATTAGAAGACTTTTTAGCTATCTGTAAGAAAGACCGAAGTGCCTATGCTTCTGCTGCAGAGCGGTTATTGGTGGCAATCGGTGAGCCTGAGCTCATCGATACCTCTAAAGACCCTGTTCTCAGTCGATTATTTTCCAACCGTCTAATATCCCGCTATCCAGCATTTAAAGACTTTTACGGAATGGAAGAAGCCATAGAGCAAATTGTCGCCTATTTAAAGCACTCAGCTCAGGGGTTAGAGGAATCAAAACAGATCCTCTACCTGCTTGGACCTGTAGGTGGTGGTAAGTCATCGCTGGCTGAAAAACTCAAAGCATTAATGCAGAATGTCCCCATCTATGTGCTAACGGCCGATGGCGTACGTAGCCCAGTAAACGATCACCCTTTCTGTCTGTTTAATATCGATGAAGACGGGGAAATTCTAAAGCAAGAATATGGCATTCCTGAGCGCTACCTCAAAACTATCATGTCACCATGGGCTGTAAAGCGCCTGCATGAATTTGGCGGTGATATCTCCAAGTTTAAAGTTGTTAAGGTGTATCCCTCAATTCTCGATCAGTTAGCCATCGCGAAAACCGAGCCTGGAGATGAAAACAACCAAGATATCTCTTCGTTAGTCGGTAAGGTCGATATTCGTCAACTCGAACACTTTGCCCAGCATGACGCCGATGCTTATTCATACTCTGGCGCCTTATGCCGTGCCAATCAAGGGATGATGGAATTTGTGGAGATGTTCAAGGCCCCAATTAAGGTACTTCACCCGCTGTTGACAGCGACACAGGAAGGTAATTATAACGGCACTGAGGGGCTATCTGCCCTGCCCTTTAGCGGTATTATTCTTGCGCACTCTAACGAGTCTGAGTGGCAGACCTTTAGAAATAACAAGACCAACGAGGCGTTTCTTGACCGTGTTTATATCGTCAAAGTGCCCTATTGCCTCAGAATTTCTGAAGAAGTACGGATCTACCAGAAGTTACTTGCTAATTCAGAGTTAGCAAATACCCCTTGTGCGCCAGGTACATTAGAAACCTTGGCACAATTTAGTGTGCTCTCTAGGGTCGTTGCACCGGAAAACTCGTCTATTTACTCTAAGATGCGGGTATATGACGGTGAGAGTTTAAAAGACACAGATCCTAAAGCTAAATCTTATCAAGAATACCGTGACTATGCGGGTGTAGACGAAGGTATGCATGGATTATCGACTCGCTTCGCCTTTAAGATCCTCTCCAGAGTGTTTAACTTTGATCACACCGAAATTGCGGCAAACCCAGTGCACCTATTTTATGTGCTAGAACGTCAAATCGAGCAGGAGCAGTTTCCATCAGAGTCTGCAGAGCGCTATCTGGAGTTTTTGAAAGGTTACCTTATCCCCAAATATGTAGAGTTTATAGGTAAAGAGATCCAAACTGCGTATTTAGAGTCTTACTCTGAGTATGGTCAGAATATTTTCGACCGTTACGTCACCTACGCCGATTTCTGGATCCAAGATCAGGAGTATCGTGATCCTGAAACAGGACAGCTATTCGATAGAGCCGCGTTGAACTCTGAACTTGAAAAAATCGAAAAGCCTGCCGGGATCAGTAATCCAAAGGACTTCAGAAATGAAATCGTTAACTTCGTTTTACGCGCAAGGGCAAACAACGAAGGCACAAACCCGCTGTGGACGAGTTACGAAAAGCTGAGAACCGTCATCGAGAAGAAGATGTTCTCTAACACTGAAGATCTGTTACCAGTTATCTCTTTCAACGGCAAAACTTCGACAGATGATCAGCGTAAGCATGATGACTTTGTCAATCGAATGATGGAAAAAGGCTACACCCAAAAACAAGTAAGACTACTTTCAGAGTGGTATTTGAGAGTAAGAAAGTCTTCTTAAAAAGCCCTAAGGGGAGATTTTCTCCCCTTCTAATTGGCTAGGAGGTGCGCATGACAAGTTTCATTGATAGAAGGTTAAACTCTAAGGGTAAGAGTACTGTTAATCGACAGCGCTTTATCAATCGCTATAAAAAGCAGATAAAAAAAGCCGTTAGTGACGCCGTCACCCACCGTAGTGTTACCGATGTCGACAAGGGTGAGAAGATCAGTATTCCTACAAGAGACATCAGTGAGCCTACTTTTCATCAAGGTAACGGTGGCGTTAGAGAGCGAGTCCACCCTGGTAATGATAAATTTGCTAAGGGAGATCAAATCGAGCGTCCGCCATCTGGTCAAGGTCAAGGTGCTGGCCAAGGTGAAGCTTCAGACTCCGGAGAGGGTCAAGATGACTTTGTATTTCAGATCTCAAAAGATGAATATTTGGAACTTCTATTTGAAGATCTAGAACTACCAAACCTTCAAAATAATCGATTAAATAAACTGGTTGAATACCAAGTTTATCGAGCAGGTTTTACCAATGACGGTGTACCAGCCAATATCAATATTGTGCGCTCACTTCGCTCATCGCTTGCTCGAAGAACGGCGATGACCTCGACTAAAAAAGCCAAGTTAACCGAACTAGAGCAGGAGTTAGCGCTGCTAGAGAATACTCCCGGCTCTAAGGCCGAACGTATTTTAGCCATCAAAGAAGAGATTGCCGACCTTAAGCAGCGTATTAAGAAAGTCCCATTTATTGATACCTTCGATCTTAGATACAACAATTTCGCCAAACGTGAAGTACCGTCAAGCCAAGCGGTTATGTTCTGCTTGATGGATGTATCGGGCTCCATGGATCAAGCGACCAAAGATATGGCAAAACGCTTCTATATTTTACTCTATCTATTCTTGACTCGAACTTATAAGAATCTGGAAGTGGTGTATATCCGTCATCATACCCAAGCTAAAGAGGTGGATGAGCACGAGTTTTTCTATTCACAAGAAACGGGTGGGACCATAGTTTCCAGTGCACTTAAATTGATGCATGAAATTCAGCAAAAGCGTTACCCCGAAAACGAGTGGAACATTTATGCTGCTCAGGCTTCGGACGGTGATAATTGGGCTGACGATTCCCCCTCTTGTCATGAGCTATTAGAAAAGAAATTACTGCCCGTTGTTCGCTATTTCAGCTACATAGAGATCACCAACCGCGCCCATCAGACACTTTGGCGCGAATATGAAGATCTACAAAAGTCATACAGTAATATTGCCGTACAACATATAAAACAAGCTGAAGATATCTACCCAGTATTTAGAGAGCTATTTAAAAAGCAGGCTGTTTAGGGGGCGATTATGGAAAATCCAAACAAAAGAACACCATTAGACGATGGCCCAGATTGGAACTTCGACTTATTACAGACCTACCTTACAGAGATTGAACGGGTGGCTGATTTTTACCGATTAGATGCCTACCCTAACCAAATTGAGGTCATTACCGCAGAGCAGATGATGGACGCATACGCGGGAATTGGTATGCCCATAGGCTACACACATTGGTCATTCGGCAAACGCTTTATCGAAACGGAACAGGGATATAAGCGTGGTCAAATGGGGCTCGCTTATGAAATCGTCATCAACTCTGATCCCTGTATTGCCTACCTAATGGAAGAGAATACCATCACCATGCAGGCACTGGTGATGGCCCATGCGAGTTTCGGTCACAACAGTTTTTTTAAAGGCAACTACCTATTCAAAACCTGGACCGATGCCAGCTCAATTATTGACTACCTAGTATTCGCTAGAAATTATATCAGCGAATGCGAAGAGCTTTACGGCATAGACAAGGTGGAGGGGATTATCGACTCCTGCCATGCACTGATGAGTTACGGTGTCGATAGATATAAACGCCCCAGTGAAATCTCATTTAGAGAGGAGAAGATGCGTCAAAAGGATAGAGAGGCCTATCTTCAAAGTCAGGTGAACGAACTTTGGCGCACGATACCTGATCAACCACAGGAGGAAACTAAAGAGGATACGAAGCGTTTTCCATCTGAGCCGCAAGAGAACATTCTCTACTTTATTGAAAAGAATGCTCCTCTACTTGAGCCATGGCAGCGAGAGATTGTGCGAATTGTCAGAAAAATGGGCCAATACTTCTATCCACAAAAACAGACTCAAGTTATGAATGAAGGCTGGGCGACATTTTGGCACTATACCATCCTCAATCATCTCTATGATGAGGGGTTGGTAACGGATCGTTTCATGCTTGAGTTTTTACAAAGCCATACTAATGTGGTTGCTCAGCCTAGCTATAATAGCCCCTACTACAGCGGTATTAATCCCTATGCATTAGGCTTTAATATGTTTGTCGATATTAGGCGGATCTGTGAAAACCCAACCGACGAAGATAGGCAGTGGTTTCCGGATATCGCAGGCAGTGATTGGTTAACAACCCTACACTTCGCCATGGAAAACTTTAAGGATGAGAGTTTTATTAGCCAATATCTGTCACCTAATATCATCAGACAGTTTAAGCTATTTGCAGTTTTAGATGATGATCGGAAAAACCACATCAGCGTTTCGGCTATTCACGATGAAGAGGGATATAAAGCGATTAGGCAAAAGCTATCACAGCAGTATAACCTGTCTAATTTAGAGCCCAATATTCAAGTACAGAATGTCGAAATCACCGGTGACCGCTCTATCACCTTGAGATACATACCAAACAGCCGGATCCCACTGGCTGATACTTGCCATGAAGTGGTTAAACATCTACACAGGCTTTGGGGCTTTGATGTAAAGCTTGAGCAGTATGATGATGGTAAATCCCACATCATCGCATCCTGCCCAGAAAACACAGAAACGTCTTAATTTAGGCGATACACGAAAACCTAGATATAAAAAAAGCGCCTAATATGGCGCTTTTATCAAATCGACTTAAAAATTAAGCGAATTTGAAGTCAACGTGTTCAACCATTGGCTTGAACGCGTGACGTTGCATGTCTTGAACGCGAACTTTAACGTCTTTACCTTCTAGAGCGATAGTTAGCTCAGAAGTGTAGAAATCTTGGTTCTCTTGAATGTTGATGATGTCTTTGTGTTCAAAAACAATAGAGATAGCTTCTTTACCTGGACCGTAGATAACACCAGGAACTTTTTTCGCATGACGTAGGCGGCGGCTCGAACCTTTCCCGATTTCTGTGCGAACTTGTGCTGGAATAGTGTAAGACATATTTAACTCACTTAATAAAATATATAAAATAAACGGCCACGATTTTCGACCAACCATGACCTGCTAAAAGCGGGCGCATTCTACCATAGAAGATTACAGTTAACAAAGATTATCACATCAAGAATAAAACTTTGTTTACCCTACCATCACCAATGTCTTACCGGACCAGTATCGATATGAACAAAGCCAGATTTCGGATAATAACCAACACCACCAAGTTTAAGCTCTATAGCCGCTTCCCTAATATGGGCAAGCTTAACTCCAGGTAGAGCTAAATCTAATGCCATACCTTTCATATGATAGCTTTTTTTGGCTACACCGTTGCTTTGCTTTGCGAGCATTGCATTGGTTTTCGGCGAGCGATAGCCTGAAATCACATGCAGTTCATCTTTAAAACTCAATGACTCTCTTAACTGATAAGCGAAATCAAATAGGCGTTTATCCATTGGTGCGGCTTCATTTTGGCGGTGATCACGCAAGATCTGACTAAAATCAGTCAATATCTTACTCTGATAATCACCATCAACCCAGTAGCTTCCCTGCCCGCGTTCACCGGTATGGCGATTATAAAAGCCTAGGCTTCTAACTCCCTTGGTTGAACGACTTGCTTGTGCTTTAGAAGGCAACATAGAAAACATCGCTACGCCACCCAAACCTAATAATAACTGTCTACGAGAGGAACATACTACTGACAAACTGACACCACTGACTACTTTTCCAACAACTGGCAGGCAAATTACCCCGTCAGATCCAAGAAAGCAAGTAATTAGCCTAAATTAGTAAAAACTGCATTATAAGTCGTTGATCTGTGCACCACAGGGGTAAGTTAGCTAGAGCCAGCCTGCATCTGATAGATATCATTTCTATACTGCACTTGGTTGGAGTCATCTATCCAAGCAGTCCAATAAACTAAATGTACATCAAGCGTTGAGTTCAGTGCGAACCATTGAGTTCGCTTTCTGTCTGCATGCCTATCGACCCAGGTTTGCTTATCCTTAACTAAGTTTGCTGCCATCCAATTTGCCAAGCCCTCAACATTCTCGACTCTAATACAGCCTGATGAAAGCGCACGATTATTGCGCTGAAACAACTTCGGCTCAGAAGTATCATGCAGATAAACACTAAATTCATTCGGGAAGTAGAATTTATAACGCCCCAGCGTATTATTACTTCCTGGTCGCTGAACAAACCTAAATGGAAATGGCCCCTTGGCTAAATCACGCCACTGTTCGGGAGTTCTCACGACCAGTTTATTATTTCGGTCATACACATCAAAATTACGCTCCGCGATATAGTTACCATTTTTTCTAACCTGAGGTAACAGGTCGTTATAGAGTATCTTTTTGGGAACTCGCCAGCTTGGGTTTATCACAACATTAGAAATAGAGCTACTGAGAAGCGGTGTCGGCCTGTAAGGCTTGCCGACGATCACTCGGGAAACGAGTTCTACTTTGCCATTATTAAATAGCTCCATTTCAAACGCAGGGACATTAATAACGAGGAAGCGCTGCCCTCTCTGCGCCATAAATTCTGCTCGAGTCACAAAGTTTTTAGCTAAGATTAACGCCCGACTCTCAGGAGGCAAATTGATCCATTTTAATGTTTCTGGACCAATGATCCCGTCAGCTTTCAAACCATGGCGCCGCTGAAACCGTTTGATCGCGTCAACAATAAAAGGACTTAAACGAGTCGACTCGGAAGTAGCTGTTTTAGCGTCACCGAGCAACCACAAACGCCTTAAGACCTCAGAAACTATTGGATCATCCTGATTGGGGCGAACTAAATACTCAAGCTCAATCGGCTGCCACCAATCCTGCTCCGCTAACCATTGCAAGTGACGAATACGATTTTGAAGCTCTAGATATCCCGCCAATCGCGGCTCAATAGCCATCGCCCTAATAAATGGATCATTAGTCTGACTCAGCTCTTTATTACGAATGGGGATCTGACGTTGCAACCAAAACTGTGCGATATCAGATTCAATATTTATAAGCTGCTCTTTTGACAATCTAGACTCGAGAAGCGCTTTTTTATGATGATTAAACTTGTCGCTCTTATCGACCAAGGCAAGTACAGAAGCCTGCTGATATAACAACTTTTGAGCGCTCTGCAACCGCTCACTCGCAGATGAAGTTAAACTCAAAACAATCAATGCCATACAGCAAATAACACTCAAAACTCGCATTTAACCACCCTATTATCGCTAACATTTAAAGTATGGCAAACAATTATGTTTTGTATATGAGGGGGCATAAAATTAGTCGCTAAGTTTGTAAGCTTTGATTAGTTAGCGGAATTAAGATACAAAAAAGCTCCTGCGGAAGAGGAGCTTTAATAGCGTTATACAAGCCATAGTGAATAAGAAACTAGTTCACACTAAGCTCACCTTTACCGATTACCGTCTTACCCGTTGCTGGATAGTATTTCAGCTGCCAGTTTTTAACACCTTGGCTACGGTCATCCGCTATATAATTGTAATAACAATAGGTATCACTCGAGCTCAACGGTCCTCCAGAGTACCAGTAAATGATATCATCACCTTTATCGAAGGTATTATTACCATGGCTTTCTAAAGTATATTCATCATTATCTAGCAGTCCTTGCCAGATCTCTTTGCAATATTCCCCTTGTAGCTTTGTACCATTGTCGCTCTGGGAAGTATCCTTACCAAGAGGGTAGCCTGTTACTGAAGAATCGAGCGTACCATCACCATAGCAGGCTAAATCAACTTGATAGCCACTCTTCCCCGACGTTAACCAGCAGCTGTGGTACAACTTCACTGCTGACGTAAAACTACCAAAGGCGCTTTTGATCGATGCATCATGAGCATCTTGGTTTAGATTAATAAATTTGGGAGCGGCGATAACGGCTAAAATCCCTAACACTATGATAACCACCACCAACTCAATTAGGGTAAAGCCTTTAGCTAATACTTTCATAAAAAAATCCATTACAAAGAGATCGTGGACAATATAACTCTCAAATCCGGTTTCGTCACTTACGATTAATTAAGTTTAGTGAAATCATTAGAGATAACCCCCGTCTCTATGATTTTAGTCAAAGATCACAACACGCTAAATTAGAAACCTAACTTTCATTAATCAGTTATGCCGAGCGTTTAACTCATTACGCTGAAATTTCCGGTGACTTAATGCTTAAAGGGGAGTCATACGGTTTCAAGGCCAGATTTGAACTGGCACACCTTACTTTGTGAAGAGTGTGAGACTTCTCTTATAAAAAGCAATCCCTTGTACTTTCTTCATAAACAACGAATACAAAAAAACCTCAACACGTTAATGCAGAGGCTTTAATGATGGTACCCGTGGCCTGACTTTATCTGATACGGTTATTTAGTGAGGCATCTCTAATAAAAAGCAATCCCTTGTGCTTTCTTCATAAACAACAAATACAAAAAAAGCCTCCGCACGTTAATGCAGAGGCTTTAATGATGGTACCCGTGGCCAGACTTGAACTGGCACGGTTATTTAGTGAGGCATCTCTTATAAAAAGCAATCCCTTGTGCTTTCTTCATAAACAACAAATACAAAAAAGCCTCCGCACGTTAATGCAGAGGCTTTGATGATGGTACCCGTGGCCAGACTTGAACTGGCACGCTTATTCAGTGAGGCATCTCTTATAAAAAGCAATTCCTTGTGCTTTCTTCATAAACAACCAATACAAAAAAGCCTCCGCACGTTAATGCAGAGGCTTTAATGATGGTACCCGTGGCCAGACTTGAACTGGCACGCTTATTCAGCGAGGGATTTTAAATCCCTTGTGTCTACCGATTCCACCACACGGGCAAACTCTTTGACTCTGACGATACGTATTATCGGTATTAATACTGCTTGCTCTATTGTTTACACAACATGTAGCAAACTCATCAAACTCTTAAATTGTGGAGGCGCGACCCGGAGTCGAACCGAGATCGACGGATTTGCAATCCGCAGCATAGCCATTCTGCCATCGCGCCACATATTTAAATTGGAGCGACATATCGGGTTCGAACCGATGACCTATACCTTGGCAAGGTATCGCTCTACCAACTGAGCTAATGTCGCATTTCAATTTAATTCGTTTTCAAGTTGTTGCTTAGTTCGCTTCCCCTTGACTACGGAATGGCATTCTACCGATTTACTTCGAAGAGTCAACGCTATATTTATAGATAAAAATTCGTTTGCGCACTATTTGATCTTATCGGTGTTTTAACAGGCTATTCAGCCGTTAAATCTTTCCATGCGGCTAAAATATAACTGACCATAGACCAGAATGTCAGAACTGCAGCCACATAAAACAGCGCAAACGCTGCATAAGTGATTAGTTCATTCGGTTGCCAAATCAATCCGGTGATAGCGATCATCTGCGCAGCCGTTTTATATTTGCCAATCCAAGAGACGGCAACGGCGCCTCTCTTGCCAATTTCCGCCATCCATTCACGTAGTGCTGAGATCACGATTTCGCGACCGATCATGAATAACGCTGGTAGTGTCAGCCAAATATTACTGTATTCGGAAATTAACAAGACTAACGCCGTTGTCACCATGATTTTATCGGCAACAGGATCGAGGAAAGCACCAAAACGAGTCGACTGCTTTAATTTTCTCGCGGCATAGCCATCTAACGCATCTGTAACCGCTGCAAGCCAAAACACAAATGCAGCAGCAAAGGGAGACCAAGGTGCTGGTATATAAAAAAGTACAACAAAAACAGGTAACAGTAATAACCTGAACAATGTTAACGCAATAGGAATGTTAAACGGCATTTTAGAACCTAATATTCAAAAGCAGCGCCAATCTTGCCTTAATTTTGTTACCCTCGCAATGCATCATGTATCGTTTGTGCCATTTCTAAGCTAATACCTGGCACTTTTACCAATTCAGACACACTTGCTCCTTTAACTTCTTGCAAACCACCTAAATATTGCAGTAAGGCTTTACGCCGCTTAGGCCCAACTCCCGCAATCGACTCTAAGCTCGAGGTGTTGCGAGTTTTCTGGCGCTTGTTTCTGTGGCCAGTAATGGCAAAACGATGGGACTCGTCACGAATGTGTTGAATGAGGTGCAAAGCACCGGAGTCCGCTGGAAGCGTAAATGACTCTTCGTTCTCTCCGTAAATCAATGTTTCAAGTCCAGGCTTACGCCCTTCTCCTTTTGCAACACCTATCAAAGTTGGAGCATTGTCCAGCGAGACAAACTTCTCATCCACTATTTTCTGTGCGATTCGTAACTGCCCTATTCCACCGTCAATAAACAGGATATCCGGAACCTTGCCGCCACTGCCTATTTTATCAAAACGCCGAGTTATCGCCTGCTTCATCGCAGCATAATCATCACCAGGGGTAATCCCTGTAATATTATAGCGTCTGTAGTCAGCTTTATTCGGCCCCTCTCGGTTAAATACTACACAGGATGCTACAGTGCTCTCTCCCATGGTATGACTGATGTCAAAACACTCCATACGCTGAATTTGATTTGTCGACTCGATCGCTTCCTCTAGCAGGAGAAAGCGCTGTTCGATAGTATTTTTATGAGAAAGACGCGTATGAACAGCATTAGTAGCATTGGTCAACGCCAAGCGCAAAAAGCTTGCTCGTTCACCTCGTACCTGTGTTTTTATCTCAACTTTCTTGTTTAGAGCGGTTTGAATTGCGTCAGCTAGTTCATTTTTCTCATCGAATGGTTCACTGATTAAGATCTCTTTCGGTGTTAACCGCTGACTATCTGAATTCAGATAGAATTGCAGCATAAATGAGCGTAATACCTCAGACACTTCAGTGTTAACTGGAACCTTAGGGTAATAACTTCTGCTACCGAAAATCTTGCCTTCTCGGATAAATAGCAGATGAAAACAAGCAACGCCGGAAGCATAATATGCCCCTATCACATCCATATCACCCGATGCGTTCGATACTTCTTGCTGCTCGGAAACTCGCCTTAAAGCAGCAATTTGATCGCGATAGAGCGCCGCCTGCTCATAACGCATTTCGCTAGCAGCCAGCTCCATCTTATCAACCAGTACCGACATCACTTGTTTGTTCTTACCTTTTAAAAACAAGGTCGCGAGTCTGACCTGCTCCTGATAATCCTCTAGTGATACCTTGTCCACACATGGCGCACTGCATCGACCTATCTGATATTGAAGGCAAGGCCTTGAACGAGACTTATAGTAAAGATCATCACATTGCCTTATCGGGAAGATTTTCTGCATCAAATGCAGACTTTCTCGTACCGCGCCGCCATTAGGATACGGGCCAAAGTACTGTCCCTTATCACGCTTAGCACCGCGATGGTATGCCAAACGTGGATGTTTATGGTTACTCAAAAGAATATAAGGGTAAGACTTATCGTCACGCAGCAGTACGTTGTATTTAGGCATGTACTGCTTGATATAGTCATTTTCGAGGATCAAGGCATCGGTTTCACTATGGGTCACAGTGACATCGATATTTGCAATATGGGACACCAATGCCTGAGTCTTAACATTGGTTAAATTTTTACGAAAGTAAGAGGAAAGTCGTTTCTTTAAATCTTTAGCTTTCCCCACATAAATAACAACATCTTTATCATCATACATCCGATATACACCGGATGATGATGTAACTGTCTTTAAAAATTGTTCGGCATTAAACGCATCAGACATAGATAGAGGCTAGCTGTTTAGAATTGTCCTGTATCTAACATTTTATATCGAATAGCCAAGCGAGTCAGCTCTACATCTCCACCAATGCCCAATTTAGCGAATAAACGGTAGCGATAACTGTTGACTGTTTTTGGGCTCAAATTTAACTGCTCAGAGATCTCACTGACTTTTTCGCCATTGGTGATCATCAACATGATCTGCAGTTCTCTTTCCGAAAGTGACTTAAATGGATTATCTTCAGATTGGTTAAACTGACTCAATGCCATTTGCTGTGCAATTTCTGGCGACAAGTAGCGCTGACCATGTGCCACCTGTCTAATTGCCTGCAATACTTCTGGAGAGGTTGCCCCTTTGGTCAGGTAGCCAGATGCACCGGCCTGCATCACTTTGGTCGGAAAAGGATCTTCAGTATGAATGGTGAGCACAATAATTTTTGCATGTGCTTGAAAACGAAGGATCTTACGTGTCGCTTCTAAGCCACCGATGCCAGGCATGTTCATATCCATCAAAATTACATCGGCTTCATTCTTGCGACACCACTGAACAGCGGTTTCGCCGTCTCCCGCTTCCCCAACGACTTTAATGCCACGCTCGTCTTCGAGGATCCGCCGAATGCCTGTTCTGACTAACTCGTGGTCATCAACTAAATATACAGAGATCAAAGTCGCCTTACCTTTCGCTGTTCAACTTAAAGCCTGGGAATTAACAGACTCCAAATAGATAATGTTATAAAGGTCAATTTATCGCATCTAAGTGCATATAGAAAGTAAAAATTTAACTGATGTGATTCTGGGATATAGCTAAAGATACCAATGATTTTCAATCGCTTACATGGACTAAAAATGCAAAAAGGCAGCCTTTTGGGCTGCCTTTTCTGAATGTGGCGGAGAGATAGGGATTTGAACCCTAGATGGGCTACAAACCCATGCCGGTTTTCAAGACCGGTGCATTCGACCACTCTGCCATCTCTCCGAACGCCGTAAATATTATGCGTTTCCTTTGGTGATGTAAACCCATTCCTAGCAAAAAAATAGTCTGGCTGACGCTAGCGCTCAACTATTGGCCGATAAGTATGCTGCCATAGTCGCTATAGATTAATTAAACGACAACTTCATCACAGGTTCGAGTTCAAATATAGCGCCAAAGCGGTAACTGGCAAAGCTCGCTTAAAAATGTGCTAGTATCTCCCTACTAAAACTAGACATGCACTTTTATGAACTCAAACGTTATTCCTGTTTCCGCTCTTACTCCAAGTTTCAATCTTGCTGCTGAACAAGCGTTCATCTCAAGTCCTAAGGCAGATCTACTCGGTCAAGAGCGAAGCCTAGATGCATTTCGCTTACTCACCGAAACCGATAATCAGCATATGTATTTGGCCGATTATTTTGGTTGTAATCGAAAGCGAATTATCAATGCTTTAGTTAAAGAGCAAGGACAGTTCCCGACATCAAGCTTAATTCTTGATGAAGATAACGCCACCAGCTGGGTTGAGCATAAAGAGCAGCAAAACAAAATGCTTGCGACTAAGACTCATCAATATCAATATCTATCGGGGTCGATACGCAAAGCCGATCTAATTGGACGCTATAATAGTGAAACACAGACCTATGAGGCTGGCCTGCTTGCCAGTTGCCACTATCTGTTCATCTGTGCCGACTCATTATGGAAAAAAGAGAACCTGTGGGATCTACTACTCGAAATACTCGATAAGCAATCCTACCACGTCCACTCACAACTGCCTGCTGTCGCATTTAAATGTAAAGTAATCTTAATTGGCTCAAGCCACCAATATGGTAGCTGCTGGTTAGGCGAACCGAGCTTCTCACGCCACTTCCCTCTGCTTGGCGAATTGCTCAATGAGATGGATCTGTCTGAGCATACCGCATTGGATTACTGCCAATGGCTAGCTCACATATTTAATGATCTTAATATCACGCTAACGCGCTCTGCTCTGCTATTGCTGTTGCAATACAGCTCAAAGCTTGCGGATCATCAGCAGCGCCTTAGCCTAATGGCGGTAAATATAGAACAACTGTTGGCTCAAGCTAAAGCTTATGCTCAAAGCCTTGAGATCTCTGAACAGGTGTTACTGCACAGCATTGGCATGATTAACCAGCGCCATAATGCCTCAGAAAAACTCTCAGAGCAGAATTTTGATGATCTCTTTATCAACCTACCTACCCAGGATGAAATCATAGGCCAGATTAATGGTCTAACCGTGGTTGAAAACGCAGAGTTTAGTTACGGTGAACCTGCGCGAATTACCGCGTCTGTTCATTATGGTGACGGTGAGGTGGCCGATATTGAGCGCAAGTCGGAATTAGGTGGAAATATTCACGCAAAGGGAATGATGATCCTCTCTGCCTGCCTCTATCGGATCTTCGGTAAAGATGCCCCGCTGCACCTCAACGCCAATATTGTATTTGAACAGTCCTACCAAGAGATCGATGGTGACAGTGCGTCTCTTGCAGAATATTGTTGTTTAATTTCAGCTATTTCAGAGAAACCAATTAAACAGAGTTTGGCAGCGACTGGCGCAATTGACCAATTTGGTAATGTCCAAGCCATTGGTGGCGTTAACGAGAAAATTGAAGGCTTCTTTAAGCTTTGTAAACGTCGAGGACTGACTGGTCAGCAAGGTGTAATAATTCCTAGCTCTAACATGCAACAACTCAATTTACATCACGATGTGGTCGAAGCTATCACTGCTGGTAAGTTCACCTTATATCAAGTGAAGCATATTGATGAGGCCGTCGAGATCTTGATGCAAACACAAGCAGGTACAGCCGATGAAGACAACCAATTTCCAGATGACTCACTCTATGGCTTAGTGCAATCACGCTTAGAAAACTTAGCCGGGTATCAAGAGGAGGAGAAGAGCCTTTTTGCAAGATTGATCGAGAAATTAGGATTTTCTAGCTGATCGGAGTTGTTTAGCGTACACGTGTTCGCTAACCTTGGCGACTCAAATTGCTGGAGTATCTAAAATAATGAGTAACGCAAACAGTTTTACCAAAGAAGACCTTATTGCCTGTGGACTTGGCAAACTATTCGGACCTAATTCTCCGAGACTACCTAAAGACAACATGTTGATGATCGACCGTGTTCTTAAAATTAACGCGGATGGTGGTGAATTCGGTAAGGGTGAAATTGTTGCTGAACTCGATATTAATCCTGAGCTTTGGTTCTTTGACTGCCACTTCGCCGGTGACCCCGTTATGCCGGGATGTTTAGGTCTTGATGCTATGTGGCAGCTAGTCGGATTCTTCCTCGGCTGGGAAGGCGCAGAGGGCAAAGGGCGAGCGCTAGGTGTAGGTGAAGTCAAATTTACTGGTCAAGTACTACCTGAAGCGAAAAAAGTCACATATAAGCTAACGATTAAGCGTAAGGTATACCGTAAGCTGGTTATGGGTATTGCCGATGCCACTATGGAAGTGGACGGCCGTGAGATCTATAGTGCTAAAGATCTTAAAGTCGGTATCTTTACTGACACCACTAGCTTCTAGTTCCTAGACATTACACTAGCTATACCGCAATAAAAATGCCCTCTTACAAAGAGGGCAAAATTGTTTCTCAACGATTGTTTACTTCAAGATAATTCTTAGAATTAGGTTACTGAGTCTTGTTTATTCATCAGCCTTACTTATTAAATAAACCGCTCAGCCGACCATCAATGCCTTCACGCCAACCTCCAAGCCATTGTGATTTTGAATCTAGTGTCGAATATGGACATATCTCTTTCGACCGGCCACCAATTCCTGCTTGAAAGCCTTTCGAAAAAGCTCTATCTAATCGATCTCTTTTTTGTCTTTTCATGCAAGCATCCTCTCTGAGATAACAAAAGAAGCTAACGCTTCACCACCATAAATAATGCTTTTTAAACTCAAGATCAATCCCTAAAAAACCCAAAAACATAGGTTAAAATTTAAGCTATTGAGAAATCTTACAAATTTATTGCAAAAAAAATCGAGGCACATACCTCGATTTTTATTAAGTAAATAATCTATTCAGCCTTACTTAACTCGACGTCTAAACCATAGCAAAGGTAAGGTTAGAAGCCATGCAAAACTTGCTGCACCTTTACGCTCATAGTTATCATTACTGCCATCATCATCCTTAACCGTACAAGCTTCTGCGCCCGATGTACTCGGTTGTAACACGACCATACGTGGCAGGAATGAGGTTACAGGATCACCGTAGCCGTTTACCTCAAAGAATGGTAAACCGTTTTCACCTATCACTAAGTTACCGTCTTCATCGAACTTATATGATGGTTTACGAATAAAGGCGGTTCCTACAATAGTGCCGTCTTCGTTGATGCTGTTACCCTCAACGACAATGATCTCACTCTTATAGGTCAAGGTCTTACCCGAGCCATCTTGCACTTCAACTAAGTTACGCTCCCACTCACCATCAGCATTCTTTTTGTAGCCTTTCGAGTCACAGGTCAGTAAATCGTTTACATTGCTAAACTCATCCTTTGGTAGATCATACAAGAAAGCGGCTTTAGGGCGTGGCTTCTCTTTATCGTGTGTCGTCTCGATATAACCGACAACTTGACCTTGGTTGTTAATATCACGCGCACGGCTACTCAAGTCCGATAGGTTCTCATAGAAGTCGTTAGGCGTAACCAGCGCAGTTTCTGGGTTATTTGTATCGAAATAGAAGAACTTATCTCTTCTATAGCCATTGATGTACTTGTTGTAGCTACCGACTAAGATGCCATTGTCGTTGATGTCATAAGCAATCGATGAATAGACATCTTTGACTTTATCAACGTCAACCCAGTGATACTTGTACTCTTCAACGCCACTTTCATTAAGCTCTTTTGTCCAGTAGGCCGCATCGTAATACAATCTGTCTTTATCGTTTTTACGATAAACGTAAGAACGTCCGGCAACAACCCCTTCATTATTGACGCCTAAACCTTGAGCGCTATAAACGTTGTCATTGGTCACTTCTAGACCAAGTGGTAGCTCTGTCGCGGTGACACTGCCTGACTCATACTGCCAAACATAGCCTCGCATCTGATATTGAATATCACTGTAACCGTATTGATTTGGAAACTGCTTAGCTTGAATACAGATCTCTTGCGGAGCCGTGTCACTATTACTATCTACGCAAGAGTTAATAATATTGGCACTGTTATCGCTGATGTCGGTACTGGCATAACCCGCCACTAAACCACTAGCGTTAACCGCTGCAGCACTAGAGAAACCACCAAGATTAATAGTTTGCTCATCTGACTCACCTTCCTTATAGATATATTCACTAT
>NZ_BPET01000035.1 GCF_019654915.1 Shewanella sp. MBTL60-007 | reverse complement strand
CCAGTACCTGTTCCAGTACCTGTTCCAGTACCTGTTCCAGTACCTGTTCCAGTACCTGTTCCAGTACCTGTTCCAGTACCTGTTCCAGTACCTGTTCCAGTACCTGTTCCAGTACCTGTTCCAGTACCTGTTCCAGTACCTGTTCCAGTACCTGTTCCAGTACCTGTTCCAGTACCTGTTCCAGTACCTGTTCCAGTACCTGTTCCAGTACCTGTTCCAGTACCTGTTCCAGTACTTGTTCCAGTACTTGTTCCAGTTCCTGCCGTTAAGAGCACGGTTGTCTCCGTGGTGCCCGGCAAAATATCGGGAGTGTGCGGTGGTGTGGTGGGTGCAAGTTGAGAATGATGTAGCTGTAAAGCTACAGTAAAATGCGGCTGCTGATGTTCATTGGCACTAAAGGTCAGAGCTTGGTCTAAGTTAGTTAGCCCCGGCGCTTGTGCGTTTTCATTACGGAAATTAGTCCCTGAAGCTAAGCCTGTTGTTTCGGTCGAGCCCGTTGGTCTAGCTGCTTTATTGTCTGTTGTTTGTTCAGTTTGCGAGATTTGATTTTCTGAACCACTTTCGGGGTCAGTAACATTGTTTGTTTTGGTTGTAGTGCTATTGCTGTTGAGGTTAGCTAACGTCTGATTATCTTGTTCAAGGTTGGTTGCAGTATCTATGTTATCAGCAGTATCTGTACTAGAACGATCAAGCGTATCTGTTGAGGCGTTGGCTTGAGTTGACCATGATTTATCGGCAACCAGATCTTTATTGCCTATTTGAGCAGTTTTATCACTGTCT
Organism: Shewanella sp. MBTL60-007; assembly: GCF_019654915.1. GTDB lineage: Bacteria > Pseudomonadota > Gammaproteobacteria > Enterobacterales > Shewanellaceae > Shewanella. The sequence continues at coordinate 56,690 of NZ_BPET01000035.1, read as the reverse complement.
CTAAACTCTTTTGCTTTTAGACGCTTGGCATCTTTATCCAGTTGCTTTGCTTTTTGAGCTGATTGTTGCAGCCGTTTTTTCTGTTCAATCTTGTCATTATTTTTATGGTTCGATGGAGAGGATGAATTGTGTTTGTTATCGTCATGACTCATGATTGCCTCTCTTTATCGTTCGCCAAATGCTTCGGTTACGTTGGTGAATACCGGTTTCCAAAGGTATTGAAAGACGGTCTTATCGCCAGTGACAATATCGGCCTCGCCAGTCATGCCGGGGATCAAGTCAAATTGCCCCGGTTTATCTGAAAAGTAAGGCTTATCGATAGAAATTTGCACCTTATAAAACACACCACCTTTTTCATCTGCATCGGTACTTGGGGAGATACGCTTGACGACACCATCTAAAGCCCCATAACGACTGTAGTCGAAGGCATCGATCTTAATTCGAACTGGCTGACCAACACGGACAAAACCAATATCTTTTGGTGAGAGTTTGGCTTCCATTAGTCCCGTTTTGGTCATGGGCACAATCACAGCAACTGTACCGCCGGGCTGGATAACGCTGCCTGACGATGTTGAGGGTATTGATTGGATAATGCCGTCAACGGGGGCTGTGATGGTGTTTTCTGACACCAATGAACCGGAAGACTTAAGTCTAGCGATAATCCCTAATAGCTCAGCTTGGGCTTCGGTACGTTTTTCTCCCACTTCTTTAAGCAAGGTGGCTTGCTTTTGTTTGAGTTGTTGCTCAAGGTTGACGACATTCTTAGCCAATACCTGCTGCTTACTTTCCATGCTTTTTAGTTCCCTCATATAGGCATCGAGCTTTTGCTGTGACTCAAGAATTCTTAACTTAGAAACGGCCTGTTCTTCGATGACTGATGTCATCATTTTTAGGGTTTGTTCAGCAGTTTTTATCTGGTCACTTAATGGCGGGATCTCAGCTTTTAAACCATCGAGTTCTGCTTGAGATTTAGCAATATCGGATTCAGATAGCTGCGCCATAGCTATACGCTCTTCGTTCATCCGCGTTAAAGAGGCAGTATGCAATTTGACTAACTGCGGATATTCAGAGGAAAACTCATTAAAGTCGGGGGCCCGCTCATTAATAAATGCATCATAGCGTTCGATTCTTAACAGCAGATTTGCTCGCTTGCTGGCGAGCTCCTCTTCTGCTGATTGGCTGTCGATAGCAACAAAACTTGCGAGGACATCGCCTGCTTTAACTACGTCTCCCTCTTCTACCTCTACTGAGGCTATGGTGCCTCCAGTACGGCTTTGAATAATTTGTCTATGTCCGAGAGGAACGATTTGGCCCTTAGATTTTGAGACCTCTTCCACCTGAGTAAAGATGGACCAAAGCAGCATGATGAGCACTGAGCCAGTGATCAAGTATATGATACGCTTAATCAACTTGCGTTCGGTTGGTGCCTCAATTGCATCGGTAAACTCATGTTCTGGGTAGACTCTATTTGCCAATTGACGATTATCCATTTTGGGTATTCTCCTCAGAGTCTGTGGTGGCCTTATTTTGTGATTGCTCAGGAATAGGACCTGCGTAAACTACTGCACCTTTATCAAGAATAATGACCTTATCAGCTTGCTGAATAAGCTCTTGATCATGGCTGGTAAATAGCACTGTTGCTTTGCCTTTTAATGCGCTAAACGTGTTGAGTAGTGCAGCTTTAGCCGCAGGATTTCGATTGGCGATGGGCTCATCTAGAATCACTAAGGTTGACTGCTTAAGTAGAGCGCGAGCTAAGCTGATATAACTGCCCTCAACGGCAGATAGAAGCGTATGTCCACGATTAAATAGGTTTATGTTTAAGTCATTATTGAGGGCATTAAAGAGTGAGTGTCCTCCTGCAGCGTGCAGGGCCTGAATGAGTTCATCATCGCTGGCATCGGGCTTTGCTATCCTTAAGTTTTCAGCCAAGCTGCCGGGGAAGAGATCCGGCTCTGCAGGGCAAAATGCAGCCCACTGTCGAAACACTTCTGGATCGTATTGTTTTAGGTTTTTATTGTTAACTGTGACATAGCCTGCCTGCGCTTCTACTACCCCCATTGCCGCTAATAGCAGGGAGGTTTTACCGCAGGCGTTAGGACCAATAATAGCGACATTCTCACCTGGCTCGATTTCTGCTGAGACGCCTGACAAGGCAGGCTCAGTATCGGCACTATATCTTAAGGTCACATGTTGAAAACTTATTGCGGGTGGGCACTCAGTTATGGGGGTATCGAGCCTAAGCTCACTGTTTTCAGTTCCTGCCTGCATAAAGCGGTCAAACTGTTTAATGGCCGAGTCCATCATGGTTAACTTTTGACTGGATGAAAACGCAAGCTGGGCAGGCCCAGTAATACGCCAAATCAACATGACACAGGCTATGAGCGCGCCTGGGCTAATACTCTGATTTAAGACTAGGAATATGCCGCTAAATACAGTGACAAGCGCCGTTAATAAGCCCATGGCATGGGCGATGGCGGCGTTGAGGCCATTGCGTTTGGCATATAAAAAGTTCTGACGACAGTTTTCTTTACACTGGCGAGCAAACTTGCTGTACCAGCCATCGGTTTCACCGCTGCTTTTCAGCTGTAGCAGATTCTTAGCCAGTTCATTAATGGAATTTTGATAATCACTGCTGATAGTGGGAGAGGCGGATTGCGCATATTTATTAACAGCTTTCATGACCAAATAAAACAGTAATAGCATCACAATCGGCACGATAACTAACCAGCCACTTAATAGAGCAATGGTGGCAAACGCAATAAGGGTGAAGGGGAGATCAACTAGTCCTGCTCCCCCTGGGCCAGAAAGCAAAGTACGGACTTTTTCTGCGTTACGCATTCTGGCCATATGGTTAGAGATCCCAACCCGTGATAACACCATTAAAGGCATGCTGAGTAGACGGCGGAAAGTTAAGTTAGACAAGTCGCGGGCGAAACGATTACTGGTGCTCGCTAGAACATTAGCACGGGTTAATCGGCTCGCGATTAAAACAGCTAATGCTAATGCTGCACCAAGTGCGATATTGGGTAGTACATTAGGCGCTTGCCCACCAATGACTTTGTCATACACCGCCATGGTAAATAAAGGCACGGCAAGTCCAGTGATGCTCGACAGTAAACTGAGCCAAAATACCGGACGATACCATTTAGTGCGTTTAGCTAAGTGTGAGCTAAATGCGCGAATATTTTGTTTACTACTAGGCAAGCTTTCAATGACAAACAGATGGCTAGATGCCGGGATATCTTCAAACTTAATCGCTCGCCATTGACCACAGGCTCTATCGAATGACTCGAGTGCTTCGTTACGCCGTTGAACAATAAATGCTTCAGCCTTTTTAGGTACAACGATAAATGGGTGTATTGATTGCATTATCGCCTGTTTATGGTGCTTAACAACCGAAAACCCTATGTGGTGCTTTGTTAATAAATTCGCTAATTGAGCGGTATCAATGTCGCTATCATTGGCATCATTTTGTAAGTTGGTGGCTTGGGCAAATAACCCCAATTGCTGAAGGAGTGCAATTAGCAATGGCTTTAATTCTGCGCCCCCAGTAGCCTGATTGTGTGGATGAGTTTCTGAGTCAGATAGAGAATGAATATTGGCTGTATTTGTCATGGTACTCATCCTTGCTCTGATTGATTAACTAGTACTTCTGCTTCGCCATTAGCTGTGATATTGACCTGTAAGTCGCTGATTTGCGCTAGCGCACTAAAATGTGATGCACAAAGTATGGTGCTGCGCCCTCGATATTGTTTAATGAGGCTGATAACTCGGGCTTGAGAGTCAGCGTCTAGGGATATCATGGGTTCATCAAGGAGTAATATTGACGGCGACTGCACCAGTGCACGCACAATAGCGATGAGTTTTATTGCGCCCTTGTTGAGCATTTGACTGTCACTCACTCCCACTTCCGTTTGGTAGCCTGAGGGCAGTTTAGCGATACTCATTGTTAGACCGATACGCTCGGCTATCTCCATTGCCAGCGCCTCTTTTTCGGGCCTGAACATGGTCATGTTCTCTAATAAGCTTCCTGCAAACAGTGTTGGCCAAGGTGGAACATAAGTGACTGACTGGCGATATTCATTGGCGTTGTGTTCGAGTTGGGCTATGCCATCGATATAAATGGTTCCCTGTTCTAAATGATGAAATGCACCAACGACACTCAATAGTAGGCTAGCGTGTGTTAGTGGATCAGAGGTCACTGTCACTAAACTGCCAGCAGGGATTTCAAGATTAAAGTGATTAATTCTTGCTCCTACCTGCTGACTGGCGGCTGCCTCAAACTTAATTGGGCCAAGGGGCAGTTTTTGCTGGTATTGCTTACTGCCTTTAAATGATTCTCGAGGAAGTTGAGCTAGGGTTTCAACGTGAGACATGGCCGTTTTTGCCTGAGCAAGGCGGGACCGTAGGCTGATAATGGCGCTTAGCGGTGCAATAGCACGGCCTGCTAAAATGGAGCAGGCAGCCAACCCACCCGTTGTTAACGTACCGTTTAGCACTTCTAGGCAGCCAATTAGCACAATCAGTAATGTTGTTCCTTGGGAGGCACCTTGGATTAACTCTTGTAATTTTGACGACAGCCAGTCGACTTGTTGTTGCTGAGCGAGACGGCGGTAATTGATTTCGCTGTAGCTCGATGCCAAACGGCTTTCCATGGCTAATGCTTTTGCTGTGGTGAGTCCAGATAAGACTAAAATCAGCATTCGCGAACGTTCGCTATCCGTGATTGCGAGATCTTGAGTGGCTTGGGTTAATTTTTTACCGATAAAATAAACCAGCCCGCCGATTAACCCCCAAACCGCAATCGGTATAAAGACCAGTGGGCCACCGATGTAGGCAACTAAGCTTAGGAATATCAATACAAAAGGGAAGTCCATGAGTGCGACTAAGGCTTGACCCGAATATATCTCGCGCATTGCGGCAATGCTGGCTAAACCACTAGAAACTTTACCTGTGCCAAGTGCTTCTACATGATGGTAGTCCGATTGCATCAGCGCACTGACTACCCGAGTGGTCGTTTTTAGTTCGAAGTTGGCGGCCGATGATGCTAAGACCCAGCTGCGGGCGAAACGTAATAGCAGTTCTAATAAAATGGCTACTGCTACGGCGGAGGCGAGCACGCTTGCGGTGCCATATCCTTGGTTAGGTAGTATTCGATCGTATATCTGCAGTAGAGTAAAGGGGAGGGCAAGGGAGAGTAGGTTGATAAATGTTGAGGAAAGAAACAATTCAGCCCAAGCGCGATTGTTATTTATTAAACTGAAGTTATCTCTCATCATTTGTATCATCCTTAAATACTTTTGAAAGCATGTCTAAAGAATAGAGTATGTACAAAAAATGGCCATGTAAAAACAGCGTGTTAACTTATTTGTTGAATTAGGCGGGGAATTTGCTCTTGAGACAAGCAAAGCGTGTGGTGCCATGCTCGTAAGGGAACATAAAAAGCGTCAGCCTGCTATGAGCATGGCTGACGAATTGCCTTGCTAAGGAGAGGTAGCAAGGCTAGTTGGTGGGATGACTGTTTCTAATCTTTATTTGAATTTTTATTTCAGTGATATTTAAATTATGTCACTTTGTGTGTCTTTGTCCCCCTTTAACCTTCATGGGATCGCCCTCATAACCAAGGGCTTGCCAGTCGAGTCGGCCTTGTTGGCTGTGACAATCTTTACACTTTAGGGCGTCCTCTTTCGGGGAAACCATATGGTTGATTGGCCACCACATCTCGGTTGCGGCAAAACCATATTCACCACTGTATTTGATCCCTTTATCGACCATATTTTGATTTTGTTCCATACCGAGTCGAGCGGCTTTATCCCAGTCAAAGGTCTTCCAATAGCCACCTTTACCAAACACTTTTGGGGTGATGAAGATATTTAACTTCTTGTCATAAATTTGTTTGCCCGTATGTACCTTGAAAGGAGTGATTTTGGCATGGGGATCATTAATATCACCTAAGGGGTGGGTTAGCTTAGTGACTGAATTTGCCTGCATCTTATCGCCAGCCATATAGGCATCGGCTTTGCCGTTATACCAAGCGTATTGAGGTTTTACATTCTTAGCCCAGACGAAGTCGCCCTTCTTCTTCATGTAGCTGTGCTTGCCATACTCATCGGTAGTCTGTTCGCGGTTTGAACCTGCTGTAGACCAGTCCCAGCTCATCTTGGTTGGCTCATTTTTCGCAAACTCTGGAATATGACAGGTTTGGCAAGCTACCGCTTGACCATGGTCATTGAGTTTCTGCTTCTTATGGGGCGCACTATCATGACAGTTGATGCAGCCAATAGGGTTGTCACCGCCAGGAGAGACGCCCATGGCATTCCCCGTGATCTGATGATCTTTAGTGGTGTGGCATTCCTGACACTGGAAGTCATTACCGTCGACATCCATATGTACATCGGTGCGTTTGTCGGGGTAGGACATCGAAGAATCGAGATCGCCATGTTTGACGCCATCACCGCCGCCACCGTAGAAGTGACAGGTACCGCAGTTGTCTCGCACCGGGGTGCCGACATTTTTGGCGACCCGTTCAAGGTTTACTTTCGCTAAGACTTCGCCAGCGCCAGCGGGATCTTTGACATAAGTGCCTGTGGTATCGTGACAGATGAGGCAGTCCACCTTGGTCATGTCGCTAAAGTCGAAGTTATTATCTTTCCAGCCATAGCCTGCATGACAACTTGTGCAGCGAGGCTCATTGCTAGAGATAGCGACACAGAAGTTATTGATGGTGTTCTTCTTGCCACGTTTAACTGTGCGCCCTGGAAGAGTTTGTTCCAGCTCCCAAGTCCAGTGTGACGATTTCATAAAGTCAGCGGCATGATCTTCATGGCACTCGATACATTGAGTGGTAACTTGTGACCCTGTTGTGAAAGGCCCCTCGATAAACTCACTGTGATCTTGCGCCGCTAAACTGCTATTGCAATACAGCAGCATAGCAACAAGGCTGAGTGTGATTGTTAAGGTTTTCATGGTTAATCCCTCCCTCCTCGGCACCCACCGAGGAGGCTGTTAATTGCGTTAGAAGTTGACGGTGAGAGAGGCGTTGATGTCGAAGGCGGTATCGACCACAGGAAGCATCGAATACGCTGTACCCGCGATGACCTCATCGATATCCTGCGGAGCACCAACGGGAGTACCACTACCGGTATATTCATAGTCGTAGTAAAGGCCCGCTAGCTTGATGAACATACGTGGATTGATATCAAACATGTAATAGGCTTCGCCAACATGACCACGGGTGGCAAGCTTGCTGCCGATAGGGTCATCTTGGGCTTGAGTGAATGGCGTCCAATATTCAGAACCATAGTTATATTCGAAACCAACCTTGCCGTAAGGTGCAGGGATCTGAATACCGACATAGACACCGTAGCCATCTTTAGCATCGCTATCTTCGGCATTAGCGGCCATCATAATAATCTCACTGCCATCGGCATTGAGCTGCGCCTCAAATACTGCATCGCTGAGCATGCCGCCGAACATACCAGCATTGCCGTTGCCTTCGGCGCGAGTCCAGCCGCCGGAAATAAACCATTTCACATCGTTATCTTCCTCACGGGCGAAACCAATACCGCCGAGGAACATGTCGCCGATAACGCCACTGGGTTGTACTCGGGTCTCGAAGTTAAAGTTGCTGAACTTCTGCATATCTTGATACATGGTCGGGGCAAAAATTCCGGCTAGTTGAGTAGGAAAAGCCATTGTTCCCTTAAAGCCATCGTTGACATCTTTGGCTCCAAACAGGGTGAATTGGAGGAAATTTTTACCGTCATTTATCGCATCGATATTGAAGCCACCAAGGTGGGTATCTTTAGTTACTATGTCGCCAAACATCTCGCCGTTGCCCCACTGAGATTCGAAGCCTTGGCCGTAGCAGATGCGAACCACTTGGCCATCGACACCCGTTAGCTCACCGAGTTTGTAGCCTAAGGTTGCACCATCGAAGTTAAAGTTAACTAGGTGACCCGATGGGGTGCCGCCGCGCTTCTCGTTCTCACGGTACTGAGTCGGCGGGCCGTAGGTTGAAGGGCGCCGTCCAATAGAGAGATAGAGCGGTGAACCATTAATGTTCTTCCAGTCGAAATAGGCGCGTTCGACTCTTAGCCAGTCACCAGAGGTGTTACCGCTGTTGGTGCCGTCCATTGTAAATGAGCGCCAAGAGTCGAACACCTGAACGCCTGTTGAGTCGCCCCAGTTTTTATACATAGAGAGTCGGCCTGCAAAGCTGACGTTATCCCACACCTTGGCTTTTAGGTTGAGGCGTAATCTTGTGGTGTAAAAAATATCATTATCAATGTCTTGAACCGTTTTAGGTGCAAGGACATAGGGCATGATCCCTTGCAGTTGTCCGTTTTGAAATGCGGCAGCGAGGTTAGGATCGGCGGCCATCATTTTACCCAGTGGGGAGCTGGGATCATTTGGCATGCCAAAATCCCCCGCCATCGCCTTGGCACCGAAATCATTGAAATTAACCTTAATAGCAGGGTTCCAAGTGACATTTCGATAATGTAGTGAGTGGGCCTTGGTACGAAAATCACCAGTTAGCTCGATCCGATCGAGCGCGGTATGGCGTTCGTTTTGATCGACGCGATCATTGAGATCGTCGAGTTCGTTGGTGATATCTTCGAGCTGTTGTTTGAGATCGGCAATTTTTTGAACATCATTTTCGTTTGCATAGATGCTGCCAGAGAAAGCGATAGCATTGGCAACAAGCAATGATATAAGGGTACGCATAATATCTCTCCATTTTGAGTTTTTTGGCTTATTTTCATGCGTTTAAACTCGATGTCATCGTCAGGGGACTAGGTTGGGCGGCTGTTTTTAGGCAGCATGAAGCCCTGAGGTAACTCCCCATTTTTATTTATTTGTTGGTTAAAATATTTTTAAGCAGTAGTGCCGCTTAACCGGTGTTAGCCACAAGTTTGAGGCTGATCAGAGTCTGCGGCATGGTCATAGAGAAACTGCTGAATATCTTTTAGATCTTTTTCAGATAAAGCATTAAAGGCTTCTTGATCGCCTTTATGCTTCATACGCTTAAAAAAGCGATCCCATTGGCTCATGGTTTTGCTCATTGGGGTGATCTCGCCTCCTACCGCGTCTTGACTATGGCAAGCCTTACACTCTTTTTTATAAAGATGTTTGCCTTTCTTGGGGTTACCGCCATCGGCGGCTTGAGCTTGTAGCCCTACAGACAATGCTAGCGTCAGGCCAATACCGATTTTTGTGATAGTTTTCATCATCAATTCCTTACTCTTTTTGTATAGTATTACGCCGTCCTTTGCGGGTTAGCAGAGTGTTCCAAAAATGCTTCTGCCTTGTTATTAAAGTTAGCAAGGTGGACTGGTTTAATTGTTGAGCTTGATCATATTCATGATAAAAATCTAATTGATATAAATATCATTGAATAAAATCTAATTGAGTACTTTTCGATGATTTATTCTGTTGATTAAATTGGATTTTATTTGTTGCTGGTGGTTTTTTAATTGCAAAGTGGGCTATTTTTGTTGCAGATCTAGATCACACTTCTGATTTTTAACTATTACTAAAGTGATATGAGAGGGTTGATTTTTGGTAAACAAAAAGCCCTGTCAGCATAGCTGAAAGGGCCTTGATGAACAGGTGAAGCTGTGGCAATTAACTGAGCTTATGGCTCTTGACGCGTTGCCGCTAATACGATTTCACGTACACATACACTTTGTGGTTGCTCAAAGGCAAACAGTGCTGCTTCGGCAATGGTTTCTGGTGCAATGACACCGCCCATATGCTGTTTCCAATCTTCATAACCCGCCTTGATATCATCGTTAGTGGTGTGGCTCAGTAGTTCAGTTTCTACGGCACCTGGCGCGATTGTGATCATGCGTACATCATCCATCGCCACCTCTTCACGAATGTTCTCGGTCAATGCATGTACTGCAAACTTGGTTGCGCAGTACGCAGAGTGGTTCGGGAAAGTCTTGCGGCCTGCGATTGAGCTGACGTTGATGATTGTACCCGTCTTGCGCGCTTTCATATCGGCAAGTACAGCGTGAATACCGTTTAGTACGCCCATCACATTGATGTTTAGCATACGGCTCCACTCTGCAGGATCTTGAACATCTGCGGCGCCGAGTAACATTACACCAGCGTTATTGATTAAGCAGCCAACTGGACCAAACTGTGCTTCAGCGGTAGCAATAGCCGCTTTCATGGCGTCTGCATCGGTCACATCTACACTAACGGCTAGGCAGTTATCTAAGCCTAGTGCTTGCATAGGCTCAATGCGACGTGCCAATAGCAGTAGTGGGTGGCCTTTTGCGCTGAAAGCTTTCGCCATCGCCGCGCCAATACCAGAAGATGCACCTGTAATAACGATTAGTTGTTTCATATCAGCCTCAAATAAGGGGGTCTTTGTTGGTAAGTATTCTAACCAAGCTAATATTGTTGATATATAATCTACAGAGAATATGATTGTTTACATATAACTCCTAATCTACCTCTGTTTATTAAGCCAAAACGAGTTTCTATTTATGTACCAAGACCTAAATTTAGCAGATGTACGGGCTTTTACCGTGATTGCGGAAAAGGGCAGTTTTACCCTTGCTGCCGAAAAGCTCGGTTGTTCTCGCTCGCACCTTTCTAAACAGTTGACTCAGTTAGAACGCTACTTAGGGGTCACCCTGATCACTCGCACGACTAGGGCGCAACGGTTAACTGAGCAAGGCATGTTTTTTTATGAACGCTGTCGACACGCATTAGATATCATGGAGCAAGCAGTCGCAAAAACCGTTGATGATGCCCATAACCTGCAGGGGAAGATTAATATCAACTGTGTTGGGGGCTATATCGGTGAGGAGATCGTTAATCAACTGGTTAACGACTTTATGACTCTGCACCCTAATATTCAAATTCATCTCGACTTTAGCAGTCAGCGAGTTGATTTGGTGCTCGATGAGTTTGATCTCGTCTTTAGGATGGGTGAGCTTGAGGACTCAGGTTTAGTGGCCAGAAAGCTGATGGATATTGCCAATTGTACCTTGGCATCGCCAGGTTATATCACCAGGCATGGAAGACCGGAGCATCCAAAAGATCTTAAGCATCACGCCTGTGTTACGGGGTCAGTTTACCACTGGAACTATCATCGTCGTTCCGATAAAACCCAGAAGACCGAGGTTACCATCACGGGGGCCTTGCTATGTAAGAATGGCAGAGTGATGAAAAGTAGTGCCTTGGCGGGAAATGGTATTGTACGTCTGCCGGAGATCTACTGCAGTGCAGAGCTTAACGCTGGTACCTTGGTGCACCTGTTTGATGATTGGACTATCTCCGATACACCACTCTATCTGCTCTATAACAGAGATCAATATCAGCCAGCTAGGCTGAAGCAGTTTATTGATTTTGCCACGCAAAACTTTATGAAATATGTTGAATTGCCAGATGCTTAAATAGCGGTTCGCTTCAGGCTGCATCGGTTTTTGTTATCAATCTTTTGAACTAATTGCTATGAAAGTGTGTGTTTAGTGTTAAGTTTGCCTCCGTTTTATTCGATTTTGTCTTAGAATACTTTAAGAACAAAATAACCTTTTTTCGATTTGAGCCGTATTGCCGCTTAGAACGTTAAGGACATAAAAAGGGTGGAATGGATGAAATTACAGAAAATTGCACTGGCTTGCGCTTTATTTCCCTGCTTTTTGGCTAATGCTGGGCAGGAATATTATGAGGCGCGTAGCGATGCGATGGGCGGTGCAGGCGTGGCGGCTTCAAACAAAGAAGGTGCGGCCTTCGTTAACCCTGCTCTGCTTGCGATTAATGCTCATAAAGACAACTCTACAGTATTGCTACTTCCTGTATTGGGCGTTGATGCGGCCGACAGTGACGATATGATAGATAAGTTCGACTCTTTGATTGATTCTTACGATGCCCTAGAAGCGGCAATTGATGCTGAGAACAGTGACGATATTGCCGAGTTTCGTGACGATCTGGTCGGCGACATCGAGTCTCTTAAAGGCAGTTCAGCTTACGCAAGTGCTGGACTTGGTTTCAGCATTGCCATTCCCTACCAGAGAATGCCGATGGCAATTTTCTATAAGAGCTACGTTAACGCTGTTGGCGTGGCCGACATTGCTCAGTCGGATATCGATACCCTCAATAATCTCGATCCTAACAATCCTCCCGAGGTCAGCGATCTGGACTCTCAGGGGCAAGTAGTTGGCGGGGCAGTATCGGATCTTGGTGTTGCCTTAAGTTTCCCACTATCTATTGTAAATATGCCTATCTCAGTTGGAATATCACCTAAGTTACAGCGAATAGACACTTATAACTATATCGCCAACGCGAATAACTTCGATGCTAGCGATTTTGATGATGCAAAGTATCGCAATGATGAGACTAATTTTAATTTAGATATCGGTGTCGCCATGCAGCCATTCGATGGCTTAACTCTTGGTCTATCAGGGCGAAACCTGATCAGCCAAGAGGTGGATACCATTGAAGTTGAGGGGCAGAAGTTTACTTATAGCGTAGAGCCTCTAGTGACCGCTGGCGTAGCCTATGATTGGAATCGAGTATCGGTAACGACAGATGTAGATCTAATTGAAAACAAAAGGTTTAAAGAGCTAGACGGTACTCAATACTGGCGTCTAGGTGGCGAAGTAAGAGCCTTTGACTGGATGGCATTACGACTCGGTTATCGTCATGATATGAAAGACTCTACCGCTAACCTCTACTCTTTGGGGACTGGCTTTGCGTTTGGTGAATCATTTTTCTTAGATTTTACCGGTATGTTCGGTGATGACAATGCTGTAGGAGGCGTACTGCAAACCTCCTACCATTTCTAGTCGTTACCGTTAGCCGATTAACTCGATAGTCGATTTGATCGTAAGGATTAGCGCACTGACCCCACATAAAGCCAGAGTTAACGCTCTGGTTTTTTGTTTGTCTACTCGGCCAACCAAGCGTCCTGCCACAAGATAGCCCAAGATGACTGACGGCAGTAACATCAAAGAGATATAAAAATGCTCTAGGGTTAGCAGGCCTGCAAGTGCCAAAATGATCAAAGCGATCATCGAACTAAAGATGAAAAAGGCGGAGAGGGCGGCGCGAAATTGCCCTGCATCTTTACCCGATAACAAGATGGCTAGAGGCGGGCCACCAATCGCGGCGATATTGCCGAAGATGCCAGACAATACACCTGCGATAAACAGGCTGAATCGGTTTACTGGAATACTCAGCTTCATTAGGCTCAGGCCAACGGCTAAAGCCACAATTGCGGCAATCGCAAGACCCAAGATCGGCTGTGGCGCAACTAAAATCAGGGTTGCACCTAATATTCCCCCTGGAATGCGGCCCAATAACGCATATTGTAGGCCATTGAACTCGAGCTGGCCTCGTTCCCTAAATAAAGTCAGTAGTGCTATTGAAAAGCCCATCATGATGACGGGGGCCGGAACCAAGCTAGGATCGACGATATAGAGTAGAGGGCTGGCAACAACGGCTAGACCAAACCCAATCAGGCTTTGGGTCAGTGCGCCACAAAAGATAATGAGTGAAGCGAGTAGTAGTGTAACGGGATCTATCATTAGGTATCCAGCCATCTGGGCTAAAGTAGAGCTCAGAGAGTACTCCGTGCTCGGTTTGAACATTGGTGTTTTGTTAGTTTCATTCGGCCAAAAACAGATAAGGACTGCTTAGCAGTCCTTATCTGGAGATCTTGTTTACTGATAATCGATGAAGATTATTCAAGTTCTTCCCACTCAATACCCATCTCATCCATCAAACGCTTAACCTCAGCAGGCATGCTGTCGGGTTTATCTTTGGTAAGATCTTCGTCGTTTGGTAGTGGTTGGCCTGTGTACGCATGTAAGAAGGCTTCACATAGCAGCTCACTATTAGTGGCGTGACGCAAGTTATTTACTTGGCGGCGTGTACGCTCATCGGTAAGCACTTTAAGTACTTTCAAAGGAATGGAGACAGTAATTTTTTTCACTTGCTCATTCTTTTTGCCGTGTTCAGCATAGGGGCTGATATAATCGCCATTCCACTCAGTCATTGACTCACCTGTTATTTCAAAATTCGGGGCAGATTTTAACCCTTTAAATTGTGCAGTCAAATTATTGCCTCTTATTTATGACAATTGCAAATAGATTTCCATATGCATGGACGTCTAAACGTCTAAAATGGTTGACGGCGGGGGAGTGCTTAGGTACATTTAGACGTCCAGACATCTCTTGGCCAAAAAATAATAGCAAAGGAGTAGTACATGACTGAGCGTAAACTCGCCACTGCGGCGGTACGTCAAGGAATTGAGTCCGACAGCCAGCACGGCGCAGTTGTACCACCAATTTATCTTTCTACTAACTACTCTTTTGACGGCCATAAGAATCCAAGAGACTTTGACTATAGTCGCTCAGGTAATCCAACACGTTCCATATTAGGTGATGCAATTGCCGAGTTGGAAAAAGGCGCTACAGGTATCGTCACCTGTACAGGGATGGCGGCAATCACCTTAGCGACGAGCTTGTTAGGACCTGATGATCTGCTTGTCGTGCCCCATGACTGTTATGGAGGCAGCTACCGTCTATTTACCAATTTGGCTAAGAAAGGCCAGTTTAAGTTATTGGTGGTCGATCAAACCGACTCGCAGGCGTTGAATCAAGCGATAGCCCAGAAACCTAAGATGGTTTGGCTGGAGACGCCATCGAACCCGCTGCTGCGTGTGGTTGATATTGAAGCTATCAGCACTGCCAGTCATGAAGTCGGCGCATTGGTGGTTGTCGACAACACTTTCCTCTCGCCAGTACTGCAGCAACCGCTACTATTGGGTGCCGATATAGTGATCCATTCCACTACCAAATATATTAATGGTCACAGTGATGTGGTGGGGGGAGCGGTTGTGGCGAAAGACCCTGAGCTGGGTGAACTGCTGCATTGGTGGTCAAATACGCTAGGACTAACGGGCTCAGCATTTGACAGTTATCTCACTTTGCGCGGAATTCGTACACTTGCAGTACGAATTCGCGAACATCAGGCGAATGCACAGCGAATTCTTGATACCCTTATTAACCATCAGGCTGTGTCCAAGATATACTACCCGGGACTTAAAGAGCATCCGGGTCATGAAATTGCGGCTAAACAGCAAAAGGGCTTTGGTGCCATGTTGAGCTTTGAGCTTAAGGGTGGCGAAGCGCAGTTGGTCGGATTCTTAAAAAATCTTAACTATTTTTCGGTAGCAGAAAGCCTTGGTGGTGTTGAGAGTCTAGTGGCTGTGCCAGCAACTATGACACACAGAGCGATGGAGCCAGAGGCTCGGGCTGAGGCGGGCGTTAATGATACGCTTATCCGACTTTCTGTAGGTATCGAAGATGCCGATGATCTTGTTGCCGATATTGAAGCTGCGCTTAATGCTGCAGCCGCTTGTTAATTAAAGGGGTATACGATGGC
The DNA here is from genome assembly GCF_019654915.1 of Shewanella sp. MBTL60-007. Classification (GTDB taxonomy): domain Bacteria; phylum Pseudomonadota; class Gammaproteobacteria; order Enterobacterales; family Shewanellaceae; genus Shewanella. Next base: position 41,279 of record NZ_BPET01000035.1, on the reverse strand, counting down.
ACGCTGTCACTTACATAAATTTGGTGGCTCAAGTCTTGCGGATGCAGACTGTTACCGTCGCGTTGCTCATATTCTGCTGACTCACGGTCACAGCGATGATTTAGTTGTGGTCTCTGCGGCAGGTAAAAGCACCAACTTCTTGTATAAGTTACTCGAGTTGAGTACGACTAAACAGCTGTGGCAAGAAGAGCTACAAACACTGATCAGTTTTCAGCAAAATTTGATTGAGCAGTTGCTCTCAAATGAACAGGCTCGCTCCTTAAGAGAGCGCCTCTCTAACGATAAGGCGCAGCTGATCAGTCTGCTATCATTAGAGTCGATTAATGATTATCAGAGTAACCAAGTGGTAAGCTTTGGTGAGCGTTGGTCTGCACGCCTATTGGCGGCGCTACTGCGCGAGTCTGGTGTAGCTGCATCCGATGTCGATGCGCGTACGCTGTTGATCGCCGATGAGGCCGCCGTGCCGCAGATCCGCCTGCAGGAATCTCGCCAGCGCGTTCACACCATGACCGAAACACACCCCAATGAACGCCTCATCATAACGGGTTTTATCTGTGCCAATGAGCGTGGTGATACCTTACTACTTGGGCGTAACGGCTCCGACTTTAGCGCCACCTTGATCGCCAGCTTGGCAGATATCGAGCGTGTGACTATCTGGACCGATGTTGAGGGGGTGTTTAACGCCGATCCGAATAAGATCAATGATGCAAAGCTTCTCAGTAGTCTCTCGTTAGCCGAAGCTAACCGTTTGGCACACTTAGGTTCGCCGGTATTGCATAATCGAACCCTGCAACCCTTGTTTGATACTCAAGTGAGTCTTGCAGTTCGCTCAAGTTACGCCTCCCATACCGACTTTACCTTGATTGCGCCAAAGAGTTCATCCGCGAGTGCGCCGGTTGTCACCAATCTAAGTAGCGTTGCGCTGTTTAACTTTGAGCTTAAGACTGATTTTGGTCAACTTATTGAACTGCTTGAGGAAACTGGGCTAAATCCACTTGCTCACTGGGAGTTGGCTCAGGGCCGTGTTGAGTTAACGGTTACTCTAGAAAACCAGAAGCAGGTATTAGCATTGTTAGATGTTAATCGAGATGCATTAGGTGTGAGTAATATTAAGATCACCGAAGATCTTGGTTTAGTTGCGCTAGTGAGCGCCGATGCCAATTTGTATCGCCGTGGTTTTGCTAGGCTGCTTAGCCGTAACGCTAGACCTCTGTTTAACGATGGCATGAGCTTAGTGACCTTGGTGCCTCAAGGACAGGTGAACCTATTAACCCAGAAAGTGCATCGTCGCTGCGCAGGACCACGTAAACGTATCGGCGTCTTGTTATTGGGTGTCGGTAATATTGGCGAAGCCTGGGTTGAGTTGTTTAGCAACGCTAAGGCGGCTTTAAACAAAGAGCTTGAGGCTAGCGTCGAGTTAGTCGGTTTGGTGAGCTCGCGTAAAGCGCTGATTAGCGATGAAGGCATTGAGCTAGACTCTTGGAAGCAAGCCTTCGAACAGCACGCGACGCCTTGGCAGTACAGCCATTTATTTGAAGAGTTGCATGATTTAGAGTGTGATGAAGTGATTGCGCTGGATATCAGTGCCAGTGCCGATCTGACTCTGCAGTATCCAGAGTTTTTTGCTCGTGGTATTCACGTTGTTAGTGCAAACAAGTTAGCGGGTTCAGGGCCGTTAACTTTCTATCGCGAATTGAAGCAGCAGCTGGACAACCGTCGTCTGTTTTGGCGCTATAACGCCAGTTGTGGGGCTGGTTTACCAGTACAGCATGCGTTGAACGATCTGCATAATAGCGGCGACAGTATTGAGGCGGTTGGCGGGATTTTCTCCGGTACTCTGTGTTGGTTATTTGAAAACTTCGATGGGAAAAAGCCTTTCTCTGAGCTCGTTATCGAAGCCAGGGGCTTAGGGATCACCGAGCCGGATCCTAGAGACGATCTATCTGGTCGAGATATGCAGCGTAAGCTACTTATCCTCGCCCGTGAGATCGGCTTTGAGATTGAGCTTGAAGACATTGAGCTTAAATCTTTGGTTCCCGCTCACCTTGCAGAATTGTCACTAGAGCAGTTTTTAGCGCGTATTGGTGATCTCGATGCCGATATGCAACAGCAGTTTGTGGCTGCCGCCGAGCAGGATAAGGTGCTGAGGTATGTCGCCTCTTTAGATAAGGTCGATGGTAAGCTGAAGGCTGAGGTTGGGATCCAGTGGGTCGATATTTCTCACCCTTATGCGAATCTAACACCAGGGGATAACGTGTTTGTGATCCGCAGTGAGTTCTACCAGAACAACCCGTTGATCATCCGCGGACCTGGCGCGGGACGTTTAGTGACTGCAGCGGCCGTACAATCGGACTTAGCTCATATTTGTCGCGATCTACTACAAGAATAATCTTCATTTTTAAAAAAGGGCTCATTTGAGCCCTTTTTTATTTTCAATCCTAGGCCAGCTTTTCCTGAAGCTAGATCTTTTTACTGTCTCAAGAAAAAAATTCAATTGCCTGCTTTTTACTCTTGACTTCAATCTCAGTTTCTCTAGTATGTGGACATATAGACGTCCAAACGTCTATATGGGAATGCAAACTAAGGCTGAAGTTGAGGAAGTAGAAATGGGTTTTCATCACGCACAACATGCAACATCATTAAACCAGAGCCTGTCTGAGCTAAATGGCGACATTAACGTTTCTTTCGAATTTTTCCCGCCTTCAACTCCAGAGATGGAAAAGCTACTTTGGAACTCTATTCGTCGTTTAGAGCCATTAAACCCTAAGTTCGTCTCTGTAACTTACGGCGCTAACTCAGGCGTTCGAGATAGAACCCATGGTGTGATCGAGCGGATCCAGCAAGAGACCGATTTAGTGGCTGCGCCGCACCTGACCTTAGTGGACGCCAGTGATGAAGAGCTTAAAGAGCTGGCAAAGCATTACTGGAACAGCGGTATTCGCGATATCGTGGCCCTGCGTGGCGACTTGCCTGACGGCAGCCCTAAGCCGACTCGCTTTGCTAACGACCTTGTACGCCTACTGCGCTCGGTCGCTGACTTTGATATTTCAGTTGCCGCTTATCCTGAGGTGCATCCTGATGCGAGTAACGCGCAAGCCGACCTTATTCATCTAAAGAAGAAGATCGATGCTGGTGCCAACCGTGCAATTACACAATTCTTCTTCGATGTAGAGTCTTACTTACGTTTTCGTGATCGTTGCGCCGCAGCCGGCATCGACGCTGAGATCGTGCCAGGTATTCTCCCGGTGACCAACTTTAATCAGACTAAGCGGTTTGCCGCGATGACCAATGTGTCGATTCCTGGCTGGTTACACCGCCAGTTTGAGGGGTTAGAGGATGATGCAACCACACGCCAGATGGTGGGAGCGAACGTGGCCATCGATATGGTTAAAGTCTTGTCTCGTGAAGGAGTGAAAGATTTCCACTTTTATACTCTGAACCGCGCCGAGCTGACCTATGCAATTTGTCACACACTAGGCGTTAGGCCAGGTAAGTGACGAACCTTAACGTCTCAGATTGAGCCAATAGCCTTTTAGGTTGTTGGCTTTTTTGTTTTCGGGTGAGCTGACATAGCGCTGCTTATGTAGGTTTATGTGTGGCTTGAGTAACAATCCCTAAGTAGGTAGTCTAAGTGAGGTTGGAGATACTTTGTACAGGATTTGATTATGGACAATCAATTAAAGCTTATCTTTTTAATTGCCACTTTGATGGGGGTGACGGCCTGTCAGGGGGTGAAATTTAATACCAATTTAACGCCAGAAATGGTTGTTGATAAATATCAAACTGGTCAGGTAGTAGAGTACACAGCAGAAGAAGTGTATAACCACGACTCTCAGATGATTGGTGATGTGAGTGCAGCCTATTGCCAAAGGGTTAACACGCCGCCACCCATCTACTCTAGTATTATTGAGACGTTAAAGTATAAGGTGCATAAAATTGGCGGTAACGGCATTGTGGTGATGGAGTGCTTAAAGGATAATCCTTATGCGTCCTGTCTTGCCCACTTAGAGTGCAGGGCACTCGCTTATGAGGTTAATTTCTCTTAGTTACTCATTAGGTGGCGGTAATGAGCGTGGTGAGTGATAAGAGTCATAATTCGTTGATTTTATGAATGAGGTTGAGCCTATGGGTGAGCAGGACAAGTCCCTTTTACCTAGTAAGGACACTTTATTCGTTAAGGACACTTTATTCGTTAAGGACACTTTATTCGTTAAGGACTTTGCCGATGCTAACCATTGCCCTCTATGCAAAGGGCTTAATCGTTGTGCTGCAGAAACTGGGGCGAGCATTGAGCAGTGTTGGTGCAGTAAACAAGAGTTTCCAGATAAAGTGCTGTTAGCTAACGTTTTAGGGGAAGAAGAGCTTCAGAACCTGAGTGGAACTGCTTGTATTTGTGAGGTTTGTTTACAGCGGCTACAGCTGTTACAGGCTCAAGGTCGCACACTTTATAAGAGAATCGATTAGCCTACTAGACCTAGAGTTGGCAATAGGGCAATATCGCCGATCTTGTTATTTCTTCAATGGCCATATTCATGGATCCGCGCGCTCAATGTTCCGAGTTTAAACTTGGATTTATCTTTATTTCTGTTGCTGTTGTTTTTTGGGGGATATTGCCGATAGCACTCAAACTATCGGGGCAATTTATCGATGCTGTTACCTTAACCTGGTTCCGTTTCTTGGTCGCTCTGGTGGTAGGCTTTGCCATTCAGTATCTAAGTGGCAGTATCAAGCAGTTTAAAGGACTCGATAAAGTGTCTTGGCTAAAATTAGTTTTAGCTGGTGTGCTCTTGATTTTTAACTACGTTTCTTTTGTCTATTCGCTTAAGTATCTTGCGCCGGGCTCGGCTCAGCTCAACTTCCAAACCTCGCCTTTCTTCCTAGCTTTTGGTGGGATGTTGTTTTTTAAAGAGCGACTCAATGCGATACAACTCAGTTGTTTCGCGACACTGGGCTTAGGCATGTTGATGTTCTTCCACCCCTATTTAGACTTTAGCTCCGGGCCGTCAGACGTATGGAAGGGAGTAATGATCGTTCAGTTCTCGGTGCTGTCATGGGCAAGTTATGCATTAATTCAGAAGTCGATGATCAAGCGTCTATCACCCAATAACATTTTGTTGTTTATCTACTTATTTGGCATCTTTGCCATGGCGCCTTTTAGCGACTTTAGTCAGTTCGCTGTCATGGACTCAAACCAGTGGGCTATCGCGATTTTTTGTGCATTTAATACGGTTATAGCTTACGGTTGTTTTGGTCAGTCGATGAAGTATTGGCCTACTGGACAGGTAAGTGCCATGCTGGCTCTGACACCAGTAATCAGTTTTAGCCTTACAGCCATTGTGGTGGCCTTAGGTTGGTGGAGTGATATCATTAAAGGGGCGCTTATTGACCCGCTATCGTTTAGCGGGATAGTGTTAATTGTGGTATCAGTGATTGCTGTGCAGTTGTCTCCTATCTGGGAGAAACGCAGGGCGTTAAAGCAAGTTCAGGTCGTTGCCTAATCAGCAACAGATGAGTAAGCCACCCTCTAACGGTGGCTTTTTTTATGCTGTTTCTAGGCACCTTAAAAGAGGAGTGTTGCGACTACGAGCTTCAGCTGTTGTGTTTGATTGCATTGCGATCGTCAGGCTAGAGGAAGCCTGTGTGATGTCTTTTAGGGAGAAAGGTCTGCATCGAATAATGAGTCTATGCGGCTGAAAACAAAAAAGGAGCCATTAGCTCCTTTTTAGGTCTTGTAGCTGGAACATCAGTTCCAAGCGTTAAGTTTTATTCAGCGTCTCTTGGACCCTTGCGGTGTGGCTTTCTGTCACCAGAAGGACGACGGTCGCCAGCTGGTCTGCGAGGACGACGTGGTGGACGGCTATCGCCACCAGAAGTATTGGCAAATGTTTCACCCGCCGCTTCACGAATGTTTAATGGACGGCCACATACACGCACCTTCTTAAGGTGTTGTAGTACTTCTTTTGGCATACCGTCTGGCAAGTCAATTGCTGTCACTTGGTCGAATAGTTGGATCTGACCAATGTAACGGCTATCGATATTCGCTTCGTTAGCTACGGCACCAACGATGTTACCTACGCCAACGCCATTGTCACGACCTACATCAATGATATAGCGGCACATCTTAACGTCTGGGTTGTCCTTTAATGAATCCGCTGCACCTAGGTTAGCAGGTGTTGGGCGAGATTCACGACGTGGGCGGTCGCTACGATCACGTGGTCCACGGTCATTACGGTCACGAGAGTTACGCTCGTCACGGCTATCGCGTTGACGTTCGTTCATTGCTGGTAGCTGCAGTGGACGATCTTTCTGAACTTGTTGCAGTAATGCCGCAGCAAGTACGTCAGTGTCAACTTCTAGCTCTTGACAAAGTTTGGCAACAGCACCCTTCATGAAATCTAAATCTTGTGCGATTGTTTCAGAAATTTTCTCACCTAGACGAGATAGACGACGTTCTGTCACTGTCTCTGGGCTAGGGATGTCCATTGGAGAAATACGGCTCTTAGTTGCACGCTCGATAGTGCGTAGCATACGCATTTCACGGTGTGTAACGAAAAGGATCGCCATACCTGTACGACCTGCACGGCCTGTACGACCAATACGGTGAACATAAGCTTCAGTATCGTAAGGAATATCGAAGTTAACTACGTGTCCAATACGCTCAACGTCTAGACCACGAGCCGCAACGTCAGTCGCGATGATGATATCTAGCTTGCCGCGCTTCAATTGGTCAACTGCACGCTCACGCGCTTGTTGGTTCATGTCGCCGTGTAGTGGAGACGATGCATAGCCACGAGCTTCTAGCTTCTCGGCTAACTCAACACAGCTGTTACGTGTACGAACGAAGATAATAATACCTTCGGTCTTTTCAACTTCTAGAACACGTACAAGTGCTTCTAGCTTGTTGTGCTGTGATACTTGAACAAAACGCTGCTCAATAGTTTCAACAGTCGTGTGAGTCGCAGCGATGCTTACATGCTGAGGCTCATTTAGGTATTTGTTAGCAACACGCTTAATCTGCTCTGGCATAGTTGCAGAGAATAGCGCTAATTGGCGTGACTTAGGTGTGTGCTCAAGGATCCATTCGATATCATCGATGAAGCCCATTTTTAGCATCTCATCGGCTTCGTCAAGAACCATTGATTTCAAGGTTTCAAGCTTAAGTGTGCCACGACGCATATGGTCCATAACACGGCCTGGAGTACCGACGATGATCTGAGGACCACGACGCAAAGCGTTTAGCTGCTGATGCATGCTCTGTCCGCCGTAAATTGGCAGAACGTGTAGGCCCTTCATAAATTTAGCGTAGCTAGCAAACGCTTCAGCAACTTGAACTGCAAGTTCACGAGTCGGCGCTAGTACTAAAATTTGTGGAGCATTCGTATTTGGGTCGATGCTGTTTAGTAGAGGAAGTGCGAAAGCACCTGTTTTACCTGTACCGGTTTGCGCCTGACCTAAAATATCTTTACCAGCCATAAGAGGCTCGATACTTGCTGCCTGGATTGGAGTTGGTTTTTCATAACCTAACTCGTCAAGAGCACGCAACAAAGGCTCGGCAAGACCGAGTTCGCGGAAAGTTTTTTCACTGGATGACATGGGTTGTAGCCTTGTGGAATAGCAGAGCACAAAAAGTATGTGCTGATGTTTAATAGACAGAAAATCAACCCCGTGTCGACTTCCCGCACCGAAACATATCAGTAAGCCGACTAGTATAGCAGCTTACAATTGGTATTACCAATCAATCCTGAATTTTTATCAGATTTCAAAGCAAATAACAGGCCAGATAATGAGTTGGACTGTTTAAAAAGTGACTAATCAGTAAAATTATTGTGGTTTTTTGAGTATTAAGCTGTCTATTTTTAACAGTTGATAGGCTGATTCGCTGACGGCGGCGAGAAAGTTAACATCTATTTTATCCGCGGTGTCGGTGGGTTGGTGATAATCGCTATGGATTGGTACACCAAAATAGAGCCAAGGTATGCCAGCTTGATGAAAAGGGTAGTGATCGGAGGCGCGTAAAAAGTCGATAGCGATGACGGAGCCGTCGAAGGCTTTAGGCTGCTGAGTTCGAATGCAGATCTGGTTATCCTGCCTGATGGACTTTCGCATCTGTGAGAAGGAATCAAAACGTCTTGCTCCCTCAATGTAGATGGCGCCAGTTCGGTCGGGTCTGCCTATCATATCAAGGTTTATGGCCAGCTCTACCTGTTCGATATTGGGGGTTGTGCTGGCAAGCTTAAGTTGCTCAATCAGAGCATACCCACCATAAAGCCCTGGCTCCTCGGCATCGCTGGCAACGAATAACAGATTGAATTTGCTGCCTTGCTCTTTTGCAAATTGGGCCAGTTGCAGTAACCCGGCGATGCCAGAGGCATTATCATCGGCGCCGGGGTAATACCGCCTATCGCTGCCTCCAAGATGATCATAATGGGCAATGATGATGCGCCAACTTTGGGTTTCTTGTTTAGCTGGGAGCATACCGACCATATTGATCCCCACTCTATCAGTGAATGAGCGGTGGTAGCTAAAAGGGTGTTGGTATCGGCCTTGCCAAGGGTGGAGTCCTATTTGTTTGAAGCGTTGCAGCAGAAACTCTCGGGTTAAGGAGGCGCCCTCTGTGCCTGTTTTGCGTCCCTGTAAACGAGCCGAACTTAGGGTATGCAGATCGGCTGTAATGGTGCTGACATCGGCCCAATAGATTGCAGGCTCCTTATCACAGTAGGAGCGAGTGGCGCAGGAGGTCAATATCGTAGAGCCTAGTAAAGCTGTGGTGATTAAAAGTAAACGCAGCATACATTTTGCCCATGAGTGTCTTTCAGTATCACTGTTATGAGACTAGCGTTTAACACTCATGTTGGCGACTGTTTTTCACTCATGCTTGTTGGTGTTTGGGCTTTATTCTGTGGCAGAGACAGGATTTGCTTGAGCTTATAAACCGGAAGGCGCGAAAACAGTCTTTGTTTAGCAGTAACTTCTATCCTTGAGTCTTTTTTTAGATTACCTACAGCCACACGAGCGACACTGCCATCGGGCAGTGCTATGGTGGTTGATTCATCATCGCTGCTAATCACTCTGGCCTTGACTGACTTGCAGTTACCTATCAGGGGATCGAATACTGCGATAAGCAGCAGGCCTAGCATCATCACTAGGCTTGTGCTTAAGAAGAGGTTTTTAAAGTGCATCGATTTTCTAACTGGCTCTATGCTTTGCTTAAAAGTGGCTTTAAGAAACGTGCGGTATGAGATTCACTATGCTCTGCAACCTCTTCAGGTGTACCAGCAACTAAAATCGTACCACCACCAGAACCGCCTTCAGGACCGAGGTCCACAATCCAGTCTGCTGTTTTTATCACATCAAGGTTATGCTCAATGACTACGATAGTATTTCCGTGTGACTTGAGGCGATGCAATACATCCAGTAACAGTTGGATATCGGCAAAATGCAGACCCGTCGTTGGCTCATCGAGAATGTACAAGGTCTTGCCGGTATCACGTTTCGATAACTCTTTGGCAAGTTTCACACGCTGGGCTTCACCGCCAGACAGAGTAGTGGCACTCTGACCCAAGCGGATATAAGACAGACCCACATCCATTAAGGTTTGTAGTTTACGAGCGATGGCAGGAATGGCATCGAAGAAAGGTCTTGCTTCTTCAACTGTCATCTGCAGCACTTCGTGGATGTTTTTGCCTTTAAAGCGCACATCTAAGGTTTCGCGGTTATAGCGCTGACCCTTACAGCTGTCACAAGGCACATACACATCCGGTAGGAAGTGCATCTCCACCTTGATTAAACCATCGCCCTGACAAGCCTCGCAGCGGCCGCCTTTGACGTTAAAAGAGAAACGTCCAGGCTGATAACCGCGAGTGCGTGACTCTTGGGTGGCGGCGAACAGCTCACGAATGGGAGTGAAAATACCAGTATAAGTCGCAGGGTTAGAACGTGGCGTACGACCAATTGGGCTCTGATCGATGTCTACAACCTTGTCGCAATGATCCATGCCAATCACTTTCTTATAAGGTGCGGGCTCATCAACCGTTGCACCGTTAAGTTGCATATGAGCAATCTTGTAGAAAGTGTCGTTGATAAGCGTCGACTTACCTGAGCCTGATACCCCAGTAATGCAAGTGAACAAGCCTACTGGAATTTGCAGATCGACATCTTTAAGGTTGTTACCCGATGCGCCAAAAAGCTCGATTAATTTATCTGGATTGTACTGGCTGCGTTCGGTTTTGATGTGAATCTGTTTCTCACCAGATAGGTACTGACCTGTGATCGACTCTTTGCAGTCGAGTAGATCTTGCAAGGTGCCTTCACCGATAACTTGGCCACCGTGAACACCCGCGCCCGGACCGATATCGATAACGTGATCCGCCATGCGAATGGCGTCTTCATCGTGCTCGACAACGATAACCGTGTTACCTAAGTCACGCAGATGAATAAGGGTTTGTAGCAAGCGCTCGTTATCTCGCTGATGCAGACCGATAGAGGGTTCGTCGAGGACATACATCACCCCAACAAGCCCAGCGCCTATTTGGCTGGCGAGACGAATACGTTGAGCCTCACCGCCAGAGAGTGTATCGGCTGAGCGTGACAGGCTTAGGTAGTTCAAACCGACATTGACCAAGAAGCCTAGACGATCACGTACCTCTTTTAAGATCTTCTCGGCGATCTGCGCACGTTGGCCTGTTAGCTCAAGCTGCTCGAAGTATTCTGCTGCCTCGCCGATAGACCACTGGGTTAAGACTGGGAGGTTTAACTCTTTAATAAAGACGTTACGGGCTTCTTCACGTAGACGAGAGCCACCACAGCTTTGGCAAGGTTGGGTGTTGATAAACTTAGTCAACTCTTCACGTACCGCGTTGGACTCAGTCTCGCGATAGCGTCTGTCCATGTTATTTAAGATCCCTTCGAAGGGATGATTTCTTACGACCACGTCGCCGCGATCGTTGATGTACTTAAATGCGATATTCTGATTACCTGAACCATAGAGTACGATTTTGCGTACGTCATCACTTAACTGTTCGAAGGGTTTCTCGATATCAAACTTGTAGTGCTCGGCGAGCGAGGTCAGCATCTGGAAGTAATAGAAGTTACGTCTATCCCAGCCGCGAATAGCCCCGCCAGCTAATGACAACTCAGTATTGGTGATCACCCGTTCTGGATCGAAGAACTGCTGCACGCCTAAACCATCACAGGTTTGGCATGCACCGGCTGGATTATTAAATGAGAAGATCCTTGGCTCAAGCTCGGCCATGGAGTAGCCACATACTGGGCAAGCAAAGTTAGCTGAGAATACATGTTCCTCAGGCTTAGCTTTACCTTCTACAGGTTCCATACTGGTGACTTTGGCGATACCGCCCGATAGCTCAAGCGCCGTTTCGAATGACTCCGCGAGGCGCTGCTTCATGTCTTCACGCACTTTAAAACGGTCAACCACCACTTCGATGGTGTGCTTAACGTGAAGATCCAGTTCTGGTGGATCGGTTAAGTCACAGACCTCTCCGTCGATGCGGGCGCGTATATAACCTTGAGCGGATAAACTTTCTAATAGTTTAACGTGCTCACCTTTACGGTTGTTAATGACGGGAGCCAGTAGCATTTGACGGCTACCCTCAGGCAGTTCAAGCACCTTATCAACCATCTGACTAATGGTTTGCGCCGCGAGAGGCTTACCGTGAGTAGGACAGCGAGGCTCTCCGACACGGGCAAACAGCAGGCGTAAATAATCGTAGATTTCGGTAATGGTACCCACTGTGGAACGTGGATTATGAGATGTAGATTTCTGTTCGATAGAGATGGCAGGGCTTAGGCCCTCAATATGATCAACATCAGGCTTTTCCATTAAACTCAAGAATTGACGAGCATAGGCCGACAATGACTCGACATAACGTCGCTGTCCTTCAGCGTATAGGGTGTCAAATGCAAGAGAAGATTTGCCAGAACCAGACAGGCCTGTGATCACAATGAGTTTATCACGGGGAATAGTCAGGTTGATGTTTTTAAGATTGTGGGTACGAGCACCACGAACTTCAATATTTTCCATCTAGCGTTCAGATCTCTAAGCCGAAAAAAGTGGTTAAGTATCTCACAAATTTGCCCGTGGCAATAGACAGAACTTAGGATCAATTGTAGGGAAGGATTTGGTGTGTCTCTATAATTTTTAAGCATCTTATGCCCGAGTCCGTCACGTGAGTCGCTATTAAGTTAAAACATGACTTAGTCATGCATCTTTCACTTTTACTTTTGGGTTATTGAAAAACTTCATGATAAACTGCGCCACCTAATTTTAAGTTCATAGAGCAGGACGGGGAATGGCCAACAAGGGACTATCCAAGACTGAGAAGAAGGTCGCGTTTTCATTAGCCAGTGTATTCGGGCTACGTATGATGGGTTTGTTTATGATCATGCCTGTATTCGCGCTTTACGGACAGCACCTCGAAGGCTTTTCACCTTTATGGGTGGGTATTGCCATTGGTGCCTACGGTTTAACTCAGGCAGTTCTTCAAATTCCTATGGGGATCTTGTCTGACAAGTTCGGCCGTAAGCCCGTTATTCTCGCTGGACTGCTTATTTTCGCCCTAGGTAGCTTAGTTGCGGCCAATGCCGAGACGATTTACGGCGTGGTTGCTGGTCGCGCATTGCAGGGGATGGGGGCTATTGCCGCTGCCGTCTTAGCACTTGCTGCGGACTTAACTCGTGATGAACAGCGTACCAAGGTGATGGCGATTATTGGTATGTGTATCGGTTTCTCCTTTGCGCTGTCGCTATTGGTTGGTCCAATTGTGGCTCAGCACTTGGGCCTATCAGGTCTGTTTATGATGACGGCGGGGCTCGCCATTTTAGGCATGTTGATCGTACAGCTATTAGTGCCTACTCCTGTTGGTCAGGCTCCAAAGGGCGATACCGTTGCCGCGCCAGAAAAGCTCAAGCGCATGTTGTTCGATCCGCAGCTATTTAGACTCGATGCGGGTATTTTCATTTTGCACTTGGTGTTAACCGCTGTCTTTGTGGCTCTGCCGCTGGATTTAGTGGATGCTGGTCTCGCTAAAGAGAAGCATTGGATGCTTTACTTCCCAGCTTTTATGGGGGCATTCTTCCTGATGGTGCCGCTGATTATTATTGGGGTTAAACGCAATAATACCAAAGGCATGTTCCAAGTAGCTCTTATTATCATGATGGCAGCGCTTGGCTCTATGGCGATATTCGCCGATAATTTAGTGGTACTGAGCATCGCTGTGGTGTTGTTCTTTACCGGTTTTAATTATCTTGAAGCATCGCTTCCCAGCCTCATTGCTAAGTTTTGTCCGGTTGGCGATAAAGGCTCAGCTATGGGCGTTTATTCCACGAGCCAATTTTTAGGTGCGTTTTGTGGTGGTATATTAGGCGGTGGTGCCTATCAGTTGGTTGGGGCATCAGGAGTATTTGCTGTTGCATTAGGCTTAATGTGTCTCTGGTTCTTATTGACCTTCGGCATGAAAAATCCTGTGCTACTCAAGAGTTACACACTGGAAGCGAATGTCACTGACAAACAGAGCGCAGTGACCATGGCTACTGAGCTTTCGGCTTTAGCAGGGGTGTCTGAAGCCATCGTTGTACTCGAAGAGAAAGTAGCTTATTTAAAAGTAGATGACCATTTCGATTTGAGAGAAGCCAGAGCTGTGTTACGCTCTGTCGATTAGTAAAAATTTAATATACGTTCCAGGAGATTTCAATGGCTAGTCGTGGTGTCAATAAAGTAATTTTGGTCGGTAATTTAGGACAAGATCCTGAAGTACGTTATATGCCAAATGGCAATGCCGTAGCCAACATTACCGTGGCGACAAGTGAGTCTTGGAAAGACCAACAAGGTCAGCAGCAAGAGCGTACTGAATGGCACCGTGTTGTGATGTTCGGCAAACTAGCTGAAATCACTGGTGAGTATTTACGTAAAGGCTCTCAAGTTTACCTTGAAGGCAAGCTACAGACTCGTAAGTGGAAAGACCAAAGCGGTCAAGATCGTTACAGCACTGAAGTGGTTGTCGATCAAGGTGGTAGCATGCAGATGCTAGGTAGCCGTAACCAAAATGCTGGTGCTCCATCACAAGGTGGCAACCAGAACTATGGTGGTCAGCAGCAACAGCAAGGCGGTTACGGTTCACAACAGCAGCCTCAACAGCAAAACAGCTACCAGCCGAAGCCACAAGCTCCAGCTCAACAAGGTGGTTACCAACAGCAACCACAGCAACAGCAGCAAGCACCTCAACAAGGTGGTTACGCGCCTAAGCCGCAATCTGCACCTGCTCCGCAGCAAGCGCCGCAACAGCGCCCTGCTCCGCAGCCACAGCAGAACTTCACTCCAGATTTGGATGATGGCTGGGACGACGATATCCCGTTCTAATTTACAGTTATTACAGAAAGCCCAGCTATTTAGCTGGGCTTTTTTATGCTTGATAGCGCGAGAACTTGCCGAACTTTTGAAACATTACCTCACTGAAAAATATGATGATTTTGTTAATTCACACTAACTATTTACTTTAGGTGTTGGGGTTAAAACGCGACCTGATACTTATCTAGAATGGCCTGATATTGGCCGCTTTGCTTTAGGTTTTCTATGCCTTGAGCAAACTTAGTGGCGAAGCTGCGCCCCTTATCATTGTTGCTAAATCCAACATAAAGCGCAGTGCTTTTATCTTCGCTACCTGCGAAACGTATATCCTCACTATAGCCATATTGTTTAGCGGTGTAATCGATGACGTAACGGTTACCTATTAATAGGTCAATTCGCTCTTTGGTCGCTAAATAGAGGTTGGTCTTGAGCGGTGTTTCGCCGGAGGTGCGAATGTGGCTTTGGCTATTTTCTAAGTAACGGTTCAATGACTCGCCATAATCATAACCTAAAATGGTAGCGATCAGCTTGTTATCTAGGCTTTCTAGATCAGAGTACTGCCAATGAGAGCTTGCTGGTGTGTAAAAATCATTGGTGTATTGCCCAATCGCCACATGATTATTACTGAGGGAGAAGGTTGCAATGTGTTTGGCTGTTACCGCCAATACGGCATCGAGCTTGTGCTGACTTGTGAGTGTTAGTGCCCTTTGAAAAGGGATTGATTCGAACTTCACTCCTATATCAACCGAGGCGAAAGCTTGCTGCGTGAGCTCGACTACATAGCCTGAATTGTCGGTGCAGATATAGGGGCACCATATATCGGAAGCCACCACAATTTGCTCTGCGCTTGTCGAAAAGCTCATGGCACAGAGTATGAGTAATCTACACTTCAAAACAATCCTTTACTGCTCATGATATTAAGGCTGGTCTTAGTCTAACAAAACCCTACTAAGAAAGGAGGGGGGATGGACAGGTTTAATCACTCATCCTTCCACTTGATTGAGTGCGAATTGAAAATCGATATTTAGGGATAGTTTGTTGTAGTCCTTTCGATACAATCTAGCTCTAACCCTATAGTAATAGGGCTTGATGTTTGACTAAGGCTTGTTGTTTTTTTTCGGTGCTTGTTATTTAAATTGTTGATGTTGTGAGGGTTGTCACTCTGCTTGGTGATTTTTTGTATTTATTGATAGCGAAAAACTTGAATAACGACTGCTTTGAACTAAATTCGATAAGAGCTGAATAATTTATGTGATTTATTTCGTCTTTGAGAGAGATATTTTGTATTTTCTACTCTTGATATTCGGCAAAAATCTGTAAAAATACCGCTTCTGTCCCTGATGGCAAAATACAGGGAAAACGGAAGTAAATGTTAGCGCAATTTACTTCTTACTTTATTTTGTATGTGTTGATTTAAGGGCATTAACATATATGTACAAGACGACAAAAAAACCAGTTTGGTACGGTGAGCTAAGAACTGCTCGCGGCAATACCATTCTTATTCATGATAAACAGTTTCCAGATGCTTCTGCAGGGCGTGTTTACTTCTATAACGCGACTCGTGAAGCAATCATCGAGTATGCAGAAGATATAGTTAAGCCTAACCTGCATGAACTTGATGACCAGGCGATAGCTGAAGTTGAAAAGACTTGTGGTGCTGCTTGGTTTGCTGCCAGAGAAGAGTTTATGGCTAAACATCAAGGCTGGGTTGAGGCGAATAATCCTAAGAGCGCAGCTGCGGCTCCTAAGAAGGCAAAAGCCGTTTCTGAAGACGATGAGCCAGAGTTAGAGTCAGCCGATGGCGATGATGATTATGATGATGATTGGTCAGATGATTACGACGATTAATCATTAAGAGTTAGATAACAGCGCCTAGGCGCTGTTATCTGCTTTTAAGCATCATTCGCAAACTGATAGCGACTGATATGATGGTAGATTTCACCTGGGTTAATTATTGCGTTCCCTGCAATGTTAGCTTGGTTAGGGGCATCGGGTACCTGTTGAGGCTCCAAGCAAATCCCCTGATATTGATTTAATCTATGTTGATTCTTGCCAACCACTCCCTCTAAACCATTCCCCCCATATACCTGTACACCAGGCTGATTCGTATATAAGGTCATGCTGCGGCCACTGAGCGGCGAACTTAAACGGCCAAATCGCTGTAACTTCGACTCAGTTGTAGGCATTAAGAAGCAGTGATCGATACCCGATGTCGTGGTTAACTCTTCACGACCAATGAGTGATTGCAACTCTGTAGGCATAGAAAGATCTAAGTCACTGTCTTGGGTTGCACAGATCGCCTTTGGGAGCCCGCTATCATTTAGACTCAGATACTGTTTGGCATCGATCTGTAATTGGTGATTCAGAGTTGTCTGGCTAGCATCGAGGTTAAAATAGCTGTGCTGCGTGAGGCTGATTGGGCAGGGTTTATCTGAGCTGGCTAAGATCTCTACATAGAGATTACTTCCAACGAGGCGATAGTCGAGCTGTACGTTACAGTTACCGGGGAAGCCCATATCAAGATCAGGGCTTCTTAGACTAAGGCGTACACCATCAGGGAGAGTGCCGAGCTGCCACTGCTTTTGATGAAAGCCCTCACTGCCTCCGTGCAAACAGTTATTGCCTTGGTTAATGTCGAGTTGATGCTGAGTGTTGCCAAGGCTAAATCGTCCATTGGCAATACGGTTTGCGTATCGTCCTGCAACGGCACCTAGATAAGCATCTTGGCTTAGATAATCTTCGACGCTATCGCATCCCAACACTAGATTGCCCCGCTCGTTATTGCGGTCTGGGGTCCATAAAGAGCGGATAATGCCGCCTAGGCTTAACACTTCAATAGCGATAGTGCCGTTATCAATAAGGACTCGTTCAATCTGTCCTCCGCGTGGATCGTTCCAAGGTTCGAGAGCGCGAAAGCGTACCATGTTGAGTCCTTATTCTAGGTTTTGTTAGAAATGATTAATTATCGATACGTTTGGCGCCATCGCTGGCAGAACACAGATAAATGTCGGCTTCTAGGCCTGTCTTCATTGCATATTTTTGCTCGATGGTTTCGACGACAGCATCAGTTAATTCATGATCGACCAGTGCCACAACACAACCACCAAAGCCGCCGCCAGTCATACGCACGCCGCCTCGCTCACCGATCACCTCGCTGACAATCTCAACCAGATAATCGATTTCGTCAGTGGTGATCTCAAAATCGTTACGCATAGAGAGGTGAGAGTCGGCCATTAGCTGGCTTAATTTAGCGATATCTCCCGCCTCCAATGCCCATGCGGCATTTTGAGTGCGTCTGTTTTCGGTGACAACATGCTTAGCGCGTCTATAGCTGGCATCGCTGAGCTCTGACTTGCCCGCTTCTAGTGTGGCGAGATCAAGATCGCGCAGCGACTCCAAACCAAAGTGAGTCGCCGCTAATTCGCATTGCTCGCGACGCAAGTTATATTCAGACTCGACTAAGCCACGTTGTACGTTTGAGTTGATGATAATCAGACTCAAGCTGTCGGGAATACTGATCGCTTCACTGTCTAAGTCGAGACAATCGATAAGCAGCGCATGGTCTTGTTCACCCAAGGCACTAATCATCTGATCCATGATGCCGCAGGCACAGCCGACAAACTGGTTTTCACCACGCTGAGCCAGTTGCGCGATGGCAAGTGGCGACAGTTTGATCTGGCTGCAATCGTTGACTGCAGTGCCAAAGGCTATCTCTAATGCGGCCGATGAGGACAGGCCAGCACCCATAGGGACATTACTGACAACTGCCACGTCTAGGCCTTTTGGCGCTAGACCTGAGCTAGCCATGGCGGCAGTGAAGCCCTTGAGGTAGTTTGACCAATGATTGGCAACGGGCAGACCCTCTTCGCCGAAAACCCACTCTTCGATTTCACCGGGAAAGGCATCGGATACGGCGCGAAAGCGCTGATCGTCACGGCGTTTTACAACAACCGCAGTATAGAAATTGATGGCGGCTGGAAGCACGAAGCCATCGTTATAGTCTGTATGCTCACCTATAAGGTTGACACGTCCAGGGGCACAATAAAGCTCATCGGCTTGGGTGCCAAAAGTTTGCACAAACAGCTTGTTTGCTCGTTGACTGGGGTTGGACATAATCTCAAATTTCCGAATGTTAATATTTGCGCTCAGTACAAAGACCTTGCTGTAAACTGAGTGGTTATACTAATCAGTATAAGAAGTTGTTTTACCCTGAGTATTTTGGGCAAACTTATTCAAGGCGAATGAATAACATAGTGCTTGCTCCCTGATGAGTTCATTCATGCAGGAACAATTAATGACCTTGCCTCAAAAGCACTAAACTTTCGCTGAGTGATCAAATCTTTAAACTGATTAGTATTCGCTGCACTTTGATTCTGGCGACCAATTTCTTAACAGCGGGTTACATTAAAATTTTTCTAAGATGTTGAACATCTTAATTGAGTGGCAGTTGTCTCCTAGTGAGAACTGCAGTGAAGAGTAATTTGTACACTCAATATCCATCTATTGTTTTATATCACGACTCTACAATTTGTGTAACTGAGTTTTTTTATTAGAGCTGTGGCTGAGACCCGAGTATGGTTTAGCCGAAAACAAATCAAACCCAACCGTCAAAAAGCAGGCTCGGCAGGGTAAGCCTACCGAGCCCGATGCTGTTACCGCTTAATCGCTCACTAGCTGAGCGCTCAGGCTCTGTGGGCCAAAAACATATTTGCTCAGTGCTAATGTCACTAAGATTGTCGCTGCGAGTGTGATTGCCATCATATGAATGAAGTGCAAAGGACTCCAGACGAAGGTAAATATCGCATACATCAACACGCCGAACACTAGGCCAAACTTAATCGCTTTTGCATTCACATCTTTAAAGGCGAGGGCACAGATAAAGGCTGCAAGAACAGGCATAGAGTAGAGACCGTTTAGCTGCTGCAACAAGGAGATGATGCTAGCCGACTGCGCAAACACGGGCACCAAGCACAACGAGAACAGGGTGAAGACTAGGGCAACGCGGGTACCAATTTTACGTATATCGGCATTAGGGTTGATATAGTTTTGGTGAATATCGCAGGTATAAAGCGCCGCAGCCGAGTTCAGACAGGAGTTGAATGAGCTTAATACTGCGCCGGCCATGACGGCGGCAAAGGCACCTGATAGCCAACTAGGTAGAATATCCCCAACCAGTTTACCGTAGGCGACATCCCCTACATCACCATAAAGCTTATAGGCGACAAGGCCGGGAAGTACCACGATAATTGGAATAATCAGTTTCATGACTACAGCGGCATAAAGGCCTTTCTGTGCTTCTTTGACCGATTTTGCCGCCAAGGCTCTTTGGGTGATCACCATGTTGGTGCCCCAGTAAAAGATCTGGATAAAGATCATTCCCGTTAATAGGGTGTGCCAAGGAATATCCGACTGGCTATCGCCGACAAGGGTCAAGCGTTCGAGTGGTACGCCAGACAGATCCCAGTTCACGGCATTGAGTGCAAGGTAGGAGACCACTACGCCCATAAGCAGCAGACCGATACCGTTGAGGCTATCGGATATAGCAATGGCCCTTAAGCCGCCAAAAATCGCATAGATAGCGCCCACAACCGCAAAGATAATAGCCAGAGCGGTTACTGAAATTGATAAGCCAAACATAGACTTCATAAACAGCGAGCCGGTATAAAGCACCACAGGTAATAGGATAAAGGCATAGCCGAGCATAAACAGCACCGATACCATGGCGCGGATCCCTTTATCCTGATACTTGCGCTCAAGTAGTTCCGTGGTGGTGGTGCAATTATATTTGTAATAGATAGGAATAAGCCATTTAGCCAATATGATTAATCCTACCGCCGCGGCGATCTCCCACCAGGCGACGAGCAAGGTCTGGGCACCGTTCATCCCCACGATTTGCTCGGCACTGATATTGGTCATCATTAATGAGCCTGCGACCACGATCCAGCTTAACCCCCCACCGGCAAGAAAGTAATCTTTGCTGTCGCTATTGTCGCGAGTCACCTTGCGGCACTTTAGGTAGGTGATTAAACCTACTAAGGCGGTTAAGCCAAAAAATATAACCAGTTGAATAGTCTGTTCCATGTTGATCCTTCACTGTTATTTTTAGTTTTATATCCTTGGTTTTGCTATATCTGCATTATGCCTAAAAGGCCGACAGATATTGTCTTGCCTAGGCAGCATTTAGTTGGCTATAACTGAATGCTGTTTAGCTTTTAGGGCTTTATCTATTGTCGCCTCTAGCCTGTAGTTTGATATCTGTGTCCGCTGAAATAGGCGCTAGGCTAAAGCTGAATTTCATCTGTTTAGGAGCGATACGATAGGGGGCATGCACTGGACGCCCCCATGAGGTATCGCCGCCGACCCCCATCTGCTTGTAATCGATGTTCCAAGTGACAAAGTCACGGATTGGGATCTCAGCACCATGGTTAGCCGTCACAGGCACTAAACCTGAGGCGGAGCCCTCGGCATCGCCGTCCCTAAAGTCGATATCGGCTTGAGCAAAAGGCCACAGGCTGGTCTGCAGCATCTCACCGTCCATTGTGGTTTGAGCAAGCAAGCCTGCGCCTTTGCTATCTGTCACGGCCACATAGCGTACATCGGTGCGTTGCCCTGTTTCCTGTGGTCTTGAGTAGCGGTGGAAGGTTTTCTCAATTGGCAGGGCATACCAAGCGACTGCATTACCGGTTTTTCTATCGGCATAGCTCTCCTCTGGGCCACGGCCAAAGTAGTGCATAAAGCGGTTTTTAAATGGCAATTTTGTGGTGAAACCAAATCGAGGCAGATCGGCAAGCTCAGCGCTACCTGGGGTGAAATCACTACTTACCAGTAATTTCCCTTGCTGGCTCAGCTGATAAGTCGTGGTGAGACTAAAGCCAAGCACTGGATGCTGCTGAACAACCTTGAGCGCAGCATGCTTACCCTTGGTGCGGCTGATGGATACGAGCTCAAGCTCGAGCGCGGCGTCTTGCCACATGCCAGCCCACTTAGGCATCTGGTTACCTAAGTCATTATCGGTCGGCGCGCGCCAGAAGTTCACCATCAAGGGCCCTTCTAGGCGTGAGACTCCCTTGACCTTAATATCGGTCAACCAGCCGCTAGTTTTGTTGATGAAATATTGGTTGTCCCTGTTAGCTAGAATCCAGCTTTCGCTATTTTGCTCGATGGCATCGATTACTTGGTGCGAGGTCGTTTTTGCCGATTGTAGCTGAAACTGCTCGAAGGCGATCAGGTGATCGCTTGGCAGCATAGGCTGTGGCGTATCGACCTTAACTTCAAGTAACAGCTGATATTCATATTGTGGGTTTTGCTGCATCGCCTCAAGCACTGAGCTAGGCAGCGTCAGCTGGACTGCCTTGCTAGCGCCAGCGTTTATTTGTGGCATAGCGAGCAAGCCCTCTGCAAATGAGCGGCCATCTTGCTGCACTGTCCACACTAGGTTTAGGCCCTGGGTGCCG
Organism: Shewanella sp. MBTL60-007; assembly: GCF_019654915.1. Classification (GTDB taxonomy): domain Bacteria; phylum Pseudomonadota; class Gammaproteobacteria; order Enterobacterales; family Shewanellaceae; genus Shewanella. Next base: position 19,463 of record NZ_BPET01000035.1, on the reverse strand, counting down.
ATAAAGTCATGACGGTTGGATAGCGTAAACTCGACCTTATGCTGCACGGCTCTAAAGTCAGACAGCTTGAATGGCTGATAGACTTTCTTCACCTCAGACAGATGTGGGTGTGGATTTCTATCGGGGTCCACCAAGCCATTATTGAGAAAGTTGCCATCGGTGGGCATGTCGGGGTGATAGTCTTTGCCGTAGGCCCAATAACGTTGGCCATTTTCATTAGTAAACGCAAGAGATTGATCGACCCAGTCCCAGATAAAGCCGCCTTGCAGCTGTGGATACTGGTCGATGACATTCCAGTAGTCTTGCAGATTACCCACTGAGTTGCCCATGGCGTGGGCGTACTCAATCATGATCAGCGGTCTATCATTATGCTCTTTAGCGTACTTTTCGATTCGCTCAATGGATGGGTACATGGGCGCGACGATATCGGTATAGGCGTGTTGCCCTGCAGGTTCATATTGCACTGGGCGGCTCGGGTCACGCAGCTTAATCCAATCATAAAGGGCGGCAAAGAGTTTGCCTTCACCGGCTTCGTTGCCCAGAGACCAGATGATAATAGAGGGGTGGTTTTTATCGCGCTCAACCATGCGCTCGACTCGTGCCTGATGGGCGGGCAGCCAGCTCATCTCGTTACCTAGCTGGGTGTTCTTATCGATAGCTAGCGGGTGTGACTCGATATTGGCTTCATCAATAACGTACAGGCCATATTTGTCGGTGAGGCTTAACCAGTAGGGATCGTTTGGATAGTGGCTCGAGCGTACGGCATTGATATTATTTTGCTTCATCAGGCGAATATCGGTTTCCATGCTTGCTCGACTCACCACATGACCTGTATCTGGATCGGTTTCGTGCCTGTCGACACCGCGAATAGTGATCGCCTTGTTGTTCACTAATAGTTGACCCTCTTTTATTTCTACTCGGCGAAAGCCCAACTGCTGACTACTGGCTTGCAGCAATTTACCTTGGTTGTCGCTTAGGCTAACGATGAGTTGATAGAGGTTTGGAGTTTCTGCACTCCAAAGCTTAGGAGACGCGATGGAGAAGTCGAACTTGTGGCTCTGCAGTTTTTTAAGCTTAGCGATATCTTGTTCACCGCGGCTAACCTCAACACCTTGGGGCGAAAGCAGTCGATAGCTGAGGCTGACGTCTTTGGCTTTGGTGTGGTTCTCGAGTTTTAGCTTAAGTGCTACCTCGGCCTTGTCGAGGCTTGCCGACATTTGATATTGGGCGTCGATATCGCTGATACGCTGTTTTTCAGTAGCATAGAGGTAGACATCGCGCTCGATACCACTGACCCTGAGCATGTCTTGGCTCTCTAGATAGCTGGCATCGCTCCAGCGGATGATCTTTAAGGCCAGCAGGTTTTCCCCCTTGTTTAAGTAAGAGGTGATATCAAACTCTGCCGGAGTCTTCGCCCCTTGGCTGTAACCCACTTCGGTGCCATTGACGAAGGCGGTCAGCGCCGAACGAGCCGCGCCAATGTGTAGGAAAACCTGCTTATCTTGCCAAGCTTCTGGCAAGGTGATTAGACGGCGATAACTGCCGGTAGGGTTGTGATCCTCAGGAGCATCGGGCCAAGTCGTGGTAAACGGGTAACGCTCATCGAGGTAGATGGCGTGACCAAAACCTTGGGTTTCCCAGTTTCCCGGCACCTGAATACTCTGCCAACCTGTGAGATCGGCATTGGCTTGAGCAAAATCCTGAGGCACGCTTGATGGGTTATTCGCGTAATGAAATTGCCAGCGGCCGTTAAGATCGAAAAAGTTACTGCTGACTCGGTAGTCATCTTTGAGGGCTTTCTCTTGGCTCGAATAGCCAAAGAAGCTAGCGTGTGGTGGCTGCTTGTTCTGCTCGAAGATTTGGTGATTTTGCCATCTTTTCGGCGTATCAGCTGCATAGCTTAACGGGCTGATAAAAAGGGCGAGTAAGCCGGCGATAATACGGCGAGTGTAAATTGTTTTGCAGCTTGATTGTTGGCTATTCATCAGGGGGCGACTCTTCACTAATTATTATTTTTGATTGTGTTTTGTATCTGTTTACTTTCGCTGCCAAACGACGGCTAAGTGCTTATTATCTGGGCTGATGGCGATACGCGACGGGCTAAGGTGATCAGCACTGGGTGGCGATATTGAACTGACTAATTGCCATTCTGGTTGAGTCATTTGATCCGCTTTCCAGCCGACTAAATCCCCACCATCTATGTTGAATAACCAGTTATCTTGGCTCCATGTATAGTCTTCGTTGGCGCTAGGGGGCAGTGCAATTAATCGCTGGTGACTATTGTCTAGCGGCGAGTAACGCTTAATGATGCGGTCGCCATCTAGCTGCTTATGTAGATAGCTGAAGGCCTTATCGTTGGGAATGGCGTGAATACTGCGACCGACATTATCGACCACAAAGTGGCGCTCATCAGCGGTTTCACCCACAGGTTCAAAATAGAGGCTATAGGCGTACCTCGCCCAAATAAGCGTGCCTAAACGCTCATCACTGGCAAAATAACCTGCAGGAATGAGGCTGTTAATTGCTCGTTGGCGTGGAGTATTAGCACTTTGTTGCCAAACGCTTTGGTGAGGTACACCTTGCTCGACCACATATTTAATTTGTACGCCATTGCCGGCTGTCGCATAGGCCTGTGGTGAGTATTCACTCTGATCGGGCGTAAAGGTCAGCTGGCTGAGACTCGCGTTATCGAGTCGATATTGATAGATATCATTTTGTGAATCGACTCTGTCGGAGGTAAACAGTAGATTTTGGCCATCAGGGCTAAAACTGGGTTGATTGTCATAGCCATCACGCTCGGTAACGGCTTTAGCTTCGCCTAAGTGCCATTGCTGTTCAGCTTCGTTGTAATCGAGCGGATAGAGCCAGATATCGAATCCGGCAGCTTGAATGCTGCCGGAGATAAATAGGCCTGTTAGAAGTGCATAACCCGCCAGAGTAGAGTTTTTATAATTATGTGGCATTGTATGTTATCGGTCATTTTATACTCGTTGATAAATAACATACGCTATAATAGGGATAATGTATACAATTAGCCTTTTGTCTGATTCTCTAGGGCATCGACTTCATTTTTTCGATTGATTGCGTTGGGGTTATCTGGCGCGGCACCGCTTGGTGTTAGTAGCTCTTTGACCAAGTGCTCGACAAAACCCGCTCCAGCCGCTTCATAAAGGTTGTACACGCTATGTACTCCCGACTCGCTCAGCGATTGGGCATCTTCTTTATATTTGACGATAGCGCTCAGCTTGCCTTGATAATCTAAAAGCTGTAACTGCTCGACGGCAAACTGATTACCCACGTGGTGGGGCATGGTTAACAGCACAAGCTCAAGGTGCGGTGCTCTGTCTAGTTTTTCCCAGAAATCAGTATCGGATGCATCGCCTTGTACGACATTTCGACCTTCAGAGATATGAAAGTCCACCAGTTCTTGTTTATGCTCTACCCCTAAGATCTCGCCATCATAACGAGATCTGAGTTCATCATAAGCACCAGAGCCGATACGGCCCATACCTAAGATCAGAAAGCGCGGATTGCCGACCGGGATAGGTCTATCTTCCGGATGCAAAGGATGCTTTTCTAAACGCTTGAGTCGGCCTTGGTATTTTTGATAAATACGGCTAGAGGCGGTGTTAAGCGGCGCTGCAAATAGAAAGCTAAAGCTTAGCGCTACCGCGAGGATCACCATCCACTGTGGCGGTAGCCAGCCTTTTGAGGTCGCCACTGCCGCAACAATCAAGCCGAACTCGCTGTAGTTGCCAAGACTAAATGAACTCATCAAGGCGGTACGGGAGCGAAGCTTAAAGTATGTGAGTAAGTACATAAACAGAATGACTTTAATTGGAACTATAAGCACCAAAATAGCCGCTAAACCGATATCGGAGAAAGTCGGTAAGCCGTTGAGGCCAACGGTTAAGAAGAAGGCAACAAGGAAAAGTTCTTTAAAATAAAATAGCGACTTTGCCAGCTCAGATGATTTGGGATGGCCCGCTAATAAGATACCGATAATAAGTGCACCGAGATCCGGTTTTAGGCCGACAAGCTCAAACAGTCCCGCGCCCATGACCAGTGCCATCACGAGACCGAATAGCACCAATAACTCACCGTGGCCGACTCTGTCGAACGCCTTGTAAATGAGTGGTTTTGCCAGTGGCAGTAGCAGTAGGGCTAAGGCCCAGTATGAGGGGATGTCACCTTTAGATATGGTGAGAAAGGCAACAGCAAAGATATCTTGCATAATCAAGATACCAATTGCTACTCGGCCATAAAGGGTTTGCATATCACCCTTATCTTCGAGCACCTTGACCGCAAAAATCGTACTGGAAAAACTAAGTGCAAAGGCGAGTAATGCCAGTTGATCGAGCTCAAGACCTGTGAGCTGCTCAAGGCCTAATAGTCCTAGCAGCTTTAATAGTGGGATAAAAAATAGCATTGAGCCAAGCAAGTGTAAGCTCGAACCCGCCCACACTTCAGCTTTAAACAGACTTCGCAGATCCAGCTTAAGGCCAATAGCAAATAGCAGCAGGGTAACCCCGAGGTTAGCCAATTGCTCTAGCATGGGCAGACTGGACTCTTCGATACCAAATAGAAACAGCACAAATCCCGCAACAAGATAGCCAATTAAAGGGGGAAGTCCCACACGGCTAACTAACATGCCGCAGGCTAAGGTGATAATGAGTATAGCGGGTTCCATGGTGCTCCTTTTTATAAAAATCTACACCCAAGCCTTTGGGTATAATGATGCACCATTGTATAAGAAATTTATGAAGTTGAGCTGAAAAATGTGAAGAAATTTGATGTTTGTGAAACCTGTTGTTAGCAGGTTTACGGTAGAGAAAAGCCCCAGTTTATTAAAACTGGGGCTTGACTATAAGCTTTTTAGACTTAATTAACGAATTCGTTATTTAACTAAGTGGTCTAGATGCTCGGCAAAGGCCTTTGGTCGCATAAAACCTGTGACACGTAGCTCGTCTCGGACGGCACCATTTTCATCAAACATCAGTAGCGTTGGCAGGCCGAGAATGTTGTAGTGTTCAAGCAGTTCGATATCAATCGCATCGTTCTTTGTCACATCGGCTTGAAGCAGTACCATCTTGTCCATGCGCTCTAGCACCTGTGCATCTTTAAAGGTGATAGCCTCGAATTCTTTACAGGCAACGCACCAGTCAGCATAGAAATCGACCATAACAGTTTTGCCTTCAGCGGTTGCTGCTGCAATCTCGGTATTTAGGTCTTCTAATGACTTGATGCGTTTGAAACCATGGCTTTGAGCCTCACTCGAAGCATTAACCACCGCATGGTTACTAAAGCCAAGCTTAGCCATTACCGCTTGCATGCCGTAGGAGAAGCTTCCTAGTAGCGCTAGCATCAGTAATACCGAGCGGGTGGTTTGCTTCCAGTTAAACTCAGTAAGCTTATTCTGGTGCATTAAGTACCCTACCAAAGCGATACCCCAGATTGACCAGAGTAAGTCTGAGATAAATCCTGGCCAGATACGGCCTAACATCACAATCGATACAGCGATGAGTAGGAAACCGAAGATAGTCTTGATGACATCCATCCAGCTACCAGCTCTTGGTAAGATCTTACCGCCAGAAGTTCCGATAATCAGTAGTGGTAGACCCATCCCCATGCTCAGAACGTAAAGTGCTAGGAAGCCCTGCAATAGGTCGCCAGTTTGTGCTACATAGATCAGTGCGCCAGATAGCGGAGCCGTGGTACAAGGCGAGGCGACAAGGCCAGAGATAATCCCCATCACAAACACGCCAATAACATTGCCGCCTTTCTGGTTGTTCGACAGTGAGTTCATCTTCTCCTGCCACTTTGAAGGCAGTTTAAGATCGTACAAGCCAAACATCGACAAGCTCAACACGAAGAAGAGTATCGCTAGTACAATAAGAACAGCTGGGTGTTGCAAAGCTGCTTGATACTTCATGCCTGCCGAGGCAACGATAAGACCCACGAGTGAGTAGGTGATCGCCATACCTTGAACATAGACCATAGATAGGCTGAAGGCTTTTGCGGTAGAGAGTTTCTTGCCTTGACCGACGATGATCCCAGATAGAATTGGGTACATAGGGAACACGCAAGGGGTTAGCGCAAGGCCAACACCTAAACCAAAGAAGATGACTAAGGTCCAGATTAGGCTGTCACCCGAGAGCATCGCGCTTAGCGTATCTTGTTGAGTAATAGGCGCGCTAGCGGTTTCGGCAGGTTTTGCGACCTCGTTGGTCGTTCCTAATGCTTTATCTGCATCGGCTAACAGGCCATCGTTGGCGGCGACTTCAGTCAGTTCTGCGGTTTTCTTAGTTGGTGGGAAGCAAAGTTTACCCTCGGCACAGCCCATAAAGGTGACATTAAGTTTACTGCCCGTAGCAGCTTCTTTAATTGCTACAGGCATTTCGACGTAAGAGTAGTAAACCTCTTGCTCACCGAAGTACTCATCGGTATGAGGCTTGCCTTGTGGTAGGGCGATTTCACCAAGCACGGCACCGTCGGCAGCTTCAAACTTTAGTTTGTCGCGGTACATATAGTAACCGTCGGCGATGACCCAGCTAATTTTGACCTTGTCGCCTTGTTGTTTAAAGTCGAACACAAACGCCTGATCGACAGGCATCAGTTCGGGTTCTCCCTTCAAAAAGTCAAACTTATTACTACTGAAAATGCCCTCTGCATGTGCCAGCGGCGTCAGCAGCAGTAGTGAGGCTAAAAACAGATTTATGATTCTTTTCATGGCTGTGTGGTTTCTTTTATCCAATCAAAATAGGCCGGCAATCCTTGGGTCACAGGGAGTGCGATTAGCTCGGGTACATCATAGGGGTGTAGTTTAGAAAGCAGCTGTTCGACGGCATCGTAATGCAGTGCTAGACACTTTATGTGTAGAGTAAACTCTTGCTCTTCACACACTTGCCCCTGCCACTCATACACAGAGGTTACGGCCTGCGAGATCTGTACACAGGCCGCAAGCTTGGCTTTAACCAGTTCATGGGCAAGAGTTTTTGCCTGCTCTTGGCTCGGGCTGGTGGTGATCACTAACAAAAATTCGTTTTGCATTACGCTACTATATTATCCAACAGATTAAAATTGTATTAAGCCAACGATTGTATTATGCCGTTCAAGGTACAATGGTAATCAGTAAAGCGAACGGCTTTCAAAAAGCTAATCGATACTTTACGTCTTTTAACTTAGGCTTGCATTAAGGCATGGCTAAAATAGTGATGCCAGTAGTTTTTGCTTACAATTACTCACCTAATTGCTGCACTTACTAGGATTTATACTGTTAAATAGCAGTCTCAAACTGGCAACGACTTGAAAGTAGACCGGGCCGCCCCAATTTAGTTTTCATCACCAGCAAAAAATGTGAGGTCAGTGTGTTTTTTATTTTGTTAATAATATTTGTGTTAGTTCCAGTCATGGAGCTATCCGTACTGATCCGTGTTGGTGAGGTGTTAGGCAGTTGGACGACCGTTGCGTTAGTGATTTTTACCGCTGTAGTCGGCGTATCTTTGGTACGCAGCCAAGGGATTAGCACCTTGATGCAGGTGCAGCAGAAGCTGGCTCGTGGTGAGGCGCCTGGGCAAGAGATAGTCGAAGGCATGATGTTAGCGGTTGCAGGGCTATTACTGTTAATACCTGGCTTTGTCACCGACTTTATCGGCCTAGTGTTACTTACTCCATTTACTCGCACTCCGGTGGCGAAGTTCTTCTATAAGCGCATGCAGCTTAAAGTGCAGGCTGGTGGCGGTTTTCAATCTGGCTTCGGTCCGGGATTTGGCCCTGGAATGGGCCCTCATGGACGCAATCCATTCGAGCAAAATGGTAGCTCTCCTTTCGATCAAGGTAACACCTTTGATGGTGATTTTGAGCGCAAGCCTGATCCGAGCGATAAACGACCCGAGAGCCATCAGGTGAATGACGCCTCTAAGCCTGTTCATGATGATAAAGAGCCAAAAGCCTAAGTCTTTTTAGGGTTTCTGGGGTAGAAGTAGTCTGCCTTGCGCTCGATATGATTAAATTTGCGGGTGTTCTTATAGGGCAGTTTCATAAATCCTGACACACCCTTTCCTTGGATCTTATCCACATGGGCTAAGATCCTATCTAGACTTGCCCTGAATGCGGCCTGTTTTCTTGGGTTGAGTAGACGCAAATAGCTGTGGATCTTCATATGGTTTGGCAGCACCTCAAAGATAATACAGCCGGTGTGGTGGATCTGGTTTATCCATCCTAACTCGGTCATGATCTCTTTAGGCAGTTCTAGGTTCTCTTCTGGGTCGCGGCCATCTTCAAAATAGGAGTGCAGTCGAGACTTATCTTCCAGAGACGGCACATTCCCCACTTCAAACGGCAGCTGTTGATCTTGAGCCGTGACAAAAGGCTTTGAGCTGTCTTCACGTTCAATATGCAGGGTGTCGCGAGCGTTGAAGAAACAGGCTTTGAATACGCCGATACGGCGGATCCCTCGCGCAAGCGTCACCATGTTATTCACCGCTATGGTGATAGCTTGTTTCTGCTCTGGCTTATAGATGGCAAGATTTGAATCGATAAACACACCGGTTTCACGCCAGTGAATAGCCAGTCCACCAACGATGGCATATTGACTGAGGCGGCCCACAGCGGCGATAAAGCCTTTCTCGGTATCTCCCATGCCAGCCATAAAGTTGCGGTAATACTTTTCTAGCTGCAGGTCGTCCATTTTGGCTATGGGATCGTCACCATTGTGCTCTTTTAAGAATGCCTTACGCGAGCTGTAACTGACGGTTTCGACCTCTTTATCTCTCGGTAAGATCCATACAGGGATCTCGGCGGTCAGTGCTGAGGAATTAATCTCAGGCAGATGCATGCGGTGGCTGTGGGCCATGCTTTTTAAAAAGTAGTCGCCAGCGTGTTTACGTCGTACGGGGTCGCCGCTGAGCATGCCATCTAAGGTTCTGGCCAGTTCGATAGGTAGACCTATGCTGGTCGGGGGGATCACCTTACTACCAAAGCGACTCGCCTGACCCGAGGCGAGTGCGTAAAGCGTAGCCGCAACGCCTTGCTCATCAAACCTCGGGCTAGATAGTGCGCCATTGAGCTGCTCTTCACCGATGAAATATACATCGCCCATACGGGCATTGGTCTGTTGTTGATCGCTAGACATAAGGTCCATCACATTGCCATTGACCGGATTGCCTTCGGTGTCTCGCTGGGCGAAAACAGCCGAGCCCCAGTCGATAAGGGAAAGGTGTTGGGTCTTGATGTCGTAAACTAGGTTAGAGGGTTTGATATCACCATGAATGAGCGGCCGACCATTGTGTAAATACTGCAAGATGGCGGCGAGCTGGCGAGCGATATTCATCACCATGGCGACAGGAAGCGCACCGACCCTAAGGCAAAGCTGCTCGAGATCTTCTCCCGGAGCCCTCGCCATCACTAAGATCCCCTGCTTACCCACATGCTCAAACTTAATCACCGGCGGCACATTGGGGTGGACGACCTGTGATAGCATAAAGGCTTCTTCCTCAAGCCTGTCTTGAATATGTTGCGGCAAGGTGAGGCGGGAGAACTTAAACACGTGAGCTTGGCCAAGCTCGTTGATGCCCGCAAACACAAATCCATAGGCACCTTTACCCACTAGCTCTAACTCTTGATATCCGAGCTTACCGAGTTGCTGTTTACACAGTCGGATCCAGGCTCTATGTTTACGGGCATCTTGAGCGCCCAGTAGATAGATAGACTGCTCTTCTGAGATATAAAAATGCTGAAGTTCAGGTGTGTGCAATTGAGATCCCTCTTTGGTTACCCCATTAAATCAACAAGCTGAATTAAAGTCCAAGCCGATTCAATTTAAAGCAGGAGTACAGCGTGTAAAAAGCCACTCTAGGTCACACCTAACCAATATTTTCGGATTAGATATTGATACATATCAAACCTAACAGAATAAGAGAAAGGTAATCTTTAGTTAGTGCGACTATAAATGATATAAGCCAGATAAAACGCTTTGATATCAACACCGAGGTAGCTATGTCAGAATTGGACAAATCACAATTAATTGAACTGCTTGAGTACCCTAGGCGTCGAATTCTGCAATCGATGGAGCTGAATTACTGCCCCCACGCCGGTTTTTTCAACCATACCGACATGGAATGCATTAATTGTCATCAGGGTATGGAATGTACTTGGATGAACCATAACGATGAAACGATTGCTGTTGAGCGAAAGTCAGCCGAAGAGTTGAAACAACAACTTCTTGTTGCAGTTGATTTTATCGATTCGAGTTTAACGCCACATCATCTATCACGTCGTCAATGTGAATGCGAAAACTGTGTATGGTTAAAGCGAGTGCAGCAAGTGCTTAAGGCGTAAAATCCTAGGTTTTGACTTGGTATTGTTTGCTAGATAGCGCGTATTCTTTTTGCTTCCGTTTCACTCTGTCTATAGAGTAATAGCTATAGCGGTATACCAAGTCTTGAATCATCACGACTCTAGTCAGATCTAGTTAGTTCCTACTCAGATATTCGAGTGCTCGGTCATACCTTAGTTTTCTTTGATATGGATCTTGAATATGCAGCCAAGTTTTTGGCATGAAAAATGGGATGCCCAGCAGATTGGCTTTCATTTGAGTGCAGTTAACCCCCTCCTTGTTAAGTACTGGCCACAACTTGAACTCGATGCTAACGCTCAGGTTTTTGTTCCTCTTTGCGGTAAATCGTTAGACATGTGCTTTTTGGCTGAGCTAGGCCACGACGTATTAGGTTGTGAGCTGAATGAGTTAGCAGTGCAGCAGTTTTATCAAGAGAACTCACTGAAGGTCGCTGTCAGTACTATCGCTCAGCACCAGCGCTTCCATACCGAACAGGTGACCATCTATCAGGGCGACATCTTTAGTCTTGATGCAGCAGAGATGACGGCGACAATGGCTTTTTACGATCGCGCAGCGCTCATCGCTTGGCCTGAGGAGATGCGTTTAGCCTATGCCAATCAGTTAGCTAACTTGATCCCTGCAAACAGTGTTGGCTTATTGATCACCCTTGATTATCCTCAGGCTGAACTTAATGGTCCGCCTTTTGCTGTATCCGACGACTGGGTGCAGGCCAACCTAGCTGATGACTTTGAAATAGAACGTTTAGCCTGTGAAGATGTGCTAAGTGAAAATCCTAGATTCGTAAAAAAGCAGGTGTCTTGGTTAACCGAGTCGGTTTATAAGTTGACGCGAAAAAGCTGAAAAGAAGGTTCTAGGAGAAGCAGGTCCTAGGTGCTAGGAAAGGCAAAGACGGTTAAAGCTAAGACGATATAAAGCAGAACGGCCTGCGGCCTAGCGAACGCTTCGCTTACGGAAAAGCGACAATCAGGACAAAGTCCGCTCTAGCAGTGAGCCTGCGAACGTCCTAGTAGCCCGAAGGGCGTCCTCGAATCTTCTCTCATCATTTAGTTAGATCAAAAAAGCGACCCTAGGGTCGCTTTTTTATGGCTTTAAATCGTTAGAGTCTAAAGACTCAGTCGATTAGAAGTTGTAACGTACACCAACAGTGAATACGTTGTCGTCTTCTAGGTCAACTTTAGCAGTACCCACTTTGTGGTCGCCTTCGTACATAGCGTAGTGGCCATATACCATAGTTGATTTAGAGATCTTGTAGTCAGCACCAACGGTGATAACTTGAACGTTTACGTCAGAACCGTCTACGTCAGTGATGTTTGAGTAGTACTTACCGAAACCAGCTTCGTCTTTACCGTACTCAGCCTTTAGGTTAACGCCGTTTAGGTTGTAAGCAACGTTTACGAAGTAAGAGTTACCTTCTTGATCTGTTGTTTGGCTTTCAGTGTTCTGGAATAGACCACCGATTTTGAAGTCACCCAATTTAACTTGAGCAACACCACGGTATGCATCGATGCCACCGATAGTGTTGTAAGCCGCAGCTACGTAGTAGTTTTGCGCCTTAAGCTTCTTGTCACCGATAGTCGCGCTTAGTGCATACTGATCTTCGTAAGAAGTTTCGTTAGCATCGTTAGTGTAGTTGTCTTCCATTAGGTAAGTAGCGTTTAGCGTTACTAGACCTGCGATCTTTGGAGAGTAGTACCAGATACCATCGCCTTTACGCGCTTGACCACCAACTAGACGGTCGATATCGGCGTTAGTGTTACCGAATAAATCTACGCCACCTTCAGATTGCTTGAATACAGTGTCATTACGACCAACAAGTACAGTACCTGCTTGAGACTTAAGACCTAGGTAAGTGTTACGTGCTTTAAAAGTATCACCAGAGTTAGTCGTGTTTTCTACTTGGAATTCCATCTGGTAAACAACGTCGATGTTGTTAGTTAGGCTTTCGCTGCCTTTAACACCTACGTGAGAGAAATTGTTCTCGAAAACGGTACCTTCTTTGCTGTTTTGAGTGGTTGCACCCGTGTCAGAGTTTGTAACAGCAAGATCTAAACGGCCGTAAAAGCTAGGACCATCGGCTAGCGCGCCGAAAGAAGCTAGGGTTAAAACTGATGCCACTGATGCCGAGATTAGCGTCTTTTTCATTTCATTTGCTCCCAGAACCTAAGTTCCTATTCGTTTCTTATGGTTTATTGCATAAACTTTTGTTTTTGCTACGCGCGTCCTAGCCCATAACAATTGTGGGGCTAAATATTACAGTTTTATGGATTTGAAATTGTGGAGTAGATCAAGTTTTCAAGGGTCAAGCACGTAATTGCTACTTTTTTGTGACGTTTGAGGAGGTTTGGTTGTTTATTTGGTAACTTCTATGGAAATAAATACTTAAATGTATCCCTAAAGGAGTATCCATCAAGGCTGGCTTTAAATTATTTGTAGCTTTTTTAGTGTAAATTGAAGTCAGAAAGCAGTTGTTTTACCGTCTTATTATGTGCTGAAAAATTAACCTGTGGTGGGGTTGGAGTGAAAAAGCACTAGAAATGCCCAAATGTTATATTTTTGTTGTGAAAACTGTTGTGGTTAAAGCTATTAACCTCCCATTGAATTAAAAAGTCCTATAAATAGAAAAGGCAGCTTACGCTGCCTTTTTACGTTTAAGAGCTTCTCTTATTTGCCTAAGCTAACTAAGTCAGCCAAGCCGTTTTAATTAGAAGTCGAAACGCATACCAAGAGTGAAGATGTCATCACCTAAATCTTGTGTCGCACCAGCTAGTTTGATGTCGCCATCGTACTTAGTGTAGTGACCGTATACTAAGGTGTTCTTGCTTAGACGGTAGTCAGCACCAAAGCTGAACTGCTGTAGATCCACATCGCTAACAGTTTCTAGAGCTGCACCGTCTACGCTGCCTACATAGCGGCTAACATACTTGCCAAGACCTGAGTCATCGCTACCGTACATAGCTTTAAGCTTTAGGTTACCCATAACGTATGCAGCGTTTACGAAGTAAGTGTCACCTTCAAGGTTGGCGTACTTGCTGTCAACGTGCTCACTGTTTTGGTAGAAACCACCTAGGATAACTTGACCAAGTTTAACTTGAGCCACGCCGCGGTAAGCTTTTACATTTTCGATGCCATCGTTATATGCAGCAGAAACATAGTAGTTCTGTGATTTTAAGCCCTTGTCACCAAGAGTTGCGCTTAGTGCGTACATGTTGTCTGCTGCGGTATCTTGATCGTAGTTGTCATCCATTAAATAGGTAGCATTTAATGTCACTAGATCGGCAATCTTTGGCGAGTAGTAAGTGAAACCATCGGCGCTACGAGCTTGGCCAGCAGCTAATAGATCGATATCTGAGTTAGTGTTACCGAAAAGGTCGAAACCACCTTCAGACGCTTTAAATACAGTGTCGTTACGACCGACTAGGATAGTACCTGCAGTAGCAGACTTTAGGCCTAGGAAGGTGTTACGTGCTGCGAAAGTGTTGCCAGAGTTATCGAAGTTGCTAACACCAAACTCCATCTGGTAAACCACTTCAAGATCGCTGTTGATCGCTTCAGTACCTTTTACACCCAACCATGAGAAGTTGTTCTCAATGATTGTACCTGACTTTTGGTTTTGAGTAGCAATCCCCATGTCAGAGTTGGTAACAGCTAGATCAGCACGACCATAGAAACTTGGGCCATCAGCAAGTGCTGTAAAAGAGGTGGCGGCTAGTGCTGAAATAATCGTGGCGGACAGAACAGTTTTTTTCATTTTCATCTTCCTGTAGCGAATTGCTATTTTAGTTTGCAGGCTATCAATATTCGTTAGCCCTATTCGCGGGCCAACAAGAGTGAAGCTGTATTTGTCGGGCGAGATTCTGGCACGGAATAGGATTTTTTGTTTGTGATCTAAATCAAATTCAATGTATTTTTTGTGATAGCTATCATATAGCTTTACCCTTTTTAAACAATGGTTTAAGTTGTTATTAACAGTGGATACATGTCAGGTGTCTATTTGCTTTATTTTTGCTTAAGTTGATAACAGGTGTATCTTTGGGTGTCGTTATTTTTTTAGAGTTTTTCCTGTATTTAAGATAAAATTAGCAAGCTATTTGTGTTTTCTATTTTCTAGACTTTTTCTACATTGAGTATCATTTTGAATAATCACACCTTGTCAGACGCTTACTTGAATCGCTTTGCCGGTATCGGTCGTTTATATGGTCAACAGGCTTTAAGCTTTTTTGCACAGGCCCATGTCGTCGTCGTGGGGATCGGTGGCGTCGGCACTTGGGTTGCTGAGTCTTTGGCAAGAAGTGGTATCGGACAGATCACCCTTATCGATCTGGACGATATTTGTGTGACCAATACCAACAGGCAGGCTCATGCGTTAAAAGACACTATTGGTGAGTCTAAGGTCGAGGTGATGGCGCAACGCCTTAAGCAGATCAATCCTGAATGTATCGTGAATGAGGTAGAAGACTTCATCACCCCAGAAAACTTATCTGAGTATTTTCAGGGTAAAAAGCAGGGCGGTAGCATAGATTACGTTGTGGACTGTATCGATGCCGTTAAGGCTAAGACAGCCTTAATTGCCTGGTGTAAGCGTCAAAAGTTACCCATTATTACCGTGGGTGGTGCCGGCGGCCAGATGGATCCGACTCAAGTGCAGGTTACTGACTTAGCTAAGACATACCAAGATCCATTGTTAGCTAAAGTGCGTAATCAGCTAAGACGCGAATATAACTTTTCTAAGAATGTAGCCCGCCGTTTTTCGATCGAGGCGGTGTTCTCTACTGAGCAACTGGTTTACCCCCAAGCCGATGGTACGGTATGCAGCACTAAGGCGACGGCCGAAGGCAGTATGAGAATGGATTGTGCCTCAGGTTTTGGAGCCGTCACAGTGGTGACTGGCACCTTCGGTTTTGTGGCGACGAGTAGGGTGTTGACTAAGCTTGCGGCTAAGGCAAACGCTAAATAAAGGCCTTAATTTAAGTTGACATAATAACAGCTCGGTAGAGTAGAGGCGTCCATAGGGCGCCTTTTTGTTATTTGTTGATTTTCTATTGCCTTAGACTTGCAAAATTAACCTATATCACTTTAAAAGCTGGCACTATTATTGCTTTTGAATATACCAGAAACAGAATTCTGACACTGGATATGATTATGCAAAAAGTGGGTTTTAACACGGCTTCCTTTAAAATGATTTCTCCTAAAAAGGTGGTTTTTACCACCATGCTATGGCTGACGCTTGCATCGGCGGCACTACTCTTCGTTCCACAACCACTGCTAGCCTCGTTAAGTCTGGCCGAGTTGTCACAAAATCATGCTCACTTTATCGGTTTAGGCTTGATCATTGGCTCCGCTTATTTATTGACGCTGTTGCTAAACTATTTTCTTGATGAGGCGATCAGTTACTTCAGTGATAAGCGTTCTGTCGAGGTGATCGAGGAGAAGGTTAAGTTACTCGATCCTATGGAGCGAGCCTTGCTAAGAGAGTTCTTTCTGCAGGGACAAACTATTTTGACACTACCTGAGCAAGAGACGGCAGTGAAGAGCCTACTGCAAGCTGGGATTTTGGAGCACCTAGGTAATCAGAAGCATTATGCGATTCAAGGTTCTACGGCAGATTTTAAGATCTCAATGCGTGCTCGGGTTCACTTAAATCGTCAGGTATTACGTTTCCCTGTTGGCGAGCCTAGCCCTGAAGATATGAAGAACTTGATTAAGGCGCGTCCGCACTTCGTCAATAACCTTGTTGCGCCGAGGAAACATGCAGCCTAATTTGGCCATGGATATAAAATTTAGATATAAAATTTAGATAAAAAAAGGGGGGCGAATAGCCCCCTGCATTAGAAAGATTGACGAAAACTAATTTTCGGGATCCGCAGACTTGGTATAGAACATCCACATCAGATAAGAGATGATGCCTATTGTACTAAAGATAACGATCATCGAAAGCAATCCTATTGGGTTGCCAAACATCAAATCTAACCAGAATGCCATTTGCGAAATCCTCTTTCTTTTTCTTAGTTCCCGTTAACGATACGCCGACGTGTAATTACACTTTTTGATCTCAGTCAAAAATAGCGCCTGTTATTAAAAAAATGGGTCTACATTGTTAATAAATATGCTGTAGATCATGTTTTGCTAATTTTGTGTGGTGTTCGATATACGGCTTTTGCGCGGATAGTAAACGGATAAGCCTACTTGAGCATGAAAAATGGTCACTTGATAAAAACCTTGGCTCAAAGTACTTGCCATTCATCTGCTGGTAGGTATAATTCCGTTCACTTACTGAGGTCGAGCAGATTTTAGTGAGAAATATTGATAATGCCTGAGTGGTGGAATTGGTAGACACGTCGGATTCAAAATCCGATTTCGAAAGAAGTGACGGTTCAAGTCCGTCCTCAGGTACCATTATCAACAAAGCAACCTGCCATCGAGCAGGTTTTTTTATGCCTGAAATTTGGCAATGCTAGGCTTGACGCCACTTCCAGCAATCTTGCATTACCTCTTATCTACAATTTTATCTGCGTATTTCTACCCCATAACCACCAAGCCATCAGCTACAAAAATCAGTTTATGGTCTATATATGGTGCATCACAGGTTAAATCTGTGCACAACGCAATCCCACTAAATTCAACAATCTAAGGTTCTCGCTAAATAACAAGCCAACATACCCAAGGGCTTCAGGCTAGCAGTTTCATGGTCTTACCATGGTGACTTTACGGTGCTATGAGCTCTTCAGTGGGGAAGTTTTCCGTTTATTAAAGTTGTTAGAAAGCCAATTATATAGTCACTAGAGCCAGTTCTCGGCAGCACAATCTATTCTCACGGTCTAGATAAAATTGCACAGAGAGAACGCTCACATTTGTGAGCGTTTTTTATTCTGAGTCTATTTAGAAACTTTATCAGTTTTAATCAGGTTTTTACTTTTCTCAATACTTAACCAGCTAATTCCTAGAAAGACGATGTCTTTTAATATGAAGAATTCGGTTACTGGTACACCATCAACAAGCTTCCAAACTCCGGGTAAAGTGAAAAGAAAGCTCAATGTAGTAATGAAGATAGCCATAGCAGCTAGACCACTCCAGTAGCCCACTTTAGGCTTCCAAATACCAACGACCATGCCAATAGCGACAATGATTTCCGTAATGCCGATAAGATTCGACACACCTTGTACACTAAGAATACTGAACAACCAATTCATTAAAGGATGGCTTTCAATTAATGGTCTAATTGCCTCTGCCTCTGTTGGAGTAAATTTGAATATTCCAATCCATAACAAAGTTAGTACGACACCGACTAGACCAACTAAATAACCTCTTTCCTGTTGCATAAATTACTCCTTTTTTTATATCAAAGCGTAAGACTTACTTTCGGGAAATCAATGTCTGTTTGTGCTAAATGGTTTGCATAATTGGTGAATAAATTGGCCGTTACTTGAGCGAGTACTTCAAAGACTAACTCTTCATCAACTCCATTTTTAGCCGCTATATCTAATTGGTCTGTAGATAGTTTTCCACGTAGCTCTACTAGCTCTACGGCTAATGTTATTAAGGCTTGATCCAGTGCGCTATCCGCATGACCTTCTCTAGCTTCTTTGATATTTGTCTTTGCTAACCCGATGCTTCCAGCTATAAGGGTGTGAGCAGATAAGCAATATTGACACTGATTTTTCTGAGCGATAGCTAAAGCTATTAACTCTCGTTGCTTCGCGCTTAAACGTCCTTTGGATAAAGCATCGCTAAAAACAAGATAAGCGTTGAGCACTGTTGATGAATGGCCAACAGTTGCATAGAGGTTAGGCACCATTCCTAGCTTGCTTTTAATTTCTGAAAACGTTGTAGCAACATCGCCTTGAGGATTTGGAACTGGAAGAATGCGGCTCATGCTGAGCTCCTTTGATTAAGTGAATTTACGGTATAGATATTGACATCATAAATAATACGATTTATCACTATTAATCTAAATTTACATACCCTAAGTCTCAAATGGATACCTTATCGACATTAATATCTCATGCGGAGCCCAAAGCGAACTTATTCTTTTCAGGTAATTTATGTGGAAGTTCTTCAAGTACAGATCATCCATCTGGTGGTATATTGCATTTGGTTAGAACGGGTGAAATGCTTTTATTTGAAGATACTGGCTTAACTTATAAAATCAACGAGCCGACACTCATTATTTACCCCAAAGGGAAGGGGCATCGTCTTCAACCTAAGACTCTTGAAGGCTGTGATGTTGTATGTGCTAACTTAAGCTTTAAAGATTCACCATTATACCGAGCTCTACCCGAGTCTATAGTTCTTCCTCTTAGGGTATTAGATAGTCTACCGAATACAATTAGCATGCTATTTGTTGAAGCCTTTACATCACGTTTTGCCCAAGCCGCTATTATCTCAACGCTGCTAGACCTACTATTGCTGCTGGTTATTCGGTATTTGGTTGAAAATAAAATATGCCAAGAAGGGATGTTATCAGCTTTATCTGATCTCAAACTTGCCAAAGCTATTGAAATAATCCACAAGCAAATAGATTATCCATGGACTGTTGAAGAGCTAGCTGCCCGAGTCGGGATGTCACGAGCAAGATTTGCTGCATTATTTACTAGTATCATAGGGCAACCACCGCTCAGTTATGTGACAGAGTCGCGCTTACTATTAGCTAAGAAGTTATTATTACAAGGACAGCCTATAAAGTCGGTTAGTTTAGAAGTGGGTTATAGTGGAAGTGCTGCTTTTTCTCGAGCATTTCAACGTCAATTTGATGTAACTCCACGGGCGTGGCATCTGAAACAAATCTAATAGTTAATTTAGGGGCGCTTCTAGAGAGTTAGGGGAAGCATGTTTTTTCTAGAGACGGTAGACGTGTGCTGGATTGTAAATATTTCATCTATTTGAAGTGACAAAAAGTCTATCTGCAATGCCTGTAGTTTTATAATTACGTTCAATGGCCTATTAGACAGATCTATTTTTAATTCGACAGGAAGTCGTTTTCTGCGGATGAGACACTTTATTTCCTTTGTTTATTATACTTCTATTAAGTACCTACTGTTATATGAACTTACCGACTTATAAGAATCTGTTGGGTTGGGGGAATTTGAACTATATTTAGTTTTTTACTTAT
>NZ_BPET01000034.1 GCF_019654915.1 Shewanella sp. MBTL60-007 | reverse complement strand
CATACTATTAAACGAGAGCGATAGTTAGCTTCAGTCTAAAAGAGCGATGACGTTGAGCTAACTTTTCAGTCATACAAAAAGGGTTAGCATTGCTGCTAACCCTTTTGTGTGCGTGCACGCTTCAGAATCAATTACTCATAATCAGACGCGTATGTTTCTTCGTAAGTGTGTGAGTAGAGTTCAAACAAATTACCGAAGGGATCTTCTAGATAAACCATTTTAGCTTGTTTATTATCATCTTCCGGATGGTAACGCATAATATCCATACGCACTCTACCACCAAATTCCTCAGTACGCTTAATCGCGCCTTCAAAGTCGTCAGTTTGAAGACAGAAATGGAAAATACCAATACGAGAGAAATCGACTTCATGGCGTTCTTGACGATCAACCATTTCAAACAGTTCAACGCCAATCCCATCCGTTGTCACAAGGTGAGCAATATTGAAACCTTTAAAGCCTTCACCGAAAACCGCAATACACATTCTACCAATAGCCGTCTTACGCTCTTCAATAACTTGAGTGTTGCCCATCACCACTTTTAACCCTAGAGCATTAGTATAAAACTCAACGGCTTTATCCATATCGCCGACCATGATACCTAGGTGATTCATCTTCATAATTTTGCTCCAGACTCAAATAATCTATTCGTTACTCATTTCGATGGATTAAAGTATAGGGCCAGAAAATAAAAATATTAAATTATCATTAATTATGAAAATGATAATTTAATTTTATAACCAGAGACTGTCGAGCCGACACTATGGCTTAGTGCTAAACCGCCAACAATGAAAAACTTTTGCGCATATATATTCTACTGCACTCTATTAACTTGGTAGTCGCTGCTGACCTTTCAGTGCTAACTTGCGCTCAACTCAATACTTACCACTTATTTGAACTGAGCAAACAGAAAAGAAAATTGATAGATATTCATTTTAAATTCAGTTAAATACGCTCACACATCAGGGGATAAAATAACTCTCTATTGATTGAGTCTTGAACATATTAACTCATTTCACTACAATTATGAGCCATAACACCAAATGAACCACCAAGAGGTGCAATGAAGAACTACCTTTATACTCGGTACTCCCCCAAAAACAAATCCTATCAAGGCCAGCTAGCAACGATGAGGCTGTTAGCCCCAGAGGCCGAGCACTTCCAAGATAAAGTACGTGGTGATATTCCTCCCATGGAACGAGCAGCGTTTAAGCAATTACTTAGCTCTGTTAAACCCAAAGATACGGTGATCATCTGGTGGTTGACTGATTTCAGTCATGATTTCAATCAAACCTTACACACCATCAACCACTTATTGGATAAAGGAGTTAGATTGCAGACGACCTGTGAACCACTGGTATTTGAAGCCGATTCAACTCTAAGCCATGGGTTACTGACTCTCATATCGGGTTATGGAAAAGTACAAACCCAACATCGGCTATTAGCTGCAGAGCAAGGTAGAAATGCACTCAAACACGACTCTGAGCAATGGAAGCGAAGATTTAGCGGTAGACCTGCAAATAAGGAGAAACATCAGCAAATCGCCACATTGTTACTTGAAGGGGAGACGCTACTGAGTGTTGCAGAACAGTGTGGTGTAAGTATGTCCACCGTAAAACGAGTCAAAGCCAAATTGGGTACATTTGACAATGAAGGCAGCTTGAGACGCAGAGGAAAAGTGGGCTCAACTTCGAATGATACTGAGTGAGAGATTCATGAATTTTAAAGCCATTTTACTGGCCTGTTTAATTATCAGTGTCGGGCAATTAAGTATGGGATTAGTCTTCCCATCGCTCCCCTGGATAGCCAAAGATTTTGCGGTTTCCCATGAACAGGTTCAGATATTAGTCAGTATTTATTTACTAGGGTTTGGTCCGTCACAGTTTATCTACGGCCCTATTTCTGATGCGCTTGGACGCAAAAAAGTATTGTTGATTGGTCTGATGATCGCCATGCTAGGTCTACTGATGATCATTTTTCTCAGCCATTCATTTACGGGGATGGTGCTAGGGCGCTTCCTTCAAGGTTTAGGTACCGGATGTTGTGCAGTACTAGCTCGAGCCTCCACACGAGATAACTTCAGTGGTGCAGAACTGCCGGTTGCAATGTCCTACATAGCAATGGTTGCATCGATAACACCTCTTCTCGCTCCAGTGCTCGGTGGCTTCATCAACTTCCACTTTGGTTGGACTATGGTGTTCATCTCTTTGCTGGGCTACCTAGCTGTCGTTTGGGGGATTGTGGCATTGCGATTCCAAGAAACCCTAGACCAACTCTCTCCCCTCCCGTCTCCTAAGAAGGTGTTACTTCAGTATCGTGAGCTGCTAAGTTCACGATACTTCATGAGTTTTGCCAGCATAGGTTGGCTAAATTTTAGTTTAATGATCACCACAATTTCGCTAATGCCATTTATCATGCAAAACCAAATAGGTATGACGTCTGATAAATACGCAATGTGGGCACTCATCCCAGCATTAGGCATGTTAGCGGGTACCAGTATCTGTAATCGTGTGCGCCCCTTAATCGGTAGTAAGAAGCTCCTGCTATGCACTCCCGTGCTACATGTGGCCGCAGCGCTATGGTTATTTTTCTGTCCACTCGATCCTTTGTATTTAATGCTCGGACAGCTATTGATGATCTTAGGCAACAGCATCGCTTTACCTTGTGTTCAAGCCATGGTTATGCAGCCATACAAGAAACAGGCGGGAGCGGCAGCTGCGATGTCTGGAGGCGGCCAAATGGTGGTTTCCTCCATCATCAGTATGGGACTGGTTAATTTAGGCTTGAGCCAAGCCTGGCACCTTTCTTTGATCATTATTGTCTTTGCAGTAATTACGCTCATTAATGTTTTGCGTGGCTTTGCCACCCAAGAAGCTATGCAATAACTCAAGTCAATCATCCCTCATTAATGATACTAGGAAGACTATTATGGGTAGTGGTGCCGTTGCAGCTGCTGTAAATGAAGCCTGCCCACTAAAAAGTCATTCTATTCATAGTAGGAAACAGAGAAACGCCCTTAAAATATCTAAAAAATAGCGTTTAGAGTCGATGAGAAAATTGAGGAGCGTCTGCGGCAGAATTTAATTGAACAATACAAAATCTTATGTCAATTACCTTTTAATCAATACCTTCTGCAATCTTATCACTCAGTATAAATGACATTTTTAGATAGAGTTCTCAACTCAAATAACATTAGGTAATGGCATTGTGAGCCGCCCGATAACAGGATGGTGTTTGCCCATTAAGGCGCTTGAAGTAGCGTACAAAATTTGTAATGTCATCAAAACCCAACTCAAAGGCGATAGATTGTACACAGTCCCCTTGCATTCTCAGCTTGCGCATAATCTCTAAATTCAAACGGAAGTCTATAATCTGCTTAGCCGTACGCCCACTACAACATTTACACAATTGATTTAAAGCTTTATAGCTTAGATGCATTTGCTCCGCATAACGCTTAGCCTCGCGCTCAAAGTGAAACTTTTGCTCCACCAAGCCAAGAAACTCGCTAAAGCGTTGCCTATGCTCACCATCAGCCATCTTTTGTTGTGAACTACGCAACTGAGCCAACTTAAGCACCACTGCTGAAAATAGTAGTTTGACCTCTATCGAGTCAGCTCTCTGTTCAGCAATAGCGTCTGATATTAGATTAATCATGCTATGACAATTTTGGCTTTGCTGAGACTCAAGCCGCAGTACAGAAGCACAGGACAGGCTTAGGTGAAACGGAATAAAGTAAGAGTAGCGAATATTGGCGGAACACTCAGAAAAGAAAGTTGGGGTGAGAATAACCATCTTACCTTGGGGGGAGTCCGCAGCATCGAATGCATGGTGCTGCCCCTGATTAATAAAAATCACATCACCACTCTGATAAGGGTGCAACACACCGTCTACCAAGTGCTTCCCTTGCCCGTTTTCGATATAGATAAAACTAAAATAGTTGGCGCATTGAGGTTGAAATGGGTTATTGGAATCTTGATTCTGATGAGCGTAAATATGCTCCAACTCCACCACATCAATCCCCGCTTCAGCCATCTTGGCATCGCCGCGTCCTTTCATTGAGGTAATATCTAAAGAGGTCATTGAATTTCTATCCGTAACCAAGGTAACTAATTCCACTCTACTCGAAAAGACACCGAGCAAGCCCGGTGTCACAACTTAAATAACTTAACGGTGTATCCGCTCTACTCGTGAAGCTCTGTCGTCATAGTCCTCTGCATGGCACGCTTTACACGACTGTGACGGTCTCAACCAAGGCTGACGGAACTTACCATCCTTAGAGAAATGATAAGGGCTGTCTGAAGGTTCTGACAGATCAATTTTAAACAGATGTGAGTTTATCGGCATATGACAATCAGTACAGTCTGCTACTACTGCATGAACTTTGGTCGCCCCATCTGCAAACTCCTTATTGCCGTGACAATCTTGACACTCAGTTATCAACGCCTTTTCGTGTCCAGGCTTATCCTGGAAGTTGGTGGATAGATGAGGGTTGTGGCAATCTGCACAGTGCAGATGACGCTTCGAACCACTGGGTACACCAGTGTCAGGATCAATCGCCATTAAGGCGTCTCCAGCTGTACGACCTTCTTCAAAATATTCCTTATAGCGCCCACCAATAGTGTCTCCACCAAAGTCAGCATTATAGGGTGTCTGATAGCTTGGGTAGTAGCGTTCTCCCTCTTTAGTATGACATTCACCACAGGCTACAGGCTCTCCATAGGCCATATTCAGTGCCGTCAAGTCCGCGGTTAGACGCCCCTCAGCTTTACGAGTGATATTATCTTTACTGGGTTGCTTAGCGTGTTCGCTACCTGCACCGTGGCACGCCTCACATTGCACACCAGGCAGAGCGAAGGTTCCCTCCATGCCAATTAAGTCATCCTGACGATGACGATTACGGTGATCACCTGGTTCAGAAGTGTAATCTCGCCAACCTGTGTTATGGCAGGAACCGCATTTATAAGGCATAGCATCTGCACCTGCACCCGGGGCAAACGGTACCATTCTATCGGCAGTGATCACTCCGCCTGTTGGCACTACGTCAACCATAGCCTTGGTACCATTAACCATATAACCGTTTTTATCCAGCAATATCCCTTGTCGCTGATAACCGCCGAGCACATAGCTGACATCAGCCCAACTCTTCGGTGCCCCCAAGCTATTTTCAACCCCCTCTAAGTGGTCAAATATCCCTTCCATTGTCATGAAAGGAAACTCCGGCATCTGATCGTTTTCAACCTTACTAAACTTAAAGTTATGGCCAGTCTCTTGGAAACTAGCCTTATCCGTATGACAACCAAGGCAAGTTTCAGTACCAACGTAATCTCGCAAACTAGCCTTAACTTCTACATCTACCTTTGCTCGTCCCTCGTTGCTGTGGTCATCAAGAATAACGTACTCAATTTGGGCTATACCATAAACATCTGATTCAAACCAAAGTTGGTCATCTTGTACTCGCACTTCGCCGATACCATTAACCACTTTCGCCTCAGACAGTGTTAATTCACCTCCCTCAGGGTCGCTGGACTCGGCCAACACATCAATGGCGGTTTCCTCACCAATAAGAGCAACAACAGATAGACTGCCTGCCACAGGGGGCTTGTTAACCCCTTCATTATCATCATTATTTTTATTATCACTGCCACAACCAACCATAAGCGCTATCAGCGTACTGGCGATTAGTGTTCGACGACCATGTTCGATTACATGTCTTTTCATCATCATAACTCCTTTTAATTTTATATTGCTTTCGCAGTAAAAGAGTAATGAAGCGGTAATAATCAAAACAGGTCATTTATAGCCCCGGAATAGTCAATCCAGCACCTCTAAACCGTTTTGTGAACTATCTCTTTATTTACCCAATTATGAGTATACGATTCAATAAACACTCCAAAACGTGGTAACTCTGAGGTACTCGATATTTGCGAAAATAAGTAAGAAACAATGATTCAGTTGGGACTGAATTGGTGGATGCAAAGAATGAAGAGTCATACTTGCTAACTATCTGACGAAGAAACTTGAAACAAGCGTGACATAAATGTTCCAGACATAAAAAAGCCCGATTACTCGGGCTTTTTCTTTCATAAAGCTATCAACTAGCTCTATCAGCTAAATCTCTCAATTAAATAAAAGACAAGAGCTATAAAATTAACCTTCGATACCTTTGCTCGCTAGGAACTCATCATAAGTTCCTTTGAAGTCATTCACGCCTTCAGGGGTGATCTCAAGGATACGGTTTGCTAAAGATGATACGAATGCACGGTCGTGACTGACGAAAAACAGTGTACCTTCGTACATTTCAAGCGCATTGTTCAATGACTCAATAGACTCCATATCCATGTGGTTGGTTGGTTCGTCAAGTAGCAAGATGTTTGGCTTTTGCATAATTAGCTTACCAAACAGCATACGCCCTTTCTCACCACCCGATAGCACTTTAACTGACTTCTTGATGTCATCAGAGCTAAATAGCATACGACCTAAGTAACCACGAACTGACTGGTCATCATCTTCTGGTTTACGCCATTGGCTCATCCAGTCAAACAATGTCATATCGTTAGCAAAATCTGCTTCATGATCCTGTGCGTAGTAACCAATGGATGAATTTTCAGACCACTGGATAGTACCGCTATCTTGTGGGATATCATGTACTAGGGTACGAAGTAATGTGGTTTTACCCACACCGTTCTCACCCAAGATGGCGATACGCTCGCCCACTTCAGCAATAATGTTTAGATCTTTAAATAGCGTGTGGTCAAAACCTTTCGCTAGATCTTCAACCACTAGTGCGTTACGGAACAGTTTCTTCTCTTGTTCGAAACGGATGAATGGGTTAACACGGCTAGATGCTTTCACTTCATCAAGCTTAATCTTATCGATCAACTTAGCACGTGATGTGGCTTGTTTAGCTTTAGATGCGTTAGCAGAGAAACGTGCAACGAAGCCTTGAAGCTCAGCAATCTGCGCCTTCTTCTTAGCGTTATCAGACATCAAACGCTCACGCGCTTGCTGTGCCGCCATCATGTACTCATCGTAGTTACCTGGATAAACACGTAGCTCACCGTAATCTAAGTCAGCCATATGAGTACAAACAGAGTTCAAGAAATATCTATCGTGTGAGATGATAATCATGGTGCTGTTACGTTGGTTTAGCATCTCTTGCAACCAGCGGATGGTATCGATGTCCAAGTTGTTGGTTGGTTCGTCAAGCAGCAATACATCTGGATCGCTAAATAGTGCCTGAGCCAAAAGTACACGTAGCTTAAAGCCTGGTGCGATTTCGCTCATTAGACCAAAATGCTGCTCAACACCAATACCTACGCCCATTAACAGTTCACCCGCGCGAGACTCTGCGGTATAACCGTCCATCTCAGCGAATTCCATCTCAAGCTCCGCAACCTTGATGCCGTCTTCTTCAGACATCTCAGGAAGCGAGTAAATGCGATCACGCTCTTTCTTGACTTCCCAAAGCTCAGCATGGCCCATGATTACAGTGTCAACAACACTAAACTCTTCGTAGCCGAACTGGTTCTGGCTTAGCTTACCTAGACGTTCATTCACATCTAATGAAACGTTACCCGCTGTTGGCTCTAGATCACCAGCAAGGATCTTCATGAAGGTTGATTTACCACAACCGTTCGCGCCGATCAGACCGTATCTGTTTCCGCCGCCAAACTTAATTGAGATGTTTTCAAACAGTGGCTTAGCGCCAAACTGCATGGTGATATTAGCTGTAGTAATCAAAGTGACAATTCCGCTCTTGGTTATATGATTAACGTCATCATAGATAAAACAAAAACCAGTAGCCCAGTACCAAGATTTTACCCGATACCGACCTACTGGCCGAAGGTTGACGCCGCTTGGCGCCAAGCCTGTAAAATTAAGCGCGATACTATAGCATTTTAGGCTAATTTATCAACTGCCAATAGCCGTTTGCGGTGACATTTAGCTGAATTCCCCATTCATGGTTTTGCCTGTAGATTAAAGCACTCATCACGCTTAACTCCCTGAGCTTTCTAATGCTAACCAAGGGCGACCCGCCTCAACCTATTCGCATTGCTCACCACAGTTAGTGATGATAATGCCATAGCCGCGCCAGCAATCACTGGGCTTAATAAGAGTCCAGTAAAGGGAAATAACACGCCAGCTGCGATAGGGATCCCTAAGGTATTGTAAATAAATGCACCAAACAAATTTTGCTTGATGTTTCTCATGCTCGCCTTAGCCAGTAAAAGTGTATCGGCAATCACCACTAGTCGTGTTGATAGCAAGGTAAAGTCGGCGCTTTCGATAGCGATCTCCGTGCCACTTCCCATGGCAAACCCCACATCCGCGCTCATCAATGCGGGCGCATCATTAATACCATCCCCCACCATGGCTACCACTTCGCCAGCGCGCTTGAGCTCAATCACTTTTGACTGCTTATCTTCAGGTAACACCTCGGCAAATACCCTAGTGATCCCAACTTTATCGGCAACCGCTCGGGCCGTCTGTTGGTTATCTCCGGTAAGTAACACTAACTTAAGTCCCGCTTGTTGCATCTTCTGCACCGCTTGCATGGCATCGGGCTTTATTGGATCGGCAATGGCAATAAAAGCCAGTAATTGTCTGTCGCTAGCCACAAACACGGGAGTCTGGCCTTGATTGGCAAACTCTGAGATCTGCGCTTGATAATCCGCAAGATTATCGATACCAGCCTGCTGCATTAGGCTCAAATTACCAATGCTATAGTGTTTACCGTTGACGGTGCCGACAATCCCTTTTCCTTGTATATTGGTGAAACTTTCAGGCTCAATAAACTTAACCGCTACCGTCTTCGCTTTATCGATAATTGCGCTCGCAAGAGGATGCTCTGAGTGTTGCTCCAATGCGGCGACATCACCGAGCAGGCTGAGTTCATCAAGCTCAGGTTTTAGTATCACAATCTCATGGACTTCGGGCTTACCGGCCGTAATCGTGCCCGTTTTATCGAGTACCACAGTAGTGACTTTACTGGCGGTTTGAAGCGCCTCACCATTTCTCACCAAAACCCCAATCTGCGCCGCGCGGCCAACAGACACCATGATCGACATTGGGGTAGCCAGTCCCAGTGCACAAGGACAGGCGATAATCAGTACGCTGGTTAACACCACTAAGGCATGGGATAACGCAGGCTGTGGACCAAACAGGTACCAAAAAGCTGAGCTAAGCAGCGCGATAATGACGACCACAGGAACGAAGTAGGCGGAGATCTTATCGGTTAGTCGCCCAATAGGCATCTTAGAGGTCTGCGCCTGCTGCACTAATTCAATGATCTTTGACAGCTTAGTATCTTTAGCGCTTGCGGTAGCTCTGTAGATAACAGCTCCGTTACCGTTGACTGTGCCCGCGCTAATGGTGTCGCCTACCGTTTTATCAACCGGAATAGGCTCTCCGGTCAGCATGGACTCATTGAGAGTCGTCTGCCCCGTTAAGATCTCTCCATCTAATGCGACTCTATCACCAGGCTTAAGGCGCAATTTATCTCCCACCTGCAGCAGGTTGATCTCAACTTCCTCATCGCCACTCTCTGTTATCCGTGTTGCAGTGGTTACCTGCAAACCCAGCAGGCGCTTCACCGCCTCACTGGTTTTGCCCCGTGCGCGCAGCTCTAAAGCATGGCCGAGATTGATTAAGCCTAAGATCATTACACTGGCCTCAAAGTACACATGCCGCGTATCGGCTGGAAACCACTCGGGGGCTGTTACAACCATCATGGAGTAGATCCAAGCAGCACTAGTGCCTAAAGCGATAAGCGTATCCATATTGGCGGATTTTGCTTTTATGGCACGCCACATGCCTTGATAAAAATGAGCTCCGGTGAATAGCATCACCAAGAAGGTGATAATGCCGACTGCGCCCCAAGCCAATTGCTGCTGGGCATTGTTCACCATCATTTCACCGCCGAGTAAGCCCCAAAGCATTAACGGCACACCTAAACCTAAGCCAATGCCCGCCTGTATTAGCCTTCGGCGATACTCTTTGCGTTCATCATCACTTTTTTGCTCGGCGGCGGAGCGGGCATCGATCACCAACTCCCCCTCATAACCCACACTAATGATTATCTCGAGTGCCTCTTTTGCTACAATATCACCGGACACCAATACCAACTTATCGGCTAAATTCACTCTGGCGCTGATATCTCGTTGGTCTTTTTGGCTGGCATCGGCAAAGGCTGTTTCAATCTTTGCAACACAGCTGGCACAGCTCATCTTAGGTACATATAAACTTAAGTTAGCCATTAGAACAATTCCCAATTTGTTTCTTGATGTCACTAAGAGTAATGTCTCCCATAAGGGGAGAGTCAAAGCGAAAGTTGAGCTAAATTGAAATTAGTTGAATTAATATTAGGAGAGTTCTAATGAAAATTGGAGAGGTAGCAAAATTAACCGGACTCTCGGTCAAAAGGATCCGTTACTATCATGATATTGGGCTAGTACTCGGTCTGCGCGGTGACAATGGCTATCGAGAATACAGTCAAAGTTCAATTGAAGCGCTGATGTTTATTCAACATTGCCGCACACTCGGCTTTGCGTTAGAGGAATGTAAGACGCTACTCGAGTTACAAAATAACTCAGATCGTAATGCAGCCGATGTGAAGGCGCTCGCGATGCACCACTTACAGGATATCGAAACGCGCATTACCCAGCTAAGCAACTTAAGAGAGCAACTGACTCAGCTTATTCACGACTGCCAAGGAGGCGAACAGCCCAACTGCGCCATACTCACGGGCCTGAGTCAAAAGCAACACGGCGCTAGCTAGCATACTCAAAACTAACAACCTATTTTAGGACTAGACACTATCAACATACGCTAGCTACAGGCTACAGAAACGATTTACGGCTTATCTGCGGCGTAGGTTGTCGATATTTTCGATCGCTAATGCCGGTAAGCTGCCCGCGGGAGTAAAGCCAAAGATCTGTCCGTAGAAAGAGAGCTCTGCTTCCAGAGCCAGCTTCTTGCTCTGAGCAGAAACTCGATTTGCCGCATCTTCATTAAACTCAAGGTAAGCTACAGGCACTCCCCTGTTCTTGACGGCCTGATAAATTATCAACGACTGTTCGGCTGGAATGAGCGAATCATTCACCCCCTGAATAAGCAGTAAAGGCTCGTTCACACCTTTAATATTCGACATCGCCGAACGCTGGTGATAGTTATCTATATTGCCGAGCAATCGCAGTAAGTAGTGGGATTCAAACTTATGGGAGTGACGCTTAAACTCTTCCATATCGCTGATCCCAGAGTAGCTGACGCCCGCTCCGAAGGTACTGTAAAAAGCCACCGCCGACAGCGCGGTAAAACCTCCGGCACGGTTACCTCTTATCGCCAGTTTGCGCCCATCGACATATCCACTATTAACCAAGAAGCCTGCGGCTCGCACCGCATCCTCCACATCTGACTTGCCCCAATTACCATAGAGACTGTTACGATAATCTCGTCCAAAACCGGTACTCCCGCGGTAATTCACATCAAATACAGCAAAGCCCCGGCTAGTCCAATACTGAATATCCCGCCTAAAGACGCGGCTCGCCTTTGCCGTTGGCCCAGGATGCATCATCATGACCAAAGGAGGCTCTTGATCCTTAGGACCTTGAAAATTTGGGTTCTTAGGCTGATACAGGTAGCCATAAGCGGTCTGTCCATCTGCTGTTTTAAAACTCAAGCTCTGAGCTCTAGAGATAAAATTAGGATCCATCACTGGTAACTTAGGCGCATAAACAAGTTGAGCTGAGCGCCCCTGCACTTTATAAATCCCCTTCTCTGGTGTCTCTTTAGCCCCGACAAATAACACTTCATTTTCATGTTGTGTTACGTAGGCTATCTCAGCAAAATCCACCGCTATCGCATCCACAGTACCGCTCATGGTATCGATACGGATCAGATGCGCTTGGCCTTCATGGCTAAAACTTGCCACTAGCGAGTGCTCATTTTCAAAGGCGTAGCTATACTTGCCAACTCGCCAGTCTGCATCGGCAAACTCGGCTTGTTGCTCTAAAACAATTTCGACCTCATAGGCCTCATTTAAGCGGTAAATATTCCACCAATTGTTGAAGTCGGCGATAAAGTAAAGCTGCCCTGTCGGGCTATACAGAGGCTGAGTAATGGCACCTTTCTGCTCTGTGTGGATCTGTCGTGGATTTTGAATCGCTCCTTTGCCGTCGATATCGGCGATCCACAACTGAGTTTGATCCCACTGCATATTCGGGTGCTGCCATGATACCCACGCCAGCTGAGTTTGGTCAGGAGATAACACCGGCTTTGAGTAAAAATCGGCCCCAGTCACCAATGTAACGCCTTCATCGGCATAGCTTAAGTTGATACCGACTAAACTATTTACAGGCTCACCTTTACCGCGGTGATCTTCACGAATACAGATAAGTCGTGAAGCCTTAGAGTTTGAGATACAGCCCGCATGACGCGTGCCATTTGGCGTTAGGGGAAAGGGAGCTTGATTAGGCGCAATACGATATAAAATTTGGTCAGAAAATTTGGTGGCAAACAGGCTATTACCAATAGCGACAAAGGGCGAACCACCATACTCATGGACACGACTACGGATATCGAAGTTTGACGATACCACCTTACTGGCACTGCCATCACGTTCTAACCTATATACGCCTTTCTTATCTTCATTGTCGGCATTAGATTGCACGAAATAAATGCCCTGAGATGTCGCACGCACATCACTGATATCATCGGTGAGATCATATACATCTTCAGGCGTTACCGGAGAAGCCCAACTACCAAACTCGGCAACACGGCTCCCTTCGACAGCGGGCTTAGAAGCAGTGACTTCGCTCCTTTTAGATGCATTATCACAGCCTATTAGGGTTAACAGGCCGGCTAAAGCTAACAATGTTGTTTTAATCGCTTTCATTTTATACCTAGGAATTTCGCCCTAAAAGCTCAAGTTAACCCTGCTAACTAAATGACAATGTATCAAGCAAACGACTCACTTTCGCGGCCATTTATTCACAAACCATCGAATGACAGCCAACTGCTTTTTCTGGCTTAGGCCAAAATAGATACACACCCAAGGCGACAGCAAGATGTACCAAGGGATGGCCGCCGTGCTTCTGCCCGTAAAAAGAAGATAAAAAAAGCCAAAATAGATCACCAACAGACCGACGCAACCTACGACTAGCATCATCCATTTTGTCGCTCTTTCAAGCTTATCCATTTTGCTGCCATATTCCTTTTACAATGAAGCTATTATGGCCTATTGCTAAGCAATTGTTCAAATCGTCGTATCCTCATATAAAAAAACGGGCCTAAGCCCGTTATTTTTCATTTGTAATCAAGACTTACAAACGAATGCCACCATCGATTTCAAATACGCGGCCGTTAACATAGTCATTTTCTATGATAAAACGAACTGTCGCTGCGATTTCTTGTGCTTGACCTAAACGCCCAACCGGAACCATCTTCTCTAAACGCTCTAACGCTTCAGGCTTCATCGCCGCCGTCATCTCGGTTTCAATCACTCCCGGTGCTACCGCAGCGCTTCGGATATTGTAACGCGCTAACTCTTTTGCCCAGCCCACGCTCATTGCTGCAACACCGGCCTTAGATGCGGCATAGTTTGTCTGGCCCACGTTACCCGCTTTTGCAAGGCTAGAGATATTAATAATGACCCCTTCTTGCTTAGTCTCAATCATTGCAGCAGCTGCTTCGCGACCGCACAGGAATGATCCCGTTAGGTTCACGTTAATCACCGACTGGAATTGATCGAACGACATACGGTCGAATACCTGATCCTCTTTCGCCTTCAGCAACAGACCGTCACGCAAGATCCCTGCGTTGTTCACCAAAACATTGACCTGACCAAAATCCTCTTTAATGAATTGAAAAGTGGCAAACACATCTTCTTCATCTGTAATATCAACGGCATAGCCTTGAACTTCAGTCGTTGCACCTATATTGGCACAGGCTTTTTCCAACTTCTCTTGGTCAACGTCGATAAGTGCTAATTTGGCACCTGCAGCCGCTAAATTTTCCGCCATGGCGTAACCTAGTCCACCTGCACCACCAGTAATAACAACAACCTTATCTTTTAAATCCATTGGAACACCCTTTATTTTTTTATCTGCTTTGAATGAGCAAACTGCTCAAAAATACTCGAAAAATCTCGTTTACCGTTACCCTGCTTCGCATGATTCACATAGAGGCTACGAGCTAATGCGCCCATAGGTGTGCTTGAATTAGATAACAATGCCGCCTCTTGAGAAAGCCCTAAGTCTTTCACCATCAAGTCGACCATAAAGCCACCTTGATAATCGTTTGACGAAGGAACCGACTCCATCACACCTGGACAAGGATTATATTTATCTAACGTCCAATTGCCACCACTACTAACTTTCATGATATCGGATAGGACCTTAGGATCGAGTCCATGATCGACTCCCATCTGCAGCGATTCCGATGTAGCAACCATCAATACCGAAAGCAGCATATTATTACATATCTTAGCGACTTGCCCAGCACCAGGACCACCTGCGTGGAAGATATTCGCGCCCATAGCATTCAGTGCGCCCTGCGCCTGTTCAAATGCCTTATCGCTGCCACCACAAATAAAGGTCAATGTACCAGCTGCCGCACCTGCTGTGCCGCCAGAAACTGGCGCATCGATAAACTCTAAGTCCTTATTGGCCGCATGCTCAGCCACAAATCGCGCACTGTCAGCATCTATGGTTGAGCAGTCGATAAGTAAGGTTCCCGGCGCCACCACATCGATAAGACCTTTATTTGTATCATCGCTTACATAAAGGCTGCGTACATGCTTGCCCGCAGGTAGCATGGTCACAACGATATCCGCCCCGGCAGCTGCGCCGCAGGCACTTGTCGCAGTGAGCGCCCCCTGTTGTGCTAGTGCTTGCATCGCTGCCGGCACCAGATCGAATACTTTAACGGTAAAACCCGCCTTAATCAGATTGGCCGCCATCGGGCCGCCCATGTTTCCCAAACCAATAAATGCAACTGTACTCATTATTCGCTCCAGCTCACCTTGTGAGTGCTTGGTACTTAATCCGTTATAGCGGCAGTATGAACCGCCG
Source organism: Shewanella sp. MBTL60-007 (assembly GCF_019654915.1). Classification (GTDB taxonomy): domain Bacteria; phylum Pseudomonadota; class Gammaproteobacteria; order Enterobacterales; family Shewanellaceae; genus Shewanella. The sequence continues at coordinate 42,664 of NZ_BPET01000034.1, read as the reverse complement.
CTCGCGTCTATCTTCTATTGAGGCATCGCCTCTGCAGAGAGTGAATCTATTTTTAGCCCATAGCCTTAAGCGGATGGTTTTCATCATCCCAAGGCGATTTCAGCAACGCTTGTGCATAACCCTCTGGGATAGCCTCAACAGTGGCAAAGCGCCACTGTGGGTTACGATCTTTATCGATAAGCAAAGCTCGAACCCCTTCTGCAAAGTCGGCCTTGGCACAACAATTAACACTTAAACCAAGCTCCAACTTAAAACACTCGGCTAGGCTCAGCTCTTCACCCAGTCCTGACTGCAGATGCACCAAACTCAAGCTGATTGGGCTACCCGCTAATAGGGTCTTAATCGCTTTCGCTAACCAAGGATGTGCTGTCGCAGTTTGCTCATCGTGCACGCTGACACGCGCAACGATCTCGTCCAATGACCCCGTCATTAGCTCGTCAATAAGCCCTTGGTTTTGTTCAAGCTGACTCGCTGCCAGTGAGGTGGCGCATTTGTCCTGCATCATATCGAGCAAGCTGTGCAAGGCTTGATGGTTATCATCTTGGTTATCACACCAATTAACGCTAACTAATGCATCGAAAAATGCTGCTCTATCATCACCATTAAGATAATGATTCCCTATGCCAACATAATGGGCATCTGCGCCGCTCATGTTATAGGCGGTCATTCCTAAAAATAATCCGGTCCTGCCCGGCATACGATTTAAGAAATAACTGCCGCCCACATCTGGGTATAAGCCGATAGTAACCTCAGGCATGGCGATACGTGAACGCTCGGTGACGATGCGGTGGCTCGCACCAATCATCAAACCTAGGCCGCCGCCCATGACGATGCCATCGCCCCAAACCGCCACTGGCTTGCCAAAGCTATGTAGCAGATAATCAAGCTCATACTCTTGCTTAAAGAATTCGGTTGCCGCATCTGTTACTTCGCCCGGCGCCTTCACCGATGCTTGATAGATGGCGCGCACATCTCCACCAGCACAAAAAGCTTTTTCACCAGCCCCATCGAGTACCACGGCGACAATATTGTCATCACCACGCCACGCTGTTAGCTGGGCCGTTAACATCTGCACCATGTTTAGGTTTAACGCATTGAGCGCTTTTTCGATATTAAGCGTCGCCACACCGATTTGCTTGCCGCTGTCGGTTGTTAAGGTGCTAAATAGCACCTGCTCAGCTGCACCGTTTTTTACTGCAGCGTCCAAATTTGCCCCGCCCATTAACCGTTCTTCCAAATAGCTTTGCGCTTACCTAAGAAGGCATTTACCCCTTCAGCCTGATCTTCCGTATCGAATAAATTGACGAAATACTCCCGCTCCAACGGCAGCACTTGGGATCTGGGCATGTTGCGTCCCGCTTGAACCAACTGTTTACAAGCCTTAACACTGCTTGGACTCTGATTCGCTACTTTCTCGGCCAAGGCCATTGCTGCGTTAAAGGCATTGCCCTGCACTACCACCTCTTCGACTAGGCCTATCTGCTCGGCTTTCTCGGCAGTAATACGCTCGCCACATAAAATCATTCGCTTCGCCCAGCCTTCGCCCACAAGCGCAGTTAGGTTTTGGGTACCACCCGCACAAGGCAGTAGGCCTACAGTGGCCTCGGGGAGCGCCATCTGCGCCTGCTGCTCACAGATGCGAAGATCACAGGCAAGTGCAACTTCTAAGCCGCCGCCCATGGCGTAACCATTAATGGCCGCAATCGATACACCACGAAAAGAGCTTAAGGTTTCGAAGGCTTCACCAAAATAGCGCGCCATATCGGCTGCATTTTGCTTATCACCATCGGCAAACAGTTTTAGATCCGCGCCAGCCGAGAAGAACTTGTCGCCTTCGGCGGTGATCACTAAGGCATATACCTCTTTGTTTTCATTGAGGGCGAGCACTTTTTGCTTTAGCTCTTGCAGGCTCTCGGCGGTCCAAGTGTTAGCAGGTGGATTGTTCATGCTGATCACTGCGGTATGACCAACAATCTGTTCGATTAACAGAGACTTTTTATTCTCAGCAGACATGAATAACTCCTTTATAAGACTGAAATCAATTTAAAGCTGATGCAAGGCGCTTAGAGGATTGCGCCCGCGTTTTCATCCAATAAACGACGAGAGATAATCAATCGCATGATTTCGTTAGTTCCCTCTAATATTTGGTGAACTCGCACATCACGAACATGACGCTCTAGCGGGTATTCACGAATGTAACCATAGCCGCCATGAATTTGTAGCGCTGCATCACACACCTGAAAACCGATATCGGTGGCAAAGCGTTTTGCCATGGCGCAGTAAGCAGTGGCTTCAGGATCTTGCTGATCGAGTTTAAAAGCTGCTAGACGCACTAACTGGCGAGCGGCCACCAGCTCAGTCGCCATATCGGCCAACTTAAATTGCAGCGCCTGAAAAGCTGCCAAAGGCTTACCGAACTGCTTACGCTCGTTCATATATTGTGTCGCTCGCTCAAGTGCGGCCTGAGCGGTACCGATTGAACAGGTAGCAATGTTAATGCGGCCACCATCGAGCCCCTTCATAGCGAAGGTAAAGCCTTGCCCTTCTTCACCGAGTAAGTAAGCGACTGGCACACGCACATTTTCAAAGGTGATTTCACGAGTCGGCTGAGCATTCCAGCCCATCTTATCTTCCGCCTTGCCATAGATGATACCTGCAGCATCGGCTGGAACGGCTATCGCCGAGATCCCTTTAGGCCCAGCGTCTCCGGTGCGGCACATCACTACTAATAGATCGGTAGCGCCCGCGCCAGAGATAAAGACTTTCGAACCTGAAATAACATACTCATCACCATCACGCACAGCCTTGGTTTGCAGCGCAGCGGCATCACTGCCCGCTCCTGGCTCAGTTAAGCAATATGACGCTAATTTTTCGCCAGTAGTAAGACGCTCAGACCACTCTTGGCGTAGTGTTTCACCACCAAAGCTGGTCACCATCCAAGTGGCCATATTATGGATAGTGAGCATGGCAGTTGTCGCGGTGCAGCCCATCGACAGCTGCTCAAAAATAATCGATGAGTCTAAACGCGACAATCCCATTCCACCTTCAGACTCTGGCGAATATAGCGAGCAAAAACCTAATTCTCCCGCTTTTTGAATCACATCTTTTGGAAAGTGATGCTCTTCATCCCACTTAGCAGCAAACGGCGCGAGTTCCTCGGTTGAAAACTGCTGAGCAAGATCGCTAAATTGGCGTTGGTCTTCATTCAGGTTGAAATCCATCTGGGTACTCCTATTGTTCTATCAATTGCCTCTGCTCTAGGTTCTAGCTCTGTACCATCAAGCAAAAAGGCCGTGAGTCTTTACTGCGGTGCTTTTATCTAGTCGCTACCGCTACAGACCTCTATTCGTTATTTATCGTTTTGTTCTGTTTTATTAGTCTAAATACGCTAATCACTGTATTTAGCTTTAGTTCATTTAGGGGAAGTCGGCTAAGCCTCAACTCGCCCCAAACGAACATTGCCACACTTATAAGGCATAACCTTATGGGGACAATAAGCCTTATTACTTAAGCTCAATCGTCATATTTGGCGTCGAAGCCACCGCGATATCCGACTCGAACCAGCGAGCGGTGATGGTTTTCGTTTCGGTATAGAAACGCACTGCTTGCTTACCGTAGGCGTGTTGATCGCCATAGAAGCTGCCTTTCCAGCCGGTAAATGAGAAGAAAGGTAATGGCACAGGAATTGGAACGTTAATTCCCACCTGACCCACTTCAATTTCATGCTGATATTTACGTGCTGCGGCGCCACTGGCTGTAAAGATTGAGGTGCCGTTGCCGTATGGGCTGTCGTTAACTATCGCAATCGCTTCTTCAAGAGACTCAGCGTTCATGCAGCACAGCACTGGACCAAAGATCTCTTCCTGGTAAATGCTCATATCCGTGGTCACCTTATCGAACATCGTTGGGCCAACCCAGTTACCTGACTCATAACCCTCAACGGTAAAGTCTGTGCCATCGAGCAAGCAATCGGCTCCCTCCTCCTTGCCCTTCGCGATTAAACCAACGATACGCTGTTTCGCTGCAGGGCTGATCACAGGTCCGTAAGCGGCATCTTTATCATTCCAAAGCCCAGGTTTGACCTTAGCAATCGCCTCTTTGAGCTCAGGGATCCACTCTTTGGCCGCGCCGACAAATACCGCAACAGACAGTGCCATACAACGTTGACCCGCAGCACCAACAGAGGCACCGACGAGGTTATTAATTACCTGCTGTTTATTGGCATCGGGCATGATAACGCAGTGGTTTTTAGCGCCGGCAAAGGCTTGCACACGCTTTAGGTTATCGGTACCAGTTTTATAAATGTATTGGCCGACATTCACCGAACCAACAAATGAGATGGCTTTAATATCTGGATGAGCAAGCAGGATATCCACCGCCGTTTTATCGCCATGGATCAGCTGCACCACGCCTTTTGGCGCACCAGCCTCTTCAAACAGTTCGATCAAGCGCTGGGGCGTCATAGGATCTTGCTCTGACGGCTTTAGCACGAAGGTGTTACCGCACGCAATTGCTAAGGGGAACATCCACAGTGGGATCATCGCCGGAAAGTTAAACGGAGTGATGCCAGCACATACGCCCAGTGGCTGGGTGTAGCTGTAGGTGTCGATGGAGCGCGCAACATTTTCAACGGTTTCACCCATCATCATAGAGGCGATATTGCAGGCATGCTCCGCAACTTCGATACCACGCCAAACATCCCCTTTGGCATCATCGAATGTCTTACCTGTCTCTTGGGCAAGAATGGTTGCTATCTCATCGTGATGCTCTTTCAGTAGATGCTGGTATTTCAGCATGACACGTGCACGCTCTGAAACAGGCACCTCTTTCCAAGTTTGAAAGGCCTGTTTAGCACTGGCTACTGCCGTTAATACTTCGGCATCAACCGCTGCATTAACCACTGCAATCGTTTCGTTATTCGCCGGGTTTGTCACGGCTATCTGCTTATCGCCTTGACCTAATACCCATTCACCGTCGATGTAATGCTTCACTTGAGTTGTCATATCGCTTCCTACTTTGGCAATGCCCGTTATTGGCTACTGCAAAATGATGATTCAACTTGGCCAGATTTTTATATTGGCTTAACAGCAATGCAGCCGTTAGAGCCTTGGTCCTAAGTTAAACCCTCTCTTGTTGAATAAAGTCTTGTTGAATACTGGTGTTTAACTACTTTAAACCTGAGTTTTATATTTCAATCGCCATCGCTGTGGCTTCACCGCCACCAATACACAGTGATGCCACGCCGCGCTTGAGACCACGCGCTTTAAGAGCATAAATAAGTGTCACCAGCAGACGCGCGCCCGAACAGCCGATAGGGTGGCCAAGAGCACAGGCGCCTCCATTGACATTGACTTTGGCTGTATCGAGTCCAAGCTCTGAAATAGCCAGCATGGTCACCATAGCGAAGGCCTCATTGATCTCATAAAGATCCACCTCATCTTTACTCCAGTTCACTTTTTCGAGCAGCTTATTCATGGCGCCAACTGGCGCTGTGGTAAACATAGATGGCTCTTGAGCGTGTGTGGTGTGACCCTTAATGGTGGCTAACACATCGAGGCCAAGCTCAGATGCTTGCTCGCGGCTCATTAACATCAGTGCTGCTGCACCATCGGAGATTGAGCTTGAGTTGGCAGCGGTAATCGTACCGTCTTTGGCAAAGGCTGGACGCAGTGTTGGAATTTTATCAGGGCGTGCATTACCAGGTTGCTCATCGGTATCGACCACAATATCGCCGCGGCGGTTCGATACGGTAACAGGGGTAATTTCATCGCTAAATGCCCCCGAATTAATCGCGGCATTGGCTTTTTCCAGTGAGCTCAGTGCAAAACTGTCCATCTGCTCACGGGTTAATTTAAAATCGTTGGCGGTGTTCTGAGCGAATGTCCCCATAGCGCCGCCAGTGTACGCATCTTCGAGACCATCAAGGAACATATGGTCCATCACCTTACCGTGACCCATACGCATACCGCCGCGCGCCTTATCAAGCAAATAAGGAGCTAGGCTCATACTTTCCATACCACCAGCAACCACAACATTTGCACTACCCGCTTTAATTAAATCATGGGCGAGCATCACGGTTTTCATGCCCGATCCACATACCTTATTGACTGTAGTCGCGCCTACCGATAGTGGTAACTCAGCGCCCAATGCTGCTTGTCTTGCTGGCGCCTGCCCTAAACCAGCCGGCAGAACGCAGCCCATCAAGACTTCATCAACCTGCTCACCAGCAATCTGGGTTTGCGCAATCACGCCCTTAATCGCTGTTGCCGCCAATTTGGGAGAGCTAACACTAGACAGCGCACCTTGAAACCCACCCATTGGGGTACGCTTTGCTGCAACAATAACAATATCTTGGTTTGACAGAACTGAACTCATAATTACTCCGGTAATACGCTAGGTAACCTCTAATAGAAGCAGTCCAAAGTCGCGCTGACTGTAGGGTTGTGCGACTTGTCTTACAGACCGTTCTCAGGCTATTGCCTAGTTAACATAAGTGTGATCTTGCTCAATATTTACCACTCTGACGTTTACGCGAACGTAAAGCAAGCGCTTATTGGTCAAATATCTACCAAAGTATAGGGTTTAGATGTCACATAGAATTTACACAAAGATAACTGTTAAGGGAGAAGCTTAGCTTGATTAGCTGTGCAGAGCTGATGCTGCTAGGAACAAGGGCTGAAAACAAAAAGCCGATACTACTATATCGGCTTTTTAGTGATAGCTAGAACTGTTACTCCTTAGATTCCCAAGGGGTGATGCCTGTCATATCATCGAGATTATATGGCGTCAGCTGGTAAACGTAATAGTTAAGCCAATTACTCACTAATAGACTGCCGTGACTGTGCCAACGGGCAATAGGTGCTTGCTGTGGATCATCGTTAGTAAAGTAATTTTGCGGCACTTCCGGCGCTAAACCTTGCTCAAGATCTCGGTAATACTCATCTTTTAAGGTCGATTTTTGATACTCAGGATGCCCCATTACAAACAGGTTACGATTATTTTTACAGAGCACCATATAGGCTCCAGCCGTCTCTGATTCGGTCAAAACCTCAAGCTCTGGGTGCGCCTTTAACGTATTGATATCCATCTCGGCAAAACGGGAGTGCGGCGCAAAAAATTCATCATCGAACCCTCGCAGCAAGGGATAATGCTCTGAGGTACGCTTATGGACAAATACCCCTGAGCGTTTAGTTGTCAGCAGTGAGCGGTTTAAACCGAATAGATGGTACAGTGCCGCATGCGCTGCCCAGCATAGGAAGAGCACCGAAGTGACATGCTGCTGCGACCAATCAATGATTTCGCGAATATGGTCCCAGTACGACACCTCTTCAAACTCAATCTGGCCCAGCGGCGCACCAGTGATGATCAAGCCATCGTAGTTTTTATGACGCACCTGCTCAAAATCTCGATAGAAGTTATTCATATGGTCAATCGAGGTGTGTTTGGAAGCTTTATCGTGAATTCTAAGTAGATCCACATCAACCTGTAATGGAGTGTTACCTAAGAGACGCAGCAGTTGAGTTTCAGTCTCAATTTTATTGGGCATTAAGTTAAGGATTAATACCTTCATTGGACGAATATCTTGATTGGCCGCCCGAGTTTCGGACATAACAAAGATATTCTCTGACTCCAAGATCCCTGCAGCGGGCAGATCGTCGGGAATTTTAACCGGCATAACGCGCCTCTTTATTCTAGTTATGTAACCTATCAGAAAGAGACGCGCCAGCTAGACTAACTCACAGCTAATTTAGTTAACGTGCCACCCTCTGTACTAATACAGACATTGGCTCACTCGAGTCCAGATCGATTCGGTAAGCTTGGGTATTAATAAACATCAATTTATTATCCAGCGTGATACGGGCACCTATATTATAGGTGTGGCCATCTTCAAATTGATCTCTATTAATTAAAAACTGAAATGGGATTGGGGTACTGACATCATTACGCTCAAACTCTGCAATGACTTCAGCAGGAGCGTCCATACGAGACACATCTTGAACCTGAACGCTGATCACTGCGTCTTCAGGTAGCGCCATACGCTCCTTGTACCAAACCTCACCATGGATCTCCACCACAGCATTGGATGTTGCACAACCTGTCAACATACTTGCTGCTACCGCTAAAGGTAATAAAGGCTTAAACCACTGTTTCATATTTACGCTCCTAATAATACATTAAGACTTCTAGAAGTCTATATGTCCGTACTTGAATTTTATATCAGTTGATCGGAATGTCTTTCACACATTCATGCTGATGCTCAATCTAAAAAGTGCATTCTCACTATTTGCATCACAGCAACAGACAATTAATCTTGTTCTAATACACTTATCTTTCTATGATAAGTTACCTATTCGAAGTCGAATACCCATATGACACAAGCAACTGCAATAATTGTGGGCGCTAGCTCATTACTTAGCCGTGAAATTGCAAAACAACTTGCAGATGAAGGCGTTGAACTGGCCCTATTAGCACAAGATCCACAATCTCTTATCGAGTTTAGCCAATCCTTGCCCACTAAGGCGCAAGTTTTTCCGCTGCAAATTGATAATCCTGAAGCCATTATCAGTACCATGAATGCCGTTTGGCAGTCACTAGGCGGCGCTCACCTTATTTTGGTCAATACTGGACTCACCCATTACGATCCCGAGCTGCCTTGGCAGCCAGAGCAAGATATCATCACAGTTAATGTGCAAGGCTTTTCAGCCATTTGCAATACGGCCTTTAGACTATTTCGCGAGCAGGGCTATGGTCAATTAGCGGCGATTAACTCTATTGCAGGGCTACGAGGCGGTCCAAGTGTGGCCTATCATGCATCAAAAGCCTATTCGCAGAACTATTTCGAAGGATTGAGCATGCATGCTCAGCGTTTGAAGCTGCCTATTACGATTACCGATATTCAGTTGGGCATGTTAGATAAAGCAGCTATGCAACAAAACCGTCTGTGGTTGTCGCCACTGTCGGTTGTGGCAGGTCAAATTATTAAGGCGATGAAAGCAGGTAAGCGCCGAGCTTATGTGACTAAGCGTTGGCGACTCGTGGCTTGGTTAACTAAGGGCTTACCTGAGTTTGTTTACAATACCCGCCACTGGAAAACCAAAGCAGAGAAGAAAGCCGAGCGTGCGGCTAAGAAAACCTCTAAGTAGAACGCACTAAATCATTGCTTTTTACAAATATAAAAAAGGAGCAAAACGGCTCCTTTTTTATGGGTGGGATTAGTCCAAAATTTCTTTCGATTAGAAAGTATAACCTACGCTAATCATGTAAACCCATGGATCGATATCGGTTTCAACTTTTTGAGGAGCGTCACCTAAGTTAAATTTAACATCAGTGCTGATCTGCGCGTACCAAACAGAGGCATTGATCAACCAGCTATCATTAATTTGATAATCTAAACCTACTTGAGCGGCTAAGCCCCAAGAGTTCGACATACTCAATTCAGATAAACCTAACTCTTGCGCTTCTTGAGTAAATTCGTTATCGAAGAAGTTTGTGAAGTTAACACCCGCGCCAATGTATGGACGTAGTTTTGAATTTGCATCACCGAAGTAATACTGAGCAACTAACGTTGGTGGTAGGTGCTTAGTCTCGGCAATCTTACCTAGCTCACCTAATGAAATGTCATGAGAAAATGGCGTAGCAGCCAAAAGCTCGATACCGATATTATCAGTCAACATATAACCGAAGTTTAAGCCTAATTGGGTATTATCACTGACGCCAAATTCTGCGATATCAGCAACGACTGGGCTAGACTCATTTGGCGTAACAACAGCTACACCCGCACGGACGATAATATCGCCAGCTTGGTGAGCTAATGCAGAAGAGGTAAAACCTGTAGATAGTAGGGCGGTGGCAATTAAGCTAGAAACGATTTTTTTGTTCATCATACTACTCCATTAATACAACACTTAGCGCTGTTTTTATTATCAATATCCTTACAATTGCGTGAATCCTGCCAGAATGCTTAACGAAAACTTTTGATCTAAATCAAAGTCGAAACCGAATACCTCGTTAGTGATAACCAAAAAAGGATCCAGATCACACTAACTAAACATTTATTGAAGTTACAACTTTAATAAATGTGAGGCGCGCACGCATTGTTTACAAAACAAACCAATCATTCAATTATCAAAAACAATCGTGAAATCAAGCCGATTATTCCTCCCTTACCAGTAAGAACTGTTCAAAATCAGACCAAGAAGTAAGTCGGTGTGCGCTAATTTCACTAACGGACTCTTATCGGGATCCGTAGCGAAAGATAAGCCTTTGTAGATAGTGTGGAATGCGAGTGGGTATGCGAATAGACGTGCCAATAGAAATCGATATGCAGATCGATAAGAGCTACTGAGATAATCAGCCTATTTTAAGGAGCATCTATAATTTGCGACACTTTACAAAGATAAAGTTAGGATTTTTAGACAAGTATTCATATTGCTGCATCGATATTTGCTTGACGTTATCTGACACACGACCTTCAGATAGCTGAATCACAGCCAGACCATTAGTTGTAACTGCGTCCATTATCTCAGTTAACGAGCGACGATAAAATGTAACCTCAACGGGCTTTCCCACCGTATCCCAAACATCTTTAACTAACTCACGTTCAAAGTAGTTACCGGAGCTTGAACACTCAAAGTCTGCAAATGGGTGATGAGTTGAAAAGACTATATAGCCACTAGGCTTCAACACTCGACTTATCTCTGCGAACAATGCTGGTAAGTCTTCTATATAATGAATAACTAGAGGGCTAATAATCACATCGGCACTATTCGAAGCCTCCTGTGGAAGGCCAATCGAGAGATCTTGCGAATATGCAGATACCCTATCACCAAATTTATGCTTCACTATCGCTATCATCTGCTCAGAAGCATCAAGGCAAGTAATCTTTGTAGCTCCCTGCTCGATTAGATATTCGGCATATACACCTGAGCCACAGCCCAAATCTAATACATCAAGTCCGGTAATATCTTCTAGCATCGCCTGTAATGAAGGCCTCTCTAGATGGGCGTTATAAATATTATCTCGCACAGCTAAATCATATTTCTGCGCGTACTCTGAATACATCTCTAATTTCATATAGCTCTATCTCTATTCACAGTGTTTTGTGCATAACACCTGATTAACGACCTATTTGCTAGGGCTGTTCGCAGCCCCCTAAGTTTTCTCCACTGAAATCTCTTGCTATGAGTCCTGTAATAGCCTTGATTAGGATAAGGATTGAAAGGGAGGATATTCATAAAAGATGACGGAGCCCTCTGCATTTCTCTGGGCAAAGCCTAGCTTGAGTAATAATCTAGACGAAGCAAGGTTGTTTGCCTCAACACCAGCGATTAATTTAGTCCAGCCTTGTGTTTGATTAGCCTGTTTAATAAAAGCTTGCAACAGCTCGTAAGCTAGACCCTGTCCCCAATAGCTCTTTCCTAGCAAATAACCAATATGGGCTTCAGTGTCACTTTCACTTTCTACATATGCAAATATAAAACCGATAATCAAATTTGTACTATGTAGTGTAACGGCAAACAAGCGACTTTCAGACACCATACGTTCAAGCCATAATCTTGCATCACCTTGAGACTCGATGCCATGAAAATAGCTCGGAAGTCTCTCAACAACTGCTGGAGTCAGTAATTGGGGAATTCGACCTAGTAGCTCAAGTGCTTCACCTTGGGCCATCTCGTGGTTATCTCGAATACATCTAATCGTGACGTGGTAAATGATAGCGCCATATTAAACCTGTTAATTACCTTTAAATGAACACTGTAATAAGCATTGATTACGCCTTATCGAAGCGTTAATGGTTGATGCAATAGAGAGCTTATCAAAACCTTGTTGAGCTTGATAACAAACCATGGATAAGTCGCTTTAGATGCTAGCCTAAGATCTGTGGTTGAATCGATACAAAAAAAGGGCTGTTTATTCAGCCCTTTTGTTATCGATTTAACCCATCCTAAATAACGTACTGTTCAATAGCACACCACTTAATTAGCTTGGTTAACTCGCGTATTTATGGGATATGGGATCCGTAATCACAATAGTATCGCCCCTAAGCATATAATTACCGCCATGTAGGTCCATCACCCCGTGGTCATCAATAAAACTCAGCACCTCAAACAGGGTTTTCAACAATGCTTCGTGCTCATCGATGATCTCATCATCGATCACCACAGGCTGACGTTCGGCGGAGTTCATATAAAAATGCGCCCGTGGCTCTTGGATCTGCTCAACAAACTCATCGACAGTCTGAACCTCATCGGTAAAGGGCTTTTCAGGATCGGCAAATGGTAAGGTCATGGTGCGCAAGGTGCCCCAGAGTTTACCAAAGTCATAATCATGAAAATGGCTGGGGCGGGTAGGCTCTTTGCCGTCATCAGTGATGTCTTCAAGTCGCTCCATCACATAAAAGCGCACCACTCGGCCACTGCTCAATTCAATTGTGTCTTCACGGTGAATGGTTGGAACATGAGGGTTATCTTGATTTTCTGGACGCATACACCAGCGAGCGAACAGGTAGTAGCCATCGATTTTGCTGTTACACAACTTAACGACTTTATCTGGCTCTCCAGGCAGTTCGTACACCTCGGCATAAATTCCTGTAGCGATTAAATCAAGATCGGTAAAGCGCTCCAGATATATCGACACATCATCAACCCGATGGATCTCCTCTGCATTCGCTAACTCTTTAATCTCATTTATCGCATCAAGATAAGGTTCCATCGATTAAGCCACCATTAACAACAAAATAAATTTAGAACAATCGACAGCAATCAACACACATACACCTATGATGCCATCATCGTTCTCTAACAATGCCTAATGTGTCAAGCAATAAAGAATATTGTCTGCTCATAAGTTCACCAGTTACCATTATCTCGTAGCTTCGGGTAGGTTTGCAACCACTGCTTATTTTTCACTCTCTGCTCAAACAAGCCACGCTTTGCTTTGGGATTACGTTGTAGGGTTAGCTCAAACAGGCAGGCTAGCTCGAACGGACTATGTAAAATCAAAGACGTTGGTCCGATTGAGCTAGCTGATTTTGCGACTGGCAGACAGCTGACCCCTACCGCCGTTTGCTTCTCAGGCCAGTAACTCATGGCATCTAAGCTTGATATATATCCTTGATGTTGATTACGCAGATGCATTCTCGCTTGATTCTTAACAGACCAGGGGTACATAGGGGCGATTCTATTTAGCTCTGCTTTAATTGCACTGTCTTTATCTGCGGATAAATCACTGGAGTCAAAATAGATAAGATCGATATCATTAAGCGGCGTTTGCAGGCCATGTAACTTATCCCAAACTAAGTTACGCACAAAGCCTGCCGCTAGCATCCAATCGCTAAGGTTTAACTGCTGAGCGACTAACAAGGCTTGAAGTCTGTAATCATCTTCGAGTAGCCACCGCTTCAACAATTCTTGACAACCAACTTGCGTGGGCAAAGACTCTTTCACTGCTTGGTTCATCCTCTTATCCTATGTCACTCCCAACTAGAATGACCTAAACAGGGCAATAAAAAAGGAGCCTAAGCTCCTTTTAGATCAATGTCGACAGCTACCTTGGCATAGGCACAGCTTTCATCAACACTTCGGTGGTGTACTTGTTATTGTTGATCACTGGAAAGCGATCATAGGTTTGAAAGATCACCCGCCCTTGATACTGGATCATCGCCACCACCCCGTAATGGATGCTGTCATCTATACTATCGGCTGGTAACAGAAACTTAAACGGCACGGGCGCTCTAACGATATTAAAGCTTTTTTGCGCCACAATCACGCCGGGAGTATCAAGGTCGATAATCGCTATCGTAATCGCGCTTCCTTGAGGAAGAGCCAACTTCTCTAAGTAACCAGCCGCACCATTGATCACTACTGGCGGCTTCTCTTCCACTGTCACACATGCAGTTAACAGCAACATACATACGAGAACGATGCTCTTTTTCATCAATGAGATCATGATTTTAATCCTGAGTATCAAATAATAATGGATGCAAACGCTGACTATGACTTCTTAGTCATGCGAATAAGTCCTTCCTGAGTTGCAGACGCCACCAACTCACCCTGCTGATTAAAGAATTGGCCTCTTACAAAACCTCTTCCACCACTGGCATTTGGGCTGTCTATGCTATACAACAGCCACTGACTCAAATCGAATGGACGGTGGAACCACATCGCATGATCGATAGTGGCCATACGCATGCCTGGTGTTAAAAATGATACCCCGTGTGGCTGTGCCGCAGTAACTAAGAAATTAAAGTCCGATGCATAGGCGAGCAGATAATCATGGACACACATATTATCAGGTAGCTCACCATTGGCGCGGATCCATACGTGACGAATAGGTTCGCGAGCTTTAGGTGCGATAGGATCGCTTGGGTTGACCAAACGCATCTCAATAGGGGTATCAGCCATAAACTTTTCTAGCACTTTAGATGGCACTTTATCTCTTAATGTCATCGCAAGTTCTTGTTGGTTAAGTAAACCATCAGGCCCCACCACATCGGGCATCACAGCTTGGTGGTCATATCCCTCTTCAACAGTTTGAAAAGAACAGGTCATGTAAAAGATGGGGCGGCCTTTCTGAATAGCCTTTACTCTGCGGGCACTGAAACTGCCGCCATCACGCATGATTTCAACATCATACACAATCGGCAACTTCTCATCTCCGGCACGTAAAAAGTAAGAGTGTAAAGAGTGCACTTTACGGTCTGGGCTGACGGTCTGTTTTGCCGCACTCAGGGCTTGGCCCATGACTTGCCCACCAAAGACATGCCCAAAACCTAGATCTTGGCTTTGGCCACGAAACAGCCCTTCTTCGATCTGCTCTAAAGAGAGTAATGCTAAAAGATCATCTAATACTTGGCTCATTACAACCTAAAACTCTGACAATAAAGCCATAAGCTTAACTCAAGATCCCCTAGTCTCGCCAGTTCTACGCTAACTCGCTGCTACTCTAACACGATCCTACGCTGATTTGCCGATGCCTTTGCCCAAGCGAGCACCTGCGCCTCACCGCTTCGGTGAGCGGTAACGGGTTTTGCATGGTAGAGTTCATGCCAGCGTTCAGTGATCACCTCAGGGGTGCACTCCTCGGCTTTAAAGCGTCCTGGATTAAATTCGACTAAGGCGGCATGGCTAATTCCGCCTGCCGCTGCGAGCAAGTGTTCACCCGACGGGCTTTTAGAACTGCACAGGTACAACATGGTGGCTGTCACGGTTGTTTTTGAAAAAAGTGGCCTAACTGTTGGTGCTAAATGGTTTGCTGTCATCGATGTGACGGCATGAGGAATAATGCTGTTAACCTTGATCCCGTGCTCTACGCCCTCGTGGTGAAGGCTATTAACTAACCCCATCACAGCCATCTTGCTAGCACTAAAACTGGTCTCATACATATCGCCATAAATGGAGCTGGCACTGCTCATCACTATCCGCCCATAACCTTGGCGTTTCATTAGCGGCCATACGGCCTTGGTCATGTAGAAGGTACCGTTGAGATCCACATCCAGATGATGCTTCCAGATTGAGGCACTCATCTGCTCAAATGGGCAAGGCTGATGAACTCCCGCATTATTAATTAAGATATCGACGCGGCCCCAACTTTGAACCACATCATCAACCATAGCGTTAACGTCATCAGCATTGCTGACATCCATAACAAAAGATTGAAATTCGCCTCCTAAAGCGTTTATTGCAGCTCCACAGGCTTTTAGGCCTGAGTCAGCCTCTATGTTTGTCATGCTGGAGCTAACATCCTTTGTTTGATTCGCTTCGTTATCCACCAAAACGACTCTTGCTCCTCGCTCAGCTAAGGCGATGGCATAGGCCCGACCTAGACCCGAAGCAGCACCTGTCACTATTGCGACTTGTCCCTCAAAACGCATAGTTTTCGACCTCTAAGCAAATTTGTCCATTACAAATCTAGTCGTTGACTGCTGACACCGCAGTTTTAAAGCTAATGCCAAAATGACAGCTTATATTCTAGCGCTCTCTTTAAAAATGTAATATTGCATACACTCCTGCCTAACAGTTGTGCGCTAGTTCAAATTTATTCATATAAGCCAATCTGAAATATAGTAATGCTTAGCAAAGTGTTAAGCCGACCACTTTTGCTGCTATAAAATCCACTTTTTAGAAGTTGTTAAATTTGCTATGCTATGCCAACTTTTTTTACCTTTATGTCTGCACCCTTTGACGTAAACCTCTGTAAGTAATTAGAAAACATGAACCCTTGGATACTTGCCATCCGCCCTCGCACCTTGCCTGCGGCGATTGGACCACTGCTGGTTGGTAACGTACTCGCACTGCACCTTGAGCAATTCAGCCTATTCATTGCTGCTGTTTCAATGCTTTGTGCCCTGCTGCTACAAATTGCCGTAAACCTAGCTAACGACTATTTCGACTTTAAAAGTGGTGTGGATACCGAAGAGCGCTTAGGGCCTGTGCGTGTCACCCAAAGTGGTATGTTAAGCCCAACATCTGTACGAAACGCCATGATCTTATGTCTGGTATTAGCACTCATCGTTGGCTCTTTCCTAATCTACCATGGTGGCCTCCCCATCGCCTTTTTAGCGGCGGCAGCGATCCTTGGTGCCCTAGGTTATAGTGGCGGCCCATACCCACTAGCCTCTCACGGCCTTGGCGAGGTGGCAGCATTTGTGTTTTTTGGTCTGGTAGCCGTTGTAGGAAGTTACTTTCTGCAGGCGGGCGATACAGCAACTAGCGCTTGGCTTTTGGGCAGCGCTATCGGCTTTCTAAACGCGGCGATAATGTTAGTCAATAATACCCGCGATATGGATACCGACATCAAGGCGGGTAAGCAAACCTTAGCGGTACGCATCGGCCTTGAACAATCGCGTATTTTCTATCAAAGCTTTCTCTATCTCCCATTTGCCATCATCATCGCTGGCTTCCTGATGGGAGCGCTACCGGGTTTACCAGTGCTGTTTGCGGGACTCGCATTTGTTATGGCCAGAACCCTATGCCGTGACTTTAATGAGGTGACTGGCGCAGCCTTAAACCCATTACTCGGCCGCACCGCTAAGCTGACCATGATTTTCAGTGCGCTGTTCAGCCTTGGCCTACTCATTGATATCTGTCTGTTTGCATCCTAGTTTAGCCATTCACTCGCCGCTGAAGAGTACTAAAAAAGCCTATCAATTTTGATAGGCTTTTTTTGTTTTCAATGTCTTGTCCTGTGCATCACGTTCTGAATGCCCGGCTTGAGACAAACAGTCAGCCGACTACAGCGACTAGGCATGAGCTATACCTTGTTGATTCTGCGATCGCCACTCCAATTTAAGTGGTACTTCTCACCATGAGGTTTATCGATGCGCTCAAAGGTGTGGGCACCAAAAAAATCTCGCTGCCCCTGTAGTAAACTCGCCGGTAAAGTTTCGCTTCGGTAGCCATCATAATAAGCCAAAGCCGAACTGATGCATGGCGCAGGAATACCGCTCAGTACAGCACCTGATATCGCCACCCGCCAATCTTGCTGTTTCTCGGACAGAGCCTTAGCAAAGGTTTCTGCCATCAGCAGATTTTCGAGCTCACCGTCTTGCTGATAAGCCTGAGTAATCGACTGTAAGAATGTGGCTCGAATGATACAACCAGCACGCCAGATCTTAGCGATTTCACCAAAATCTAACTGCCATCCTTGCTCGTTAGCTTGCATAGCCATCAGCTGAAAACCTTGGGCATAACAAGATACCTTGGCGCAATAAAGGGCGTTTTCCAATTGGTCTATAAATGCCTGCTTATCAGTATTTACCAACGCCACTTGACTCGGTCCCGATAATCGCTGACTTAGCTGATGTCGCTGTTTTTTTTGCGTGCTGAGCGCTCTAGCATACACCGCTTCGGCAATCGTTGGGGCTGGACAGCCTATTTGCAAACTGCTTACCGCAGTCCAAAGACCTGTGCCCTTCTGCCCCGCCTTGTCTAAAATCATCTCCACCAACGGCGCACCAGTTAACGGATCTGCCTGTTTAAGGATATCGGCGCTTATCTCCATCAGGTAGCTATTTAAACTGCCTTTATTCCAGCGCTCGAATACATCACCCACTTCACTAGCACTCAACCCAAGACCTTGGTTCAATAGATGGTAAGCTTCGCAAATAAGCTGCATATCCGCGTATTCGATACCATTATGCACCATCTTAACGTAGTGACCAGAACCCGCAGGGCCAATATAAGTGGTGCAAGGTTCCCCCTCTGTTACTGGATTGCCCGGCTCGAAACGTTCAATAGGTAAGCCTGTGTTGGCATCCACCTTAGCGGCAATGGCCTGCCAGATAGGCTCAATACGCTGCCAAGCCTTAAGGCTACCACTAGGCATCAATGACGGCCCAAAGCGAGCCCCCACTTCACCACCTGAGATCGCGCAGCTAAAGAAAAGGAAGTCTTTGGCGTAGCGCTTCTCACGCTCAAGTGTATCGGTCCATAAGCTATTACCGGTATCAATAACGATATCATCGTCTTCAATACCCACTTCAATCAGCGACTGACACACACCATCCACCGGAGCTCCCGCAGGGACAGAAAGGAGTAATACACGCGGCTTTTCTAATTTAGATATCATTTCAGAAAGATTGTTACAGCCAAGAATGCGTGCTTGAGTCGACTGTTTAAGGAATTGCTTACGTTCAAGCTCTTCTTGTTTTACAGTGTCTTGCACCTTAATTTCATCAAGGTCAAACGCAGCTACACGATAGTTATTATCAGCAATATTGAGCGCTAGGTTCTTACCCATTACGCCTAAGCCAATAACACCTATATCGTAAAGATTAGATTGGTTATTCATGTTAATTTTGTTCCGCAGGTCACAGAGAGTTCCCTATCTATTTTTTATTCAGCTCACGTCATTGCGTTTGCTTGATTGATAGGGTTATTTGTTATGGATTATACAGACTTTGGTAACTTAATTACTATATAAAACTTAACAACTCTAGCTTATATAAACGAAAACTCCATTGATTAACCTACTAGCCACCTAAACAAGAAAAGCAGCGCTTTTTAAAGCCCTGCTTTTCTATAACCGTCTCAGCCTTACCGTCTCAGCCTCACCGTCTCAGCCTCACCGTCTCAGCCTCACCGTCTTAGCTTTACCGTCTTAGCTTTACCGTCTTAGCTTTACCGTCTCAGCCTCACCGTCTTAGCCTCACCGTCTTAGCCTTACCGTCTTAGCTTTACCGTCTCAGCCTTACCGTCTCAGCCTTACCGTCTTAGCTTTACCGTCTTAGCTTTCCTCGTGCCTAGAACCTGCTCTTCCTAGGACCTTCTTAACCTAAACATGTGCATCGGCATACCCCATGCGGGTTAAGGTGTTACGCACGATATCAAGTGTGGCAGGGTCCTCGATAGTCGCAGGTACCTTATAGCTTTGATTGTCGGCAATATTACGCATGGTACCACGTAAAATTTTGCCACTTCGGGTCTTAGGGAGTTTCTGTACCGCGCTCACGAGTCTGAAAGACGCCACCGGACCTATCTCTTGACGCACTAAGCTCATCAACTGGCTGTTGAGTTCATCATCACTCAAGTTAGCGCCTTTCTTCAATACCACCAGCCCTAAGGGCACTTGCCCCTTGAGCAGATCTTTAACACCAATGACAGCCGCCTCGGCTACCGCCTCATGTTGACAAAGCACCTCTTCAAAACGCCCTGTTGAGAGTCGGTGACCCGCGACGTTAATAATGTCATCGATTCGACTCATGATATAAAGGTAGCCATCTTCATCCTTATAGCCTGCATCCCCCGTCAGGTAATAGCCTGGATACATGGAAAGATAGCTATCTTGAAAGCGCTGCTCATTTTGCCAAAGCGTGGTTAATGTGCCTGGTGGCAGCGGCAATTTAATTACCACATTACCTGACTCATTGGCGTCGACTTTATCGCCCATCACATCAACCACATCAATTTGATAACCGGGCACCGCTAATGCAGGAGAGCCCGCCTTGACCGCAACAGGCGCGTACCCCATCAAGTTAGCCGCCACAGGCCAACCTGTTTCAGTCTGCCACCAATGATCAATCACTGGCTTTTGTAGTTTATCTTCCGCCCAATGCAGCGTATCGGGATCGCAGCGTTCACCGGCTAAGAACACATTCTTTAGGCAAGTTAAATCTACATCTTGTAGATAATCCCCGTTAGGATCATCACGCTTAATCGCACGAATAGCGGTTGGTGCAGTAAAGAAACTCTTCACCTTATACTTAGCAATCGTGCGCCAAAATGCGCCAGGGTCTGGCGTGCCTACAGGCTTGCCTTCATATAAGATACTCGTTGCCCCCACCAGCAGTGGGCCATAGACGATATAGGAGTGCCCCACGACCCAGCCTACGTCGGAGGCCGCCCAAAATGCGTCACCCACATTGATATCGTAGATATGTTTCATTGACCACGCGAGTGCAACAGCATGACCGCCGTTATCGCGTACCACCCCTTTAGGCTGACCTGTGGTTCCAGAGGTATAAAGTACATACAACGGGTCGGTAGCATCGAGAGGAAGGCAATCGATATTAGGCGCAGCAGCCATTGCTGATTGCCAATCACAATCACGCTCAGGCTGCAATTGAGCCTCTAGCTGACTTCTGTTTAATATTAAACAGCGCTCCACCTTATGAGTTGCTTGCTCAAGCGCATCGTCGAGCAATGGCTTATAAGCGATAACCCCAGATGGTTCGATACCGCAAGAGGCGGAAAGGACCAGCTTAGGTTTAGCATCGTTAATTCGGGTAGCCAGCTCATTTGCCGCAAACCCACCAAATACCACAGAGTGAATTGCACCGATACGCGCACAAGCCAACATGGCAAATGCGGTTTCAGGCACCATAGGCATATAGATCACGACTCTGTCGCCCTTCTTGACCCCGACAGAGTCCATATAACCAGCAAGCCTGCTCACCTGTGCTTGCAGTTCCCTATAAGAGATCCCGTATTCACTCTCTGTAACCGGGCTGACGTATTGCAAGGCGATTTGATCACCTCGCCCAGCATCAACATGTCTATCGACCGCGTTATAACAGGTGTTCATCTTGCCACCTTTAAACCAGTGGTAAAAAGGCGCGTCAGTCTCATCTAAAACCGTATCCCATGACGAGAACCAATCTACTGCATTGGCAGCCTCGGCCCAAAAGCTTTCGGGCTGGGCGATGGATTTGGCATGTAGCTGTTTATTTTTATCTATCACAATGCTGGCTCCACTTGCTAAAACTCTGCCAAATAGCGCCTTGCAGCCCTAGATAGTGAGTGATTTATGTCCATTTTATGCTTAACAGCATTATGCAACCGCGCTTAAAAAATCCCCATTAGACCTTAGAATAAGGTAATACAAAGGAATGAACGCACTCAATCCACCCTAGAAAAAACCGGTGCAACCACATGTTTTTAAAAGCTAAAACCACAGGCGGTAACCTTGATAACTTTCGCTAACTTATCTCTTGTGGCACGTGCCATTGACATGAAAACTAATCTTTGCAACGCCCATAAACTTTACCTTTACGTAAACTTCATATATCGTTCAGTAAATGTAAACAAATATGGTGTTTTTTGATGGTAGAGAATCAACTCCCACAAACGACATACTCAATCAGTGATCTATCCAAAGAGTTTGATATCACTACCCGTAGTATTCGTTTTTATGAAGACCAAGGCTTACTCAAGCCTAAGCGTCGTGGTCAAACACGGATCTATAGTCTTAAGGATAGAGTCAGGCTCAAGCTTATTCTGCGAGGTAAGCGTTTAGGCTTCTCATTGGCCGAAACAAGGCGCCTATTTGAGCTTTACGATGCGGATAAGAATAGCAGTAGCCAACTTCACACCATGCTCGAGCTAGTCGAAGAGAAAAAAGTATCGCTGCAGCAACAGATGGATGACATCAAGGTCGTGCTGATGGAGCTTAACTCGGCGGAGCAGCAATGCCGTGACGCATTAGCCAACAATGCCCAATAGCGCATTGCCATATGAAAGCAACGCTCGATAAAACAAGGTCCGACATAAGGGCTGGCGTTGCTAGCAACTCGTCACATAAAAGCAGTGTAAACACATAATAATGAAATAAATCACAAGTATCACGGCGAAGATCGGTGAACTTGAATCCAAACAAAATTGACAGGACACAAGCAGATGACTCAACTCTACACCTCTCTAAACTTTGGCCTCGGTGAAGAGGTCGATATGTTACGTGATGCGGTGCAAAGCTTCGCCGCCAACGAAATCGCCCCTATCGCCGCAAAAACCGATCTCGATAATGCTTTCCCCAATGAGCTTTGGCCAGTTCTTGGTGACATGGGACTGCTGGGTGTAACTGTTTCAGAGGAGTATGGTGGCGCAGATATGGGCTACCTTGCCCATGTGGTCGCCATGGAGGAGATCTCACGAGCATCGGCTTCCATTGGTCTAAGCTATGGCGCTCATTCTAACCTGTGCGTTAACCAAATTAACCGTAACGGTAATAGCGAACAAAAAGCCAAGTATCTACCTAAGCTGATCACAGGCGAACACATTGGCGCACTTGCCATGAGTGAGCCCAATGCAGGCTCTGATGTGGTATCAATGAAGCTCCATGCTCGCAAGGAAGGCGATAGATACATACTCAACGGCAACAAGATGTGGATCACTAACGGACCTGACGCCCACACTTATGTCATCTACGCCAAAACCGATCTCGATAAGGGTGCCCACGGCATCACCGCATTTATCGTCGAGCGTAGCTTTAAAGGTTTTTCTCAGGCACAGAAGCTCGACAAGCTAGGTATGCGCGGCTCCAATACCTGTGAACTGGTATTTGAAGATTGCGAAGTACCAGAAGAGAATATTCTTGGCGGCCTGAACAACGGTGTAAAAGTGTTGATGAGCGGACTCGATTACGAGCGCGTTGTGCTCTCTGGCGGCCCACTTGGGATCATGACCGCCTGTATGGATATCGTCGTACCTTATATTCATGAGCGTGAGCAATTTGGTAAGTCTATCGGTCAGTTCCAGCTAGTACAGGGCAAACTTGCCGATATGTACACTGGCATGAATGCCGCCAAGTCTTATATCTACAACGTGGCTAAATCTTGCGATCGCGGTGAAACCACACGTAAAGATGCGGCCGGCGCGATCCTCTATTCAGCAGAATTAGCCACCAAGATGGCTCTCGATGCCATCCAACTGCTTGGCGGTAACGGGTATGTCAACGAATACGCCACTGGTCGGTTGCTGCGAGACGCCAAGCTCTATGAGATTGGTGCGGGTACGTCAGAAATTCGCCGTATGTTAATTGGCCGTGAGCTATTTAACGAATCAAAATAGCCTAACCTGCTCTGTAAACAGACAAGCATCAAGGCGGCTTGCTTAACGCCGCCTCACTCAAACAGCTTCAAAAGGATTGAAATTGTGACGCAACTAAGCAGCCGTATTAATGCCCGTAGCGATGAATTCAAAGCCAAGTTTGATGACATGGCTACCGTGGTTCAAGACTTAAAACTAAAACTCCATCAAATTGAGCAAGGTGGCGGTGAAGTCGCTCGCAACCGCCATCTTTCACGAGGCAAACTGCTGCCGCGACAGCGAGTAGAAAAACTGCTGGATCCAGGTTCTCCGTTTTTAGAGATCTCGCAGTTTGCCGCCTATGAGCTTTATGAAGATGTAGTACCTGCAGCGGGTGTAATTGCCGGAATTGGCCGAGTTAGTGGCGTTGAATGCATGATTATTGCAAACGATGCAACTGTAAAAGGCGGTACTTATTACCCTGTGACGGTGAAAAAACATCTACGTGCCCAAGATATTGCCAGTCGTTGTCACCTCCCTTGTATCTATCTGGTGGACTCTGGCGGAGCAAACCTGCCTCGTCAAGATGAAGTGTTTCCTGATAGAGACCATTTCGGTCGTATCTTCTATAACCAAGCGCAAATGTCAGCTAAAGGCATTCCACAAATTGCCGTAGTAATGGGACTTTGCACCGCCGGAGGAGCCTATGTGCCCGCGATGGCCGATGAATCGATTATCGTTAAAGAGCAAGGCACCATCTTTTTAGCTGGCCCACCGTTAGTAAAAGCCGCAACTGGTGAAGAAGTGACAGCAGAAGAGCTTGGCGGCGCTGAAGTACACACCAAAATATCGGGTGTTGCAGACCACATGGCACAAAACGATGAGCACGCATTAGAACTTGCTCGCAAAGCGGTGACTCGCCTTAACCATCAAAAAGAAATTCGCGCCCAACTAAGCCCAGTAAAACCGCCTAAATTTGATATCAACGAGTTATACGGCATTGTCGGTACCGATCTTAAAAAGCCGTTTGACGTAAAAGAGGTCATCGCTCGTCTAGTGGATGATTCAGATTTTGATGAGTTTAAAGCAAATTACGGCAACACCTTAGTCTGTGGCTTTGCCCGTATTCACGGCTACCCAGTGGGTATTGTGGCCAATAACGGCATCTTATTTTCAGAGTCGGCGCAAAAAGGCGCTCACTTCATTGAGCTATGCTGCCAACGCAAGATCCCACTTTTATTCCTACAAAATATTACTGGCTTTATGGTAGGTAAAAAGTACGAGCATGAAGGCATCGCTAAGCACGGCGCTAAGATGGTGACTGCCGTGTCCTGTGCCAATGTCCCTAAGTTCACCGTGATTATTGGCGGCAGCTATGGCGCAGGTAACTACGGTATGTGCGGCCGCGCATTCGAGCCGACTATGATGTGGATGTGGCCCAATGCACGCATCTCGGTGATGGGCGGAGAGCAAGCCGCTGGTGTATTGGCTACGGTCAAACGCGATGGCCTCGCCCGTAAAGGGGTTGAGTGGTCTGCCCAAGAAGAGCAAGACTTCCGTCAGCCAATTGTCGATAAGTATGAACAAGAGGGTCATCCCTACCACGCGAGCGCCAGATTATGGGATGACGGCATTATTGACCCAGCTCAAACCCGTGACGTTGTTGGTTTAGCCTTATCTGCTGCGCTAAACGCGCCGATTGAAGACACTAAGTTTGGTGTATTCCGTATGTAACCCACTCCTGGGATACATAGAAAACATCGACTTAGAAAACACAATGGACAGATAACAATGAATAACTCAGTCACAATAGATACCACACTACTCAGTCAAGAATTACAGTATGTAAGTTGTGAGCTCGATGGTGGCGTAGCTCAGATGGTGCTCAACCGAGCCGACAAGCATAACGCCTTCGATGAGGTGATGATTAGTGAAATGATTAAGGTGCTAGAACACTTCAGTCATCACCCTCAATGTCAGGTCTTAGTGCTAAAAGCCAACGGTAAAAACTTTAGTGCCGGTGCTGACCTCAATTGGATGCGCAAGCAAGCCAAGATGGATTTTGAGCAGAACCTTAGCGATGCCAACGAGCTTGCCAAGCTAATGTCATTGCTGGATAAATTTCCAAAACCCACTATTGCCTTAGTTCAAGGTGCAGCCTTTGGTGGTGCACTTGGGCTAATTTGCTGCAGCGATATTGCTATCGCCAATCAGCGGGCTAGCTTTTGCTTAAGTGAAGTCAAACTTGGGCTTATTCCAGCCGTGATTAGCCCGTATGTCACCCGCGCCATGGGGCAACGTGCTGCTCGTCGTTACATGTTAACCGCCGAACGTTTTAACGCGCAAAAAGCCCTTGAGCTTCAGATCATTCACGAGATCGATGATGAGCTAGAGATAGCAGCACAACCCATCATTGCCGCGCTGCTCAATAACAGTCCACAGGGAATGGCTTGGGTGAAGACACTACTATCGACCCTTGAGAGCGGCGTAATAGACCAAGGTACTTT
Source organism: Shewanella sp. MBTL60-007 (assembly GCF_019654915.1). GTDB lineage: Bacteria > Pseudomonadota > Gammaproteobacteria > Enterobacterales > Shewanellaceae > Shewanella. The sequence continues at coordinate 16,917 of NZ_BPET01000034.1, read as the reverse complement.
AGACCATACCAGTGAGCGCATTGCACGTATTCGCGTATCAGATGAAGGCCAAGAAGGACTCAATGCCTTTTTTGAAAAGCGCAGCCCACAATGGCCAACAACCACAAACGTCAACGCGGCAACAAAAAATAATAATGACGCCAGCGGACAAGGAGCTCAATAACATGTTCACTAAATTGCTAATTGCTAACCGAGGCGAAATTGCTTGTAGGATTATCGACACCGCCAAAGCCATGGGCGTTCGCACTGTTGCACTGTATTCTGATGCCGATATCAATGCTCGCCATGTTGCCATGGCCGATGAAGCCTTTTACTTAGGTGGCAGCGCCCCTGCTGACTCCTATCTTAAAGGCGATTTGATTATCGAGATCGCCAAACAATCCGGCGCTCAAGCTATCCACCCCGGCTATGGCTTCCTATCGGAAAACGCTGAGTTTGCCCTCAAGTGCGAGCAGGCTAATATTGCCTTTGTTGGTCCAAGCGCGGCAGCGATTGACTCGATGGGCAGTAAGAGCGCTGCAAAAGCCATCATGGGCGCGGCGAACGTGCCTTTAGTTCCCGGCTATCACGGTGATGCGCAAGACGATGATTTGCTCGTTTCTGAGGCAAACAAGATGGGCTACCCTTTACTCATTAAAGCTGCCTTTGGTGGCGGTGGTAAAGGTATGCGCATTGTTGAAAATAGTAGTGAAGTGCTCGATGCTATTCACTCTGCAAGACGTGAAGCGATTAGCTCTTTTGGTAACGACAAGCTTTTGATGGAGCGTTATCTACGCCAACCGCGCCACGTTGAAGTACAAGTATTTGCCGATAGCCATGGCAGCTGTATTTACTTGTCTGATCGCGACTGTTCAATTCAGCGTCGCCATCAAAAAGTGGTAGAAGAAGCGCCTGCTCCGGGTCTAAGTGACGCCCTAAGAGTAAAAATGGGAGAAGCTGCGGTTGCCGCTGCCAAAGCCATCAATTATGAAGGCGCAGGTACGGTTGAGTTTTTATTAGATACTGATGATAGCTTCTATTTCATGGAGATGAATACCCGTTTGCAGGTAGAGCATCCGGTGACAGAGCTGGTAACAGGCCAAGATCTCGTCAAATGGCAGCTAATGGTTGCCAGTGGTAGCAAATTACCGCTTAAACAAGATGAAGTGAAAATTACTGGTCATGCTTTTGAAGCACGTATTTACGCTGAAGATCCGCAAAATGACTTTTTACCAGCAAGCGGTAAGCTCGATTTTTTACGTGAACCGGCACAAAGCCAATTTGTGCGTATCGACTCTGGCGTGCGTGAAAATGATGTGATCAGTAACTTTTACGACCCCATGATTTCAAAGCTTATCACTTGGGATGAATCACGCCCTCGCGCACTGCAGCGTTTAGTGCACGCATTGGATGATTATCAAATCAGTGGCCTTAAACACAATATCGAATTTTTAGCCAATATTGCCAAGCACACAGCTTTTAGTGACGCAAGCTTTAGCACTGACTTTATCGAGCGCTATGGCGACGGGTTATTAGCGCAGTCAGCAGTAAGCCCTGAGCAACAAAAAGTCGCCCTTAGCTTAGCGGCGCTTTATCAACTTTGTGTCCGTAAAAAACTGGCAAAAATTGCCGCTAACGCTAGCCATGATCCCTACTCTCCATGGAGCAATAACAGCGGCTTTAGGCTCAATAGTGCCAGCCAACATCAAGTGGCGCTGTTAGATGACAACCATCAAATTAATCACCTTGATTTAATCGAGACTCAAGTCGCTGGTCAGTCGCAATATCAGTTACAGCTTGATGATTGCCTAATCACCCTCTCAGGTGAATTAGTAGCTGAGACGCTGCATGCTGAGATCAGTGTGCAAACGCTTAACTCAGAACAAACAGAGCAAATCCAGCAACCCGATACCCGTAAATCTAACGGTCATAAAATCAGTCTACCTGTTAGCCAAGTGGGTGATGACTTTACCCTATTTATTGATTCCACCAGCTATCACTACCGTGCGCTCGAATCTGAAGTGATTGAAGAGCAAGATAACCTTGAAGATAAACTCAAGGCGCCTATGAACGGCACTATTGTGACGCAACTTGTCGCTGTCGGTGATAATGTCAAAGCTGGCCAAGGCATTATGGTGATGGAAGCCATGAAGATGGAGTACACAATAGAATCGCCCTTTGATGGCGTAGTCAGTGCGTTTTTCTTCGAGCCTGGTGAACTCGTGAGTGACGGTATGCTTCTGGCTGAAGTTGAAGCCGAAGCAGAAATGACAGCAGAAAAGGAAGAAGCAGGATGAAGATGACTCATGTAATAAACGCAATAGAATCGCCCTTTGATGGCGTAGTCAGTGCGTTTTTCTTCGAGCCTGGAGAGTTAGTTAGTGACGGTATGTTACTTGCCGAGGTCATAGCTGAAGTTGAAGCTGCTGAAGTTGAACCTGCTGAAGCTGAGGAAAGTGCATAAATGGCTGCTTATCCAAAAAAGGTTAGCATCTTTGAAGTGGGCGCCCGTGATGGCTTGCAAAATGAACAGCCGGTTACCACTCAAGATAAGATCGTACTCATTGAAGATTTGGCCGCAGCTGGTGTAACGCGTATCGAGGCTGCCAGCTTTGTATCGCCTAAATGGGTGCCGCAAATGGCCGACTCAGCTGACGTACTAGCAGGAATCGCTCGCCATGACGGTGTCACCTACAGCGCGCTAACCCCCAATTTAAAAGGCTTGGAACTCGCACTTGACGCTGATAGCGATGAAGTGGCTATCTTTGGCTCGGCTTCTGAAAGCTTTAGCCAAAAGAATATTAACTGCTCGATAGAAGAATCCATCGAGCGCTTTATCCCAGTAATGGAGCTTGCTAAGGCCAGAAATGTGCCTGTGCGAGGTTATGTCTCCTGTACCTTAGGCTGTCCTTATGAAGGTGAGATAAAGTTAAGCGAAGTGGCTCGGGTGTCTGAATTACTTTACAAAATGGGCTGTTATGAGATTTCCCTTGGCGACACCATAGGCGTTGGCACACCGCTTAATGCCCGTAGAATGGTTGAATCAGTGGCGAAAGTCGTTCCCGTTGAAAAGCTAGCACTGCATTTTCATGACACTTACGGACAAGCACTAGCCAATATTTTAGCCTGCTTAGAAACCGGAGTCAGCGTGATCGACTCCTCAGTCGCGGGTCTTGGCGGCTGCCCCTACGCTAAAGGCGCATCGGGAAATTTAGCCACTGAAGACTTAGTCTACATGCTGCATGGGCTGGGTATAGAAACAGGCATAGACTTAAATAAACTCGCCCTAGCTGGCAATAAAATTAGCCAAGCGCTCGGACGCCAATCGGGTTCGAAGGTTGCTAGAGCACTAAGCGAGTAGAGAGCAAGAAGGTTCTAGTTCTAGGCTTGGGTATTAGAGGTTCTAGGTTCTAGGTTCTAGGTTCTAGGTTCTAGGTTCTAGGTTCTAGGTTCTAGCATGATTTAGCAATGGACAAAACATAAGCCTGTAAACGCAGATGCGATCCCCCTTAGATCTGTGTTTAGTTTCTAACTGATTAGAGCAGGCTTAACTCACTCCTAATATAGGAATAAGGAGATAACGATAATGGCAGGACTCAATAAAGTTGTCGCAAGTTATGACGAGGCGCTTGCAGGCCTAACTAACGATATGACAGTCATGGTTGGCGGTTTTGGACTGTGCGGTATACCTGAAGGGTTAATCGCGCAAATGGTTAAAACCGGTGTCACCGGACTTACCGCAATCTCAAACAATGCCGGTGTCGATGACTTTGGTTTAGGCTTGCTATTAAAGAGCCGTCAAATTGATACCATGATTGCTTCTTATGTGGGAGAAAATGCCACCTTCGAGCAGCAGATGTTATCCGGTGAGCTTAACGTTATCTTGACCCCACAAGGCACTCTGGCCGAGAAAATTCGCGCAGGTGGTGCTGGCATTCCGGCATTTTTCACCGCAACAGGCTATGGCACACCAGTAGCTGAAGGCAAAGAGACTCGTGAAATTGATGGCCGCCACTATGTGTTAGAGCCAGCATTAAAAGCAGACTTTGCCTTAGTTCGCGCATGGAAAGCCGACACCATGGGTAACTTAGTGTTCCGTAAAACCGCCGCTAATTTTAACCCTATGATGGCAACCGCAGGTAAAATCACTGTAGTAGAGGCTGAGCATATCGTTGAGCCGGGAGAGCTTGACCCTGACCATATTCACACTCCAGGCATATACGTAAACCGCGTTATTCAAGGCAAATTTGAAAAACGTATCGAACAACGTACAGTTAAACCAAGCTCTGAATCAAAAGCATAAGGAGGCAGCACTATGGCGTTATCAAGAGAACAACTGGCACAACGTGTTGCCAAAGAGCTTCAAGATGGCTTTTACGTCAACCTAGGTATTGGTATTCCTACCTTAGTGGCCAACTATATCCCTGAAGGCATGCAGGTAATGCTGCAATCAGAAAATGGTTTATTAGGTATGGGCGAGTTCCCTACCGAGGAAACCATTGATGCCGATTTAATCAATGCTGGTAAGCAGACAGTTACTGCCGTCGATGGTGCTTCGTTTTTCTCATCTGCAGAGAGCTTTGCCATGATCCGCGGCGGCCATGTAGACTTAACGGTTCTTGGCGCATTTGAAGTCGATGAGCAAGGCTCTATTGCATCATGGATGATCCCAGGCAAACTGATTAAAGGCATGGGCGGCGCCATGGATCTAGTCGCCGGCGCCGACAATATTATTGTGACTATGATGCACGCCGATAAAAAAGGTAACTCTAAGCTACTTCCTAAGTGTGAACTGCCACTAACCGGGTTTGGTTGCATCAAACGGGTATTAACCGATTTAGCCTTTATGGAAATCAAAGACGGCGCGTTTCATTTATTAGAACGTGCCCCCGGAGTATCGGTTGAAGAGATTGTCTCTAAAACAGCTGGTAAGCTTGTGGTCCCTGAGCATGTACCAGAGATGAGCTTTTAGCGAGTATTAAAGCAGCATCAAGCTTATCTTCTCTTAGTTGAGCGTTAGTTTGACGCTCTAATTTAAAACTAAAACGCAGCTTACTAGAGGCTGCGTTTTATTGAGCCCTAGGGTTACACATTATCAAGACAATGAATCCGCCATTTTTAACGCAATATCCTTCAGCCCTTTTCTTACCTGAAACACCTGAATACGACTTGGCCTGCGACATCATTGATTATCTCGACTTTGACTTCTGGCAACCTCTGACCGAGATCTTAGCGACCAACCATCAGCTTAGCTATTCCGGCTGCACACGCGTTGCCGAGGGGGCTAATCCGGTGTTTATTTTTGAAGGGCAGCAAAAGTTCGTCCTGAAGTTGGTACCGCCCAACTGGTCTCAACAAGCCAGAGCGGAACTTGCTGGCCTTAAACTGTTAGCCCAAGTAGAGCTAGAGCTCGAAGTACCAAAGCTCATCTGTCATGGCCGCTATAGAAATTGGGACTATATTTTTATGAGCTTTGTTGAGGGCGATAACCTCGCTTCTCTTCTGCCAACGCTAGCGCGACAAGAAATACAGGACATTGCGTTTCAATTAGGCGGTTTCTGTCAGGCGCTACACCAGCTCCCCGTTTCCACAGCCTCGGGAGCGATTACTGAGGAAGCTACAGAGCTCACCTTAGACTGGCCACTCTTTTTGCAAACGCAGCGAGATAATATTTACCAAAAACGACAACAGCAAGGTTTAGTGGAGCCATTCTTATCTGACTTAGAGCCTTACTTAAATAACATTAATATCCAATGCAAACAGGGCCCAGACCATTTAATTCATACCGACCTGCATCCTGCAAATCTGCTAGTAAAACGCACGAAAGATGGAGTCCGTTTGACCGGAATCATCGACTTTGGTGACGCTATTATTTGCCCCGATCCCGTATTTGAGTTCACTTCACCGGGTCTGTTATTGGCGCTAGGTGATAAAGAGGTATTCACTCATTTTTTAGATGGCTATGGCATTGATTATAACGATACACAAAGCTTGGTAGAGCAGTGTATGGCGTTATCATTACTACGCCATACGGGTGAACTCAACTACATACTCAATACCGTTCCTCATGCCAATACGGCTAAGGGATGGAAGCAAGCTGAAAAGTATCTGTTTCCCTTGTAAAAGTGATTTGAATGAGGTGTTGCAGCAACATCAACTTGCGAAGTTTACAAGTTCATATCGATAATTCCCCCCTAATTTGAATTGACTCGCCTACTGAGTCAATGACAGTTTATTTAGGCCCACAGCGAGTGAGAAGCACTCCACAATCCTTTTACTGCGTTGGATTCATCCATTGGGGAAGAAATAAAAAAATCCGGGAAACTCACTTCCCGGATTTTATTGAGTCACAGCGATTAAAGCCTACTCGCCACCATTGGCAGCCTTATATTCTGCTTCCCATTTAGGCACGACTTTCTCAATAAAAATGGCTTTGTCTGCATTCATTTTATCCATATCCATACCTAAGACAGCTTGGGCTTTGGCCTTAGTTGAAATATCGGGAATGGTGACCGCAGTTTTAACACCTTGAGTGGCTAATACTTTTGCAAGCTTATTCCGCGCTTCAGCAGATTTAGTTAATGAGGTCTCTAAAATACGCAGTCCCTCTTCAGGTGCATGAGCAGCAATACCATGGGAGGCAATGGCAAAATCCCAACGCCACTGTGCATGACGAATATCGGTTAACGCTGCCGTCATTTGCTTCTCAGATGCCCCAGCTTCCCACGCTGCTGCCGCTTCAAAGTGCGCTTTAACAAGTTCAGCCTCAGCCTTAAGTTTTAGCGCATTGACCTTATCTTTATTCGCTTGAACTAAAGACTGCAATTGCTCTTGGGTCTGCTCATGACAATTTGCACAGGTAAACTCAAACTTATCAAACGGGCTGCCCACATTATGGTCGGTGTATTCCTTCCCTTCAGCATTGGTAACTCGCGGCATATGACAATCGGTACACGATACCCCCATATCACCATGCATACCTAGCGCAGTGGTTTCATAACCAGGATGCTGCGCCTTTAACATCGGCGCTTTTGATAGTTGGTGAGTCCAATCTTTAAACTTCAGCTTGTCATAGTAAGCTTCCATATTCTCAACTGTGGTACCGTTATCCCAAGGAAACTTCACCCAGTTTGGATGTTCAGCAGTTTTTTCAAAGTAGTATTCCACATGGCACTGACCACAGACCATATTTTGCTTCTCACTCTTATCTGCCTTATCAAACGGCGTACCTATCGCTTCAAAGGCGCGCTCGGCAAATGGACGCGCAACCCTTAGTTTGGGTGTTCCAGGTTTATGACAATCGGCACAACCAATCACATTGACAATTTCTGGGCCACCTTTGGCCCACTTACCTTTAAAGTACTCCCCTTCCCCCTGCTCCTCAATCACCCTTGGTACATCGGGACTTTTACAGCTCCAGCAGGCCATAGGCATAGGGCCTTCGTCTTCTTTCATTGGTGCACCTGTTCGAAGTGTGGTTCTCACATCGGTAATCGCATACTGGTGCCCTCTTGGGGCGTTGTAATCTTTAGAGAACCCGTAACCTGCCCAGAGAATAACCAAATTAGGGTCACTGGCTAATGCATCATCCACCTCTTTACTGTCAGCTGTTTTCTGCCAGCTTTGATATTGCTTAGAGAAACGTTTTTCATATTGTGCATTGTCTGCGGGATTCGTTTTTGCCACGGCTGCGCTACTAAAAATGCTAATACAGACGCCAGCTATCAAAGGGATAGTGCATGATTTCATAGGTTATCCATCCATTATCTGAGTGTATTTAGATATATGAAATGTAGTCGTTAAAAGCTCGTTGTCAAAAGCTAGCGCAATTTAATTTTCTTTTTATTTTCAAAGGGGATTTTGCAAGTAAATGCAATATTTTCAGCGGCTAATAATGGGGGGCTATGCCACTGATATTCACGGCTTGCATTAGCCATATCTGCTCATCTGTCCAAGCTTCCCGAATTTATGCTTACCGCCCTTGAAATTTAACTGGCGTACTCTACTAGTATTAGTAATAGAAATAAGTAATCGTCGGTTTAGCAAGGGCTGAGTGAATTCAAATAACTCTGCAAGGGGGCAAGGTTGAAAATTGATATCTCTGGCAAACAAACAATTTCCGTGTTTCAGTTAACTGCGGTGTTTAGTATGTTGTTTGCTTTGGTGGGATTTAGTTATAACGTCTGGCGCATGGAGATCACCGAATATAACAGCAATATGCGTTCGGCAAGTTTTGAACTGCTACTGCAGCTATCTGAACTAGAGTCTATTGTGTACGCAGCCCATTACGATAACGACCTGATCCTAGGCAATCCACGTAAAGGCTGGGTAAAGGTTAATTTAATTGCCGACTTAAGCATGATAACCGAGCCGGAACTCAGTGTGGCAGCAGAGGAGCTGAAACTAAGCTGGCAATCAAATTGGGAGTTGCTCCCCAATGATGAGGCCAGCGCACAAGCGGTTGTGAGTGAAATTGATGATACTCGCGCCCAAGTGCGTCAACTACTTAAGCAACTAGATTAAGCATTTAGATTAAGCCAGCGCTCTTGCTAGCTCAATCTAGACTAACTTAGGTTTTACTTCCTAAGGCGGGCTTAATCTCTATCCCGTCAGCAGGTCTTACTTCACCGCCGCAACAAAGGCAATTTCAACCAAATAAGCAGGGTCGGCAAGCTCTACTTTCAAACAAGCGCGGCTTGGAGCACAACCTTCTGGCAACCAGGCCTGCCATGCCTGATTAAAGGCCGCCACGTTTGCAAAGTCAGTAACATAAATGGTCACCGATAGTAGGCGTGACTTATCGCTGCCCACACTGGCTAAGGTCGCTTCTGCCTGCTCAAAAATTTGTGCAGTCTGGCTTTGCATATCACCCTCTACATCGGCAGCAATCTCAACAAAATGCGCGATGTTGTTAAACACTGTTGCATCGGACCAATTTGCACATGGGTTAACGCGTTGAATATCCATTTTAAACCTTAAAAACTCATCGAAATAAGACGCAGATTTTAACAGAAATAGATTATTTACCTAGCTATATCGCAAAGAGAACGCCAATTTGCCATGCCGCGCACATAGCCCAATATGCTTTGATGCTAAAATTCAATTCTTGTGTGTTTTACTTTTAATTTTTAAGTTACCGACATGACTCTTAGACGCTCTTTAGGCCAACAATGGAGCAAATCCATTCTAGCCAACCGCTTAGCATTAACTTTAAAAAAGTCAGACAAAGTACAGCAGTTATTTGGTGGTGCTACTTCACTAACGACAGTCACCAATACCATTGCTGCACTTGTATTTGCTGAGGGCGAACCGGTTTGGCTACCGCCAATGGAGAGTAGCGAGCAGACGCCGCTCGAGCATGAGCTTGCCCTGCACTGCTTGTTCGCCGCCAGCCGTCTGCTGTTTGTCAAAGAGATCGAGCAAGGTGAGCTAGGACAGGCGGAACATTTGGTACTAACCATTGCCTATCAATGGAGTCAGTCACTCATTAATACCGCAATCAACACCTCTGAGCAGACACTCAGCAGCGATGCCCAGCGCCTTTGCCAACTATTACAGACGATCAATACTCAGCTAGAGAAGGTTCGCAGTGAAAAGCGCAATTCCAGTCGCAATATGGGCAGTCACTTTTAAATGTAACTCAAGGTTGAGCTGAAAAATTAAAAGCCCGCAAATAGCGGGCTTTTTTTACTTTAGATTTCACATTAGCACTAACGTATTAGCGGAATAAGCGTTTATCCACTGGTAACACTTGGAAATCTTGCTGCAGTTGCAATAAGAAGTCAGTGGTTAACAAGGCAAAGCCACGATAAAAATCGGTCTTGGCATGTTCATTCGCTAATTGGCAGCAGCGCATTGCCCAAGGCAATAGATGCTGCTGCAATAGCACTTGAGTAAAGCGGATCAAAGCTTGGTTATCTGATTCGCTCTGCAAGCGACCAAATGTTTGATCAAGTACAGCAAAAAACAGACCTATATGGTCAATGGGTTGCTTATAATCGAGTTGCAACTCAACGCCATGCGCCCGATAAAAATCCATCAGTTCGACTGTGGTTCTATCGTTGATCAACTGTTCTTCACACAGATAAACTGAGCCTTGCGGCACAGCTGTCGGTTCACCCGGTCCAAAGAAAAGCTGACCGTAATCTAGCTTCAAGGTAATTAGTGCCTTCTCTGCATCTTCCGCACTCTCTTCACTCGACCATTGCTTTAAAAAATCTCCCAGCAATTGGCGACCAGTGCTATTTTGCTCGCGACCACCAAACTCAGGCCAGCTGCCAGCAACATCACACTCTTTTAAGCCGTTGATAAAATCGGCCTCAGGATAACGAATAAGGCAATGATGCAATATTCGCGCTACCCCTTGATACTCGACAAAGTCCACTGCTGCGATAGATGAATGACTTAACGACTCAGATTTTGAAGACATAATTTACCTTACAAGTTAAGCGGGCTATACAGCCCGCTGCGCTTGTGATCCTTAAATACTAATGCATTGATAGCTTGGTAATACTTGAACTTATAACTGAAGTTATACTTCAGTTGGGTTTAGGATATCGCCGCCTTGTCCACCATTCACATTAGCCTTAATGATAAGGTTCGGTGAAGTAATAGACTCTGGTGGTAATGGAGCGATATGACCATCGCCGTTACCGTACTTAGCGCGTAGGTTATCCATAGTGTCAAAGTCTAGTGCACGTAATGGGCAAGACTCAACACACACAGGCTTACGGCCTTCAGCGATACGCTCAAAACAACCATCACACTTGGTCATTACTTTACGCTCACGGTCAATTTGTGGCGCATCGTATGGACATGCACGAGCACAGCTCTCACAGCCGATACATAGGTCTTGTGCTACGTGTACTAGACCATCTTCGCGGCGTTTATGCATTGCACCTGTTGGACAAGCTTTAACACACACAGGCTCAGAACAATGGTTACAACCAATAGACATGTAGTAAGCAAATACACTTTGCTCGAAACAGCCATTTTGGCCTTCAGTCCATTGTCCGCCACCGTATTCGTACACGCGGCGCCAAGTTACGCCATTAAGTGCAGGAACACCATTTTGCTCAGGATTGGTGTTATTACGGATCTCGTTACCTTGACGGTCTTTACAAGATACATGGCATGCTTTACAGCCAGTACACTTAGTGCTGTCTACGTAAAAACCGTATTGAGTTGCTTCAGTCATAATTAACTACTCTCTTAAATCTTTTTAATGGCAACACGAATAGTGTGCTGTGGGTTACCTTTAGCGACAGGGCTTGGCTGGTAGCGCGTTAACGAGTTAATTGCGCCGCCTTCATCAATAATGTGACCTGTGCTGCCACGCTTGTTACCTGGGTTGTACCAAGCACCTTGACCTAGTGCGAATACACCTGGCGCTACACGTGGTGTGATACGTACAGTCACTTCAACAGAGCCGCGTTCGTTGTACATTTCAATCTTGTCACCAGAACTTAAGCCGTGCTTAGCGCCATCCATTGGGTTAACCCAAACAGCGTCTTCTACCGCTTCACGTAGCCATGGCACGTTGTGGTAGCTTGAGTGAGTACGACCCTTAGTGTGGTAACCCGCTAATTGAATTGGGTAATCTTCTTTAGCATCTTCATCTTCATAACCATCCCAAGTCACTGTGTACTGTGGGATCGCTGTGATGGTGTCGCCTTTAACGCCTGTTGGGTTTTGAACACTGTTCTCTTGATCCCAGTTAGCTGCGCGCCATGCCAGTTCAGCAGAGTAGATCTCAATCTTGCCACTTGGTGTAGACAGTGGTTTACCGTCTTTAACGAAGCTTTGCAGTGAAACGTGGTTGTCGTTCATGTTCTTACGGAAGAAGCCGATCTCTTGTGCTTCTTTGTAAGTTGCAGGAAACGCAGGAGAAACACCGATGTTGTTGCTGTTAGCTTTAGTGCTTTGGTAAAGCTCTTCTAACCACTCATCTTCATTCTTGCCATCTCTAAAGCCAGCACCTACGCCCATCTTGTCGGCGATCATCGCTGCGGCTTCGTACATAGACTTACAATCCCACATTGTCTCAACAGATGAAGACATTGCAGTTAGGTAGCCTAGAGAGCCTGAAGCGTATGAATCGTTAACTAAGTCGTTTGATTCTAACCAGCTGGTATCCGGTAGGATGATGTCAGCAAATTTAGCACCTGGAGTCATCCAGCAGTCACAAGATACGATGAATAGATCTTCTGCTTTACGGAAAATATCTGCGGTCTTGTTAATTTCAGCGTGCTGGTTCAATAGCGAGCTATCAGATGCAGATAGAATGAACTTGATGTTAGCGCCAAGCGGCGTATCTAAACCGTCAGTACCACGAACGCCGTGACTACGTGCAGTCATGGTTTCGCCATTTAGAATCGCTTCAGACCAAGTAAAGAATGAGATACTTTCTTTAACTGGGTTGCTGCCTGTTGGGATGCCAGCACGAGACATGCTGCTCATGTATGGCAGTTCGCCGTTTGATGCACCACGAGTACCAAGCTTACCGGTTAGCACTGAAAGCATGTAAAGTGCACGCATGCTTTGCTCACCGTTTGCTTGACGGTTAACACCTGCACCAACAACTATGTATGGCGCTTTAGCAGTCATTAACTTGCCAGCGATGTAACGGATTTTCTCTGCAGAGATACCACAGATCTTTTCAGCCCACTCAGGCGTTTTAGCGTCAGTGTAAATACCTTGACCTAGAATGTAGTCTTGGTAGTTCTCATCTGAGTTCATCACCTTAGCGTATTCTTGCTTAGTCGCATCACCGCTAGCTGCAAAAATTGCAATTTGCTCTTCGATTGACTCTTTAGTGAAACCTACAGAGTGCTCTAGAACAAACGGTAGTGATTGGCTATCGAAGTTAGCATGGTTGATCATCTCATAAGCAACCGCTTCAGCAAACGCTGCATCGGTACCTGGACGAATTGGTAACCAGCTTGATTCTTTGCCTAACATAGAGTCAGTGTAACGAGGGTCAATCATTACCACTTCAAGGCCGTTGTTTCTTTGTAGCGCTTGTAAGTAATCGTAACCTTCACCAGAACCTGACTGACGGATTTCGCTTGGGTTGTAAGCAACACCTAGGAAGAAGTCACTGTCTTCGATAGTAATCGTTGATGAACCTGCAGTACTACCGGTACCGAAAGTGTGCTTCGCCGCTTCCATCTGCTGTGCCCAAGAGTAGTTACCGTAAGCATTTAGGCAGCCACCATTTAGGTTAAATAGGCGGTTAAAACACGCATTTGATGCAAAACCGTAATAGGCACCAGAGCCGTAGCTACGGAATACCGACTTAGCGCCGTTTTCTTGTGCATAAACAGCTGACAGCTTTTCAGCAATAATGCTAGTCGCTTCGTCCCAGCTAATTGGTACAAACTCAGCTTTACCGCGCTCACCAACACGCTTCATTGGTGTTTTAAGACGGTCTACAGCGTAGTTTCTTTGACGTAGTGAACGGCCACGAGCACAGGCGCGTACTTCATGCAATCCGTACTCATCCGTTACTTGGTGGTCAGTTTCAACACGGGTCACGATACCGTCTTTAGTAAAGACTTTAATTGGACAGTTAGAACCACAGTTTACTAGGCAAGATGACCAATTCACCACTTCGTCTGTAACAGGCGGCTGTGGTGGAATAACATTGGCATCATCAGAGCTTGAATTACAGCCGGTAACTGTTGCGGCGCAGCCCAGCGCGGCACTCATTTTTAAGAAACTTCTGCGTTCCATAATTTTGTTTTCCTCAAACTTATTAATATCTGAGTCGACTTACTTCAGCTTGTAGCTGAAGGTCAACATCAGTTGATGGGCGTTGTAATTGTGGTTCAGGTCACCCAAGGTCACTAAACCGGGAACTGGACCTGAAATGCTATCAGCGTTGACCGCAGCACTGTCGGTATCAAAATAACGTTCAAATTGGTAAGCCAACTTAACTGCCATCTGCTCAGAGATCAGATATTGACCGTACAAACTCACGCTGTGGTTGTACGAGTAATAGCTGCCGTAATCGTAAATATTTGAGCTGCCAGTGTTATAACCGTTGACGCCTGTGTTACTTGATGAATTAGCAAATAGGTAATCTGTACCTAGAATTAATCTGCCATCCATTAAGCCGCTATAGGTCGCGCCTAGGCCTAAGTTAATGAACTCATCATTAATCTCTGTATGCCAAATAGATGCTTGGTCACCACTTTGGTCTGAATCAATCCACTGCTGACCTGCGAATGCATACACAGATAACGGCTCAGAGATTTGCGCATGAACGTTCATGTCGTAACCGTAATCTTTAGCCTGAGTCAGACCGATTACAGTGGCGTCATAGTCATCGTTTGCGTAGTAAGTGCTAACATCGAAGGTTAACCACTCAAGAGGTGCATAATTAGCACGAGCATTCACTTCAGTGCGCTTACGATCAGCAAGGTTGTACTTGCGCAGTAACGACTCAGTTTCATCGCTAGTCAGCTCGTTGGCTTGGTATTCACTACCGCCACGCTCGCCATAGCTCACACCAAAATCTAGGGTTAGCTTGTCAATGGCGCGAATGTTTAGCTTGCTCCAAAACTCGTTATCACGGGTTTCTTCACGCTCACCATAGCTACGCTCAACTTGTTTGTAGTCGTAACCCGCTTGTAAGCGGTAGCCACTGGCAATACGGTAGCTCGCGTTAGTTTTAAAGGTTTGACGCTCAATATCCATTGGCACATTTTGCTTAAACGCACCAGACACTGAGTTGAACTCGTATTGAGCAAAATCAAATACTGACGAGCGGTTGTCACGCTTGCTGTAGTCATAGCTTGCGCCTAGGCGTAAGCGACTGCTTACTCGCGTGCTTGCAGCTAGATTTGAGCTTAAGGTATCGACCTGACCATCCCAGTTTTGAATTGGGTTGCCACTCATCTGAATGAGGTCTTGATCTTGGATCATGCGACCGGTAACCACGCGACCACTAAATACACTTGACGCTAAACGGTACTGACCAGATAGCGACACTTGGTGCGCTTGGTTATCTGGTGTTGCGCTGTATACGTCGTAAGCATAAGGCAGGCTTAAGTCACCCATATTGTTGTCGTAGCGTGAGCCGTTGTAGCTAAGCTCTGACAACCAGTTCGCACCATCAAGTACCACACCCGCACTGAACTTGTCTGTGGTTTCGTCAACGGCTTCAGCAAAATTCGTTGGACGTGGGCTAGTTAGACTCGCACTGCGGTGACCGGTTTTATCTTCGCGGTCATAACGGGCATAACTGCTTAAACCTAGGCCCATTACTTCAGAGAAGTCATATTCAAAACCAATGCCGCTACGCTGTCTTTGTAACTCAAGATCAAGCACACGAGTGTGCTCACTTGGCGTTAGCATGCCATTGTTTTGCCATAGGTTTGTAGCTGCATTACTGCCTTGATTAGTGGTAATCGTTTGAAAATCCACATCAAGTTTATAATGGCCACTTTTACCCGCTTCCATAGTAACAAAGCCGTTTTGCATACCAAGTTGGTGCGCTTGTACTTTGGCTTTGTAACCACTTTGCTGGTAAGCAAGATCGGCATTAACACCCGCAACTGCACCGTCATCACCTGTGCCAAACTGGTTGATGGCATGATTGTCATCGGCGTCAATCGCGCCGACACTCGCACCAACACTACCAGTGTAACCTTGCGGCTCAACACAACGCTTGCATTGATAATTTGCGGTTTTACCTGCAGCGATATTGGCGTTTTGCACACCAAAGTCTGCCGCATACACGCTAGTACCTGCACCCAATAACGCTAGGGTGATCAGGTTTAATGAAAAAGGTTTAATTAAACGCATATAGAGTCACTCCTAGACTTAACGGGCAAAGTTGCTGCCAGCAGGATGGTTAGAACCATGGATCTTGCTGTGACAATTTAAACAACTCTTACCAGCACTGAACGCATCTAGACCCGCTTGGCTCGTCATACGGCTTGCGTGGCCATCGTCGGCGTGACATTGCTGACACAACTGAGGAGTGCGAGACTTAAGTAAGTTGTCATTCACACTGCCGTGCGGTGTATGACAGCTTGAGCAGTCTTCCATCACTGGCGCATGCTCCCATAGGAATGGACCACGTTTGTCAGCATGACACTCTGCACAAGTTTCATTCAGGCTAGGCTTAATAAGTGCGCTTTCAGTCATCGAACCATGAGGATTATGACAATCGATACACGTCATCTGATCCCACTTCATTGGGTGTGATGAACGCTTGTTCATGTCTGCTTTAGCGCGGGTGTGACAAGAGGTACAAGTGTCGTTAACCGTTAAACGGTCAAGTGCTGGATCTTTAGCTGCGTGAATATCGTGGCAGTCACTACAAGCCACTTCTTCAAGGTTATGAGTGCTGTTATGCCATGCCATTTGCTTAGGGTCGTTGTGACACCCTTGACACACACTGTTCTGGCTAGCAGCAGAAAGCTTGCTGTCTGGACTAAAGCTAATCATTGGCTCTTTACCACCACGATTATGCTTACCTAGCGGGCCATGACATGCTTCACATTGAATGCCTGCCATAGGTGATTTACTGTTGCTCATATCACCATGAACACCGTCAAAGATCGCCATGACTTTGTCATTCTTTTTGTGACACATAAGGCAAGAGTCCGCTCCTTTTGGAGAGTACTTACCTTCGCTGAATTTCTCTGTTAATTTTTGTTCGAGTTGCGTTGAGTCAAGCTTATCCCATGGAGTTGCTTGCGCAGGCAAAACACTGATGAGCATAGTGAGTAAACTGCTAGCCATTAATTTGGCCATAAAATTCACTGACTTTACGGTTTTTATTGTGGACATTAACTACAGGCCGGTTGTATATCGAAGGTGGTATTTTATTTAAGTAGGATATCTAAATTCAAGATTATGCATATCTGGCAATAACTTGAGGCTTGCAGCAAACTTTCGTGAAAACCGTCTATCACCTCACACTAT
>NZ_BPET01000033.1 GCF_019654915.1 Shewanella sp. MBTL60-007 | reverse complement strand
GAGACCAATATAAATGTAGAGATTGACGAACGGCCGATTATTTTAGCAAGCCCTACAGTTGAAAGATGGCTGGATCATAAGCGCGGTGAATTAGATTGGGACTACTGGAAGGCCTATAAAGAGTACCTAATTGATCAGGGGCGTTCTTTAGATGTTATCAAGGAAACTGAAAGAACTATTGATGAAATACTAGATTGCTCAGGAGATCCACATAAAGAGGGAAAGTGGAATCGCCGAGGACTAGTAATGGGTAATGTGCAGTCTGGTAAGACACAAAACTATCTAGGTTTAATTAACAAAGCTATAGACTCTGGATACAAAGTTATTGTCGTATTAGGCGGCCACCTCAACGAGCTCAGAACGCAGACACAAGAGCGGTTAGATGAGGGGGTAATCGGTAAAGAATCTAAAAAGCGTTACGAAAGTGGCCTTCCTATTGGTGTTGGAAAATATAGAGATGAGAATCTCAGAGCTTCATTCTTAACAACGACAGAAGGCGACTTCAAAAAATCTGTAGCCAATAGTTTTGGTATTCATTTTTCCACAGTTGGAGGTCCCATAGTTTTTGTTATTAAAAAGTGGGCTTCGGTACTAAACAACTTGTATGAATGGATCGCAGAAAAGCATGGTCTAGATGTAGCGGTAGGGCAAAAATTAAACACTCAACTATTGTTTATTGATGATGAAGCTGACTATGCGTCAATAAATACCAAGCATGAAAAAGGTGATATTACTGCTATCAATAACAATATAAGGAAGATTTTATCTCTCTTTAATCGGTCAACATATATTGGTTATACCGCAACTCCATTTGCAAATATATTTATTGACCCAGACGAAGAACATATAAATATCGGTGACGATCTCTTTCCAGCTGATTTTATGATCAGAATCCCCACTCCTGATAGCTATGTGGGACAAAAGCACTTTTTCCAGTCTAATAACGACACAAAAGGAGATCCGGTAGTCATAGTTGACGATAATGAAAAGCTCCTACCAGTAAAAAGTAAGAAAGATACACCAGTGGGTATTTTGCCTGAATCGTTAAAAGAATCAGTTAGGTGTTACTTAATCTCGGTGGCTGTAAGGTCTCTTAGAGGAGCGCCAAAAGCTCATAATACAATGCTGATAAACATGACTCACTTAACCGTACTGCAAGATAAAATTGCCGAAATAGTTGATGAGTATATGGATGAAATACGTAACGCAGCCGATTATGCACTTGGATATCCTCTGGAGACAGCTCTAAGAAAGAGTAAATCCATTTCAGAAATTAAACACAGTTTTAACAAGTTCTTCGAAATTAATGAAACTTTTGAGGATGTTTACCCGCATTTTAAAAGGGCAATCGGAAAGACTAAGGTATTTGCAGTCCACGGCAAATCCACCGAAAGCTTAGATTATGCAGCATACAAAGCGAATGGCTTGTCGGCCATTGTGATTGGAGGGCATAAGCTTTCTAGGGGGTTAACCCTAGAAGGTCTTACGGTTTCATATTTCACTAGAAACTCAAAAGCCTATGATACGTTAATGCAAATGTGCCGTTGGTTTGGATATAGACCTGGATACAAAGATTTATGTAAGTTGTTCATTACTGAAGAGTCTTATGAGTGGTATGAGTTTATCTCTGGCGCAATTGACGAACTTTACCTTGAACTTGAAAGAATGTCAGAGCAAAAGAAAACTCCAGGTGAGTTTGGGTTGAAGGTAAGAGAGCACCCTGGTGCGTTGTTAATTACAGCAAAACAAAAAATGAATGCCGCTCATAGCCATACGCGATCTTTAGATTTAGCAGGGCGGAGACTGAGGAAGTATGAATTCTATGTTTCAGATGAGAATAATTTGAAAAACATGGATATTACACAAAACTTAATAAGGCAGTTAATTGAGAAAGGTCTAAATCGATATAATTCCGAAGACGGTTCAACAGTATTCTACGATGTTGAACACGGACTCATTAGAGAGTTTATTTCTAATACAAAGTACGTAGAAGGTGAGGTATCCGATGATTTATTACTACAATATATTTCAAAATTGGAAAAACAAGACCTCCCTAAATTCACCGTATGCATTAAGAATATTAATAAAGAAATACAAACGTGGTGGTCGCAGAAACCCATCCAAGAAGGCGATCCTGAATTGCCAAGTGTAATTTCTTTAGATCCAAGACTGCCGGAAATAAAACCCTCAAAAAGAAAGCTATTGAAATCTACTAGCGGTAATACTGTTTGCTGGGAGAGGCAGGAGATCGGCGACAAGCATGACGAAAAATATTTCTTATATGATCCTGATAATGCAACGAAAGAGTCGGACTCATTTTATTACATTAGGAATCCAGAGCGTAATCAGCCAGGACTGATTATTTACACTTTAGCAGTAGGGACGTTACCAAAAAATGCCAAAAAAGATGACGATGTTATTTTGGGCGTTCCCCATAAAGATCCAACTATAAGTTACTCCATTTCCTTTCCGGTGCTTGAAAATCTAAAAGGTAAATCGAAGAGGGAAATTGATCGAATATCTAGAGATACAAAAGTTTCTTATGTGGTGAACCAGGTATGGAAGGCTTTAAATAAAGAGCTGGTCATGGAGTTCGAAGAAGATGACGAATAGATATCAAGAGTTTTTCAAAGATAATCCTTGGGAAGGGATTGATGTAGGTTCATACCCGTCATCAGCTAGACGGTTGTATAAAGAGGATTCTAGGTTTTGGGTTTCTGTTAATGCAGAAGGAAATTTCTTATTCTTTGTAGAAGAAAATGGAAGCTTCAATTTTGATATTGTTAATAGATTAGATTGTCTAAGTATTCAATTAGATCAAATTTCAGATAAAACGCGGCTTGTATGTACTCTCACGGATGCAGAGATGTTTGATAAGTTCCGCACTATTGCTAAGGATATCGCTGCATATTCGTCAGAATATAGTGGATTAAACCTATTTCGTAGTGTTATATCGAGAATTTATTCATGGAGTGAGTTCTTAAAGCCGTCTAGATCTGGATTAGGTTTTCGGGAGCTGGTTGGTTTTTGGGGAGAGCTATTCATATTCCATAGTCATTTCGTTGAAGGTTTCGGTTTTGAAGATGCACTTAAAGCTTGGGTTGGGCCTGAAAACAAAAAGCAGGACTTCACATTCGACGACTCTGCCTTCGAGATCAAAACAAGTATTGTGGGGGATAATAATGACCTCAAGATATCTTCAATGGAGCAACTTCAAAAGGTTACGAGTTCTCTTTATCTAGTTGCTCTAAGGATAAATGAAAGTATAGAGTTATCAGGGCTGACAGTAGCTGATTTAGTCGATAGATGTATTTCTTCGATTGAGGGGGACGATGCCCTAAAAGCTGAGTTTTTGCACAAAATATCTGAAAAATATGGTAAAGCAAATGATACTGAGTTGGTCAGAAAGTTTGTTGATATCAGCGTGACAGCTTATGAGGTGTCTGATGGTTTTCCGAGGATTGTGCCGGAAAATATACCTCATGAAAAAATATTGAAAGTGAAATACACAATTGATGGAAACTCGCTTGAGAAATATAAAACTTCAAAAACATTAAGGGAGATAGTTGATGATGGAACCGCTACTACAGTTTAAAAGCGAGCTTATAAATGGAGTGAAGCTGTCAGCGGAAAAGGATCTTTGTTTTGAAGAGGAAAAATTCTTTGAGCTGATCTCTGAGTCTATTTCAGAGGCAGGGATTTTGGATAACATTGAGTACCACCCATACCGAAACTCAAATAAATATATGAAGATAGATGGGTATAGCTGGAACCCATTAGAAAGGACACTTAGTGGGATCATTACAGATTATGAGGATAATGAAGATATTCAAATTATTACCAAAACGGACTTGGTTAAGTTGGGAAAGAATGTATCTAGATTTCTCGAAAAAATTGATGATGAGAACTTTTTAGATTCACTTGAGGAGTCAACAGATAGAGTGATCGCAAGCTCTATGAGTTCTTATTTGCCAAATGCATTGAAGTTTAGGGTAGTTGTTCTTAGTACCAGAAAGCTGAGTGATCGTGTTAAAAAAGTTGCTATTGAGCCAATAAGAGAAAAGCCTACGTCAATAGAAATTTGGGATTTAGATAGGCTAAAGACCTTGTCTGAATCAGGTACAGAAAACGAACCCTACTCGATAGATTTTCTAAATATTTGTAATGGGCTTAATAATTTGCCGGCAAATACTGAAGACGAGAATACTCTTACTTATTTGTGTGTAATGCCAGGAAAAGTTCTAAGTGAAATATATGATGAATTTGGACAGCGTTTGCTTGAGGCGAATGTCCGAACATTCTTAGATTTTAGATCTTCTGTAAACAACGGTATTAGAAAAGCATTGCTGACAGAGCCTGAAAACTTCTTTGCTTATAACAATGGTTTAACTTGTACAGCAACTCATGTTGAATTTACTAATGTTGGTGGTGTTCAGGTTATTTCTAAGCTCGACAATCTTCAAATAGTGAATGGAGGGCAGACAACCGCTTCGATTTATTTTGCTCCAAGAGAAAAAGGAGGGATTGGTGATAAGCTGTATAAGGACATAGACCTCGATAAGGTTTTTGTTCAAATGAAGCTCACAGTCATTCGTGATGAAGAAAAAATTGAAAACTTAAAATCACGGATAAGTCAGTATGCGAATACTCAAAACTCTATTCAAAAGTCTGACTTAGTTTCAAATCACCCATTCCATAGAAATATAGAAAAACTTGCACTTTCTATTCCTATGCCAGCTGGTGAAACAGGGCTTTCTACTAAATGGTTTTATGAGCGTGCTAGGGGGCAGTATACGACTAGAATTCGAGCTCTAACTAAAGCTCAAAAAGACCGTTTCATGCTTGAGTTTCCAACGAGTCAAAAGTTTTCAAAAACAGATATGGCTAAGTTCGAGAATACTTGGCGAATGAAACCTCATGAAGTTAAAAAGGGCGCGCAAGCTAACTTGAAGTTACTCGGCGAAGTTATCTCTGATGAGTATGATAAGGATGAAACACAGTTTAAGCATGCTTTTTATAGAGAGCTGATAGCAAAAGCAATTTTGTTTAAAAGTGCTGATTCAAGTATTTTCAAATCAAATTGGTACAAGAGTGAGAGTGGTTTTAAAGCAGAAACAGTAACTTATACTTTGGCGTTCTTGAGGCACTTACTAATCCAACAAAAGAAAGATATTAATCTTTCTAGGATTTTCCAAAATCAAGGTATTTCACTAACTTTATCAAAGCAAATTGAAGTTTTGGGTGAATTTGTAAGAGAAAAAATATTAGACCCATCATTCAGAGGTGGGCAAGGTAACCCCTCTGAGTTTTGTAAATCACCAAAAGGCTGGGAAGCTTTTAAAGCTTTGAGTTTTGATTTGGACTATCTTGATATTTCTGACGTTCTCAATAGTAGCGAGATCAAAGAAAAGAAAGAAAATAACAAGGATATAAATGAAGCAGGATCTCAAATTGAAGCTCAAACAGGCATAATGGATGTCAAGCCTGAAGAATGGAATGCTATCGTAGTTTTTTATAAATCTAAGGGTTACCCCACTTATCACAAGAATATATCGCTGCCGGAAAAGTGCTATAAGATGTATATTGGAGGGGGGTTGCCTTCGGATAAGCAAAGCACGGAGGCGCTAAGAATAAGGCAAAAAGCATACAGCGAAGGCTTTGATTTTATTTAACACAAATATTCAAAGTCTCAACTTGTGCGTCAGAGGCTCTGTTAGGGCATGTAACGTAATAAATTGACTAATTAAAAGATGAAGGACCCAAATAGAACATTAAGCTTTTTGAATTGGCTAAATATTACGGACCATCTCGTGGCTCAATACGATATGGTTCAAATACAGCTAATTGGTTGTATTAACAATTAAATAGTGCCCTCATATCGCTGCCAGATAGAACAATGTAATGCTAGGGTGGACTCATTTTTTGGAGATGTCGACTTCTAGGCTTATTATTTAGGCTTAAAGGATTGATATGCATGGTAGGCCACCATAAACATGACTTATTAGTTCTACTATACCTAAAAGTAAAGAAACCCATTGCTCGACAGTCTCAACCTGGTATGATTGCCTGGAAATTTTATTGATAGTAAGTAGTTAAATGGAAACTGGTGAAGTTCTTGTAATCGACCTTTTTGCGGGGCCCGGCGGGCTTGGAGAGGGTGTATCTTCTGTAGTTGATGGCAATGGTAACAAACCGTTTCAGATCGGTGTATCGGTCGAGAAAGAGCCTTCGGCACATAAAACATTAACAACGCGAGCGTTCTTCAGAAAAATTAAAGAATTAGATGGCGGATTAGAAGACTACTTCAATTATGTTCGTGGGAAGTTAACTCGGGATGAAATTTTCGAGTTATATCCTCAGCAAGCTCAAGAAGCTATTTGTGAAACGTTAGGAGAACCTAGAGCTTTGGGTGAAGACAACGAATTAATTCATTCTCGCATTCGTGAATTAATTACAACTCATCAAGGTCCCAAAGTTGTCATTGGGGGACCGCCTTGCCAAGCATATTCTTTAGCTGGACGTTCTCGTAATGCGGGAATTAAAAACTATAAGGCTGAAGATGACCACAGAAATTTCCTATACAAGGAATACCTTAAAGTATTATCTATAGCGCAACCAGATGTATTTGTTATGGAAAATGTACGTGGTATTTTATCTGCCAAAATTAATGGTAATGTTATGTTTCCTCAGATATTGGAAGATTTGAGAGATCCTAGCCTAGTAACAGAAGTTAGTGGTGTTGCTAAATATAGAGTTTTTTCACTTGTTGTAGAGGCAAATGACCCTGAAGATCCTCAATACCCAGACTCTTCAGACTTTCTTATTCGTTCTGAAAATTACGGTGTCCCTCAAGCACGGCATCGTGTAATTTTGTTGGGAGTTCGACAAGATATAACCCATGTACCAGATACCATTTATCCAATGAAACAAACTGTAACTGTTGAACAAGTATTGTCTGATTTACCTCCATTAAGAAGTGGTTTATCTAAGCAGAAAGATATTCAAGAAGATTGGGAAAAACAAGTACAAATAAATGCAAAAAAGTTACAACGTATTTTGAAAATGCGATTCGATAGTGAGGCTGTCGATAAATTAAATCTTGAGCCAATGTTAGGGTTAGAGCGTCAAAGTTTTCTATTAGCAGAATTAGGCCAGAGTATACCTCCGCATCTAAAGGACTGGTATTTGGATAGTCATCCAGGTTGTGTGTTAAACCATGCGACGCGCGGGCATATGACATCAGATTTACTTCGCTATGCTTTTAGTGCTGCGTTTACTAAGTTAAGTAGCGGTACATCACCTAAAGCGAGAGATTACCCGACAGAACTTGCTCCTGAACATGATAATTGGAATTCAGGCTCACATGCAGACCGATTCCGAACTCAAGCGGCAAACAAGTGTGCGACTACAGTTACTAGCCATATTTCTAAAGATGGTCACTACTTTATTCACTATGACCCACAGCAGTGTAGAAGCTTAACTGTACGAGAAGCTGCAAGGCTACAAACTTTTCCGGATAACTATATATTTGAAGGAACAAGAACTCAGCAATATGTTCAGGTTGGAAATGCTGTGCCACCGTTCTTGGCACATCAGATAGGTAAAGTTGTTATGGCGTTGCTTGAATAAGTTTACTCTGGAGTAATAGCACTTGGTAAGGCCTTAGTTGCATCTACACTCAACTTTTGCTCTATGGACTGCCATAGAGGTTGCTTGATGCTTTAGCTGACAATATGACCGTAATATTTACTTAACCTTAATAAAAAATTGCTTAAGGCTGATAATTATTTTCATAGACGATGCAGCCGATGAAGCAATCAAGTTGGGGAGTAAGGACAATTTATGCATTACTTCCGTAAAATAACTCGCTTTGTGTGCTCCAGTTATCAGCATGATACCGTCAATGTATTTTTGAAATCTGATGATATTGAATTTGCTTGTCGAGTAATGTCGTCAGAGTACTCTCTTGACTTATCAGTTGCTCGTATATGCCGGTTTGGTTCATGAAAAATGCTTTTATCATTTGAAGTTAGCTAAGAATAAATGAATTGAGTAATAGAAATGAGTAGTGTCATTCAAGCTTATTCTTGGAAGCTGCAAGAACTGATTTCACAGACAACAAAAAAGCCCAGCATTTAGCTGGGCTCTTCATATATTTTACTGCTTGTCTTTTACATCGACTTTCACAAGTTCAGAAGTAATTACTCTACGTTCTGAATTTGCTCGCGCATTTGTTCAATCAATACTTTTAGCTCTACCGCTGCGGCAGTCACTTCGGCGCTGATTGACTTAGATGCTAGGGTGTTTGACTCACGGTTAAACTCTTGCATCATAAAGTCTAGACGGCGGCCTTGTGCGCCACCTTTTTTAAGAATACGGCGGGTTTCTGCTACGTGGGCGTCAAGACGATCCATCTCTTCGGCAACATCCATCTTCTGCGCTAGCAATACCATCTCTTGCTCCATACGAGCAGGGTCAAGTTCACCGGTGATTTCTGCCAAACGGTTAGTTAGCTTATCACGCTGCCACTGCATCACTTGTGGCATGTGCTCACGAACGATAGCGACTTGCTCAACGATTTGGTCAAGACGGGTTTGCAGCATGCTGTTGATTGCGTCACCTTCACGGCCACGGGCTTCGATAAACTGATCGATTGCCGAATCAAAAGCCACTAGTAACTCTTTACCAAGGGCGTCCATGTCTTGCTCTGAGCCTGACATCACACCCGGCCAGCGTAGTACGTCAACCACGTTCAGCTCGCCTTGGCCTGCTTCGTTTTTTACCCAGTTAGCGGCATTGATGATCTGTTTGGCTAGGTCTTGGTTTAGTTGCAGTTCGTTATCGCTCTTTTCGGCTAAGTCGTAACGTAGATTTACTTCAACTTTACCGCGGTTAAGGCGTTTACGTAGACGATCTCTAAGAACAGGCTCCAAGCTGCGGAAATGTTCTGGTAGGCGCAGGTAAGTCTCTAGGTAGCGCTGGTTAACTGAACGGATTTCCCAAGAGGCTGTGCCCCAATCTGCTTTGTGCTCAATGCGAGCGTAGGCTGTCATGCTTTGGATCATTGATGATTTCCAGTGTGATTCGTCTAAGTGAGTAGTGATTATATACCCAAACAAATTGTAGGTGCATTTAATTTGCTCATGCAGCCGTGATGACAAGGCGCTGCGCTAGGCTGTTGGGCATGGATTGTTGTTATTGCACGCTTATGTGCAAAATCAGAAGGCTGTTTTCGGCTGAGTTGATTGATTCAGATAGCATACTGGCGCACATATCCCTATAATATGCACCCAAATTACCCCATGCCCTTAAATACAGGAATTCATCATGCGCCCAAGCAACAGAACTCCAGCACAGTCTCGCCCTGTGACTATTACTCGCCAGTTTACTGCTCATGCCGAAGGTTCGGTTTTAGTAGAATTTGGTGACACCAAAGTACTGTGTACAGCTAGTTTTGAAGAAGGCGTACCACGTTTCCTTAAAGGCCAAGGCCAAGGTTGGGTTACTGCTGAATATGGCATGTTGCCACGTTCGACTCATAGCCGTATGCAGCGTGAAGCCGCTCGCGGTAAGCAGTCTGGTCGTACTCAAGAAATCCAGCGTCTAATCGGCCGTTCACTACGCGCTGCTGTAGACATGAAGCTTCTAGGCGAAAACACTATCGTTATCGACTGTGACGTGATCCAAGCGGACGGTGGTACTCGTACTGCTGCGATTACTGGCGCATGTGTTGCGTTAGTTGACGCACTAAACTGGGCACGTGGTAAAGGTATTTTAAAGACTAACCCGCTTAAGTTCCTGATCGCTGCGGTCAGTGTTGGTATTTATAAAGGCGAGCCTATCTGCGACTTAGAGTATGTAGAAGACAGCGCTGCTGAAACTGACATGAACGTGGTAATGACTGAAACCGGTAAGATCATTGAGATCCAAGGTACTGCAGAAGGTGAGCCGTTTAGCCATGAAGAGCTAATGAGTTTACTTGAGTTAGCTAAGCACGGTATTCGTGAAATCGTCGATACACAGAAAGCGGCGTTAAGCTAATTATTGTTTTTGTTATTAGGGCCCTACGGGGTCCTTTTTGTAAGTGAAGTAAAATTAAAAAATACCAATAATACTAAATAGTAGATTGAGTATTACCACTACATTTTTAAGGAGAGATTGTGAAAGCCTATCAACGTGAGTTTATTGAATTTGCCCTAGAGCGTCAGGTACTTCGATTTGGCGAATTTACGTTAAAGTCAGGCCGCACTAGCCCTTATTTCTTTAACGCTGGCCTGTTTAACACTGGCCGTGATTTAGCGCGTCTAGGTCGTTTTTATGCTGCGGCGCTTGTTGACTCTGGTATTGAGTATGACTTGCTATTTGGCCCTGCATACAAAGGTATTCCAATCGCAACCACTACTGCGGTAGCACTGTGCGATCACCACGATATCGATATGCCTTACTGCTTTAACCGTAAAGAGAAGAAAGACCACGGTGAAGGTGGTAGCCTAGTAGGTAGCGAGCTACAAGGCCGCGTAATGTTGGTTGATGATGTGATCACAGCTGGTACAGCGATTCGTGAATCAATGGAGATCATCGAAGCGCATAAAGCAGCATTGGCTGGTGTGTTGATTGCACTTGATCGCCAAGAGAAGGGCAAGGGCGAGCTTTCTGCAATTCAAGAAGTTGAGCGTGACTTTGGTTGTGACATCGTGTCTATCATCAAGCTTGAAGACTTGATCAACTACTTATCTGATAAGCCGGGTATGGAAGCGCAACTAGCATCTGTTAGTGCTTACCGCGATCAGTACGGGATTTAAAAGATAAGTCCAGATTGCTAGAGCGTTCGCAGGCTCACTGCGAGAGCGCTCACAAGTTCGCTTCTAGAAAAAAGCAAAAGCTATTAGTTTAGCTTTTGCTTTTTTATTTTCAGTTTCTCGCAGCGGCTTGCCGCGTTCTAGAAGAGCCGAAGGATCGCTCTCGAGTCTGCTTTGAATTTCGGTGAGGCCGAAGGCCGTTCTGTTATCCGCGAGCGAGTCTACGAACGTTCCGTTTTCGTTCTTTTGCTTTTCCTAGCAGGCCGAAGGCCGTCCTCGAAGCGAAGCGTCCTACAACCTAGGACGTTCTTTTACCTTAGTTGCTTAAGAACTCTGCCCTTGTCGCAGGGTTAGACTTAAAGATGCCGCCCAGTGCCGTGGTGGTGGTGGTACTGGTTGAGTCCATCACGCCGCGAGATTTCACGCAGTAATGCACCGCATCCATCTTAACGGCAACGTCTTTAGTGCCTAGCAGGGCTTGTAGCGCTACCAGTACCTGTTGAGTCAGGCGCTCTTGTACCTGTGGGCGCTGGGCAAAGAAACGCACGATACGGTTAATCTTAGACAGGCCGATAATATTCTTGCGCGGCAGATAAGCCACTCTGGCTAGTCCGTCGATAGTAACTAAATGATGCTCACAGGTGCTGGTGAGGCTAATATCATTCACTTTAACCATTTCATCGAAGCCCATCTTATTTTCGATAACGGTGATCTTGGGGAAGTTAGCGTAGTCTAGGCCTGAGAATATTTCGTCGACATACATCTTGGCGATACGGCGCGGTGTATCGGCTAGGCTATCATCGCTCAAATCCAGTGACATTAAGGTCAAGATCTCTCGCATATGATGCTCAATCTTGTCTTTACGTTCTTCAGCAGTTAGCTCACTCGGCAGCATCGGCGTTTCGAGGCCACGCTCAATTAATGCAGATTGTACTATCTGAGCTGATTCACTGAGGATTGCGTGTTTTGATGTCATAAGTTCCTCCACCATAACAATGAGTGGTGATATTCGTATCCTTGGTACTAGGGTTGCCAGACTCACTGAGAGACAGGCTTATCTCATAAAAAGCGGTAACTATACGCATTGTATTAAGAGAGGACGGGAGGATACCGCTATTTGCTGTAAATATACACCGAAAACCGCATGGAAGATAAGAAAAACCGACTAAATTAGTCGGTTTTTCTGTTGAGAATATTACAATTTCAGATTGGTTTTTAAGAAACTAAGCATTTCACTGTAATACTTGGCTCTATGAGCATCGTCATAGAAACCGTGGCCTTCATCGTCCATTACCAGCTTTTTAAAGGGGTATTTCTGTTCTTTGAGGGCATCTTCAAGCGCTTCGAACTGCTCGATAGGGGCGCGCTCATCTTCTCCGCCGTGGACTAGCATGATGTTGGTTTTAAGCTTATCGACATTGTGGGTTGGAGACATAGCCTTGAGCACGGCTTCATCTTCACCTAGTACTTCTTTTAGGTAGCGTTTACCTGCGCGGCGTCCCTGTACATCTCCTTCATCGAACATCAGCTGAAGATCGTAGACACCAGCAAAACCGATAGCACATTTAAATAGATCTGGCTCTATCGCTGAGCTTTGAATGGCTGAGTAGCCGCCAAAACTGCCACCGACGATACAGATACGGTCTTTATCGACGATTCCCTGTTCAATGACATATTTAGTGGCATCGATAATGTCATATTGGATCTCGGTTCCCCACTTTTGGTGACCCGCATTTTCAAATGCATTTCCATAGCCGCCAGAGCCGCGGAAGTTAACTTGCAGAACCGCGGCGCCTTGGCTGGCAATCATCTGGTTCTGCGAGTCGAAGCCCCACCAGTCTCGTGGACCATGTGGGCCACCGTGTGGGTTTACGACTAATGGTAGGTTTTTCGCTTCCTTGCCATTAGGTAGGGTGAGATAACCATGGATCTCTATCCCATCTCGACTGGTGAAGTGGATCGGTTTAATCTCGGCCATCTTATTTGGATCGATCCATTTCTTTTGCGATGCAAGGTATTCGAGTTTGACCGCTTTTGTGTCAAAGATGTAGTAATCACCAGGATTACGATCATTAAAGGCTTTAATAATGATCTTGTCGGCATCGGTTGTTTGGCTCATTAGGTGAATTTGGTGGCCCGGTAGCGATGCTAATAGCTGTTTGATATATTTTGCCGAGGGGTCTTTGGCGTCAACGAACTCATAGGTTGGATAACCGTTTTCATACTCTACGGCGTAGAGTTTCTTGGTGGTTTTATTAATCCATACATTACTCGGGTTAACGACTTTATCTTGGCTAACCAGCTTTTTGTCACCAGTTTTAATATTGACTAGGTAGACGCCAGAGGGTTTACCTGACTCACTTGCAGTAACATAAACGCTGTTCTTGTCGTTGCCAAATGCAATCGGGGTCATGGCATCTAAGTTAAGATTGAGCTTTTCGGTATCAACCCAGCTGCTATCGTCTCGATAATAAAGCTTAGTATTGACGTAATCTCGGGTACCACTAACAAAGCGTACATTACCGTCATGATCGGTTAGGAAGTTGGCGTAGGGAATCGGTGCTGTGGCGACTTTTCTGCGCTTACCATTATAAACATCGACACGATAAACTTTCTGCGTGTTCTCTGCCATGTTACTACCACCGCCTCCCCAAGGGAGTGCCTGAACGAGCATATAGCGCTCGTCTTCAGGCATTGGATCTAAGATATATGCCGTGGCGCGAATGGCGGTGTTCTTTTTAATGTTTGAGCCGACTTGCTGCTGACCGCCTTGGTAACCAATTAGGTAAGTTGCCTTTGAGCCGTCGGCATTGACGGCCATCAGCTCACCATAATAGAGAGGATGGTCACTCCAACCTTTAAGGTATTCTTTTTGTAATACTATGCGTTCATCATTGACCCACTCGTAATGACCCACTTGAGCGTTGCTATCAAAAAACACCGCGTGAACGGGGTTTTTGTCTGCAGCGTTTAAGATTAGCAGCGTGGCTTTGCCATCTTTCATGGTGATGGCGCTTAGATAGTCTCCACCTGGAGAGATCTTTACCTGTGAAAATTCCGCAGAGCGGCTGAACAGGCTTGCTGCGTCATCTGTTTTTGCGGACACGTTAGAACTTAGCCAAGCAAAGCATGCTAGGCCAACAACTTTGATGAGTTTCATACAACTTCCTTGTGGAAACAAATGTTAATTTTTGTAGTTATTTCGGTGTAAAAAGTAAACTAAAAGTAGGGCGGAAACAATAGACATTGGAGGAAATGGCAGCATATGTGGGTTGCTGCCATTTTTGTAGACTAATAAACTAATTTAATACTTGTTGGTATTAACTTTGAAGCAGTTGTTGCTGGATAAAAGTCCACTGCTCATTGAAATGTTTTGTTGGCTTTAGCTTGAACTCGCTACGGACAAACTGAGCGATTCGGCCTTCGGCTACGGCTAGCAGTAGGTTAGCTAGGACGGCTTCGTCAAGGTTAAAAGCCTTACCTTCACGTAGGCTTTTTTCACGCAGAATCTGCTTTAAGTGAGTCTCGATTTTTGAAAACAGCTGGCTAATACGGCTGCGTAGTCGCTCGTTCTCACCTAACAGTGCATCACCGTTTAATACTCGAGAGATCCCAGGGTTGCGTTCGGCAAACACTAGCAGTAATTGCAGAAGTTGCTGACAACGCTTCATGGTGTCTTTTTCTTCATCCATGATCAGGTTGATACGTGATAGTAAGGACTCTTCGATAAACTCGATAAGACCTTCAAACATGCGTGCCTTACTTGGAAAGTGGCGGTAAAGTGCCGCTTCTGAAACGCCAACTTCAGCGGCTAATTTAGCTGTGGTGATGCGTTGTCCTGGGCTTGTTTCTAGCATGGTCGCTAAGCACTGTAAGATATGCTCACGACGATTTATTTTCGGGCTTGCAGCCATTTATCTGTCCTTCACTCGATTACTACTGAGCGAGACGGCAAGGAAACATTGCTCCATGCTATCCATTAAAAGTGATTGGGTAAAAAATTAGCCAATCAGTTATTTGGTTCCTGAGTGGCCAAATCCACCTGCGCCGCGATCCGACTGATCAAACTCATCGACAAGTTTAAATTCAGCCTGAACAACCGGTACAAATACCAGCTGCGCGAGTCTATCACCGATTTCGATTGTAAAAGGCTCACTGCCACGGTTCCAGCAAGAGACCATTAATGGTCCTTGATAGTCTGAATCGATAAGTCCAACTAAGTTACCGAGAACGATGCCGTGCTTATGGCCTAAACCTGAGCGCGGTAAAATCACCGCCGCTAGACTTGGGTCTGCCACATGAATGGCGATTCCTGTAGGAATAAGCACAGTTTCACCCGGCTGAATAACCAGTTGAGTATCTGTGATGGCGCGAAGATCCATGCCTGCACTGCCTGGTGTAGCATAAGCTGGTAATGGAAATTCGGTGCCGATGCGTGAGTCTAAAATCTTTAATTCGATTGGTGTTTTCATCAGTTTTTTATTTTGTTCGCTATTAGAGTAAGCAATTGCTTGGCTAAAGTGTCCTTATCGACAGCGGGTAAATCGGTGCTGCCATCACTCCAAAATACACTGAGTGCGTTAGCGTCACTGTTAAAGCCAATGGCGCTATTTGATACGTCATTAGCGGCAATCATATCGAGCTTCTTGCGAGTTAGCTTTCCGCGTGCATATTGCTCTACATCATTGGTTTCAGCTGCAAATCCGACGGTAAAAGGTCGGTTAGCATGGCTGGCAACGCTGGCTAAGATATCAGGATTTCGCACTAGCGCAAGTTGCATCTGTTCGGCCGATTTCTTAATTTTACTCTCAGCAACTTCTGCGATGCGGTAATCGGCAACGGCGGCGCAGCCAATAAATATCTGGTGCTTCTCAACCTGTGGCATCACCGCATCTAGCATCTCTTGAGCCGACTCAACGTTGACTCTATTAACGCCGTTAGGGGTCGCTAGGTTGACGGGACCGGCGACGAGTGTGACTTTTGCGCCCATCTCTGCTGCAGCTTTGGCGAGCGCAAAGCCCATCTTGCCAGAGCTATGGTTGGAGATGTAACGCACTGGGTCAATGGCTTCGCGAGTTGGGCCTGCTGTGAGTAGTAGCGACATACCTTGCAGCAGTTTAGGACCAAAGAAGTTCACTGCTTTGTCTGCAATCGCCACAGGCTCAAGCATTCTACCAGGACCGACTTCACCACAGGCCTGTGAGCCTGAATCTGGTCCCCAAATGTGAATACCACGTTCGGCCACTTGCTTTAAATTGGCTTGCGTTGCGACATTGCGATACATCTGTTGGTTCATGGCTGGGCAAATAACAACAGGGGCTTCGGTAGCTAAACAGGTCGTGGTGATCAGCTCATCGGCCATCCCCGCATTAACACGGGCGATAAGGTTAGCCGTTGCTGGTGCAATGATGACTAAGTCTGCCCAGCGTGCTAACTCGATATGCCCCATCGAGGCTTCGGCAGTAGGATCAAGCAGATCGGTTGCTACCGGATGGCCAGAAAGTGCCTGCAAAGTTAGCGGAGTGATGAATTCCTGCGCACTTTGACTCATAACAACACGGACATCGGCGCCGCGTTCTTTTAACTTGCGTACTAGGTCGGCCGATTTATATGCGGCAATGCCGCCGCCAATTCCCAGTAGTACCTTTTTGTTATTGAGACCCATACTTAACTCATTTTCATAATCATGTTGGCGATGATGTTTTTCATTACGCCGCAGAGGTTGGGCTAAGATATCACAAACTGCAAAATGGTGATGCACAAGTTCCAAAAATCTAGACCATACTCATGGATACACAAACAACAAGGAGGTTGTTATGGCGATAAAGGATTGGCCAGAAGGAGAAGCGCCGCGAGAAAAATTATTGACCCAAGGGGTAAAACAGTTATCTGATGCAGAATTGTTAGCGGTTTTGCTTAGAGTGGGGTTAAAAGGCTTAACTGCAGTAGAGCTGGCGAGAACCATGATAAATGAGTTTGGCGGCCTTAGGGGCCTGCTTAGTGCGTCTCAGGCACAAGTTTGTCGACTAGATGGAATAGGTCCGGTGAAGTTCGCCCAAATGCAGGCTGCAGTAGAGCTAGGCACGCGAATTTCGCAAGAAAAACTGCAAAGAGGAAAAATTTTATCTGATCCTGATTTAACTCGGGACTATTTAATGAGACAATTGTCTGATCGTGCCTACGAAGTGTTCGCTATTTTACTGTTAGATAGTCAGCATAGAGTGATTCAATTCGTTGAATTATTTAGGGGGACCATCAATTCGGCATCGGTTTATCCACGTGATGTGGTGAGCTTGGTGCTTGAAAGAAAGGCTGCGGCTGTGATCGTGTGTCACAACCACCCCTCTGGAATTGCAGAGCCTAGTACTGCCGATAGACGAATTACTGAGCGATTGAAACAAGCCCTACAAACTATCGATGTTTCCTTGTTGGACCATATGGTTGTAGGCGATCGTGAGATAGTTTCTTTTGCTGAAAGGGGATGGATAGATTAACTATCCCTTGATCTTTGATTTTAGATCCTGTATAAAATGCGCCCTCTGTTGTGTGCCTCAGGCGACGGCCGTGTTCGAGGTGCATTAATGCTCGAGCGTTAAATATTGTTTTGGAGAGATTGACATGTCAAGAGTATGCCAAGTAACTGGCAAGCGACCAATGGTTGGTAACAACCGTTCGCACGCGAAGAATGCTACGCGTCGTCGTTTTTTACCTAACCTACAGAACCACCGTTTCTGGTTAGAAGACGAGAAGCGTTTCGTACAGCTACGTGTATCTACTAAAGGTATGCGTATCATCGATAAGAAAGGTATTGAAGTTGTTGTTGCAGAACTTCGTGCCCGCGGCGAGAAGGTATAATAGACCATGGCTAAAGCTAAAGGTAACCGTGAGAAGATCAAGCTAGTTTCTAGCGCTAACACTGGTCATTTCTACACGACTGAAAAAAACAAGCGTAACATGCCTGAAAAGATGGAAATCAAGAAATTTGATCCAGTTGTACGTCAGCACGTTATGTACAAAGAAGCTAAAATCAAGTAATTACTTGTTTAAGCATCTGGAAAAAGCCTCTATTTATAGAGGCTTTTTTTTGCCTGCAATTCCTGCTTTATCATCTTTATGACCTATGTTTACGTGCACTATCCTCTGTTAGCTTCTCTGCCCAACCCTGCTTTCCCTTTTTCGTTTCACTCGTGCAGTCATCAAAACTGAATTAAAAATAGATTGAAATGAAAATAAATGCTTTTTAAGTGAATTTAAATGCAATAGTATTACTTAAAGTTGCTGACTCAGTCTGTGAAGGTTAGCTGTTCAAGTGAATATCTATTTATTTAAAGGTGATTTTAGCGTGCGTACCACAGAACTTGTTGATGGATTTCGTCATTCCGCTTCCTATGTAAATGCCCATAGGGGCAAAACTTTCGTCGTGATGTTGGCCGGCGAGGCCATCGCACAGCAACAGTTCCGAGCCATCATCAATGATATTGCGCTATTGCACAGCCTTGGGATCAAAATAGTCCTTGTTCATGGTGCTAGACCGCAAATTGATGAAGCACTGGCCGAGCGCAGTTTAGCTGCCGAATATTACAATGGCGTGAGGGTGACTGAGGAAGATGCTCTTAAAGTGATTAAGCAAGTGGTTGGGGCCTTGCATCTTGATATCACGGCACGGCTGTCAATGAGCCTAAGCAATACCCCTATGCAGGGGGCACAGATCAACGTGGTCAGCGGTAATTTTGTGATTGCTCAGCCTTTAGGAGTCGAGGATGGTGTCGATTACTGTCTTAGCGGTAAGGTGCGTCGTATTGATAGTCAGGGGCTAAAGCGTCAGCTCGACAGTGGTGGCATCGTATTATTGGGGCCTGTAGCGGCCTCAGTAACGGGTGAGAGCTTTAATCTTACCGCTGAAGAGGTTGCCACCCAGATTGCAATAAAACTCAAAGCAGACAAGATGATAGGCTTTAGCGCTCAGAAAGGTATTTTGGAGAGTGATGGCCAGGTTATCGCGGAGTTGATGCCCACCGAAGCGCAAAAAATCTTAAATGAGTTCCCCGAAGTCTCTCCCTTATGCGTTGGTACTAAGGCTTTCTTGGAGGCGAGTATCGATGCCTGCCGCAATGGCGTCAGTCGCTGCCATTTTGTTAGCTACCTCGATGATGGTGCACTGCTGCAAGAGCTCTTCTCCCGCGATGGTATTGGTACCCAGATTGTGACCGAAAGTGCCGAGCGACTACGTAGAGCGACGATTGGCGATATCGGCGGCATATTAGATCTTATTCGTCCGCTAGAGCAGAAAGGGATCTTAGTGCGGCGTTCACGTGAGCAGCTAGAGATGGAGATAGAGCAATTCATGCTGATCGAGCGTGATAGCTTGGTCATTGGCTGTGCGGCATTCTACCCATTTGAAGAGGATAACGCGGGTGAGTTTGCCTGCCTTGTGGTACATCCTGATTACCGAGATGCCGACAGAGGCAGCTTGCTACTGCAAAATATTATTGGTCAGGCACGAGTAAGGGGCTATTCCCGTCTGTTTGCACTCACGACTCGCAGTATTCATTGGTTCTTAGAGCACGGGTTTAATATGGTCGAGGTTGAAGCGCTACCAGAAAAGAAAAAGCAGCTGTATAACTATCAACGTAAATCGAAGATTTTAGCGCT
Organism: Shewanella sp. MBTL60-007; assembly: GCF_019654915.1. GTDB lineage: Bacteria > Pseudomonadota > Gammaproteobacteria > Enterobacterales > Shewanellaceae > Shewanella. Next base: position 38,375 of record NZ_BPET01000033.1, on the reverse strand, counting down.
GGATCTATAACTTTGCGGCCATTTTGCAAGTTGACATATTATGTCGCTGTGAAACAATAGGGGTCACTTAGACGATAAGGAACTTCTATGTCTCAGGTTTATTCATTAGCGCCACTCACTACGACTGGTCACTGGAGTTTTGTCGCCTTGCTGGCCATATTGATCGGCTTAGCAGTGTTCATCTACTTCAAGAAGATGCCTAAAGTCAGTAAGGCGGTGAGCATAGGAGTATTGCTGCCTATGGTGCTGGCTTTTAGCTGGATGTTTTATAAGGTCAATGATTCTAAACTGATTGTTAGTTCAGACACCTTCACGCTTGAGGTGCCTTTTTACGGCTTTAGCCTGCCGCTTAGTGAAATCGATAGAGCGGAGATTAAACGCCTAGATCTCAAACATGAGCCTGATTTTAAGCCCAATTTTCGTGCTAATGGCATGGGGATGCCGGGATTTCAGTTAGGTTGGTTTCGACTCGCCAATGAGCAAAAAGCGTTTGTTGCCACTACCGATACCGACAAGATGGTTTTAATCCCAACTTTGCTTGGCTATCCTCTGATTGTGAGCCTTGATGAACCAGATGAACTACTTGAGCGATAATCTTCTTAAATTAGGCTGATATCGGGCACAAAAAAAGCGAACCTTAGGTTCGCTTTTTTGTTGGGCTAAATAACCAAATTAGGAGTTATTTTTTCGCTTTTCGCTTGTACAGCATGTCTAGTGTAAAGAGGAATAAGGCTGCCCAGATAAAGGCGAATGTAATTCCTTTTTCTGCATCAAACGGCTCATTAAACAAGGCGATGGCGAGGATAAACATAATACTTGGGCCGATATATTGGAAGAAGCCCAACATTGAAAACGGGATCCTAACTGCCGCAGAGGCAAAACAGATCAGCGGCACCGTAGTTACAACCCCAGCCGCCATAAGTAATAGGTTAAGCTGCAGATCATTGTTCATTAAGTGGGTGAGTGAGTCGCCAACGTTAGCAAATAAGTAAACAAGTGCAATAGGTAACAAGATTGCCGTCTCAACCAATAGGCCAGTCTTGGCGTCAACGTTCACTTTTTTACGCAATAAACCGTAGAAGGCAAATGAGCAGGCAAGGCCGAGTGACACGAGTGGAATGGAGCCAAACGAGATCAGCTGGATCATTACGCCTGTTGCGGCAAGTGCGACTGCAGCCCATTGCAGCTTACGTAGGCGTTCCCCGAGGAAGAGCATTGCTAAGCTAACGTTAACTAAAGGATTGATGAAGTAGCCTAAACTGGCATCGAGCATATGGTCGTTGTTGACCGCCCAGATGAATAGTAGCCAGTTGCCAGCGATCAGCAGTGATGTTACGCACAGTACGGCAAGTTGCTTGGGCTGTTTAAGCAGATGGCGCAGACGAGCAAAGCCACCAAATAGTGCAATTAAAATAGTGACAAAGAAAAATGACCAGATCACTCGGTGTAGCAAGATCTCGGCAGCAGAGACGCTATCAAGCAATTTAAAATAAATAGGGGCAAATCCCCAAAGGGTATAGGCGCAAAGCGCATAGACTATGCCTTTACGGTATTCAATTTCTTGCATTGGAATGTGCTAAATAGGGAAGTAGCCGCAGATTGTAGTCCTCCGGAGCAACAGACTCAAGCTAGCCAAGCGCTTTAGTCTGGCGAGTTGCTGTTATTTGAAAGTGACAGTGAGGAAACTTTCTCTGCCACTATGGCTACTATCAGTATCAGCTTGAAAGCCGATGGTTAGCCCACCATGTAAGTACCTGTACCAAATGCAATATGATCTCCCTTTTCGTTGTGGAGTTCCATCCGCGATACCGATACTCGGTTCCCCGCTCTTATCACAGTACCAGTGCCTGTAAAAATTTCGCCACGACCTGGGCGCAAATAGTCCACTCGTAGATCTATGGTACCCAGTGTTTTAATGCGGTGTTCCAACTCTTCAATTGTCCAATCATCGCGGCTTGCGACTAGGCCTGAAAAGGCGGTGAGGCCGCCAACAACATCTAATACCGTTGCGGTGACTCCGCCATGGAGGATCTGCTGATGGATATTACCAATGAGCTCAGGTTTCATGGTCACCTGAATTTCGACACCATCCATATCGTAACGCTTAATATCCATACCCAGTAGATTATGAAACGGGACGTGCTGGTCAAAAATCTCGGCGACTCTACGTAATGTTTCTTGCTGAATAAGCTGACTCATCTCGCTTCCTTTTCTTCGATAGGTAATCTTACTAGCCACTTTAGAGTATTTAATCTATCTCTAATGGATAGCTGGATGCAAGCTCAAAATTTATCCAGTAACGATAATCTAGAGAGACAATAGCCTCACGCTCAATTAGAATAGTCGACCCTATTTTTAACACAGGTTCACTATGGATCAGGCCGTGCTCGATAATTCAGTCGATCAGTTAGCTTCCACCCTTCAGTCGGTATTTGGTTACCGTACTTTTAGAGAGGGTCAGAGGGAGGTGATTGAACAGATCTGTGCGGGACAGGATTGCTTAGTGATCATGCCTACTGGTGGCGGTAAGAGCCTGTGTTATCAACTGCCTGCTCTCGTTTTGCCGGGCTTGACGGTGGTGGTTTCTCCCTTGATCTCATTGATGAAAGATCAAGTGGACAGCCTTATTCAAACTGGCGTATCTGCAGCTTACCTGAACTCATCTCAACCAAGAGAAGAGAGCCTACAGGTGCTGCAAAAGATGCGTTATGGCGAATTGAAGCTTTTGTATGTGTCACCAGAGCGACTGCTGCAAGCAAGTTTTATCGACAGACTACATGAGCTTAATGTCTCTTTGTTTGCTATTGATGAGGCGCACTGTATCTCCCAGTGGGGTCATGACTTTAGGCCTGAATATGCGGCGCTAGGGCGTTTACGTCAGCAGTTTCCTCAGGTGCCGATCATGGCGCTAACCGCGACCGCTGATAAAGCGACACGGCATGATATTTGTGAGCGTTTAACCATAACGCCGCACTCTTTACTGACGAGCTTCGACCGACCCAATATTCGTTATACCGTGGCTGAAAAGTTGAATGCGGCTAATCAGTTGCGCCAGTTTATCGCTGCGCAAAATGGCAGTAGTGGCATCGTATATTGCAGTAGTCGCCGCAGAGTGGATGAGGTTGCCGAGCGTCTTCGTCTACAGGGCTACCAAGCTGAGGCCTATCATGCAGGGAAGACTCAGGAAGAACGTGCAGAAGTACAAGATAAATTCCTAAAAGATCAGCTGGATATAGTGGTCGCTACCGTGGCATTTGGTATGGGGATTAACAAGTCGAATGTGCGTTATGTGGTGCATTACGACATCCCTAAGAGCGTAGAGGCTTACTACCAAGAAACCGGCCGGGCAGGTCGAGACGGCTTAGACTCTGAGGCATTAATGTTGTTCGATCCTGCGGATATCGGCAGAGTGAGACACTTAATTGAGCAATCAGAGCCGGGGCCACAGCAACAGGTGGAATTTCATAAGCTTAATACTATGGCAGCCTTTGCCGAGGCGCAGACATGTCGCCGCCAAGTGTTACTCCACTACTTTGATGAGAGTGCGCAAAAGGCCTGTGGTAACTGTGATATCTGCCTAGATCCGCCGAAGAAATACAATGGTATTCAAGATGCACAAAAGGTCTTGTCCTGTATCTACCGTATGGGTCAGCGTTTTGGCATCAATCACCTAATCGAGGTGCTACGAGGCTCTAAATCTGCCAGTGTGATTGAACGTGGTCATGACAAGTTATCGACTTGGGGGATTGGCAAGGAGAAGAGTCATGAGCATTGGCTTAGTGTTATTCGTCAGCTGATCCATTTAGGCCTCGCTAATCAGGATATTACCCGTGGCTCCTCGGTGACGCTAAACCCATCGGCCAGAGCGGTACTAAAAGGTGAAGTTGAGTTGCTGCTTGCGGAGCCGAGAATCGTGATTCAAACCACTAAGCGCAGAAGTGCCAATCCTCGTGCTCCACTCAATTATGATCGTAAGCTATTTGCAAGGCTTAAGTTGTTGCGCCGTACGCTAGCTGAGGAGCTAGATGTGCCACCTTACTTAGTCTTTAACGATGCAACGTTAGCGGAAATGGCTGCCATATTGCCAACCAGCCCTGGTGAAATGCTTGCGGTAAATGGTGTGGGTGAGCGTAAGCTTGAGCGATTTGGTGGTGAGTTTTTAGATGAAATCGCCGACTACCTTGCCGAAGGTTAGTTCGTTATTAATTAAGGTTGGCGGGCTTTTGCCTTCTTAATTGGCTAACTCTGGCACGCTTAATCATCGATTGTAAGCTGTCAAATTGCTGCATGCTGGCAAGGCCAATATTCACTTTACTATCACTTTTCCAAAGTGCGACTGTTCCGGTTAACTGCTCGATGACTTTTTTAGCCCTCGCCTCTGACGTGTGAGGCAACATGATGAGAAGTTGTTTATCAGCCCCCAGCAGGGTTAGATCTTGCTCCCTAAGCTTTGTCTTTAACTGCTCAACTATTGCTGGCAGCTCGCTGCTTAACATTCCGCTAGTATCGAGAACCAGTAATGATAGGGGATAGTTCACCTGTTTACTGATATTGAGCATATCTTCGAGTTTCTGCACGCCAGTCGCATTAGGTTTTATTGAAATCGGCCTATCGAGCGCTTTAGCAGTTCTAGGTGAGCGCTTACGACTCCAGAATATAAAGATAGCAAAGCTACACAGAATCAGTAGAACGGGTAGCACTGAGGCGGGCAAAACCGAGGTGGGGATTACCGCTGCGGTGGCATTTTTTTGTTCGTAGGAGAGCTGCTTTTGACGGCTTAGATCTGATTTTAAATAGGAGAGCCAAATTCTTTGTATAAAGAGGGTTTCATTTTCAGCTGCTTGGAACTGTTTCAACTGATAATCATAGGCCAGCTCATAGTTCTGCTTAGAAGCGAAGTATTTTGCTAGTACGGCATAACAAAGCTTAAGATCAGTATATAGTTTTTTTTGTTTTGCTATCCCAATTGCTTCGCTCATTTGTTCAAGACCTAGTCGCTCCTCACTTTGAGCTAGGTTTACTTGTGCCAGTAAATGCAACGCTCCTATGGTTGCATTGGTATTAGCCTCTTTCTTGAAAGTATTGATGCTCAGATGTAATAACTGTTCTGCGCTGCTGTATTTGCCACTGCTAAAATCGATAAAAGCGATCTGTTTATAGGCGTTGGCCAGTTCAAATGAGCTACCTAACTCGGCCAGCATGGTGCGTGCAGCTTGAATGTACTCTTCTCTCAGCTCAGCTTGCTGGTTGAGTTGCGCGATCTTAGCGGCATCGATCGAAAGATTGAGGGCTATTTTCCCCCCTGATAGTGGATCGCTAAGCGCTTTATCTAAGAAGAGTCTTGCCTCTTTAGGTTCACCCTCCTTTATCATCAATTTCGCCATGGCAATATTTAAATAGGGAAGGGGTGTTAACAGCCAGTGCTCATTTTGCTTGCTAACTTGTGGGTAGAGATCCAGCGCTAGACGCAGATCTTCAATTGCGGTGTCATTGTGTTGTACCTGTGCGTCAAGCTGGCTTCTGATCCATAACCCATTAATAAGTGCTTGTGGCTGCTCTAAGCGACGTGACATAGCAATAGCCGAGTGAATTAGCGGTAATGCTTGTTGGTAGTTGCCATAGTTAAGATAGGCTTGAGCCATACAGTTGAGAAAGTAGGGGCGAGCTTCATCAAGTCTTAACTGCTTCGCTTTTGCTTGATTGAGTCGAGCTAAGTTTAATGCTGCCGCATTCTCGCCAAGTTGCAGATAGGCCTCGCACTTAAATGCATTTATGCGTAGTGCGATGGCGTTCGGGTTCAAATTAGCATGGAGGTCTTGTTCAATATCATTAATGCTATTTAACGCTTCGCTGGGATATTGAAATACTGAGATATTAAGTTGGTCTAGCTGCTCTAGTGTTAAGGAATGCGCAGGCGAAAGCCACAGCATAAAGCTGAGGCTTATGAGGCGTAAGTCCATTTTGAAACGCTTCAGAGGGAATCCTTATCCGCTTTCTCCAACTTAAGCCGCATTATAACTAATCTAAATAAAAGATGCATAAAAAGCTTGAGGCGCGAGAATATTGCGATATACCTGAACAATGCATGCTCTATTGATAATAAAAGGCGTATAAGTTTATTTTTGCGCAATTATCCATCTTTTTTGTGGTTTTTATGAGCAATAATAAGCTTGAAAATAACTTTAGTAAGCGAATTTATGGTTGACACCGATGTCTATGCAAGTTAAAAATTAACCGACTCAACAGCGTTGTTGAGCATATTTATTTAATTAGGTTGAATAAAAGTGAAGATGTATTCCAATGCACTACTAGGACTCCTTATTCTCATTCTCGCAGCCCCTGCGCGGAGGACTTAGTGCTATACGCTTTAAAATAAGCCTGCATTAATAAACCCCGCATATAGAGCGGGGTTTTTTGTATTTTAATCGTAACAAGCAGAGTGAACACATAACGGAACAGTGATGTTCAATGGAGAGATAGATGTCTAACCGAGTGATTATATTTGATACCACCCTACGTGATGGTGAACAAGCATTAGCGGCAAGCTTAACGGTTAAGGAAAAACTTCAGATTGCACTCGCGCTAGAGCGTCTTGGTGTCGATGTGATGGAAGTAGGCTTTCCAGTTTCCTCTCCTGGGGATTTTGAGTCGGTACAAACCATTGCTAAGACAGTTAAAAATAGCCGCGTTTGTGCGCTATCGCGGGCGTTAGAAAAAGACATTGATGCTGCGGCGCAGGCGTTATCGGTGGCCGAGCAGTTCCGTATTCATACTTTTATTTCAACTTCGACGATTCACGTTGAGAGTAAGTTGAAGCGCTCATTCGATCAGGTGCTCGATATGGCGGTTGGGGCTGTGAAGTATGCTCGCCGCTTTACCGATGATGTGGAGTTTTCATGTGAAGATGCTGGGCGTACGCCTATCGATAATTTGTGTCGTATGGTGGAGGAAGCCATTAAGGCTGGCGCGCGAACCATCAATATCCCAGATACCGTAGGCTATACGGTACCGAGCGAATTTGGCGGCATCATTCAGACGTTGTTTAATCGCGTACCCAATATCGATCAGGCGGTGATCTCGGTGCATTGCCATGACGACTTAGGCCTGTCTGTTGCTAACTCTATTACTGCCGTGCAGCATGGTGCTCGCCAAATTGAGTGTACCGTAAATGGCATTGGTGAACGTGCGGGTAACTGCTCGCTCGAAGAGATTGCCATGATCCTATCGACCCGTAAGGGTGAGTTAGGATTAGAGACAGGCATTAACGCCAAAGAGATCCACCGCACATCAAGCCTAGTTAGCCAGCTATGTAATATGCCGGTGCAGGCTAACAAGGCGATCGTTGGTGCCAATGCATTCACCCACTCTTCGGGGATTCACCAAGATGGCATGCTAAAAGCGCAAAACACTTACGAGATCATGACGCCTGAAAGCATTGGCTTAAATCGTAATAACTTGAATATGACTTCACGCTCAGGGCGACATGTGATTAAGCATCGTATGACAGAGCTTGGTTACGGTGAGCAAGACTATGATATGGATGTCTTGTATGAAGAGTTCCTTGCACTAGCAGATAAGAAGGGCCAAGTGTTTGATTACGATCTTGAGGCATTAGCCTTTATGGAAGCACAGGCTGAAGCGGATGATCACTTTAAGCTGCAGCAGTTAGTGGTGCACTCCGACTCTACAGAGGGCAGTGCGACGGCAACGGTAAAGGTTGCGGTTGACGGTGAAATCATTACCGAAGCTGCGACTGGCAACGGCCCTGTCGATGCGGCCTATAAGGCTGTTGCCCGTGCAAGTGGCTGTGAAATCAATATTACCAGCTATCAGTTAAGCGCAAAGGGCGAGGGGCAAAATGCCTTAGGTCAGGTGGATATCACCGCTAACTATCAGCAACAAAACTTCCATGGTGTCGGCCTTGCGACCGATGTGGTTGAAGCATCGGCTAAGGCGTTAATTCATGTGATGAACCTAACTTGGCGCGCCGATAAAGTCGCCGATTGTAAGCAGCGAATTAAACAGAATCAGCAAGAGTTCGGCGGCGTGTAAGCTGACGAATTGCCCCTAATGGCTATGAGCGCAAGAACAAGTTTAAAGAATAAAATTGAAGAATAAACCACAGGAGTGAGCCGAAGTATGAGTTATCAGATTGCAGTACTGGCCGGAGATGGCATTGGGCCAGAGGTGATGGCTGAAGCACGTAAGGTGTTAAAAGCGGTAGAGGAGCGTTTTACACTTTCTATCGAATATTCAGAGTACGATGTAGGCGGTGCGGCTATCGATAATCATGGTTGTCCACTTCCTGAGGCAACGTTGAAGGGCTGTGAAGCTGCAGATGCAATCTTATTTGGCTCGGTCGGTGGTCCTAAGTGGGAACACTTAGCACCAAACGAGCAACCAGAGCGTGGTGCGCTGCTGCCTCTTCGCGGTCACTTTGAGCTTTTCTGTAATATGCGTCCGGCTAAATTACATTCAGGCTTAGAGCATATGTCACCACTGCGCAGCGATATCTCTTCTCGGGGGTTCGATGTGGTGTGCGTACGTGAGCTAACCAGTGGTATTTATTTTGGTAAGCCTAAAGGGCGCCAAGGTGAAGGTGAAAATGAAGAAGCCTTCGATACCATGCGTTACAGCCGTAAAGAGATTAGTCGCATCGCAAAAATTGCTTTTGAAACAGCTTTGGGGCGCCGTAAGAAAGTGACTTCGGTAGATAAAGCTAACGTGCTTGCCTGCTCAGTTTTGTGGCGCGAAGTGGTTGAAGAGGTCGCTAAAGACTACCCCGAAGTCGAGCTAGAACACATTTATATCGATAATGCGACCATGCAGCTGTTACGTCGTCCTGACGAGTTCGATGTGATGCTGTGCTCAAACCTTTTCGGTGACATCATTTCCGATGAAATCGCCATGTTGACAGGTTCTATGGGGTTATTGTCTTCAATCAGCATGAACAGTTCAGGTTTTGGTCTTTATGAGCCTGCGGGTGGCAGTGCACCAGATATTGCTGGCCAAGGTATCGCCAACCCTGTGGCGCAGATCCTGTCGGCAGCCTTGTTGTTGCGCCATAGCCTTAAGTTGGAAGAGGCGGCTACAGCCATTGAAAATGCAGTAGGACAAGCTTTGAGTGACGGCTATCTAACAGGAGAACTGTTGCCTAGCGAGGAGCGCCATAATGCCAAATCGACCAGTGAGATGGGTGATTACATCTCTAAGTTAGTAAGAGAGGGAGCGTAATCATGGCTAAGACACTTTATGAAAAAGTATGGGACAGTCATGTGGTCGTTGCCGCCGAAGGTGAGGCACCGATCATCTATGTCGATAGGCACTTAGTGCATGAAGTGACCTCACCGCAGGCTTTTAGTGGATTAAAAGTTGCTGGCCGTCAGTTACGTGCGCCAGAGAAAACCTTCGCCACTATGGATCACAATACATCAACCATCAGTGCCAGTTTAGATGCGCTAAGCCCGATGGCCCGTACTCAGGTTGAAACCCTAGAGCGCAACTGTAAAGAGTTTGGTGTACGTCTTTATGATATCCACCATAAAAACCAAGGTATTGTGCATGTGATGGGCCCCGAGCTTGGCATTACTCTGCCGGGTACTGTCATCGTGTGTGGTGATTCGCATACCGCCACTCATGGCGCCTTTGGCGCGCTAGCATTTGGTATTGGTACTTCAGAAGTTGAGCATGTGATGGCGACTCAGACACTGCGTCAGCTAAAAGCCAAGACGATGAAGATAGAGGTTCGTGGTCATGTGGCTCCGGGGATCACCGCTAAAGATATCGTGCTTGCCATTATAGGTAAGATAGGTATGGATGGCGGCACAGGCTATGTGGTCGAGTTCTGTGGTGAGGCGATAGAAGCCTTGTCGATGGAAGGGCGCATGACGGTCTGTAACATGGCCATCGAGATGGGCGCGAAGGCGGGCATGATAGCTCCAGATGCGACAACAGCCGAATACCTCGAAGGGCGAGAGTTTGCACCTAAAGGTGATAGTTGGAGCCAAGCCATTGCAGCTTGGGAACAGCTAAAAACTGACGAGGGGGCAGTATTCGATGCCACAGTAGTGCTGGATGCTAAAGACATCGCGCCGCAACTGACTTGGGGAACCAATCCGGGGCAAGTTGTTGCGATTGATCAGCTAGTACCTAACCCCGCTGATGCGACCAATGCCACAGTTCGTAACAGTATCGAGAAGGCGCTAGAGTACGTTGACTTAACCGCAGGCACCTTGATGACAGATGTCAGTATCAATAAGGTCTTTATTGGTTCCTGCACTAACTCCCGTATTGAAGATCTGCGTGCCGCAGCCGTGCATGCCAAAGGCCGTAAGGTTGCCGATGGCGTTAAGGCCATTGTGGTGCCGGGCTCTGGGCTAGTTAAAGAGCAAGCGGAAGCGGAAGGCTTAGATAAGATCTTCTTAGAAGCTGGCTTTGAATGGCGCCTACCTGGATGCTCTATGTGTTTGGCGATGAACGATGATAAGTTGGAAGCGGGCGATCGCTGCGCGTCGACCAGTAATCGTAATTTCGAAGGCAGGCAGGGGCGTGGTAGTCGCACTCATTTGGTGAGCCCAGCTATGGCGGCAGCCGCTGCGGTCGCTGGTCACTTTGTAGATATTCGCAAACCGTATTAGGAGCAAGTCATGCAACCATTTATCTCACACACAGGGCTTGCGGTTATCATTGATAGTGCAAACGTGGATACCGACCAGATCATCCCTAAGCAATTTCTCTCTAAGGTGACTCGTGACGGCTTTGGTGTACACCTTTTTCACGACTGGCGCTATTTAGATGATGCAGGTGATAAGCCAAACCCAGACTTTAATCTGAACAAGCCACGCTATCAGGGCGCTTCTATCTTAGTGTCACAGGAAAATTTTGGCTGTGGCTCGAGCCGCGAACACGCACCGTGGGCGTTAGCCGATTTTGGCCTAAAGGTGATCATCGCTTCGAGTTTTGCCGATATCTTCTATGGCAACTCAATTAATAATGGACTGCTGCCTGTTAGGTTAACTGACGCCGAAGTGAAGCAGCTTATGGTCGAAGTAGAAGCGCAAGTAGGCGCAGAGATTAATGTCGATCTCGAGGCGTTAACGGTGACCTCACCTTCGGGTTGCGTATTTAGCTTTGAGATTGCCGAGTCTGCGAGGCATAACCTACTCAATGGCTTGGATGCGATCGGCTTGACCTTGTCACATGCAGATACAATTGCTAATTACGAAAAAAACATTCCGCAGTGGCGAGGCTAGAATACGTTAAAATTTAGCGTACAGCTGTACCAGTCGTGTGTTTTACAAAAGCCATTTAGATATTTATCTAAGTGGCTTTTGCTTATCTTGGGTGCAATGCTTATCTTTGTTTTTGTTTTTATTGATTTTTATTTTTGCCTTTTAACTTCCATTTGCTTTGATTTGAAGTGCTAGTGATTTGTGCTGTAAATTGGCTGAAAAATAGGTGTACACATGTCCCAGTGATTTGCTTGTAATATCTATTTGTATTTTATGGTTATTAATCTTATTTTTGCTTTTGATTGTGAACGCTTCAGCGACGAAAGTGCTGAGTTTGTACCTCCTATTTCTCCACTGAAATGTGATCTTGTCCGGTTTTAGTCTGTTTTTTCTTATATTGACTAGTGTTTTGTGCTGTTTTTTATAAAGTACTTGTAAAGATATTCTGCAGTTGTAGAATCGCCGTCATTAAAAAGTGGAGTTAATACTCTACTTCTTTTTTACATAATTAGAGATGACAGATGAATAAGCGTTTAATTACTCTTGCTGTTAGTACAGCACTTTTGGGGACAGTTACACAGGTTCAAGCGGCTGGTTTTCAATTAGCTGAATACTCTGCAACGGGATTAGGTCGCGCGTACGCGGGTGAAGCGGCGATGGCCGATAGCGCAGCAGTACAAAATCGCAACCCTGCGATGTTGACTTACCTTGAAGGTACGCAGATGACTACCGGCGCGATTTTGGTTATGCCAAACATCGATATCAATGGTGAAGTGACATATGTAGACGGCGTTAACCCTACTTCTGCAAAAGATATTGCAGGTGATGCTGTCGTGCCTAATTTCTACGTTTCGCACCAGTTAAATGAGCAGTGGTTCCTAGGTTTAGGTATTGGTAGTAACTTCGGTATGGCGACAGAGCTAGACGATGACTTCCGTGGAACTCAGTTCGGTAACGAAGCATCTGTGACTACTGTTGAAATCAACCCAAATGTTGCCTACCGCATTAACGATCAGTTCAGTGTTGGCGCTGGTATTCGCTTCGTTCTAGGCGAAGGTAGCATTGGCGCTAAGAGCTCTGCTGATGTCACTCTTCCACCAGAGCTGGGTAACGCTATTCTTCCAAAAGGTACCACACTTAAGTACATGGAAGGTGATGACACGGCATGGGGCTGGCAGTTAGGTGGTGCGTGGCAGATTAATGCTAACAACCGTATCGGTCTTAATTACCGCTCTGCTGTTGATCTAAACCTTGAAGGCGAAGCAAATGGTTTAGCCTTTAATCCATTTGACCCTAGCATGAAACTAGATGGTTCGATGGAACTATCTTTACCAGCAACGGCTGAACTTGCGTCTTTCCACCAGTTAACAGAAAAGTTAGCGATTCATGCAAGTGTTAACTGGACTGATTGGAGTTCATTTGAAAAGCTGGAAGCACAGATCCCTGCGCTTTCAAACCCAACTCAGTTGGTTAAGCAAGAAAATTGGGAAGATAGTTACCGCTTTGCTGTTGGCACGACATATCAGCTAAATGAGAAGATCTCTCTACGCGGCGGTGTAGCTTACGATAAGTCTGCTGTATCTGATGCAAACCGTACTTTAACTATCCCTGAAATGGATCGTTTATGGTTAAGTGCTGGTATGGGTTATGCCTTCAGTGACAACTTCGATATGGATCTAGGTTTCACCTATATCTTTGCTGACGAGTCACCGGTAGTTGAGCCTCGTCCAGGTATTGACTCAGATCTATCTTCAGCTCCATTTGGCGGTACTTTCTCTGGTACAACTAGCGGTAGCATCGCACTAGTTGGTGTTCAAGCGACTTACCGTTTCTAATATTCGTACTGACCGGTATTAGTACGATAGGGCTGCCTTAGCGCTGCCCCTTGTAATCAAAAGCCTCGCATTTGCGGGGCTTTTTTGTATAGGAACTAACTATCTATGAATCCTCGAATGCTATGGACGGCATCGGAGAGGGGTTGTGCCTGCTCTTTGGCGGAGCTACGCTTGAGTTGGATTGGCTATCCAGTTTCATGATAAAAGAGATACAGCTTGCCTAGGATGACGCTTCTGTATTAATCATTCATGGCTGTGCTATTACTAATCTATTAGCTTTAACATATCAAAATAAACAAGAGGTTCACCATGAAACCCAAAATTTGGTTGCTCGCCGTAGGTTCTGTATTTTTAACGTTAGCGTCACAGGTCGCAGCGAATGAGACACTAAGCTCAGATGCTCAGCCTAAGTCTGTGCAGGTAGTAAAGCAGTTTATTCAAGGCTTTAATAATCATAGCGTAGAGCAGTTACTACAGCATACAACGCCTAATGTGCACTGGTTTAACTTATCAGGCAATAAGATGGATATCGAGACCTCAACTCAGCAAGAGCTTGGTGCAGCGATGACAGACTACTTTGCTAGCCTCACAGATGCTAAGGCTAGCTTAAGGCAGATCTTGGTTTCGGCTAACTATGTGAGTACGGTGGAAGAGGTAACTTGGAGCCATGAAGGAGAGTTGCATAGCCAATGTAGCCTAGGTATTTATCAGCTAGCAGGTGATAAAATTAATGCTGTATGGTTTTACCCTAGTCATGTCTGTGATGAGACGCCTTGGGTAGAAGTGCCCAGCCCTGAAATTGTTCAGCCAGAGATCGGCTTATTAAAAGAAACCCGCCAATAAGGAAAAGTATAAGTGTCAAAGAAATACATCATAGCACTCGACCAAGGCACAACGAGTTCTAGAGCGATTGTGTTTGATCACGGTACCAAGATGGTTGCCAGCTCTCAGCGCGAGTTTAGTCAAATGTATCCCCAACCTGGCTGGGTAGAGCATGATGCGATGGAGATCTGGGCGTCTCAAAGCTCGACACTTATCGAAGCCTTGGCCCGGGCTGATATTCACAGCGAAGATGTGGCGGCTATCGGCATTACTAATCAGCGTGAAACAACGGTCGTCTGGGACAAGATGACAGGCAAGCCCGTTTATAACGCCATTGTGTGGCAGTGTCGTCGCAGCAGTGGCATCTGTGATGAACTCAAGGCGAGGGGGCTAGAGGATTACGTTAAACAAACCACGGGATTATTACTCGATCCCTATTTCTCTGGCACAAAAATAAAGTGGATTTTAGATAACGTTGAAGGCGTGCGCGAGCGAGCTGAGAAAGGTGAACTGTTGTTTGGCACCATAGATACTTGGCTCGTTTGGAAACTTACCGAGGGCAAGGTGCATGTCACGGATCCGACCAATGCTTCACGCACTCTGTTATTTAATATTCATACCCAAGAGTGGGATGAGAAGCTGTTGCAGGCATTCGATATTCCCCGCTCACTTCTGCCTGAGGTAAAACCCTCTTCAGCAATTTATGGTTATACCCGTATCGCGGGAGAAGGCAGTCATATTGCGATAGCGGGAATGGCGGGCGATCAGCAATCGGCACTATTTGGTCAGCTGTGTATCGAAGAGGGGATGGCAAAAAACACCTACGGTACCGGATGCTTCTTGTTGATGAATACGGGGACTGAAGCCGTTCTGTCTCAGCATGGGTTATTAACCACCATAGCGATCGGAGCCGATGGCGGAGTTAACTACGCGCTAGAGGGTTCGGTATTTATGGGGGGAGCAACGGTGCAGTGGCTCAGAGATGAACTGGGACTGATCCGTGATGCGCAAGATACCGAATACTTTGCCAAAAAGGTGGAAGATACCAATGGCGTGTATCTGATCCCTGCATTTGTCGGATTGGGAGCGCCCTATTGGGATCCAGAGGCGAGAGGAGCGTTAGTGGGGTTAACCCGAGGCGCTAATCGTAATCATATTATTCGAGCGGCGCTTGAGGCTATCGCCTATCAGAGCCGCGATCTATTAGACGCCATGTCTAAAGATAGCTGTGTCGAGCTTAAGCAGATCAAGGTTGACGGTGGCGCGGTGGCCAACGATTTCTTAATGCAATTTCAGGCAGATATTACTAACGTTGAGGTGATGCGCCCTGAATTGACTGAAACCACTGCGCTGGGTGCCGCGTTCCTTGCGGGCCTAGCAGTCGGATTTTGGAGATCAACCGATGAGCTAAAACATAAGGCGGGAATAGAGCGTAACTTTACACCACAGATAAGTGCACAAAAGCGAGAAAGTCTATATCAAGGCTGGCAAAGCGCGGTTGAAAGAACTCGTTAAAGCAGTGGAAGCCTCGGTTAGACATTGATGTCGATTCGAGTATGAGTCGAGTCAGAAGCTTCTGTGCTTTGACTCGATCGTAGTGGCATTTGCTCTACCTTTTCCTCAGGCTCTTTTTGGGCATGCCTATCTCGCCTTGAGCTTTTTCTTCTCTCAAGCCTTGGATCTAGTTGATAAGCAATTCTCTGGTTCTTACGTCTATCGCTAGTTGAGGTGCGTCTCTCCAAATGCGGTGGCAATTGTGACTGTGGTTGTTCATGGCTGTCAGCTGCTATTGGCGCGCTTTTGTCGAGCTTTTTAACTTGCAGTTTTGGTTTAAGCTTTGACGTAACAGGCTTAGCGAGCATGGCGTAAACACTATCTAAGCTAATCATTTTCAGCTCCTCATTTTCTATGGAGTTACCTATATATCGACCGCTTGTGGTCAAAGTTTAGCCGTTTATAGTGAAGGGAGGGGGGAGTCGTTCACGAGAGCTGGAAGTAAATTTGGCTAGTTAATTAATTATGTTTAATATTTTCTGTATTTGTAGTGCAGCTTCTAAGAGGTAAATGGCTCTATCGGGTTAATTCTTCCTCTCAACAACATTATCATTATGGGAAAAAAGTCCACAATATGGCCTTAACTATTACAGTTAACACCACTCTTCTGTCTGTTTTTGCTGCTTTTTAAGCTTTATAGGGTCCTAAATCCCCACATAAATCCCCTTTAACAGCTTTGGTTAAAATGAAACAAAATTGGCTGCTAGGCCGCTTGGTTACTGGATTTTTAAATCTGCGGCTTTCCTTGACAAGCCTTGCGTTCTATCCCTAAACTTAGCTGTTGTGGGGAAATGTGGATATTTGTGGGATATTTTATAGAGCAACAGGGATGATATAAGGTGTTTTCAGGGGCAAGCGCTATTAATCTAGATGCAAAAGGCCGGATCGCAATACCTAAGCGATACCGTGAGACCTTGCATGCCCGCCATAATAATCAACTTGTTATCACTGTAGATATTCAATCCTCTTGTTTACTGCTGTATCCCATTCATGAGTGGGAGCAAGTGGCTGCTAAACTCGCATCTCTTTCCGACACACAGCCTACCGAACGAGCGATGAAAAGATTATTGCTCGGATATGCTCATGAGTGTGAATTAGACGGTAATGGCCGTATGTTATTGCCGACCCCATTGCGTCAATATGCCAACTTAGATAAGCGGGCAATGTTAGTGGGCCAACTCAATAAGTTTGAGTTATGGGACGAAGCTGCATGGCAGCAACAGATTGAGCAGAGTCGCGAAGCGATTCTTAATGAAGACTTGGCTGCTAACGAACGTTTGGCAGATTTCTCACTGTAACCAGTGATACTTAAAAGTAGAAGAAACCATGACACAAGAATTTGAACACCTATCAGTGCTGCTAACGGAAACCGTTGCAGGCTTAAACATAAGACCCGATGGCATCTATATCGATGGCACATTCGGTCGCGGTGGTCATTCTCGAAAAGTTCTTGAAGAGCTTGGACCGAATGGAAGGCTGATTGCTATCGACCGCGATCCGCAGGCTATTGCTGCGGCAGAGCAGTTTAAAGACGATAGTCGTTTTCAGATTGTTCATGGTGGTTTCGGCCAGTTAGCTGAGTATGTTGAAGATTTAGGTTTGAAAGGCCAGATCGATGGTGTGCTACTGGACTTTGGTGTGTCATCGCCACAGTTAGACGATGCCGAGCGTGGCTTTAGTTTCTTACGTGACGGTCCTCTGGATATGCGTATGGATAACTCTCAAGGTGAGACCGCTGCACAGTGGCTTGCCCGCGCAGAAATTGAAGATATGGCATGGGTATTTAAGACCTATGGCGAAGAGAAGAATGCTCGCCATATCGCTCGTTGTATCGCGGCCGATCGTGATAAGACGCCATTTTTGCGCACCAAAGAGTTAGCTGACTTAATTGCTCGGATCACTAAGAGCAAGGAACGCAATAAACATCCAGCGACACGCGTATTCCAAGCCATTCGTATCTACATCAATAGTGAACTTGAGCAGATCGACCAAGCCCTAGAAGGTGCGTTGACGGTCTTAGCGCCGGAAGGACGACTATCGGTGATCAGCTTCCACTCACTTGAAGATCGTATGGTGAAGCGTTTTATTCGCCGTAATAGTCAAGGTGAGAGCGTACCCCATGGCTTACCAATTACCGAGGCTGAGATTAATAAGTCACGCAAACTAAAGGGCGTGGGTAAGGCGATTAAACCATCGGCGGAAGAGGTTGAACGTAATGCAAGAGCACGAAGTTCTGTACTGCGTGTAGCCGAGCGTTTGCCATACGAAGCATAAGCGATAAGAGGCTTAGGTGAGTAAAGCTCAATTGAATTTAACCCGCATCGTGTTGCTGGATCTATGGCACCACAAATGGATCATGATGCTAGCTGTGCTAGTCATGATGAATGCGATTGCGGTGGTGTATACCAGCTATGAAGGCAGAAAGTACACCAGTCAATGGGAGCAGTTATTACAAGAGCGAGACAGGCTAGATATTGAGTGGCGTAACTTGCTACTCGAAGAGCAGTCTCGTTCAGAGCATAGCCGAATAACTCGGATAGCGACTAAAGAGCTCAACATGAACCGTCCATTACCAAAAGATGAGGTTGTGGTAAGAGTGCCATGAGTAAACAAGCGAAGCGTAAACAAAAACCACAGTTAATCCAATGGCGTCTATACGTCGTTGTGGCTTTTGTCTGCCTGATGTTTACCAGTTTGGTTGGTCGTGCGGCTTATATTCAGATTATTGAGCCTGAAAAATTACGCCACGAAAGTGATATGCGCACCCTGCGTACCACCAGTCGTGAGGTGCAGCGTGGATTGATTACCGACCGCAATGGCGAGATGCTGGCGGTTAGCGTACCGGTTAAGGCGGTCTATGCCGACCCTAAAGTGGTGCATGATAAAAATGGCTTTGCAGATATGCGTCGCTGGCAAGCGCTGGCGGATGTATTGCACGAGCCAAAAGATGAAATTCTAGATAGAGTCCAATCAAATCCGCGTAAGCGTTTTACCTACCTTAAGCGTCAAGTGACCCCAGCCGTTGCTGACTATATCAAGCAGCTAAAGCTGCCTGGTGTTTACCTTAAGTCAGAGTCTCGTCGTTACTACCCAACGGGTGAGATCTCGGCGCAGCTAGTCGGTATTACCAATATCGATGACAAAGGCATCGAAGGGATAGAGAACACCTATAACGATTGGCTCACGGGAACCCCAAGCAAGCAAAAAGTGCGTAAGTCCCGAGACGGTCATGTTGTTGAGCGCCTCGATATGGTGCAAGAAGGTGAGAGCCCGAACGACTTGGTTTTGAGTATTGATCAGCGTATTCAGCAGCTTGCCTATCGTGAGTTGAAAAAAGCCACCGAGATCAACCAAGCGACATCGGGGTCGATCGTGGTATTAGATGTACACACGGGGGAAGTGTTAGCGATGGCGAATACGCCCTCCTATAACCCTAACTCTCGTGAAGGGCTGCAGAGCTATCGCATGCGAAATCGTGCATTAACCGATTCTTACGAACCCGGCTCTACCATTAAGCCATTTGTGGTGGCTGCCGCGCTTGAAGCGGGCACCATTAAAGCGGATGACATCATCAAGACTAATCCAGGGCGCATGCGCATTGGTGGTAAAATTGTCCGTGATGGCCGCAACTATGGCGATCTTTCCCTAAGCGGCATCTTGGTGCACTCCAGTAACGTTGGCATGACCAAGATTGCGTTATCAATGCCAGTGCAAGAGCTGTTAGGTGCCTACCAGACAATGGGGCTAGGTAACTATTCGGGTATTAACTTAGAGGGTGAAAGTGCAGGTCTTATTCACGACCGTCGTCGCTGGTCTGAGTTTGAGCGAGCCACGCTATCATTTGGTTATGGCTTGATGGCAACACCATTGCAGCTTGCCAGAATGTACTCAATTTTAGGAAACAAGGGCGTACTCTACCCAGTTTCAATTTTAAAGCTAAAGCAGGAGCCGCAAGGTACGCAGGTGCTTTCACCTGAGGTAGCACAAGGCGTAATGGAGATGCTGGTGGGCGTTACCGAGAAAGGTGGCACCGCACGTAAGGCACATATCGAAGGTTACCCTGTTGCAGGTAAAACGGGTACTGCACGTAAGGCGGTTGCTGGCGGTTATGGTGAGGATTACGTCGCGCTATTTGCTGGCGTTGCCCCGGTACATAATCCAAAGCTAGCCATTGCTGTAGTCGTTAACGAGCCTAAAGGCGATCGTTATTACGGCGGCGATGTGGCTGCTCCTGTATTTGCATCAGTGATGTCTGGAGCACTGCAGATGCTCAATGTAGAACCTATTTCAAGTCGAGAGAAGGTGCGTCTAGCTGCACATTCTAGGAGTGTAGAGTAATGTTGATCCGCGATCTGCTGGCACCATGGTTTCATTATTCAGGATCTGAAGATTTCTTGGATATCACTTTGGATAGTCGTGCAGTAAGAGAAGGCGACCTGTTCGTCGCAATTCCAGGTTACCAGGTCGATGGCAGACAGTTTATTGCTGGGGCATTGGAGCGCGGGGCAATCGCGGCGTTGGTGCATACCGACTCTCCGGATAAACACGGCACTGTGACTCACGACGGTGGACTCCAGATCTTATTTTTTCAGCTGAACAGGCAAATATCTGCCTTGGCGGCTCAGGCTTACCCTCTGTCTAAAGCGCGGCCGAAGATTGTCGGTGTGACAGGAACCAATGGTAAAACCTCGGTGACTCAGCTGATTGCTCAGCTGCAGTTATTACAAAATAAACACACTGCTGTGATGGGCACTCTAGGCAATGGCCTATGGGGTGAACTTGTCGATAGCGGTAACACTACCGCCGATCCTGTCACGCTTATCAAGCAGTTGCAGGAATTTGAACATAGAGGCGCAGATACTTGTGCGATGGAGGTCTCTAGCCACGGCTTAGTGCAAGGCAGAGTCGAAGCCGTCCCCTTTGATGTGGCGGTGTTTACCAATTTAAGCCGAGATCACCTCGATTATCACCATACGATGGAAGCTTATGGCATCGCCAAGAAGCGCCTATTCCAGTTCGCCAACCTGCGCGGTGGTTTAATCAATACCGATGATCC
Source organism: Shewanella sp. MBTL60-007 (assembly GCF_019654915.1). Taxonomy (GTDB): domain Bacteria; phylum Pseudomonadota; class Gammaproteobacteria; order Enterobacterales; family Shewanellaceae; genus Shewanella. The sequence goes on along the minus strand of NZ_BPET01000033.1, from coordinate 17,877 downwards.
AGTCGGTCGTGAGTGGCTGACCGATTTAGCCTCTGACAAGTTATTAGGCTTTAGCGTCAAAGGAGATGCTACGGCTGCAATTTATACCAAAGACAACCATTTTCATGATGGCGGCGTTTCTTGCACCTTAGTGTGGCCAACTGGCGAAGCTCAGCTTCGTTCACCGCTACTAGGTGATTTTAACTTGTCCAATTTGGTTGCGGCGCTCGGTGCGCTTTACCTGCTGGGTGAAGATATGCAGGTGCTCGTAGCACTTGCGGCCAAGCTTGAGCCTGTGGCTGGACGAATGGAGCGCTTCACCGGTAAAGATGGTGTCACACTTGTGGTTGACTACGCCCATACGCCGGATGCAATCGAGCAGGCGTTAAAAGCGTTGCGTGTGCATTGTAAAGGGCAGTTGTGGTGCTTATTCGGTTGCGGCGGCGATAGAGACAAGGGTAAGCGTCCAATGATGGCGGCGAGTGCAGAACAGTTTGCTGACCGTGTGATGGTCACCAGTGATAACTGCAGAAGCGAAGATCCGAAGGCAATTATTGCCGATATTTTTACGGGCTTGCAGCGTCCTGAAGCTGCCTTGTCGCAGGTTGACCGTCAGCTAGCGATTAAAGAGATTATCGCTCAGGCAAACGCAGGCGATATGGTGTTACTGGCAGGCAAGGGCCATGAAACCTATCAAGAAGTTAATGGTAAAAAATTGAATTACGATGAAAGGGCATTCGCAAAAGCGCTTGCCGAAGGTGATGCATGATCAGGGTTTCTTTAGCCGAGTTAGCGGCGCGCCTCAATGGCCAGCTGATTGGCGACGATCTGCCGATTGAAAGTGTCTCTAGTGACAGTCGAGCGGTAGATAGCAAGACGCTTTTCGTGGCGTTGAAAGGTGAAAATTTTGATGGCCATAACTTTGCTCAAGCGGCGGTCGATGCTGGTGCGAATGCATTGTTGGTAGAAAGAGAGTTACCGATAGACGCTGCACAAATTGTCGTTGCAAATAGTCAGCGCGCGATGGGTGACATTGGCGCCTATGTGCGCGAGCAGATTGGGCCTACTTGTGTGGCACTAACTGGTTCTAATGGTAAAACCAGCGTCAAAGAGATGATAGCGACTATCTTGTCGCAAGAGCACCAAGTTCTCTATACCGCGGGTAACTTCAATAATGAAATTGGCGTGCCATTAACTCTGTTGAGATTAGAGCAAGGTGACGAGTTTGGCGTGTTTGAACTTGGTGCTAACCATGCTGGGGAAATTGATTACACCTCTAGCCTAGTCAAACCTTGCGTGGCCATGGTGAATAACGTTGCATCGGCTCACCTTGAAGGGTTCGGTTCGCTGCAAGGCGTTGCTACGGCGAAATCTGAAATCTTTAATCATGTCGCAAATGGTGGCACAGCGGTAGTCAATGCCGATGATCCATTTGCAGATGTGATGCTTGCGGCTTCGGCTCATCTAAAGCAACTGCGTTTTGGCATAGAAAATGACATTAGCCGAGATCTCGATATTTCGGCGAGTGAATTGAGCAGCGATAACTATGGCCGCTACAGTTTCACAATTAACCATCATAACGATGCGAAACAGGTGTCCTTGCCCTTAGCTGGGCGTCATCAGGTTTCAAATGCCCTAGCGGCAACCAGCATCTGTCTCGCGCTTGGTTTATCTTTGAGCCATATTTGCCAAGGACTTAGCCAGCTAAAGCCAGTAAAGGGACGCATGTTACCAAGCGCTCTTGGGCGGGTGACGGTGATCGATGATAGCTATAACGCAAACCCGGCTTCTGTAGGCGCTGCAATTGACTGGCTTCAAGAAATTAAAGGAAATCGCTGTTTAGTACTGGGCGATTTGGGCGAATTAGGCGACAATGCCGCCCTTTTGCATCGTGAGCTTGGGGAATTAGCCAAGGCGAAAGGCGTCAACGCGCTATTTTGTGTCGGCACGCTAAGCGAGGGTGCGAGTCACGCTTTTGGTTCCAAACACTACACGGATATAGATGATTTGGTTGCGGGGTTAATTCAATACATTAACGAATTACCTGCCGAAATTACCGTGTTAGTGAAAGGTTCTCGCAGTGCGAGAATGGAACGTGTAGTCGAAGCTTTAACAACGGCCTTTGGTCGCGGGGAGTTTGTTTAATGCTGGTTTACCTGGCTGAGTATTTAACCCAATTTTATAGTGGGTTTAATGTATTTTCATATGTGACGTTTCGAGCCATTTTAGGCTTGATGACGGCAATGGTGTTTAGTCTTTGGTGGGGACCAAAGATGATCGAGCGTTTGCAATTGATGCAGATTGGTCAAGTCGTGCGTAACGATGGCCCTGAATCGCATTTCAGTAAGCGTGGCACGCCAACCATGGGTGGCTTGCTGATCCTTGCGGGTGTGTTTATCAGTGTCTTGCTTTGGGGCGATCTGGGTAGCCGCTATGTGTGGGTCGTGCTCTTCGTTCTGGCAACTTTCGGTTTGATTGGCTTTATCGATGATTATCGTAAAGTGGTCAGAAAAGACACCAAGGGATTGATCGCTAAGTGGAAATATCTGCTGCAGTCTTTGGCTGCACTGGTGATTGCCGTTTACCTTTACGCATCGGCGCAAAGCCCAGGAGAGACCCAATTAGTGGTGCCATTCTTTAAAGATGTGATGCCACAGCTTGGTGGCCTCTTTATCGTATTGGTTTACTTCACGATTGTTGGCTCAAGTAATGCGGTTAACCTAACTGATGGTCTGGACGGTTTGGCAATTATGCCAACGGTTATGGTTGCTGCGGCATTTGCCTTGATAGCCTACCTTTCTGGTCACGTTCAGTTTGCTAACTACTTGCACCTGCCTTATCTGCCAGGAGCGGGTGAACTGGTGATTGTCTGTACGGCGATTGTGGGGGCTGGTCTAGGCTTTTTATGGTTCAATACCTATCCGGCACAAGTATTCATGGGTGATGTAGGCTCGTTATCTTTAGGCGCGGCATTAGGTGCTATCGCGGTACTAGTGCGTCAAGAGATCTTATTGGTGATTATGGGCGGCGTGTTCGTTATGGAGACTGTGTCGGTAATCTTGCAGGTAGGCTCGTACAAACTACGCGGCCAGCGCATCTTCCGTATGGCACCCATTCATCATCATTATGAGCTGAAGGGATGGCCGGAGCCACGAGTCATTGTTCGTTTTTGGATTATCTCTTTGTTCCTAGTCTTGCTTGGGCTAGCAACCTTGAAATTGAGATAATCGAGTTAAATTAATTAACTCATTTTATATAGAAGAGTAGATAGGTCTGATATGGCGCAGCAATATTCACACATAGTTTTAGGTTTAGGTGCAACAGGTTTATCTGTTGTGCGCTACCTGTGTGGGCAAGGAATTATTCCTTTAGTCATGGATAGTCGAATTCAACCGCCGGGGGCTGAGAGCTTGGCTACAGAGTTTCCGCAAGTGACTCTTATCACTGGTGGCTTCGACTGTCGTTACTTGGTGCAGGCACAGCAGATCATTATTAGTCCTGGTATTGCGTGCGAAACCCCAGAGGTTAGGGTTGCGTTTGATATGGGCATAGAGGTGATCGGTGATGTTGAGCTGTTTGCCCGCGCTGTGGCCGAAACGTCAGCCAAGGTTATCGGTATCACGGGCTCTAACGGCAAGACGACTGTCACCACCTTAGTAGGTGAGATGGCTAAAGCCAGTGGCTGCTCTTACGCTGTCGGTGGCAATATCGGTGTGCCAGCACTGGACCTACTCATCGAGCCTAAAGATCTGTATATCCTAGAGCTATCGAGTTTCCAGTTAGAAACAACCCATAGCTTGCAGTGTGTTGCGGCAACTTGCCTCAACATTAGTGAAGATCACATGGATCGCTACAGCGACCTTGAGTCATACCGTCAGGCCAAGCTTAAGCTCTATAAGCAGAGCAAAATGGTGCTATTTAATCGCGAAGATGCGTTAACTATCCCTAATAACCCAACCAACCAGCAAAGCTTCGGTTTAGATGCTCCAGAAGTTGATGACTGGGGGATCTCTGCTGGCATGATAGTACAAGGCACTAGCCAGATAATGCCTGTGAGTGATGTTGCACTTGTTGGCAGTCACAACCAAGCGAACATTATCGCCGCGATGGCGTTAGCCTCAGCGGCAGGTATTGAACGTGATTTTCAGATAGAGGTTGCTAAGGCATTTTTAGGCCTCGCTCACCGTTGTGAAGTGGTTGCTGATATTGCCGGTGTGACTTATGTCAACGACTCTAAAGCGACGAATATCGGTGCTACGGTTGCCGCCATTGACGGCTTAAGTGAGCACTTAGGTGAATTGATTTTGATCGCCGGTGGTGATGGTAAAGGCGCAGACTTTAAACCGCTAGAGCCAGTGCTTGAGAAGGTCAGTCAGTTAATTGTTTTAGGTAAAGATGCTGACAAAATTGCGGCATTAAAACCCGAGGCGATAAAAGTCTCCACCATGGCAGAGGCTGTGGCGAAGGCTAATGAGTTAGCCACCGCTGGTGATATCGTGATCTTGTCACCCGCTTGCTCAAGTTTAGATATGTATTGCAACTTTATGGCCCGTGGAGATGAATTCCGTAGCCTAGTTGAAGCGATCCATGGCGAGTAGTGATAAGCAGTTAAGCCTGTTTGGCAACCGCATTAAATGGTCGTTGCCAAATCTGTTTAGTGACAGAGCTGCACCTGGGATGCAGCTGTACGATAGAGCATTATTATTTGCTGTTTTGTCGTTGATCTGTTTTGGCTTTGTTATGGTGATGTCAGCCTCTATGCCGGAGGCGCAGACTTTAACGGGAAACCCGTTTCATTTTGTTTGGCGTCATGGCGCTTACCTTGTGGGCTGTGTAATCATTGCTGCTGTGGTTTTGCAAGTAGAGATGCGTCATTGGCAAAATTTTAGCCCGCTGCTGCTGTTGCTCGTAGGGATCATGTTGGTGGCGGTGTTGATTGTGGGAACCACGGTAAACGGGGCGACTCGTTGGTTATCTATCGGGCCTATCCGTATTCAGGTTGCCGAGATAGCTAAGTTTGCTTTTGCTATCTATATGGCGGGTTACTTGGTAAGGCGCCACCAAGAGATTAGGGAAAATGCTAAAGGCTTCTATAAGCCGATTGCTGTTTTTGCCGTGTATGCGTTTTTGATTTTGATGCAGCCTGACTTAGGGACGGTGGTGGTGCTATTTGTTGGCACGGTCGGTTTGCTGTTTTTAGCAGGGGCGCGATTACTGGATTTCTTTGCGCTGATCTTAACCGGGATTCTGGCATTCGTGGCGCTTGTACTGCTAGAGCCTTATCGTATGCGACGAGTCACCTCGTTTCTTGACCCATGGCAAGATCCGTTTGGCAGCGGTTATCAGCTGACTCAGTCACTGATGGCCTATGGTCGCGGCGATTGGTTTGGTCAGGGGCTAGGTAACAGTATTCAGAAGTTGGAGTATCTGCCTGAGGCACATACCGACTTTATCTTCGCGGTGATTGGCGAAGAGCTAGGGTTTATCGGCATTATCGCTGTTTTGTCAGTGTTGCTGTTTGTGGCACTGCGAGCGATTAAGCTGGGTAATATGTGTTTGGCACTGGAGCGTGCATTTGAAGGCTATTTAGCCTACGGCATCGGCATCTGGATCTGTTTCCAGACGGTGGTAAACGTCGGTGCCAGTATCGGTATGTTGCCAACCAAAGGATTAACCCTGCCATTTATTAGTTATGGCGGTAGTAGTTTATGGGTGATGACAGCGGCAGCTATGATGCTGATCCGAATTGACCATGAAAGAAGATTGAGTGTTATCCAGGCCATCGAAGGCCGGGCAAACAAATAATGAGTGAGATGATGACTAACCAAGCTGAAGAAAAACGCATTTTAATCATGGCAGGCGGTACTGGCGGCCATGTGTTTCCTGCGTTGGCAGTCGCTAAGTATTTAAGCCAGCAAGGCTGGAAAGTACGTTGGTTAGGCACGGCTGAGCGAATGGAAGCGAGGCTTGTGCCTCAACATGGCTTCGATATCGACTTTATCGATATTAAGGGCGTACGTGGTAATGGCTTGATGCGTAAGTTGGCCGCGCCTTTTAAGATCTTGCGCTCAGTGATGCAAGCGCGCGCCGTCATTAAGAGTTTTAAGCCTGATGTGGTGATGGGAATGGGCGGTTTTGCCAGTGGTCCAGGTGGCGTCGCTGCCAAGCTTTGCGGTATCCCACTGGTGTTGCATGAGCAAAATGCCATTCCTGGCATGACCAATAGGTTATTGTCGCGCATCGCATCTGAAGTGCTGTGCGCCTTTGAAGGTACCTTTACCGACATTAAGGCGGAAACGGTGGGTAACCCTATCCGTAAAGAGTTGATTGCCCTTGGAGATAAGCGCGAGCACTCCTGTGATGATGACTCGCTAAAGGTACTCGTTGTTGGCGGTAGTTTAGGGGCGAAGATTTTTAATGATGTGATGCCAAGTGTGTTGCAGGGGGTGAGTAAGACTCACTCTATGACAGTTTGGCATCAAGTCGGGCGTGATAATCTGGCATCGGTGAAGGCGGAATACCAGCGACTAGGCCAAGATGGTAGCGTTAGTGTTGCCGAGTTTATCGATGATATGGAAGCGGCATACCGTTGGGCTGATGTGGTGGTTTGCCGGTCAGGTGCGTTAACTGTATCTGAGTTGGCCGCCGTAGGCTTGCCGAGCTTATTGGTGCCTTACCCACATGCAGTAGATGACCATCAAACGAAAAATGCCAAAGTTTTAGTTAACGCTGGGGCAGCTTTTCTGTTGCCACAGCCGATCGTAGATACCAGCAAGTTGATGACTAAGTTGTCGATGCTGGCATCTGACAAACAAGAATTATGCAATATGGGCCAACGTGCTCGAGACGTAGCGATTTTAGATGCAACGCAAAGAGTCGCCAACGTCTGTATTCGATTAGCACAGAAGGGTTGAGATGAGTAACAAAGCAGAGAAGTATTCGCAGCTAAGATCCATGATCCCTGAAATGCGCAGGGTTAAGCACATCTATTTCGTTGGAATAGGTGGTGCCGGTATGGGCGGCATAGCGGAAGTGCTTGTTAATGAAGGTTACAAGTTAAGTGGTTCTGATATCGCCGAAAGTGCGGTGACTGAACGATTAACTCAACTTGGCGCGACTATCTATATTGGGCATGATGCCAGTCAGATCAAAGACGTGGATGTAGTTGTGGTTTCTACGGCGATTAGTGCAGATAACCCAGAGTTAGTGGCAGCAAAAGAGCTAAGGATCCCAGTGGTACGCCGTGCTGAGATGCTAGCGGAGCTGATGCGTTACCGTCATGGCGTTGCTGTTGCCGGCACCCACGGAAAAACGACTACGACTAGCTTGATTGCCAGTGTTTATGCGCAGGCTGAACGCGATCCAACATTTGTTATTGGTGGCTTACTCAATAGTGCTGGCACCAATGCCAGATTAGGTCACAGCCGTTATCTTATCGCCGAGGCGGATGAGAGTGATGCGAGCTTCTTACATCTGCAGCCGATGGTTAGCGTAGTGACTAATATCGAAGCTGACCATATGGATACCTATGAAGGCGATCTAGAGAAGCTTAAAACAACCTTCGTTGATTTCCTGCATAACCTGCCTTTCTATGGTGTTGCAGTGGTGTGTATCGACGACCCTATCGTGCGCGAGCTTATTCCGCGTATCGGTCGCCGCATTGTTACTTACGGTTTCAGTGAAGATGCCGATGTTCGTGCACTAGATTTCAAGCAGACAGGCTATAGCTGCGAGTTTACCGTTAGACGTGCTGGTTTTGAGGATCTGCAGTTATCGGTCAACCTGCCTGGTGAGCACAATGTATTGAATTCGCTGGCTGCAATTGCGGTTGCGACTGAAGATGATATTGAAGATGAAGCGATTGTTGCTGCTTTGGCTGAGTTTCAAGGTATCGGTCGTCGCTTCCAGCAGATCGGTGAGTTCGCGACAAGTAAAGGCGAGATTAAGTTGGTCGATGACTATGGCCATCACCCAAGCGAAGTCGCTGCAACCATTAAGGCAGCCAGACTGGGTTGGCCTGAACGTCGTCTAGTGATGATCTATCAGCCCCACCGTTATAGTCGTACTCGCGATCTGTATGAAGACTTTGTTGAAGTCTTATCACAAGTCGATTGCTTATTGATGCTCGATGTTTATTCTGCGGGCGAAGCGCCTATTCCCGGTGCCGATAGCCGTGCACTATGTCGTTCGATTCGAGTACGTGGTCAGGTTGAACCGGTATTTGTTGCCAGCACCGAGCAGTTAGAGACGGTATTACCGGAAATCTTGCAAGACGGCGATCTGTTGCTGACCCAAGGGGCAGGCAGTATTGGCATGCTGTCACGCAGTCTCGCTGAGTCGAATTTAGGGTTTGATTCTGCATCGACAGATGAAAAAAATGCGTAATTTAGAGCTATATAGCTTAACTTGCTCATCAAATTTTGACGCTTGGAATAAGGGCTATATAATGGCCGATTTTTCGGGCTTACGGTTGCAAAAGGAAGCCTAAAGGTGTCTTGGCGCGATAAAGGTCAGCGTGTTCGGGTTTTGCTTTCGCAAGCCGATTGGTATCTGTGTTTCGGAGTGGTGTTTTTACTGTGTGTATTGATCGGTTTGTCGATGGCAGTAATGAAACTCAATTCCGTGCTAAATGATGCCGATGCGCTACCTATTGAAGCGGTTGCGATTAGCGGAGAGCGGTTATATACCAGCGACAAGGAGATCCAAGTTGCACTGCAGGATTTAATGCAGCGAAGCTTTTTCTCCGCCGATGTTAATCAGGTGCAAGATGCGTTAGAAGGTTTGCCTTGGGTGTATCAAGCCTCGGTGAGACGAGAGTGGCCTGCGAAATTGAAGGTCTATCTGGTTGAACAAAAGCCAGTCGCACATTGGAATGGTGATGATTGGCTCAATATTTATGGCGAAGTGTTTGATGCGCCAGCGAAAGAAGGTATACCTAACTTACCTTTCTTGACCGGCCCTGAAGAGCAAAGTAAGTCGGTGCTAACTACTTACCAGCAATTGGGTGAATTATTAAGAATTAATGGCTTTAACTTACAGAGTTTAAGTTTGAGCCCAAGGCATGCTTGGCACGCACAGCTCAATAACGGCATAAAGCTGGAATTGGGCCGCGAAGACAAGATGGCAAGGATACAAAGATTTATCCACGTCTACCCGCAGCTTACTAAGCAGGATAAGCAGGTAGCGATTGTGGATTTGCGCTACGACACAGGTTTGGCCGTAGGTTGGGATGATGCAAAGAAAGAGAGCCGTTAATTAATGACCAAGAATCTAGATAGAAATCTGATCGTGGGATTGGACATAGGGACATCGAAGGTCGCTGTGATCATTGGTGAAGTGTTGCCTGACGGTGAGATCAGTATTGTCGGCCTTGGAAATCACCCTTCAAGAGGGATGGATAAAGGTGGCGTTAACGATCTCGACTCTATCGTACGTAGTGTACAAAGAGCACTAGACCAAGCTGAGCTCATGGCAGATTGCCAAGTCTCTTCGGTTTACTTGAGTATCTCGGGTAAACATATCGAATGTCAGAATGAAAACGGCATGGTATCGATCAATGACGAAGAGGTGACGCAGGAAGACGTTGATAATGTCATCCATACGGCACGCTCGGTAAAGATCCCAACGGAACGTCGTATTTTGCATGTGTTACCGCAAGAGTACGCAATCGATGTGCAAGATGGTATTAAGAGCCCAATAGGCATGTCAGGTATGCGTATGGAAGCCAAGGTACACATCGTGACTTGTGCTAACGATATGGCTAAGAACATAACCAAGAGCGTTGAGCGCTGTGGATTGAAAGTCGATGATCTAGTGTTCTCAGCGATAGCTTCGGCCGACTCGGTGTTGACCGACGATGAGAAAGACTTAGGTGTCTGCTTGGTCGATATGGGCGGTGGTACAACTGATATCGCGGTTTATACCAACGGTGCACTGCGTCATTGCGCAGTGGTTCCAGTTGCGGGTAATCAGGTGACCAATGATATCGCTAAGATATTCCGTACCCCCTTATCTCACGCTGAACAGATTAAGGTACAGCATGCTAGTGCTCGTAGTTCAATGGTGAGCCGTGAAGACAGTATCGAAGTCCCTTCAGTGGGTGGTCGTCCGTCTCGTAGCATGTCGCGTCATACGCTGGCGGAAGTGGTTGAACCTAGATACCAAGAATTATTTGAACTGATCTTAAAGCAGTTACGCGATAGCGGTTTAGAAGATCAAGTTGCGGCGGGCATTGTTATTACTGGCGGTACGGCATCGATTGAAGGTGCGGTAGATATTGCCGAAGCGACATTTGGCATGCCAGTAAGAATGGCGCAGCCGCTACCAGTGAAAGGTTTACATGAATATGTGGATCAGCCTATTTACTCTACCGGAGTTGGGTTGCTTCACTATGGTGCGCGCAGAGTCATCGAGCGTCAGTTCGAGCGCCCTGAGCGACAAGGGGTCACCAGTCTTTGGAATCGGGTCCAGAGTTGGTTTAAAGGTGAGTTTTAGTTAATAACGCAGGCAGAACGGAGAAAAGACCATGTTTGAGATCATGGATAGTCATTCAGACGAAGCGGTGATTAAGGTCATCGGTGTCGGTGGTGGCGGCGGTAACGCTGTCGAGCATATGGTTAAACACAACATCGAAGGTGTTGAGTTTGTGGCAACAAATACTGACGCACAGGCGCTGCGTAAGTCTGCTGCATCAACCACAATTCAATTAGGTCGTGACGTAACTAAAGGTTTAGGGGCTGGCGCAAACCCTGAAATCGGTCGTCTAGCGGCAGAAGAAGACAAAGAAAGCATTCGTAATGCGATTAAAGGTTCAGACATGATCTTTATCGCTGCAGGTATGGGTGGTGGCACTGGTACTGGTGCAGCTCCAGTGGTAGCAGAGATTGCTCGTGAAGAAGGCATTCTAACGGTTGCTGTTGTGACTAAGCCTTTCCCATTTGAAGGTAAGAAGCGCATGACCTTCGCTGACCAAGGTATTGAGCAGTTAGCGAAGCACGTGGACTCGTTAATTACCATCCCTAACGAGAAGTTACTTAAAGTGCTAGGCCGCGGTACTTCTTTATTAGATGCGTTTGCCGCAGCTAACAACGTATTGCTTGGTGCTGTTCAAGGTATTGCAGAGCTTATTACTCGCCCAGGTCTAATCAACGTCGACTTCGCCGACGTGAAAACCGTAATGTCAGAAATGGGTAATGCCATGATGGGCACAGGTGTCGCAAGTGGTGAAGACCGTGCAGAAGAAGCGGCGGAAGCTGCTGTGGCTAGCCCGCTATTAGAAGATATCGATCTTGCTGGCGCTCGCGGCGTGCTTGTGAACATCACTGCTGGCATGGATATGAGTATCGAAGAGTTCGAGACTGTGGGTAACCATGTTAAGGCTTATGCGTCTGATAACGCTACAGTCGTTGTGGGTGCGGTTATCGATCCAGAAATGTCTGACGAGCTACGCGTAACGGTTGTTGCAACGGGTATCGGCGCAGAGAAGAAGCCTGATATTCAGTTGGTTTCAAAGCCTGCTCCGCGTCCAGAACCAATCGTTCCTGCTGAAACTCGCGTTGAAAACATTACCCCTGAAGATACGATTACACCGACTGTATCTCATGGTAATACGGCACCAGCAGCTCAGCCACAAGTGGCGACACCTGTGACCGAGAAAAAGAACGAACTTGACTACTTGGATATCCCAGCATTTTTGCGTAAGCAAGCTGATTAACTTAAGTGTTAATAAATAGTTAAGAAATATAAGGCAATACTAAAGTGTTGTCGAAAAGCTGAGTGAGTTTTGGTGAATTTGCAAAGATATGCTAAGATATCCGACCAGCATCGCCTACGCACGACTGAAAAGTGTGTGGTTAGTGCTTTTTTGTTGAGATAATAAACGGGTAAGTACATGATTTTTCAAAGAACTGTGAAAGAAATGGTTAAGACTACTGGTGTTGGATTGCATTCCGGCAACAAGGTGACTTTGATCATTAAGCCCGCACCAGTTAATACCGGCATTAAGCTAGTTCGTACCGATTTGACGCCAGCAGTGGAAATTCCAGCTGTTGCCGATCAAGTGCGTGAGACAACTATGTGTACCGCTTTGGTTAATGACGATGGTGTTCGTATCTCAACAATTGAGCATCTATTTGCAGCGCTAGCCGGACTAGGCATTGATAACGCAGTTATCGAAGTTGACGCGCCTGAAATTCCTATTATGGATGGCAGTGCGAGTCCTTTTGTTTTCCTACTACAATCAGTTGGTATTCAAGAGCAGAGCGCAGCTAAAAAATACATCAAAATCACTAAACCAATCCGCGTTGAAGACGGTGATAAATGGGCAGAGTTGAAACCTTTTAAAGGCTTCAGAGTCGATTTCGCAATTGACTTTAACCACCCAGAGATCGCTCGTAGTCAGCAGCATATGGTTATGGATTTTTCATCGTCTGCTTTTGTTAAAGATATCAGCCGTGCAAGAACCTTTGGTTTTATGCGTGATATTGAATACCTAAGAGCAAATAATCTTGCACTAGGCGGCAGCATGGAAAATGCTGTTGTACTTGACGAATATCGCGTCCTCAACCCCGATGGCCTGCGTTATGAGGACGAGTTCGTTAAGCACAAGATTCTTGATGCCTTTGGTGATCTATATGTGGCTGGTCATGCAATTGTGGGTGAGTTCTGTGCTTATAAAACAGGACATGCACTTAACAACCAGTTAGTGCGTGCTATGCTTGCACAGCAAGACGCTTGGGAAATCGTGAGCTTTGAAAAAGAAGCCGACGCACCAGTCAGCTTCTCAGTTCCCGCTGGGGCTGTATTCGCTTAACTGCGAACTAAGATTGCCTTGAACGGCTGGCTAATGCAGCCAGCCGTTTTAGTTTTAGCGCTAATGTCCCCTCTGTATGTTCAGCTAACGCCTCTATATGAGCGGCGGCATTTTCACTAATTAGGTTGTGAGCGGCCTTGGGTTTTGTTTCATACATTAACAAGCTTGGGTTGACTTTAACTTCGATTGCGGTAAGCATGGGTAGCGTTTCGGCTTGTAGCAATTGTAGTATTTTGGGTTTTTGGAAGTTTATTCTTGCCGCCCATGCAGCCGTAGTTGTTTCAATAACCAAGATCCCTTGACGTAAATTGGCAACCTTTAGTTGCTCTGTCACTGGACCAGTTAGCACTTGTTTCACGTAGTGATCTAAGTGTAGTAACAGTTCTGCTTTTTCAGCTAGATTAGGCATAGTGCCTTGCTGATGCAGTAATTGACTGAGATCCTGAGGGGGCTTTTTCATATGATAATAAAATGGCTTAATTAGGCTATGAGTGTAACAGTTTTTATTCAAGGTCGAAATGGTGCCACCCGCTGGCAACCAGGAAAGCGTTGGCTGCTTTTACCTATACTGCTCATCGCAGCGGGTACAGGCCTTTATCAGCACAGTGCTAAGCAACTTACACAGCAGCAAGCTAATGTCGATAGTGAGCGTATGGCTCGTGAAGAACAAAAAGATGAGTTAATTGCACTGAAGAGTGCGACTGAAACTCAGCTTTCGATGTTGGTGACTCATGTTGCTCGTATGCAGGCTAAACTTACGCGCTTAGAAGCGCTGGGCCAACAAGTTGCAGTAAATAATCAATTAGAAGATCAATTTGATTTCTCTTCAGAAGTCGGTGTTGGTGGTATCAGTGAATTAGGTACTAACATCGAACTCGATCAGCTTATCGCCGATATGGATGAGCTGGTATCTCGAATAGATAATAATAATGTTCAGCTTTCACTACTTGAAACAGTAGCATCTAATCTCCATATAGATGAAGAACGTTATATATCTGGGCGACCAATTCAAAAAGGTTGGTTATCTTCGCCCTACGGTTTACGTAATGATCCTTTTAACGGTAAACGCACGATGCATAAAGGCATCGACTTTGCCGGGAAAGAGGGCTCCGATGTAATCGCAACCGCAGGTGGCGTGGTTACATGGGCAGACAAGATGTTTGGTTATGGTGAGTTAGTCGAAATTGATCATGGAAATGGTCTAAGCACTCGCTATGGTCACAATAAAGCTTTGTCAGTAAATGTGGGTGATGTGGTCGCTAAAGGCGATAAAATCGCAGTTATGGGGAGTACTGGGCGCTCAACTGGGCCTCATGTACACTATGAAGTGTTGCGCGGTGGACAACAGATAGATCCGCAAAAATATGTCTACCGCAAGGCAGGGTAATCGTAAAATCGGCTTTCAGGCTCTAAAAGGGACTTGGCCAATAACATAGAAGTGGTTCAGATGTTTGGTAAATTACTGACAAAAGTATTTGGTAGTCGCAACGATCGTACACTTAAAGCATTTGGTAAAGTCGTTAATAAGATTAACGCACTAGAAGCTGAGTATGAAAAGCTATCAGATGAAGAATTAAAAGCAAAAACCGCCCACTTCCGCGAGCGTTTAGACGGTGGTGAATCATTAGAAGGTGTTTTACCTGAAGCATTTGCTACAGTACGTGAAGCGTCGAAGCGTGTCTTTGAGATGCGTCATTTCGATGTGCAGCTTATCGGTGGTATGATTTTGGATAGTAACCGCATCGCTGAAATGCGTACCGGTGAAGGTAAAACCCTAACGGCAACTCTGCCTGCATATCTAAATGGTCTAACAGGTAAAGGCGTACACGTTATTACAGTGAACGACTACCTAGCTGCTCGTGATGCTGAAAATAACCGTCCTCTTTTTGAATTCCTAGGCTTAACAGTTGGTATTAACGTTGCGGGTCTTGGTCAAGTTGAAAAGAAAGCCGCTTATGATGCCGATATCACCTACGGTACAAACAACGAATTCGGTTTCGATTACCTGCGTGACAACATGGCGTTCTCACCAGCTGAACGTGTACAGCGTCCGCTTCACTATGCCCTAATCGATGAAGTCGACTCAATCCTTATCGATGAGGCACGTACGCCGTTAATTATTTCTGGTGCAGCTGAAGATAGCTCTGAGCTATATATCAAGATCAATACATTGATCCCTAACCTTATCGCTCAAGAGAAAGAAGATACTGAAGAGTATGTGGGTGAAGGCGATTACTCTGTTGATGAGAAATCAAAGCAAGTTCATATGACGGAGCGCGGCCAAGAGAAGGTCGAGGTACTTTTAACTGAACGTGGCATGCTAGCTGAAGGTGATTCACTATACTCTGCTGCTAACATCTCATTGCTGCACCATGTTAACGCCGCATTGCGCGCACATACTCTATTTGAAAAAGACGTAGACTATATTGTTCAAGATAATGAAGTCATTATTGTCGATGAACACACTGGCCGTACTATGCCAGGCCGTCGTTGGTCTGAAGGTCTGCATCAAGCAGTTGAGGCTAAAGAAGGCGTTCATATTCAAAATGAAAACCAAACATTAGCATCGATCACTTTCCAGAATTTCTTCCGCCAGTATGAAAAGCTTGCCGGTATGACGGGTACAGCTGACACAGAAGCGTTCGAATTCCAACACATCTACGGTCTAGATACAGTAGTTGTTCCTACAAACCGTCCAATGGTGCGTAAAGATCATCCGGACTTGGTTTATCTAACGGCTCAAGAAAAATATGCGGCGATCGTAAAAGATATCGTTGGTTGTCGTGAACGCGGCCAGCCAGTATTGGTGGGTACGGTTTCGATTGAGCAATCAGAACTACTACACAGCTTACTGAAAAAGGAAAAGATCCCCCATGAGATCTTGAACGCCAAGTTCCACGAGCGTGAAGCAGACATCGTTGCTCAAGCTGGTCGCACTGGTGCGGTAACTGTTGCCACTAACATGGCAGGTCGTGGTACCGATATCGTGTTAGGTGGTAACTGGAACATGGAGGTTGACGCATTAACCAATCCTACTGACGAACAGAAGGCTAAGATTAAGGCCGACTGGAAAATTCGTCATGATGAAGTGGTTGAGGCGGGTGGTCTACACATTCTTGGTACTGAGCGTCACGAATCTCGCCGTATCGATAACCAGCTACGTGGTCGTTCGGGCCGTCAGGGTGATGCGGGTTCATCACGTTTCTACCTATCTATGGAAGATAGCCTAATGCGTATCTTCGCTTCTGACCGTGTTTCTTCAATGATGAAGAAGTTAGGTATGGAAGAGGGCGAAGCGATTGAGCATCCATGGGTGTCACGTGCTATCGAAAACGCACAACGTAAAGTTGAAGCGCGTAACTTCGATATCCGTAAGCAGCTACTTGAGTTCGATGATGTTGCC
Source organism: Shewanella sp. MBTL60-007 (assembly GCF_019654915.1). Lineage (GTDB taxonomy): Bacteria > Pseudomonadota > Gammaproteobacteria > Enterobacterales > Shewanellaceae > Shewanella. Next base: position 1,684 of record NZ_BPET01000033.1, on the reverse strand, counting down.
AATGACCAACGTCAAGTTGTTTACGCCCAGCGTAATGAATTGATGGATGCTGAAAGCATCAAAGATACGATTACTAATATTCAAGAAGATGTGGTTAATGGCCTAATCGATCAGTATATTCCACGTCAGTCTGTAGAAGAGCTTTGGGACGTAGAAGGTCTAGAGAAGCGTCTTCAGCAAGAATATGCGATGAGTCTGCCTATTCAAGAATGGTTAGATAAAGAAGACGACCTACACGAAGAGACGTTACGTGAGCGTATTGTTGAGACTTGGGTTAATGCATATAAAGCCAAAGAAGAGATGGTAGGCGAGCAAGTTCTACGTCAATTCGAAAAAGCGGTAATGCTACAAACCCTAGATGGCCTTTGGAAAGAACACCTTTCGGCGATGGATCACCTTCGTCAAGGGATCCACTTACGTGGCTATGCACAGAAGAATCCTAAGCAGGAATATAAGCGCGAGTCGTTCGAGCTATTCCAGCAAATGCTTGAGTCATTAAAGCACGATGTGATTAGTGTGTTGTCTAAAGTACAAGTACAGGCACAATCTGATGTAGAAGAGATGGAAGAGCGCCGTCGTCAAGAAGACGCAAAGATCCGTCGTGATTATCAGCACGCCGAAGCCGAAGCGTTAGTTGGCGCAGAAGAAAGTGCTGCGCTAGCTGCTACTCAGCCAGTTGTTCGCGATGGCGAGAAAGTTGGCCGTAACGATCCATGCCCATGTGGATCTGGTAAGAAGTATAAACAATGCCACGGTAAGCTAAGCTGATAAGAGTGCTATACCGAATAGAGCTATAGATAGAAGGGGGACTTAATATGAGTCCCCCTTTTTTATTGCTCATATATATTGAGTGAAGTTGTCAGTTTTGGCAGTATAGAGAAAGTTAAGCTATATATACTGGCTAGGTTAAAGCGGACTAGAGAGTTAAGAGTCACCAGGGGCTTATAGCCTAAGAGGAACTATTACCATTTAGATGAAGGGCTAGAATCGCTTGGAAGTGTAAAAAAAGCGACAACTCCGAAGAGGGTTGTGGATAACTCTGAGGGTAACTAGTGACTAAATTGTGCCTAACTAAATACCTTAAAAAAAGTCTAAAATTATAGGAAAAAGCGCTTGCGCTCTTTTCGAATCTCCCTATAATGCGACCCCACTGACACGGCGCAGCAGGCAACACGCCTAGCAAGCAGAGTTAGTGAGTTAAACTTCTTAGGAAGGTTTAGCTCTGGTAACAAGCGGTTTAAGAGCTTCATTTGATGTGCCTTGTATAAAGAATCATCGCTTGAAAAACTTCTTAAAATAAACGCTTGACGCCAACACCGGAGAGTGTAGAATACGCCTCCTCAGCCAAACGACCTAAGCGTCTAAGGCGCTAGTTTGAAAGACCTAGTCTTAATAGAATTAGCAACGCTCTTTAACAATATGACAAGCAAATCTGTGTGGGCACTCACAGGTGTTGAGTTAATCGAAATTACATCTTAGATGTAATCAAAAATTTTCTCGATGAACCACTGAGTGACCATAGCAATATGTAAACTTCATTAGCCTTAAGGTTGATGAAAAACAGTATAATTCATTGAGCAGGTCTTCGGACCATCAAAACTTTAATTGAAGAGTTTGATCATGGCTCAGATTGAACGCTGGCGGCAGGCCTAACACATGCAAGTCGAGCGGTAACACAAGGGAG
>NZ_BPET01000032.1 GCF_019654915.1 Shewanella sp. MBTL60-007 | reverse complement strand
TATTTAGTACTTTATTGTATTGAGCACTTGGATAATTGACTGAGTACTTTTGAGCCATCGTGGAAAGATTAATAGGACATAGAGTTGATTAATATCACAATAACGCAAGCACAACGGGATGAATGGCAGCAATCTATCGATATGCTGGCACGAATAGCCCAGTGCGGGGCCGCGTTATTACAGGTAGATCAAACCGATAAGTTTATTCCTATCGGCTATGCCAATATTAGTCAGGAGAGTCTGGACAGGCTGCAACTGACCCGAAAGCAGGTCTATCGCTATTTGCCTAGGCAGCAGCCTGATGAAGGTGAAACTCTAGTTGAACTCGATACCAGTATTCAATGTTTACTTCCCATCAACTGGCCAGCAGGCGCTCTGTTTGGCTATATCTGTATCTGTCCAGCAACAGACATTCCGACTCTTACTGTCCGCGCTCAACAAGCTGAAACCCGGCGGTTATTGAAAGTTTTTGCCGATAGCATAGAACTGGATTTAGCTCAGATATATCGTCAATTTAAGCGCGACCAAAACAGTATGCGTGATGTGAGTCATCAGGCCAGCCAGATAAGTTTGCAGGCCTTTATCGACTGCATGAAAGAGCATGTCTGGATTAAAGATGAATCTGGCCGCTACATGATGGTAAATCACAGCGTAGAGCTTGCTTGGAACCGTCCACGAGAGCTGATTCTCAACTTCACCGATGATGAGCTGTTTGAGCCACGCTTGGCTAAGCACTTTATTGCTAGCGATATCGAGTCTATTCGTCAGGGAGTACAAGTCAGTGCCGGCGAATGTGAAGGCCTAGATATTGGTGATATAGACTCTTGGTTGGAGACCACTAAGGTGCCAGCCATCAATGATGATGGGGAGCTCACTGGAGTGATTGGGATCTCGCGTAATATCTCATCACATAAGGCGGCGAAAGAGCAGCTCGAACTGGCGTCGAGAGTCTTCGAAAATTCGGTAGAGGGAGTGATCATTACCGATGTCGATGGAACGATTGTCGATGCTCATGGTGCCTTTAGCAAGATTACGGGTTATAAGAAAGAGGAACTGTTAGGCAAAAACCCGCGAGTACTTAACTCTGGACGTCATGAGAAAAGCTTTTTTACCAAGATGTGGGGCGACCTGCTCAGCAGAGGCAAGTGGCACGGTGAGATCTGGAATCGTCGTAAGAGTGGCGCCATCTTTCCACAGCTGCTTAATATTAGCGCCGTCTATGATGATGAGCATCTGATCCAATATTTTGTCGCAGTATTTAACGATATCTCGGCGCAAAAGCAGAGTGAAGCCGAACTCGCTAAGGTCGCATTTCACGACCCGCTGACCAAGCTGCCTAATCGTATGGCACTCAATACTGGCTTAGAGCAAGAGCTAAAGCAGGCAAGTCACTGCAATACCCGTTTGGCCTTGGTCTATATAGATGTTGATCTCTTTAAGCATATAAATGAAAGCTATGGCCACCCAGTCGGTGATGAGGTTCTACTTGAGCTGAGTCGTCGTTTTGATTTGATCTTAGATGACTTAGTTACCGTCGCTCGATTAGGCAGTGATGAGTTCGCTGTACTCCTACCCAATATTGACAGTAACGATGGCTTACTGCTGCAGATTAACAACTTACGTAAGGTGTTTGATCAGCCTTTTATTTTAGGTGAACATGGTCAGGCACGCCTCACCTCAAGCATGGGGGTTGCGATTTACCCCGATGATGCCGAGGACTCTAGCGGATTACTGGTAAATGCCGAAATCGCGATGCATAGAGCTAAGCAAGATGGCCGCAATAACTGCGCCTTCTATACAGAGTCCCTTAATCAGGAGTCAGTTGCTAAACTCAAATTACAGAGTGCCCTTCATGACGCCATAGAGCTCAATGCGTTGCATTTAGTGTATCAGCCAAAGCTCTGTTTTAGCACCGGAGAAGTTGTGGGGTTTGAGGCCTTGCTACGTTGGGAGGATCCCGTATTTGGCAGTGTTTCTCCTGCTATCTTCATTCCATTGGCTGAAAAGATAGGTTTAATTCAAGATATTGGTCGCTGGGTGTTAAAGCGAGCCTGTGAGCAGGGGCAGCGTTGGTGTGAACTAGGTATTAGCTTTGGCCGAATCGCGGTGAATGTTGCTGGTCAACAGATCCAGCGTAGCAGTTTTGTTGATGAGGTTGCTGAGATCCTTAAACAAACTGGCTTGCCAGCCAGCAGCTTGGAGCTTGAGGTGACAGAAAGCTGCATGATGTCAGATCCTGAGCTTGTTAGCCGGGACTTAGCCAAGCTTGGCCAGATGGGGGTGGAGTTATCTATCGATGACTTTGGCACTGGCTACTCGTCATTAAGCTATCTTAAAAAACTGCCAATCCATAAGCTTAAAATCGATCAATCCTTCATTGCAGGCTTACCTTTCGATACTCACAATACCGCCATCGCTAAGGCGATTATTGCTATGGGCCATGCCTTGAATCTAAAAGTGGTTGCCGAAGGCGTGGAAACTCAAGAGCAAGTCGACTTCTTAAAACAGAATCAGTGTGATCATGTTCAGGGTTTTTTCTACAGTAAACCGAAACGAGTTGAAGAGCTGTCAGATTTTTTGCATAGCTCGCAGGGCGGTTAATTGATAGCTGCGAGCGACTTACTACTTCTAGTCTAAATCGCCAAGTTAGTCACGGGGATAACTTCACCGGGTTGCATCTGCTTAAGGTGAATGGCACCAATTCTGACTCGTACTAATCTTAAGGTCGGTAAGCCTACTGCTGCTGTCATCTTTCTTACTTGACGGTTTTTCCCCTCTGTTATGGTGATTGAAAGCCAGCTGGTTGGGCCGTGCCGAGCGTCGCGCACCTTTCTTCCGCGTTCCGGAAGGTTAGGTTCAGGCACTAATAACTTAACCTCGCAGGGTAAGGTCTGGTATTTAGCGCCACTAATGCCGATTTCGACCCCTTGTTGTAACTGTTGTACTTGATCGGCACTCGCTTCACCATCTACTTGTACATAGTATTCCTTTTCCACCGACTTGCTGCGGATACGGTGACTCTGCATGCCATCGGTAGTTAGGAGTAACAAGCCTTCAGAGTCATGGTCGAGGCGGCCAATTGCCATTGTCTTGGCTGGAAACGCATAAAGCTCACCCAGCAACGGTTTGCGCTTACGGCTTTCTGGTACAAACTGACTTAAGTATCGAAAGGGCTTATAAATTACATAGTGGTAATGTGTTTGCTCTGTCGGTAAACCCGTTTCAGACATGGTCGCGCTCCTCAACTAATGGAGCGCAATTATAGCGTGAATCGGCGGCATTTGAGCCAGAGTTGCTCTCTTTGACCAAACACTTGTATAAATAATAGCTAATGACAGCGTTGTCATTTGAGGTTATAGTTATGTTACATGGTTAACTGCCGCTAACTCATATTGGATCAAGTTTATGCAAATCGTAATATTAAAAGACAGTGCCTCGGTAGCTGAATACGGCGCCAACATTTTTATTAAACAGCTGCAGAAAAAATCCGATTCGGTATTGGGGCTAGCCACAGGCTCGACTCCCGTATCGCTCTATCAGGGACTTATCGCCGCGAATAAAGCTAAACAGATCTCTTTTGCTGGGGTTAAGACCTTTAATCTAGATGAATATTTAGGGCTAGAAGGTACCCACCCACAAAGCTACCGTTACTTTATGAATGAGCAGCTGTTTGATCATATTGATATTGATAAATCGCAAACATTTGTGCCACCAGGCGATGCGGCTAACCCCATTGAAGCTTGTCATGGCTACGAGGCGCAGATCACGGCAGCCGGAGGAATTGATATTCAGCTGCTAGGCATTGGTCGTAACGGCCATATCGGCTTTAACGAGCCATCATCTGGGCTGATGTCTCGCACAAGAGTTAAGACCTTAACTAAGGCAACGATCGACGATAACGCTCGCTTTTTTAAGGAAGGTGAGTACCAACCACACCTGTCTATTACGATGGGGATAGGCACCATCTTAGATGCGAAGAAAGTGGTATTACTGGCAACTGGCGAGAACAAGGCCGATGCGATTAAAGCCACCGTAGAAGGAGCACTTACAGCCGCTTGTCCTGCATCGGCACTACAGTTACACCAAGATGCGGTATTGGTGATCGATGAGGCTGCTGCATCTAAGTTATCGGATCGTGATTTTTATAAGCATATCGAAGCCGAAAACCAAAAACTGATGGCGAGATTGGGGCTTTAACTTTCCCTTGATTGCGCAACATTGATTAAATAGGGACGAGCATAGCTTGTCCTTTTTTTGTCGCTGCGATTTGCTCGAGTTCTGCCATGGCGTTTGGTTAGGGGACGCATGCTGGAGCTCCGTTACTGCCCTCGATTTGTCATTATCTTGATATTACGTTTATTCTTAATTTACCTTGCTGGCCACAGTAGTATTTGGGTCTAGTTCATCGACTAATAAGAGTAAATGACTATGTTTAAAAAATTCCTGCTGTTGATCCTAGTGATTATTGCACTGCCGTTTATCGTGGCTTTGTTTGTCGATAGGGGTTATTCGGTTACTACTGAAATCATCATAGATAAGCCCGTTGCCGAGGTATTCGATTACGTGAGATACCTTAAAAACCAAGATAACTATAGTGTTTGGGCGCAGATGGATCCGGATATGCAAAAAAGCTACCGCGGTATTGATGGTATGACCGGATTTACTGCTAGTTGGTCGAGTGGTAAAGATGAGGTGGGAGTGGGCGAGCAAGAGATCGTACGCATTGATGAAGGCAAGCGCATCGACTATGAGCTGAGATTTTATAAGCCTTTTGAGTCCACCGATTTTGCCTATATTGAAACAGAGGCTATTTCAGCCAGACAGACGCGAGTGACTTGGGGTTTTGGTGGCCACTTAGATTACCCAATGAACCTGATGATCCTGTTTATCGATTTTGAAGGCATGATAGCTAAGGACTTAAATCAAGGCTTAGTTCAATTAAAGGCTATTGTTGAGGCGCAAAACTAGACTCTTTATCGCTAGAAAGGCGCCGTTACTGAGTAGCATTTGTGTGAAAGAGTGATAAGTTAATCAACAATAATGACAATAAAAGGGAAAGGCTTAGCATGACTGAGATACATCATCCACTAAATGACTTTATTGAATACTCACAACCTGAGATGCTCGAGCGCGCCGACGCTAACTACAAGCAGGTACAGCGCCGACACTCTATTCGCAAGTTTTCAGATAGAGCCGTTCCTAAAGAGATCATAGAGAAATGTATTCTTGCGGCGGGTACAGCGCCTAACGGTGCTAACCATCAGCCTTGGCATTTTGTTGCCATTAACAACCCTGAGATTAAGGCGCAAATTCGTCATGAGGCCGAAGCGTTAGAGCGAGCCTTTTACGCGGGCCGAGCAGGGGAAGAGTGGTTAGACGCGTTAAAACCCTTAGGCACCAACGCCGACAAACCTTACCTTGAGCATGCCCCTTGGTTGATTGCTATTTTTAGTCAAAAGCGTAGTGAAGAAGAGGGGGAGCAAAAGACGAATTACTATGTGCACGAGTCGGTAGGCATAGCGACAGGGTTTCTCATTCAAGCGTTACATAATGCAGGGCTGGGCACCTTGACTCACACCCCTAAACCTATGTCTTTTCTAAGTAAGGTCTGCGGTCGTGACAACAGTAATGAGCGCCCCTATATGCTAATTATTGCGGGTTATCCGAGCGATGATGCCACGGTGCCAGAGCATGCATTACAGAAGAAGCCCTTAGAAGAGATCTGCACATTTTTATAACTATCCAAACGAATCAATAGCGAAATCCATGCTAGACACAGATAACTAAGCATAGATAAATAAGCACAGCTAACCGAGTACAGCGATGGAAAAGCACAATATCTTCGAGGCACTGCCACAAGACTTAACTCAGGAAGTGTTTGAGCCCCTAGTGACGGGCTCCAATTTGTTGATAGAGCGAATTATCTCTAAAGCACATACTACGCCTGTGGGTGAGTGGTACGATCAACAGCGCAGTGAGTGGGTGATGGTAATGCAAGGGGCGGCCAGACTTGAATTTATTGATGGCGAAGCCGTTGAGCTTCATGTGGGGGAGCATCTTAATATTCCCGCCCACGTTAAACACCGAGTGGCGTGGACGAGCGAAGAAGTTGAGACTATTTGGTTAGCAGTTCACTATTAATCGCGATTAAGACCAATCGCGAGTTGGTTAAAAATTGATTTTATATTAGCTAACGCCAAAGCTCGGCCTTTTTGCTATAATCTTCGCCCAAAATATTCGTGTTAACCCTTTTTGAGTGATTTTTTATGAGCAATGTTGGCATCTATACTCCTAGCGATAAGCTCGACGAGACGCCTAAAGACGAGTCGCATTCTCCAGTGGAGATACAAAATAACCGTTTAGAGCTACTGGCTCCGGCAAAGAATGCTGACTTCGGTATTGAAGCGATCCGTCATGGTGCCGATGCCGTTTATATCGGTGGCCCAGCCTTCGGTGCGCGTGCCACTGCCGGTAACAGCGTTGAAGATATCGCGCGCTTATGTACTTTTGCTCATCAATATCACGCACAAGTGTTTGTTGCCATCAATACCATCTTGATGGACGATGAACTCGAAGCGGCGCAAAAACTTATCTGGGAAGTCTATGAGGCGGGCGCCGATGCGCTTATCGTACAGGACATGGGTATTTTACAACTTGATTTACCTCCTATAGCCTTGCACGCCAGTACTCAGATGGATAATCGTAGTCCAGAGAAAGTCGCCTTCTTAGAGCAAGTGGGGTTCTCGCAGGTGGTATTGGCTCGTGAATTGGGTCTAAGCCAAATTCGTGAGGTTGCGGCTAACACTAATATGCAGATTGAGTTCTTTATTCATGGCGCATTGTGTGTGGCATTCAGCGGTCTGTGTAATTTAAGTCACTCATTCAGTAACCGCAGTGCTAACCGTGGTGAATGCTCGCAGATGTGCCGCTTACCTGCGGATCTTAAGACTCGCCAAGGCGACGTGTTGGCGCAAAACGAACACCTACTATCCCTTAAAGATAATAATCAAACCGACAACTTAGAAGCATTGATCGATGCAGGTGTGCGCTCGTTTAAAATTGAGGGACGTCTCAAAGATTTAAGCTATGTTAAAAACGTCACCGCCCATTATCGTCAAGAGCTAGACAAGATCATCGCTCGTCGCAGTGAGTTTGTAGCTTCATCCCATGGCCGCTGCGAGCACACCTTTACGCCCGATCCGGAAAAGACCTTTAACCGTGGTAAGACAGATTACTTCGTCCATGAGCGTAGCCAAGGCATGAATGATTTCCGCTCGCCGAAATATATCGGTGAAGAGGTGGCTAAGGTGAAGCGCATCGGCAGTGATTTTATCGAAGTCGAATCTGAGCATAGCTTTAACAATGGTGATGGTCTGTGTTTCTTCCCAAGCGATTATGCCGAGGCTAAGCAGTCAGACGACAAGCTAAAGGGTCTGCGAGTTAACCGCGCCGAGGGGCTAAAGCTATTTGTGATGCGTATGCCAAAAGAGCTTAAAGTGGGCATGACTATTTATCGTAACCACAACCAAGCTTTTGAAGCGGTGCTAGCCAAAGAATCGGCTAAGCGCATTATCGGTGTAGACCTAGTATTAGCCGATAGCGATGACGGCGTGTCGCTTACAATGACAGATGTTTATGGTCACAGTGCAACTCAGACATTAGTGGTTGAAAAAACGGCCGCTACTGATATTGAAAAAGCGCAGCAAGGGCTACGTAAGCAACTTGCCAAACTCGGAAGTACCGACTTTAAGGCTCACAATATCAGCATTGAAACCGCTCAGACTTGGTTTATTCCAACCTCTTTGCTAAACGGTCTTCGCCGTGACACGGTCGCGGCATTAGAGCTAGCGAGAATTAACGGTTATCAGCGCCCTAAGGCATGGAAATATAACCAAGATGCCGTCTATCCGGTTAAGCACTTGAGCTATCTAGGGAATGTGGCCAACGAGCAGGCTAAAGCCTTTTATCAGCGTCATGGTGTGATTGAAATTCAAGACACCTACGAGAAGAACGGCATCAGCGAAGACGTGCCATTAATGGTTACTAAGCACTGTTTGCGCTTTAACTTTAATCTTTGTCCAAAAGAGGTACCGGGTATTAAAGCCGAGCCTATGGTGCTGGAAATTGGTAAAGATGTGCTTAAGCTAGTGTTTGACTGCCCGAAATGTGAAATGATGGTGGTCGGTGAAAACAGGCAGGTTCGCTCTGCTGACTAAACCGCTGAGCGCTCACCGACTTAAGTTCACCTGCTTAACAACTATTAAGGAGAATAGACGATGGGACTATTAGATTCGCTGATGGGCAATGCATCAGAGGTTAACCTTGACGAGTTGACCCAAGAGTTGAGCCCAATTATGGCCGACGATGAGAGGTTAACCTTAGCCTATAAGGTGATCCGCGATATGTTCGTCTTTACCAACAAGCGTCTTATCCTGATTGATAAGCAGGGCGTGACGGGTAAGAAGGTGAATTATCACTCGGTGCCGTATAAGTCTATCACCCACTTTGAGGTGGAAACCGCTGGCACCTTCGATATGGATTCAGAGCTTAAAATTTGGATTTCAGGCCAAAAAGATCCGTTGGTGAAAGAGCTTAAACGCGGCACCGATGTTGTGGGGATCCAAAAGACCATAGCGAACCTTTCTTTATAGCTTTTCTTTACAAGCTATATTGCTGAAATTGAGGCGCATTCGGTAACGATTGCGCCTTTTTTGTTTTAGTGGATGTCAAAACTTCGCTGAGGGCTTTTTATATAAACTTCGCTGAGGGCTCTTTATTTCAAAACCTCGCTGAGGGCTTTTTATATAAACCTCGCTGAGGGCTCTTCATTTCAAAACCTTGCTGAGGGCTCTTTATTTCAAAACTTCGTTGAGGGCTTTTTATATAAACCTCGCTGAGGGCTCTTCATTTCAAAACTTCGCTGAGGGCTTTTTATATAAACCTCGCTGAGGGCTCTTTATTTCAAAACTTCGTTGAGGACTCTTTCCCAGTTTTTGCCCATGATCTTGTCTCGTTCTAAGCTGCTAAAGCCGGCTTTGCCTAACGCCATGTCGATACGGTTCATGCGTTCGATATGGTTAAGCTCGGGGATCACGGCGTGCTGGGGTTCGATGTCATAACCTAGCACCTTCTTTGCTCGTAGGCTGTACCACCAATCTAAATACTGTTTCACGCCTTCGGCATTATTATTGTTGAGTTCGAGTAGCGTTTTTTGCCCTCGTAGTGGATAGTCGTTGGCGATAGCAACGGCATCGATACCACCGATATTGGCGACATGTTTAAGCTGAGCAATATAGTGTTCAACGGTGGGAACCTTGTCGTTCGTTAACCAAAAACTCATCATAAATACCCCAAATAAGCCGCCTGTATCGGCAATGGCCTTAATGACGGTATCGGGAGAGCAGCGAGCATGATTTACGATGGCACGGGCTGCGCCATGGCTCTGCACGATAGGCGACTTGCTCGTGCGTGCGGTATCTAATGCGCTTTGGGCGCTGGAATGGCTAACATCGACTAGAATATTTTTGTGGTTGAGCTTGTTGATAAGTGCTGTGCCCGCAGGTGTTAAGGGCTGATTGAGGCCACCTTGAGCATCGTTATCTAATGCACCGCCGCTAAATGGATTGCCATAGTGGTGGGTCAACTGCAGCACGCGCAAGCCCTTATCGTAAAACTCATCAACTTGGCTTAGATTGGTGTCGATGCTCTGTTCTACACAATCGGCGCCCTGTATTTGAAAAAACACAGCTGTCCGCTCTGTGTGCTTGGCTAGGCTTACATCTTTGCCCGTTAAGCCGAGAAGCAACTTGTCTGGGTTCGCTTCCACTCGCTGCTTAGCCTCGGTAATGCTCTTGATACAGGCCTTATAGCTACGCTTATAGTTAATAGTGCCATCGGCTTGTTTGATCGCTTCGATATCGGAGATATCGCAAATATAGGCATCGATATTAGATGCAGTGGCATCGTTGAGATCATCTGGAAGGAAACATAGGCCATCGATATAGAGGCGTTGCTTAGAAGCCCAGGCTGCAGAGGGGTTAGTGGTAAATGTCGAACGAGTAGCGGCAAACGCGGGTAAAGTGCCTAACTGGCTCAGAAGTCCTGCGGCACTTAAGCCTTTCAGCAATTGGCGGCGGTTAGCACTATAACGCATGCTGCTTCCTTATATTGATTATTATTTTTTCACAATGTTACCTTAGTCGTTATGGGTTTTCGAATATTGCTGATTTAGGCGTTCGAACAAACTCAATCGACGGGACAAAAGGAGTTGTTTATGTGGTCGGTGACTTTTAAAAATGACAGAAGACGTACTGCATCTTATAAAACTGAAAGAGGTGCGTTAAAAGCGATATGGAAATGGCTAAAGGTGAATGAGGGTCATGCTGTTTTTCTCGCTCCCGAAGCTGAGCCCAAGGTTTTTACTGATTGTGAGGAATTACCTTTTAGTGAACCAATTGAAAAGGACTTTTACAGTTCTGGAAAGTGGCTTAACCTACGCCATCAAGCACTAGTTAAGTATGGCAGTCGCTGTGCATGTTGTGGTATCACGCCAACTCAGGGCGCAATCATGCACGTAGATCATATTAAACCGCGTTCACTTTATCCTGAAATAGCCTTAGACATTGAGAACCTGCAAATCCTTTGCGAAGCATGCAATAAAGGGAAGTCGAACTTTTCTGAAAAAAAGTGGCGTTAAATTCCCTTTATATTTTGAGCTCTAAGCCAAAGCATTAAGAAGGTGGATTGTTATTCGGCGGCGAGCTTTATGGCTTTAGCTAGTGCTAGCAAGCCGTTAGTGCGAGAAGGGCTGAGCTGCCCCTGCAGCCCTAGTTGAGTAAAGTAGTGGTCAGGGCTAAATGCGCGGATTTCGTTGCTGGTCTTGCCATTGCAGGCGATCAATAGCAGGGCGATTAAGCCTTTTACAATGCGAGCATCACTGTCGGCAATAAAGTAGTGTTTACCGTCAATTTCACTGTGGTATAGCCAAGCGTTGCTTTCACAGCCGCGAACTTGGGCGCTTTCAACCCGCAGGTTGTCATCGAGCTTAGCGAGGCTTTTACCTAACAACATGATCTGACGATAGCGCTCCTGCCAGTTACCTGCTTGCTCAAACAGCGCCACTGTTGTTGCTGTGTCATTGTCGATGGCTAATGCTAGAAACTGCTCTGCAGAGGGTTTAACTGACTGACTCATACGTGACCTAAATGTGAATTGAATAATAATTAAATAAAAACAAGCTTGGTTTGTAAGCCTTTCCTAGGACTTAGGAGCTAGGCTCTAGGACGTTCGCAAGCTCACTTCTAGGACGCTCCGCTGCGAGGACGGGCTGCGCCCTGCGAGGAAAAGCCAAAAGCGTCAGGCTGTTATCTTTGCTTTGCCCGCTTTATCTTTTCCGTCTTCAGCCGTCTCAGCTTTCCCAGCTCTATCCGTCTTTGCTTGTACCGACTTAGCTTTTCCTAGAACCTAGGACTTAGGAGCTAGGCTCTAGGACGTTCGCAAGCTCACTTCTAGGACGCTTCGCTGCGAGGACGGGCTGCGCCCTGCGAGGAAAAGCCAAAAGCGTCAGGCTGTTATCTTTGCTCTTCCCGCTTTATCTTTTCCGGCTCTATCCGTCTTTTTCCGTCTTTGCTTATACCGTCTTAGCTTTTCCTAGAACCTAGAGCACTCGTATACTCGCTGCTAGAGCGGACTTCGTCCTGCTATACAATCAAGAGCCTACATTTTGTTTTAATGTAGGTTGGGCTTTAGCCCATCAGTCTTGCAGTTTAACGTGCCGATGTTGACGGCATAAATGCCGACCTACTTTAGAAGAAGGGCCTAGGTTCTGCAACACTCCGCTGCGAGGACGGGCTGCGCCCTGCGAGGAAAAGCCAAAAGCGTCAGGCTGTTATCTTTGCTCTTCCCGCTTTATCTTTTCCGTCTTCAGCCGTCTCAGCTTTCCCGGCTCTATCCGTCTTTGCTTGTACCGTCTCAGCTTTTCCTAGAACCTAGAGCACTCGTATACTCGCTGCTAGAGCGGACTTCGTCCTGCTATACAATCAAGAGCCTGCATTTTGTTTTAATGTAGGTTGGGCTTTAGCCCATCAGTCTTGCAGTTTAACGTGCCGATGTTGACGGCATAAATGCCGACCTACTTTAGAAGAAGGGCCTAGGCTCTACGACGCTCCGCTGCGAGGACGGGCTGCGCCCTGCGAGGAAAAGCCAAAAGCGTCAGGCTGTTATCTTTGCTTTGCCCGCTTTATCTTTTCCGGCTTCAGCCGTCTCAGCTTTCCCAGCTCTATCCATCTTTGCTTGTACCGTCTTAGCTTTTCCTAGAACCTAGAGCACTCGTATACTCGCTGCTAGAGCGGACTTCGTCCTGCTATACAATCAAGAGCCTACATTTTGTTTTAATGTAGGTTGGGCTTTAGCCCATCAGTCTAGCAGTTTAACGTGCCGATGTTGACGGCATAAATGCCGACCTACTTTAGAAGAAGGGCCTAGGTTCTACGACGCTCCGCTGCGAGGACGGGCTGCGCCCTGCGAGGAAAAGTCAAAAGCGTCAGGCTGTTATCTTTGCTTTTCCCGCTTTATCTTTTCCGTCTTCAGCCGTCTCAGCTTTCCCGGCTCTATCCGTCTTTGCTTGTACCGTCTTAGCTTTTCCTAGAACCTAGAACCTAGAACCTTCTTTTACAGCAACAACTCTTTTACCGACGCCATCGCCGCAATAAAGCGATCGATATCGGCCTTATTAGTATAAACCCCAATCGAGGCGCGGCAGCAGCCTTTTAACCCTAGACTTTGCATTAAGGGCATGGCGCAGTGATGGCCACAGCGTACGGCAATGCCTTGCTGGTCGAGTAAAATGCCCACATCTTGATGATGTTCATCGGCTAAGTTAAAGGCGACCGCGCCGACATTATCCTCATGAGCGCCATAGAGTACTACATCGCCTAGGTTCTTCAGAGCATCTTGCAGATAATTCACTAGTTCCCGTTCTTTTGCGTTGACCTGCTCACTCGGTAGCGCTTCGATGAAGTCGATAGCTGCGCCTAAGCCGATTACCTCGGCAATTGGCGGCGTTCCCGCTTCGAGTCTGTTGGGGAGTTGATTAAACTCGGTCGTTTCAAAACTGACAGTTTTAATCATCTCACCGCCAGTCATCAGTGGGCTTAAGCTATCTAACACATCGAAGCGGCCATATAACACGCCAATCCCCGTTGGGCCATACATCTTATGACCCGAGAAGACATAGAAGTCACAATCGATACTCTGTACATCAACGCTCATATGGGCAATGGCCTGAGCACCGTCCACTAAGGTGATGGCGCCAGCCTGTTTGGCTTTGCTAACGAGCTCAATCACCGGGTTCACCGTACCTAAGGCGTTCGATACATGACTCAGGGCTACGATGGCTGGCTTTTGCCGTAACAGAGCCTCAAATGCACTCATGTCTAAGCGGCAGTCTTGGGTGAGTGGGATAGGCTTTACCACCGCCCCAGTGCGCTTGGCGAGCTCTTGCCAAGGCACAATATTAGCGTGGTGGGCAGCGCTGTCGATGAGAATAAGGCTACCTTGCTTTATTTGTGCCGTTAAGCCGTTGGCGACAGTATTTATTGACTCAGTGGTACCATGGGTGAAGATGATCTCTTCGCGCTGGTTGGCATTAATGAATTGACGCAGCTTGTCTCGCACCGCTTCGTACTGGCTGGTGGCGCGTGCCGATAGCTGGTGGGCTGCGCGATGCACATTGGCATTATCATGGTGATAATAGTGATTCATGGCATCGATTACTTGCTGGGGTTTCTGGCTCGTTGCCGCCGTGTCTAGATAACACAGAGGATAACCATCGTTAGATTGAGCAAGGGTAGGGAATTGTGACCGCAGCGTTGAGAGATCCATTAATTGATCCAAGATTATCGATAAAAATAAAAGGCGCTCAGATCTTCTAAGATCTGAGCGCCTAAAGCAAGTTTAGACTGTTAAAAGCGCGGCTTTTAAGGGCAAGGGAAGCGGTATAACAGAGCTAATTCATCTAAGCGTAGTTGCAACTCGGGAGAAATGGCGCTGTGAATGCTGTCGATATTCTCTTTAAGTTGCTCAAGATTGGTGGCACCTATGATGTTTGATGCGACAAACTTTCGTGAGTTTACAAAGGCTAAGGCCATCTGCGCCGGACTCATCTTGAATTCACGGGCCAGCTCTACATAGGCATTGGTCGCTTCGAGCGCCATTTGAGTGCCTGTATAACGTGCGAAGCGCTTAAACAGGGTCATTCTCGCGCCCTCAGGCCATTGGTCGTTGAGGTATTTACCCGACAGCGCGCCAAAAGCCAGTGGAGAGTATGCTAGTAGCGGTACTTCTTCGCGATGACTGATCTCAGCCATCCCCACTTCATAGCTGCGATTGAGCAGATTATAGGGGTTCTGTACCGAGACAATTTTAGGTAAATCATGTTTCTCGGCTAAGCGTAGATACTCCATAAAGCCCCAAGGCGTTTCGTTAGAGATGCCGATATAGCGGATTTTCCCCACTTTGACGAGATCGGCTAGCGCTTCTAGGGTATCGATGATTGGGGTGAGCTTCTCATGTTCATCTTGCTGAGCGTAGCTTAGCTCACCAAAGAAGTTAGTCTGTCTATCGGGCCAGTGAACCTGATATAGATCGATAGTTTCTAGCTGCAGGCGCTCGAGGGAGGCGTCGACCGCGGCGTGGATATTACGCCAATCTAAAGCCATGTTAGGGCGGATATAATCGCTCTTGCCGCCAGGGGCGGCAACCTTAGTGGCAATCACTAAATTATCGCGATTGCCCCTTTGCTTTAAATAGTTGCCCAGAATGCGCTCGGTTTCGCCTTGAGTCTCAGCCTCTGGAGGAACGGGGTACATCTCGGCGGTATCGATGAAGTTAATTCCTTCAGCAATAGCATAATCGAGCTGTTCGAAGGCTTGCGCTTGTGTGTTTTGTGCGCCCCAGGTCATTGTGCCTAAACAGATTTGGCTAACATTTAAACTCGAATGTGAAAGACGTTTATATTCCATAAAAACTCACTTAATACCTGAATTAATTTGAGGCTAGCAAGCTTTAGCTATAAAAACCATCAAGTTATCATTGGTTTGATGCTTGCCTCATGTAAATAGATTAGTCGTTAACTAGCGGCCGTAACATGGCTATCTCGCACGCATCGTGACCGGTATTGCCCAGCGGACTATCGAGATGTGTAAACCCTAAAGATTCATAGAGTTTTATGGCTTCGACTAGGTTGGCGGTGGTTTCCAAATAGCAGGAGTTAAAGCCCTGTTCGGCCGCAAAACGAAGGCTTTGCAAGGCTAAACGTTTGGCAAAGCCTTTGCCGCGCACTTCGGGGAGGAAATACATTTTCTGTAATTCGCAGACTCCTTTCTCACCAGCAAGGGGCGCGATGCCTGCACCGCCCAAGATCTTATTATCTAGTTCGATCACCCAGTACCTAGCATTATCTGCCTGATACTCTTCATTGAGACTGTCGAGACTCTTATCGGCCACGCCGTAGCCTTTATCTGCGGTGAGGCCATATTCATCTGATACCTGACGGATCACTTGGGCGACATGAGGGTTATCTCTCGCCTCAATCTCTCTAACTTTGTAGCCTTGCTGAGATTTAGACTGTTTGAGCGCCTTGTTGTAGTGACCTAAAGCGATTTCGAGTGACAGGATCTGCTCTTGAGTGAGTTGCGCCATAATCTCGGTAAAGAGTTGGTTTTGCTGCTCATCTAGTTTATTCAGTAGCTTTTTACCCTTAGGTGAAAGCTGTACGACTAAGCTGCGGTTGTCTCTTGGGTTAGATTGAGATGTCGCAAAGCCCTTATCTACTAACTGGCTCACGGCACGGCTGGCATTGGATTTATCGATATTAAGCGTATCGGCCAACTGTTTGATGGAGTGTTGGCTTTCACCGAGTTCGATTAGGCTATGGGCCTGAATTGGTGATAACGGTAGGTTGCCGCAGGCAGCATCTAATAACCCCAGTTGGCGAATTAGCTGCCTAGAGAGGCGACGTAACTGTGAAGAGACACCAGAACTGTTGGGCAGAGCTTGATTCATCGAATAGTGTTTGTCAGTTGCGATTAACAACTAACTTACGAGGGCTAATTATCAAAATCAAGTATCTTAAGTGAAAAATAATAAAGTGCATGCTAATTAATATACAGCTCTGGGTGTAGAATAGGCGCCATTGCTAGGATGATAGCTTGAGTGTAGACGCTTTGGCGGCTGGCATGGCCGTTGGTTAGTAACGCGATAGCGCCGCCTTTCTGTTTAATATTGACCGTATTGAACATCTTGTCCATGACAGAACCAAGTTCCTCTCCCTGAGTTAGCGCTTGGTAGACAGATATAGGTAGCGGTAATAAGGCGCTGCGTCCAATGCTGATCTGTTCCTTGTGAGCAATCGCGATATAGGCAAAGGTCGCGGGTCCATGTTCAAACTTATCAACTCCTCCCTCCATTGCTAAATAAAAGTCTGCCTCATGGTGAGCTTGACAGTGTTTGACGCGATTGATTGCACCTAAGCGGGTTTCGGCTTCCGTCATAGGTTGATCGCTTACCAATGAAGGAGCGCTTACGCCCTGGCAGTTGATATCGTTATCGGGAAAAAGAGTCGTTAAGGCTGCTTGTGCTGCACCGACTTTAACTGGGTTTGTTGAGCCGACAATAACAGTCATTGTTTTTTTCATTGGTTATATCTTCAATTTTGTAGGGAAATGATCTTGCTGAGTTTATTGTTTTTTTTACTTGGTTTCACCTTGAAAAGATGTTCGAAAACGTTATTTGTTTAGCACTTAAATAACCGAGATTAACTTATAAGCGATAAAAGTTTACAAAAATTAGCATTAGATTAGCTAATGACAGAGGGAATTTTGTCTTTAAAAACCGTGATCGGCTTCAAGAACTGCTGGTCGATTGTCAGGTTGTGTCGTGTAAACAGGTTTTTTGTGACTTATGTCCGTCAGCGTATTTTCTGAATTCGATCGCGTACATGAGTAATTCATGATTTAAGTAACGCTTATGTTAATGCTCGGTTCGATTGGGTTGCGATAGTGAATATAAAATGAAAACTTATTACATGATTAAGGAGATCTAGCTCTCAATTTGATTAGGATTTGAAAATCAATTACAGAATGTGAACTCAGATCAATATTTGGGCCATGCATTAGGATATTCTTAACCGCGAAATTACTCCTGAGATCAAAATTTACTGGTGTTTCTCAGCACCTTCAAGGTAACAAGAATGCAAAAAGACGCGATCTGTACACAAGAAGTGGTACAAAATGATACGGCAACGACTAAGTCATTGCCTTGGACACGTCAAGATACGACTTGGATGTTGAGTTTGTTTGGTACAGCGGTTGGTGCCGGAATTCTATTCCTACCAATTAACGCTGGTATGGGTGGTTTTTGGCCACTAATGGTGATGGTTGCTATCATCGGTCCAATGACTTACCTAGCCCACCGTGGACTATCACGTTTTGTTTGTTCATCAAGCAAGCCAGGTAGCGATATTACTCACGTTGTTGAAGAGCACTTTGGTGTTGGCGCGGGTAAGGCAATTACTCTGCTTTATTTCTTTGCTATCTACCCAATCGTTTTGATTTACGGTGTAGGTATTACTAACACAGTTGAAAGCTTTATTGTTAACCAGCTAAACATTTTTGTGGAAGTTCCACGTTTAGCGGCTGATGGTGCACCTATGCTAACTGAAGCTGGTGTGCAGATCATGGATAAAGTGTCTGGTGTACCACGTTGGTTGCTATCTGGTGGCCTTATCATCGCTATGATGTCAGTAATGGTTGCGGGCGAGAAAATGATGCTTAAAGTGACTCAACTATTGGTATACCCACTAGTTGCTATCTTAGCATTCATGTCTTTCTACTTGATCCCAGACTGGAAGATGGACGCGCTACAAGTTGTACCACAAGCAGGTGAGTTCCTAGGTACCGTTTGGTTGACTATTCCTGTATTGATTTTTGCATTCAACCACTCGCCAGCGATCTCTCAGTTCTCTGTATCGCTAAAGCGTGAGCACGGTGTTAATGCGGCACGTAAAGCTGACGTTATCCTACGTAACACCACATTGATGTTGGTTGGTTTCGTAATGCTATTCGTTGTTTCATGTGTATTATCGCTATCGCCAGCACAGCTTGCTGAAGCGAAAGAGCTGAATTTGCCAATTCTTTCTTACTTGGCAAACGTACATGAAAGTGGATTTGTAAGCTACTTCGGTCCATTCATTGCTTTCGTTGCGATTATCTCTTCTTTCTTCGGCCACTACATGGGTGCGACTGAAGGTATGAAAGGCCTAATCACTAAGCAATTACGCTCGAGTGGCAAAGAAGTTTCTGATGCTAAGTTAAACAAGTTTATCTTAGGTTTCATGTTCTTAACTATCTGGGGTGTAGCAGTTATTAACCCAAGCATTTTGGGTATGATTGAAGCGCTAGGTGGCCCAATCATCGCGGCTATCCTTTACCTAATGCCAATGTACGCGATTCACAAAGTGCCAGCTTTGGCGCCATACCGTGGTCGTTTCAGCAACATCTTCGTTGTGGTTGCAGGTCTACTTGCAATGACTGCGATTCTATTTGGATTAGTGTCTTAATAGATAACAGCTGGGCGCCTAAAGATTGCATGCGAGCATCTTCAAGCGTCCAGTTTTTTTAGTTCCATTTGTTTGTCGAAGCCAGGAGTTCTCCCGGCTTTTCCTCTTTTTTCGAGGTGATTTTTATGTTTAGCGCATTTGATATTTTTAAGATAGGTGTGGGTCCATCGAGCTCTCACACTGTCGGGCCGATGAAGGCCGCCAAAGAGTTTATCGATGATGTTCGTCAAACGGGCCAATTTGAGCAAGTGACTCGTCTGAGCGTTGAGATTTTCGGTTCTTTATCCTTAACGGGTAAAGGTCACCACACTGATATCGCGATTATTGTCGGCTTAGGTGGTAACTCACCTGAGAGTGTTGATATCGACGCGATCCCAGGTTTTATTGCTGATGTTGAGAAAACTCAGAAACTGCCAATGGGTCAAGAAAAGCAGCTAGTAGACTTTGGTCACGACGCAGTTATTTTCCATAGCCATGCATTACCATTACATGAAAATGGCATGATGTTGCACGCATACAAGGGTGACGAGCTTGTACTAAGCAAGACTTATTACTCAGTTGGCGGTGGCTTTATTGTTGAAGAATCAAAATTCGGCAAAGAAGTTGAAAATCCAGTTGAAGTGCCGTACCCATTCAACTATGCAGATGAGCTATTAGCAACCTGCAAAGAGACAGGCATGAGCATCAGCAGCATCATGTTTAAGAATGAATTGGCTTTCAACAGTGAACAAGCTATTTACGATGGCTTTGGTGCGGTATGGAATACCATGCATCAAGCAATCGAAAAGGGCTGTCAAACTGAAGGCGTACTTGCAGGCCCACTAAAAGTGGCCCGTCGTGCACCAGCGTTATATCGCCAGCTATTAACTGGTGAGCGCTTATCAAGCGATCCAATGGAGATTGTGGACTGGATCAACGTATTCGCTATGGCTGTAAGTGAAGAAAACGCTGCCGGTGGCCGCGTAGTGACTTCGCCAACTAACGGCGCGGCAGGTATTATTCCTGCGGTATTGGCTTACTATGACAAGTTCATCAAGCCAGTTGGTAAGCAAGAGTACACTCGCTTCTTCTTAGCTGCAGCTGCTGTGGGCTCGCTTTATAAGCGTAACGCTTCTATCTCTGGCGCTGAAGTGGGTTGCCAAGGTGAAGTTGGCGTAGCTTGTTCTATGGCTGCTGCAGGTCTGGCTGAGATCATGGGTGCAAACCCTGCTCAAGTTTGTATGGCGGCGGAAATTGGTATGGAGCATAACCTAGGTTTGACCTGTGACCCAGTTGCTGGCCAAGTACAGGTTCCATGTATTGAGCGTAACGCGATTGCAGCGGTTAAAGCGATTAACTCATCGCGTATGGCGATGCGTCGTAACTGCGAGCCAAAAGTTAGCTTAGATAAAGTTATCGCGACAATGTACGAGACGGGCAAAGATATGCACGTTAAGTATCGTGAAACTAGCCAAGGCGGTTTGGCTATCAAGGTAACCAGCATCTGCGGTTAACTCTTATTGTCAGACACAGTTTGAAATAGAGTAGTAAAAAGGCCATCATTTGATGGCCTTTTTAATGTTCGATATTTAGCTACGACTAGGGCTCTGTTTACTTCTCTTCATACATCAAGTAGTAGCTTTGCTCCATGCCTAGCGCACTGTAGGTACGTTGAGCATTGGTGTTTTCTTTCTCTACATAAAGTCTAAAACTCGCGGCGCCGCCATTTTCTGCTGCAATGTCTTTAACGGCTTGATAGAGCTTGCCATAGATCCCTTGGCGGCGATTCTCAGGGCGAATATAGACGCTTTGAATCCAGTAGTAATCTTTCGCGCGCCAGTCACTCCACTCGAATGTCACCATCAATGAACCGGCAATCTCGCCATTGATCTCTGCAACGAGGTAGAAGCCTTTTTCTGGTGAGGTAAGTAGGGTATTTACTCCCTTATTAAGCTGTTGAGGGTCTAAGCTTAAGCCTTCAGTTTCCTCTGCCATCGCTTGGTTAAAGTTAACTAGGGCTTGAAGATCGGCAGCTTGGCCTTTACGAATAATCATTTTTTTAGGGATCCTTTTTTTGCGGCTACTTTAGCATGAAGTGGCAACTGCTCTATAATTTTTGCAATTCTTATTCGACTAAAGTCGAACTCTGCTAGACTTTTTTTATGGCCTTCATAGTATTGGAGTGGTGATGAAAAAGGTGAAACCGACAGCTTCAAGCTCTGTAAACTCCACAGAGTCAACAGCTTCGCCAGAGTCGACAGTCCTGTCTCAGCCTGTTGTTCAGTCTGAGCAGGTTAGGCATGTATGGCACTTTGCTCTGACACTTCTCACATTCGGTGTCTGGGGGCTCGTCTGGTGGTGGATTATCTTACGTGCAGAGAAAAAGCAGATTTTTTCTGGCTTCGATGATGCATATTGGAGCTACTTGATGGAACGCGATCAGCCACCGGCTGCACTTCATAGAATGCATTTCACTAAAAATGAGAAAAACTCAAAATTTGATGCCTAAAATTACGATTTTCTCAATGAGCTAGTAGTTATTGTTGTGACTAATCCATGGAATGTATCAGCGTGATACAGATCATCTCTCGCTTCTAAAGCTTATGCTAAACTGCCGCGTTATTTTTGAGCTAGTAATTTGCTGGTAGTCCTTCCTTCAATCGTTTCAAGGTTTAAATATGTCAAGTCAACAACCTTCGCTGGTGAAAAAAGTGTGGTCGAGCTGGATGTCTGTGCCTCTGTGGTTACAGATCATGATTGGTATGCTATTAGGTATTTTAACTGGGGTTAGCTTGGGTGAGCAGGCGACCTACTTGAAACCAATTGGAACGTTATTTGTTAATACTATCAAGATGTTGATTGTGCCTCTGGTCTTCTGCTCTTTGATTGTAGGCGTTACCTCAATGCAAGATACGGCCAAGATGGGTCGCATTGGTTTCAAGTCGTTCGCTTTCTACTTAGGTACCACTTCAATCGCGATCACTTTAGGTCTAGCGGTTGGTCACTTTATGCAGCCGGGTACAGGCCTAGATATGGTACCTCATGAGACAGCTGCCGTTGTCAAAGAAGCGCCATCGGTGATGCAAACTTTGATCGATATCGTGCCGACTAACCCGATTGCAGCACTAGCCAGTGGACAGATCCTGCAGGTGATCGTATTCGCCGTAGCACTCGGTATTGCCCTTGTACTGATTGGTGAGCATGGTAAGCCTGCTATCAAGGTGTTCGAAAGCCTTGCAGAAGCTATGTACAAGCTAACTGATTTGGTGATGAAGCTTGCACCGTACGGTGTGTTTGGTTTGATGGCATGGGTAGCTGGTGAGTATGGTGTCGATATGCTGATGCCACTGATCAAAGTCATTATTGCGGTATATATCGGCTGTTTCTTACATGTAGTCGGTTTCTACAGCTTTGTTTTAGTCGTGTTTGCCAAGTTAAATCCTATGCAGTTCTTTAAAGGGATCAGTAACGCGATTGCCGTGGCTTACACTACATCTAGTTCTGCAGGCACGCTGCCAGCGAGTATGAAATGTGCCAGCGAATACTTAGGCGTGAACAAGAAGATCTCAAGTTTCGTCCTGCCTTTAGGAACCACGATCAACATGGACGGTACCGCACTTTATCAAGGTGTGACTGCGCTGTTTGTTGCTCAAGCATTTGGTATCGATCTGACTTGGGTCGACTATATCACCATCATTCTAACGGCAACGCTTGCGTCTATTGGTACTGCGGGCGTCCCTGGTGCGGGTCTAGTTATGCTGACCTTAGTATTGACCACTGTGGGTCTGCCACTTGAAGGTGTTGCGTTAATTGCTGGTATCGACCGTATCTTGGATATGGCACGTACCGTAGTGAACGTTTCTGGTGACCTAGTGGCAACAACCGTGATTGCTAAATCAGAAGGTGAGATCGATGTTGAGCACTATAATGCTAATGCCGAAGAGAGTGCTGAGATGGCTGAGAAGCTAAGCTCTTAATCCTAGCGAGCAAAACTCAGGCTCATCTCTAATGGTGAGCCAATAAAAAACCGCCTTAATGGCGGTTTTTTTATGTCTGGAACATTTATGGCGATTTGCCATGGATGGCAAAAAATCGTCGTTATGTCTGGAACATTTATGGCGATTTGCCATGGACGACTTTCTCAAGATAATAAATCGTCGTTATGCCAGATCTAGCTTAGTAATTACATCTTGCTCAGTATTAAGATCGTCTTGTTATCGGCGTCTTTTAGCAGGAGTTTACCGTTAGCCATCTGGGCTTGGGTGACGGCTGGCATCACTTGCATAACGCGCTGCTCTTGTGCCATTAGCGCATCAACACAGGCTTTCATTGTGCTACCTGCAGGTTGTAGTTGTAGCGATTGGCCGGCTAGTACATAGTTACCAAAAAAGTTATTGCAGCTGTTGTTGCCTGTGAGTTTACCTTCGGCTTCAAACGTCAGTTGGGCTGGGCTGTAATCGATGACAGGTTGGCCATTTGCAGACTCAATATGCCATGTGCCCTCGATAGCTAAATCCTCTATTTGAGTTGGAGAAGTCGACTGGCAAGCAGTTAAACCCAATAGCAAACTTGCTACGATTAAGGATTGTTTTATCATGTTCGGGATCCAAGGTGATTAATATCAATATATTGTGAGTATTTTAGTACAAAATCAACAGAGAAAAGGCGACTTATAGTGGAAAAAAGTGTAATAAAACCGCTAAAAATATTGCATTGGTTAGGTTTAAGTATGTTGCTATGTGCGGTGGGCATCTATTTTCTATCCGATATGTCACAGCGAGTTGAAGGAATGGTTATGATTGCGAGCCTGTCAGGCCTCGGCATGGTGATGATGTCACCTTTCCCTATCGCGCTGTTTTTAGATTGGGCGCGTAAGCAAAAATAACAAAAAGCAGGCTCTAGGAAGAGCAAAGACGGTAAAGGCCGAGAAAGGCCGGAAAAGCTGAGACGGCTGAAGCCGGAAAAGATAAAGCGGGAAGAGCAAAGATAACTTTTGGCTTTTCCTCGCAGGGCGAGCCCGTCCTCGAAGCGAAGCGCCCTAGGCCCTTTTTTTAATGTAGGTCGGCATTTATGCCGTCAACAATGGCCATAAAACCGTAAGCTTGATGGGCTAAAGCCCAACCTACATAAAAAACACTGCGCCAGCTTTTGATTGTATAGCAGGACGAAGTCCGCTCTAGCCGCGAAGCGTCCTAGGTTCTAGGTTCTAGGAAGAGCAGAGACGGTTAAAGCTGAGAAAGGCTAGGACGGTAAGAGCTGAGACGGCTGAAGCCGGAAAAGATAAAGCGGGAAAACCAAAGATAACAGCCTGACGCTCTTGCTTTTCCTAGCAGGGCGTAGCCCGTCCTCGAAGCGAAGCGCCCTAGGTTCTAGGAAAAGCAGGCCTTAGGTTCTAGGAAAAGCCAAGAAAGATCCTAGGCCCTAGGAAGAGCAAAGACGGTAAAGGCCGGAAAAGCTGAGACGGCTGAACAAAGATAACAGCCTGACGCTTTTGCTTTTCCTAGCAGGGCGTAGCCCGTCCTCGAAGCGAAGCGCCCTAGCACCTAGAGCCTAGACCCTAGACCCTTCTTTCTAGAATCCCGATTTCTTTCTAAATCTGCGATAGCTTCTTGCTGCATAGGGATTAATGACAACTGTGTATCTGGTGTAAAAAAGCTCTTACCGACAACTAGGTTTATCTCTGGTGCCTCTTTGTGTACTTGTTTACGCAGGCGTGCAATCAAACTATCGAGATTAGATTCGTTATCGACGAAGGCGAGAATAATAAATTGATCGCTCTGCAGTCTGGCAGATATATCGGCTTCTCGCATGCTATCGGAGATGATCCGAGCAATAATACGAGTGCGTTGAGACTCGGTATATTTTTGATGAAGTTGCGGCGAGGGCTGATCTTCTAAGACGATCAGTCCGGCGTGAGAACCGAAGCGGCGACTTAAGCTGAGTTGTCTCGGCGCCATCAGGTTGAATCCGTAGGGGTTGAGCATACAGGTAAACTCATCTTGCACCGACAGTCTCTGCAATTGCCCCATCAGGTACATCTGCTTTAGTTCACCTTGGAGCAGCGCCTTAATGGAGTCACAGACCGCTGCTGAAGTGGCAGTCATACAGTCGCTGGCTGGATCACAAATGACTAGGCACCCAAAAAGTCGCCCATCTGGCCAATTGAGTTTGAGCACTAACAGTTTACGGAAGTCAGTAAAACTGCCACCGATTTTTACAGTGTCTAATGGGGTTAATCCATAGCTGACACTGTCGCAGATGGCATCAATAAGCCCTTCTCTTTGAAGCATGGCTCCCGTGGTTAAGCTGCTATTGGGGATCTTTTGGCTACAAATGATCTGCGCATCTTTGCCATTAGATTGGATTATGAGGGTGTTTTTAGATTGATAAAGGTCGCTAATTAAATCGACTTGCTGCTGCCATCGAGGCAGGTTAATGGCGGGATGATCCATTTCCCGTAGCCAACTATTATGATTGATTTTTGGGGCTAACATGGTTGGGCTCACTTATTTTTATTGGGGCCGTGTTCTGGTTTTATCACGCGAAAATTGTCGAATAACTATACTGGCTTTTGTCGGTTGGATAAATGTTAAAAGTGTGAAATCTTGATCTCTGTTTGTATAAGTTATGCTCATCGGATCTCTTGGTTAGCCGTTTATAAATGGCAGATACCATGATTGGTGAAAATCGATAATTTGAAGCCTAACGACAGCAATCTTAATTCAGCTATAATCGGCGACAAATTAGTGTTTTTGCTGCACAGTATGTAGAGTGAGCCTAGATAAAACAGATGAATAAAACAGATGAAGATTAGACGAGCTAAGGCTGCGGACATTACCGCTCTGGCCGCTCTGGAGCAGAAGCATTTACTGGATGAGTTAGCGGCCGATAAGCGTGATAATTCGTTACAAGGACAGTCTTTCACTCAGGCAGACTTAACCACATTGGTTAATCAGCATTGGGTCGTAGTGGCTGAGGTTGAAGGGGAGATTATCGGTTATGTGATTGCTGGTCGTTGGTCCTTCTTCAAACAGTGGCCTATCTACCGAAATCTGCTTAATCGTTTGCCTCGTCTCGATTATGAGCGTGCCAAGTTGACAGAGAAAAATTGTTGTCAGTATGGCCCAATATGGATAGATAGTCGTCATCGTGGGCAAGGCATTTTTGAAGCGTTAGTGGCTTTCCTTAAAAAGATAGTCGCCAACGAGTTATCTTATATGCTGACCTTTATCGCTGAAGATAACGGGGGCTCTTTCGCAGCTCATACTCGAAAAGGCGGTATGCAAGTTATCGATTACATCAGCTTCGATGGTCGTGATTATTACTTATTAGTGTTACCCACTAGCGAAAGCTATTTCTAAGGATCTTTATGTTATCTGAATCAGTCGCCTCAATCTTTACGCCATACCTAACATTAAACTTGTCGGCTTTTGATAATTTGAAGTTAGTTGTGGCAGTGTTAACCGATAAGGGCGAAGAGTGTCACGCTCTTGAGGCTGAGGTTCTCTTTGATGGTAAGCAGCAAAGTGCTTATCTGGTGCGCTGGAAAAAGCACTTTATTTATTGTGGTCGCACTAACTCATACGGTAATCAAATCGATGAGATTGTCGATTTAGAAGCGATTGCAGCCGAGTCGATTCAGGTGCTGCAGCCACCAGTACTTTCTATGCAACAGGTGGAGTTTATGTGTATGGAGAATGCACACTTTGACCATTGTTAATGGAGTTTGATGGCTGTTAGTTGTTACAAATGATTGAGCTTCTAACGCTAGCAAGCTGCGCTTGATAAAGACCGTGGGCTTTCAGCTCACACTTGGTTGAGCAGGGAGTTAGTCAACTACTCCCTTAGCGACTTCTTTCAAAAGACACTCTGTCTCAAAAGACTTCCTACTTCAAAAGAGTCTGCTTCAATAGAATCATTTTTTCGAAAGAATTTAGGCCGCCGCGATAGAAGTGGCTGAGCGACCTTAGCCGGGCTCGACAGGATTATAATACAGGCATTATTGTCTTTTTAAACCAATCGGTGAGCAAGTCGCGCTCGTAGGGGAAAGGGTCGTTGCCTATGGGCTGGATATCCGTTAAGAAGCCCATGTTATTGAGTTTTTCATTTCCTGATTTTATGACTTTTCCATTCTGAGTTAATACGTAATCAAAATGAATTTTGGGCGGGTAGAGATCGGTAACTACGCGAATATCGTCAGTGGATGCACCAAAAGTTGGTTGCACATCGCCGGCTAAGTCTACGTTTGTCACGGTCAGGTCGAGCTGTTGGTCGGCACCTAAGTGTTTATTCGCGAGTTTTCCAAGTTCTTTAGTCAGCTCGGCAAACAGGTATTTTTCAAACTTTGATTGCACTCCAACACTGGCTTCAATATCGCTGTAATCATTGGTACTTTGCCAAAGGATATTTACATTACCATCATTGGTGAGAAAGTTTTGCGGCTCAGTGGGCTCCTGTTGTTGAGCACAACCGCTTATTGTTAATGTCGCGGCAACGATTACTGTCATTAGTAAGTGTTTCATAACTGCTCCGTTTTAGTTCAGGTCTATCTATTTATAACTCAGATTTTTGATTTAGCGAATTTGAACTTTAATAAGACTACGCCCAACAACTTAAGCAATCAAACCTCCTATGAACTTAAAGTTAGACTACTGCTAACAATTAATCTTGCGGCGCTTCATCGATACTGCTAACGAGTAGAGTCAAGGGGGAGAGCACTGCCCCAGCTTGTGGTTTTCTCTTAGGTAAAAATACTGTTGCTAACGCATTTATTTATCCGTTTTAGCGGCCTTTGAATATTATACCAATCAGTACAAACATTTAGTCACTCAGCGAGAGCTTAGCGGTTTTGAGGCAAGGCAACGAGCGAAGAGCATAGTTGTTCTACGTTCAAGTTCGTTAACATAGCATCAGAATCGCTAAAACTCGCCAGTCTGGAACGTTTTTGGCTGCCTACTTCTGCGTTGAATAGATTTATAAGGGAATAACCATTATTGCAGCTATTCGCCTTGAATTAGTTTGCCAAAAATCGTTCTGAGCTGATCAAATCCTTATACTGATTGGTATTAGTTTTATGCAACTAATCAAAGCAGTGAATATTAAATTGAATCGTTATTGGGTTATTCAGCCTTAGTGCATCTATGGCACTTTTAAGCTAAATCCTATCAATTGGGAACATTTCAGCGTTTTGTTAACGTTTGTTAGATGGCAACGTGCTAACAATCACACAAATAAAGTCGAGTTTAACATTTTTGCATCAAATGATTATCTTGTTGCAACCCCATGTGGATCTAATTTTTAACTTAAGACGATTGTTCTGAGCTATGCCTCGCATTGAGTAACATTGCGAGGATTGCAACCGAGGTAGTCACACTTTATCTGTCGTCAGTTCGATAAATTTCACTTGCCCCGTTTAAGAGGGCTAAACATAAGTGAGTGGAATTGATGATGAAAATATTCGATATGAAAGTTGCAACATTAGCAACCCTCATCGGGTTGTTGTTAAGTGGCTGTTCTGGCGATGATGGTGAGAATGGTAAAGATGGTGATCCTGGTATTCCAGGAAAGCCGGGGATCCCAGTAGCAACAGATGCGAAAGCATTAACCGTTGCAGTGGATACCATTTCTGTAGGTGCTCAGTCAGATATTACTTTTACAGTAACCAATGAAAAAGATTTACCCGTTGTCGGGTTACAGAATTTTGGTTTTATTTTATCGGGGCTAGAGCAAGGAGTTGAAGGGGACGCGAGTCAATGGAAGCTGCTTAGCTCAGAGGCATGCCCTGCTAGCAAATATTCAAAATGTGGATCTCTGGTTGATAATCAAGATGGCAGCTATACCTATCGCTTTGAAAAGGACGTTACAACCGAGTCCGCTTTTACAATTACTGATGACAAAACCCTGAGGTTAGTGCTCCGCACGGGTGGGGAAGCCGTCGGTGCTACCGAAATTTCTTATGCAAATACACATGTTGATTTTAGTGGACAAGGTGAAGCAGCACATTACACCAAAAATGTTGTCAACAACCAAAACTGCGGCAGTTGCCATGATGACTTTGCAATTCATGGTGGAAAGTACACCGAAGTAGAAACGTGCGCAGCTTGTCATACAGATAACAAAGTAAGTGATATGAGCAAAGTATTCCCAATGCTGGCTCATGAAGCACATATTGGGGTGATTTCAGCACCTGTTGGTGGGTGTGATAATTGCCATTCTGAAAATGAGCAGGCAACAGATTATGCAAATTGGAAAATGGTGCCAACAGCTGAGACTTGCGTAACGTGCCATAGCGATGTCGACTTTAAGGAAGGGGTAAATCATTGGCCTTATGCAGATAATAGCCAGTGTGCGAGTTGTCATACTCCAGAGGTTATCGAGAAACTGCATTTAGCGACCTACCAAGGGCAAAATGAGCGTCGTGCAAATCTCCATTTAACTGTGACTGATGCAAAAATGGTTTCTGCACCGCAAGCGGATGAAAATAAAGGGACACCAGGTTCTTACGTGCAGCTGACTGTTGATATTTTAGATAAAGATGGCAACAGCCGTAATGAGCAGCTTGATAAAGTTAAGTACCTATATTACGCCGAGTTTTATATAAACTGGGGCGGTCAAGATATGGGAATGGGACTCGGTGAAAATGTTGCTGCTGGTCGCGGTAAAATCTTACGAGTTCACACTAATAAGGGGCCGTATCCTGGTTACTCAGACAAGCCTATCGTGCTCAATTATGAGAATGGCAAGACAACCTACGAGATCGGGCCATTTGAAATGGAAGATGAGTTCGAAGGGGATATTAGTGATAACTACGGCATAGTGACCCCAAGGATCTGGTTCTGTATGGATGCCAGCGGTGAAAACATCATGGACTGTGATGGTCAGACAGACTGGAGCAATGGTGCAGCAGGATATAACTGGTTAGAGTTCTTCGACAACAAGGGCTTGCTCCCTGAGCGTCCACGTCGCGAAGTGGTGACTAACGAATTATGCGGCGACTGTCATGGTACAACGACCTCCGAAGATGGTTTTGTACAGATGACATTAAACTGTCGAAATTGCCATTCTAAAGCGGGTGATAGTGAGTTTCATGGAACCACTTGCGTATCAGGTAATGTTGACAGTGAAGAACAGATCTTGCTTAAGAATTTGATGCCTCGCGGTGAACGAGACTGGACGACTGCATCAAACGCAGCTGAAGAGTGTATGGCTTGCCATAATGCTAACGTGCCTCCAACTCAAGTGATCCGTGATGCCCATACCAAGCAAGGTGACAGTGATTACGTTGAACAGCTTACAATGAGCCATCCAGACCAAAAAGTGTGGATCCACTCTATGCATGCTAACAATCGTGCTAATCAGGGCGGCGAAGGCTGGAGACGTAATGTCGAGTACTCAGCTGATCTGGCAAACTGTGCTAAGTGCCATAAGGGCGATAGTTACGATGCCAAGTATCTTGTAGGCCGTAAGCCATTGGCATTGGATCTTGATTACATGGACACATACACCGATCCCACTAACCCTATCAATGGTCGCTATGCGGTTGATGCAAAAGCTGATGCTTATGTCTCGCCTACTGCAGCAGTGTGCCTAAGCTGTCACGGTAAACGTGCCGCTGAAGAGGGAGAAGATCGTCGCCAAGTGCGTAATGAGGTGATTGCCCATATGAAGCAAAACGGTGCACAGTTCGGTGTGGCACTCAATGAGTATACCGGAGAAGAGTCGTGTGCTGTTTGTCATAATCTGAATAACCTGAAGGAATCTCATAACCTTAAATAGCGTTTGAACCCTGCATTTATTCGGCCCTAGCAATATTGCTAGGGCCTTTTTTTAACAGGGTCACATTTATTAACAAAGTCTAAACTCTTTTTCTAAAACCTCAGTTCAAGTCAGGTTTAAATGAGTGATGAAGACATAGAATAACCGAAGGGAAACGCTAAGGATTGCTGGAGAAAGAGGTTAGCTTGTGAAAATAACAAAATTTTTAATTATAGATTTAGATGCAAGAGATTTAGTTGATCTGAAGACCTCGGAACGCCATGCTCTTTCTCTTGCTGAATTAGAAGTTTTAAAGTGCCTTGTCCACCACGTTGGTGAAGTCGTGAGTAAGGAGCAATTAAATATTGCTGGTTGGCCTGGACGTATTGTAGCCCCTTCTTCTCTAACTCAGTGCATGAGTAGTTTAAGAAAAAAATTAATATCGCAAACTGACATTGAGTTGAAGAATATTCCACGCTATGGCTATAGCTTATGTATAGTTGATGAAAATAATGCAAACACAGAAGATAAACCTATAGCGCCTGCATCTGAAAAACAGCAGGCATCCACGAACAATATTGATAATAAATTAGCTGATAGACGAGCGACGGTTAATTACCGCAATCGTTTTACATGGGCTGCATCATTCGTAATGATAGGGCTTATTATCACGTTACACTTTACTGGTGGGCTCAAGAAAGCGGTGAACTACCTTTCACTCCTTACTGAACCTCAAGTAGCTGCCATTACCACTCACAATCTTGAGTTTGCGCATACATCCTCTTTAGTCAATAAAGTTTTCTTAGACTCGCAGTTAAATGAAACTTCTCAAAAGACCAATAGTTTAGATAAGTTGATTGCGAATTGGTTTAACTACGAAAGCGTCTTGCCAGCTTCAAGTGAGAAGCAGTTATTTACCTATGATAATGGTTATTACGAGTCAGTTGCTTTGTGTAATGACTTTGAAAGTACTTGCAGTGATAAGCAGCCACTTAACTTAGTAAGAACTGCTGATGCACCATTAACTCCTCTTGATATTCAATGGCTGGCAGATACCAAATTGAGAATGGAGCAGGTTACATATAACAAGATTTTGCTCGATCAATTTGAATCAGACGATAAAGGAATCGTGGAAGATGTTTATCGGGCTGATGTTTATTATTACTCTGATACGAAAAATGTCGTCAGAGCCGATGTGAGATTGTCGATGATATTCGATGCAAATAATCGAGGTAAGCTAGTCGCAGCGGCTTGTATTACTGATGATCTGCTCAGAGAGATCTCGATTAGGTATCAATTTAGTGGTGACTTTAAGCTGAACAAATCGGTTGTTGATGGCAAAGTGGTGAAAACCTTTTTAGTTGATGTGGATGAATACAGTTTTACTAGTCCACAGGAAGTTTCAAAAGAGTCTGCAACTATCTATCGAGAAATTCGTAAGAACGTTTTACAAAATGAGCAGATGGTTATTAGGCAAGTTTACCAAGATGAAGACAGCGGAGTATGGATGTTACCCTTATGGGGAGAAACCATGGTTTGGGCGCACAGAGAGCAAGTCTCCTTGTAGTGAATTGATTTTAGCTGGTTCGTAATTGTTTTGGTGTAACTTGTTTGCTTTGTCATGCACAAATCTGGATTAGAGTGAGGTTTTACAGTGAGTAACTCAGACGCCAGATAATACTGCATTTCTAACTTAGCCTAGATACGGCTACGGCTGTGACTCTCCAAGCTTTGGTGAGAGATAAAAGAGTCATCCCTTAGCGTTCCAGACGCAGTTACAAATATTAGATAGAGGGCTTATGTTTATTCGAACTTGCCTAATACAGCTGATGGTGAGTTAGTGTTTTCTGTGGGTTTACGATTGGTTTGATTTCAGTAAGCAATGACTATCCAGACTAGAAAGCTCTTTGCTCCCACTTATTGAAGAGTGACACGTGATGTAGAGCAAGATATTTTTACGGCGTTATACGCTATTCAGTACTAAGCTGGCATCATAGATGCGCTAGCCTAGAATTATAGAGTTGGCACCATAGAGGCAGTAGTTTGGTATCATAGAAGCAACAGCAGTGGTTTTTTATCTTTAAATTTTTTCGAAGCTTGCATGCTTCGCCTGGAAAACAACACATGAGTAGTACATCGACACATAAACCTCGGCCTATGGTTGACCTGTTAGTGAGTATCGCCATCCCGGCTTTTATTTTAATGAAGTTAAGTGGTGATGATCAGCTAGGCGCGAGTGGTGGCTTAATGTTGGCGTTAAGCTTTCCGCTAGGCTGGGGCGTATTTGAGCTGGTCAAATACAGGAAGTTTAATTTTATCGCCTTGCTTGGCTTAGCCAATGTGCTGTTAACCGGTGGTATAGGTTTACTAGAGCTTGATCTTAAGTGGTTGGCAATCAAAGAGGCTGCAATTCCAGCGATTATCGGTACCGCTGTTGTGCTGTCGACCTTTACTTCTAAGCCATTGATTAAAGCCCTTGTCTTTAATCCGGCGGTGATGGATGTTGATAAAATCAATGATAGGCTTAAACAGAACAACTGTGTGGCGGCGTTTGAAAAGCGACTCATGACGGCCACCTATTTGGTTGCCGGATCGTTCGCTTTCTCTGCCGTTATGAATTATGTATTGGCTAAATGGATTGTGACTAGCCCAACCGGCACCCCTGAGTTTAATGAACAGTTGGGGCAATTGAGCTTATACAGTTACCCAATGATTGCTGTGCCATCTATGTTGATGATGATGGGCACCTTTTATTATTTATGGCGTACGATTCGAGATCTGACAGGGCTTAAGCTGGAAGAGGTTTTAGCCAATCAATAATGGTGATGTGGGAATGTTTCCCACACCCTAGCGGGTAATCAAACTTCGTTTGATAAAAGTCGTGGGCTGGAAGCTCACGACTTTGGTCAGGCGCAGCCTGATAAGTGGCATGGCCACGACTTTAGTTGTTAGACGCAGTCTAACTAACAGGATTTATGGGGTTAATCCCATTAACACCAACCTTTCGCTATCCCTCTGATATTTCAAAAACAACTGTTGAATATCATTGGGCGCATCTGCAATGACACTAAACCCATGTTGTGCATAAAACCCTTCTAAATGCGCTAAGGCAAAAATATAAGTCTTGCCGTTATTGATAACGGATGAAAGTTCTCGCATCAACTGATGCCCAACACCTTGGCCACGAAAATCGGGATGCACTAACATGCCAGTTAAAATAGCTAACTGGCCAATAGGCCGAATACGCGCACTGGCAATGATTTTAGAAAGAGTAATGCTTGAGCAAGAGGCTCCAGAAGAAGATAGTTCAACGTCATTAGCCGAAGTGCAGTTATCTTGGATTAACACGCAGATGGACTCTTTCTGCAACAAGCGTGCATAAGGCATGTGTTGGCGGTAGAACTTCTTCACCTCGATACGTTCATCAGGCGCTAACCAAGTTAATTGCACTTTAATACTCACTATTGTTGCTGGAAGCCGAAATTATGACATTAAAAAACCGCCCTTAGGCGGTTTTTTATTGGCGTTGAATAAACAACGCCGCACTAATCGATAACGATTAAAGACCAGCGTCAGCGCGTAGTGCTTCAGCTTTGTCAGTCGCTTCCCATGGGAACTCTTCACGACCGAAGTGACCGTATGCTGCAGTCGCTTGGTAGATTGGGCGAGCTAGGTTTAACATCTCTGTTAGACCGTATGGGCGTAGGTCGAAGTGACGACGAACTAAGTCGATCAATAGCTCTTCACCCACTTTAGCCGTGCCAAATGTTTCGATGCTGATTGAAGTTGGCTCTGCAACACCAATCGCGTAAGAAACTTGGATCTCACAACGGTCAGCTAGACCTGCTGCAACGATGTTCTTAGCTACGTAACGTGCTGCGTATGCTGCACTACGGTCAACTTTTGATGGGTCTTTACCTGAGAAAGCACCACCACCGTGACGTGCCATACCGCCGTATGTGTCAACGATGATCTTACGACCCGTTAGACCACAGTCGCCTACTGGACCACCGATAACGAAACGGCCAGTTGGGTTGATGAAGTATTTAGTGTCTTTAGATAACCACTTAGCCGGTAGTACAGGCTTGATGATGGTTTCCATTACGCCTTCAATCAGATCAGACTGGCTAACGCTTTCACAATGCTGAGTTGAAAGTACAACCGCGTCGATACCGGCAATGCTGCCATCTGGGTTGTAAGCAAAAGTCACCTGACTCTTCGCATCTGGACGTAACCAAGGAAGTGTCTTGTCTTTACGCACTTCAGACTGACGCTTAACTAGCATGTGCGAGTAAGTGATCGGTGCAGGCATTAGCACGTCGGTTTCGTTGTTGGCATAACCAAACATTAGACCTTGGTCACCAGCGCCTTGCTCTTTAGGGTCTGCACGGTCAACACCTTGGTTGATGTCTGGAGACTGCTTACCAATCACGTTTAGGATTGCGCAAGAGTCTGCATCAAAACCCATGTCTGAGTGAGTGTAGCCGATGTCACGCACTGTCTTACGGGTGATCTCTTCGATATCAACCCAAGCAGAAGTGGTAACTTCGCCGCCAACCATAACCATGCCAGTTTTGACATAAGTTTCGCATGCTACACGAGCTTTTGGATCTTGCTCCAAAATTGCGTCTAGTACCGCATCAGAAATCTGATCGGCGATTTTATCTGGATGACCTTCTGAGACCGACTCAGAGGTGAACAAGTGCTTTGCCATGATGGAAAATCTCGTCTTTAAACAATTTGAATGTGTAGAAGTATCTACATCTAGACGGCTATTCTAGTGTAAATCCGAGTCGATGACACCCCTTTCACTAAATTTTGTGCAGTCACGCGCGCTATTTATTTAGTAGACATATGACAAGCGGTTGTTATGGTTTAGATTAGCCTTTTGTAAATTAAGGGGATTTTAAGGTTTTTATTAAGCTTGTTCTCACTATGAAATGATCTAAATTTACCAACTCAAGGATACGCAGGCGCTGAAAAAGAGTCTTTAGCTGATAAAGGCAGCCATTTGATGAGCTTAAGTTGCTTAACCTTTATTCAAGTACGCAAAATCAGCCAATATTTTTCATTCTGGGCGAATTAAATTTGCGTCCTACTGCCTAGTAGGCGAAAATATGGCTCCAAAATTTGCTGTAGGGAAGGGAAAAGCAAATACAAATTTGCGGCCCTTGTCTTTATCTAAGCCTCAATACCTCAAAACGAAGCAGGAGAGAGCATGTCATCTCGTAAAGAACTCGCAAACGCAATCCGCGCATTGACCATGGATGCTGTTCAAAAAGCCAATTCTGGTCACCCAGGTGCACCAATGGGGATGGCTGATATTGCTGAAGTGCTATGGAACGATTTCCTAAAGCACAACCCAAACAACCCTGAGTGGGTTGATCGTGACCGCTTCATCCTTTCTAACGGCCACGGCTCTATGCTTATCTACTCTTTGCTACACCTAACAGGTTACGCATTGCCAATGGAAGAGTTGAAAAACTTCCGCCAGCTTCACTCTAAAACGCCAGGTCACCCTGAATACGGTTACACACCAGGTGTTGAAACCACAACGGGTCCGTTAGGCGCTGGTATCAGTAACGCCGTAGGTATGGCAATCGCTGAGAAGACACTGGCTGCACAGTTTAACCAGCCCGGTCACGATATCGTTGATCACTTCACATACTGCTTCCTAGGCGATGGCTGTTTGATGGAAGGTATCTCTCACGAAGCATGTTCTCTAGCGGGCACCCTAGGTCTTGGTAAGCTAATTGCCTTCTGGGACGACAACGGTATCTCTATCGACGGTCACGTAGAAGGTTGGTTCACTGATGACACGCCTAAGCGTTTCGAATCTTACGGCTGGCATGTGATTGCCAACGTAGACGGTCACGATAGCGATGCTATCCGTGCGGCAATCGAAGAAGCTAAGTCTGTTACTGACAAGCCAACAATGATCTGCTGCAAAACCACTATTGGTTTTGGTTCACCAAACAAGTCTGGCAGCCACGACTGTCACGGCGCACCATTAGGTGATGAAGAGATCGCTGCTGCACGTGAATTCCTTGGTTGGAACCACGGTGCATTCGAAATCCCAGAAAACGTTTACGCGGGTTGGGATGCTAAAGAAGTGGGTGCTGCACGCGAAGCTAGCTGGAACGAAAAGTTCGCTGCTTATGAAGCTGCATTCCCAGAATTAGCGGCAGAGTACAAGCGCCGTGTTATCACTGGTGAACTACCAGCTGACTTCGAAGAGAAGGCACAGGCTTTCATTCAAGAGTGTCAAGATAAAGCCGAAGGTATCGCTAGCCGTAAAGCATCACAAAATGCAATTGGTGCATTTGGTGCCATCCTACCTGAAATGTTAGGTGGCTCTGCTGACCTTGCAGGCTCTAACCTAACACTTTGGTCTGGCTCTAAGGGTATTCAAGACGATCCAGCTGGTAACTACATCTTCTACGGTGTACGTGAATTTGGTATGAGCGGTATCATGAACGGTGCTTCGCTACACGGTGGTTTCATCAACTACGGCGCAACTTTCATGATGTTCATGGAATATGCACGTAACGCAGTACGTATGTCTGCATTGATGGGCATCCAAAACATCTTCGTTTACACCCACGACTCTATCGGTCAAGGTGAAGATGGCCCAACTCACCAGCCAGTTGAGCAGCTTGCTAACCTACGTATGACACCAAACATGAACGTATGGCGTCCATGTGATGCGGCTGAAACAGCTGTATCTTGGAAGAATGCGATTGAGCGTCGTAACGCGCCTACATCTCTAGTATTTAGCCGTCAAAACCTGCCAGCTCAAGCACGTAGTGCTGAGCAGCTAGCTAACGTGGCTAAAGGTGGTTACGTACTAAGTGATTGCGCTGGTACACCAGATCTGATCCTTATCGCCACAGGCTCTGAAGTACAACTTGCTCTTGATTCTGCTGCGGCATTGACTGAGCAAGGCCAGAAGGTTCGTGTTGTATCTATGCCATCGACTAACGAGTTCGACAAGCAAGATGCAGCTTATAAAGAATCTGTACTGCCAAGCTCTGTGACTAAGCGTGTGGCGATTGAAGCGGCTCACGTTGATTTCTGGCATAAGTATGTTGGTTTCGGCGGCGCTGTTGTGGGCATGACAACCTTCGGTGAGTCAGCTCCTGGTGGCGACTTGATGAAGCACTTCGGCTTTACCGTTGAAAACGTTGTAGCAACCGTTAACGGTCTATAACCAGCAGCTGTGTTAAGGCAAATGATGCAATGGTCAGGCTTAGCCCTCGCTCTAGCGCTAGGCTAGCTATGCGCATTGCATCGAAAAACTGCTCTAAGATACAGAATAACTGTTTAAGTGTTTTTTACTTTAAGCATTTATGATACAACGGCTTACCTAGCGAGGTAGGCCGTTGTCGTATCAATAAATGAGCTATTAAAGGGAATAGAAAGCTTACATGATCAGAGTCGCTATAAATGGCTACGGCCGTATTGGTCGTTCAATTCTTCGTGCACTGTATGAGTCTGCAAAACGCGACCGTATTCAGATTGTGGCGATTAACGAGTTGGCAAAACCAGAAGCGATGCTTCATTTGACTCAGTACGACACTACCCACGGTCGATTCCACACCCAAGTAAAGTTTGAAAACCAACATATGCTTATTGGCGATGATGCCATCAAGCTACTGCATGAGCCCAACCCAGAAAACCTGCCTTGGAAAGAGATGGATATCGATATCGTCTACGAGGCCACAGGCGTGTTAAATGACAGAGCGGAGTGTGAAGCTCATATCAAAGCGGGTGCCAAGCAGGTACTGATCAGTCATCCATCATCAAGTGATGTCGATGCCACCATTGTCTATGGTGTGAACCAAGATTTACTCAAAGCCGAACATACAGTTGTGTCTAACGCCTCCTGCACCACCAACTGTATCGTACCGGTAATCGATGTGCTCAATACGCACTTCGAGGTTAAAAGTGGTGCCATTACCACGATCCATTCTGCGATGAACGATCAGCAGGTGATTGACGCCTATCATGATGACTTGCGCCGTACTCGCGCCGCAGGGCAGTCTATAATTCCAGTTGATACTAAGCTTGCCCGTGGTATTGAGCGCATTTTGCCGCAGATGAAAGATAAGTTTGAAGCGATCTCTGTGCGGGTGCCGACGATTAACGTTACCGCTATCGACCTTTCCGTTACGCTTAACAAGCGCGTTGATATTGCAGAGGTTAATCGAGTGCTCAAGCAAGCCAGTGAAGGTTCGTTTTCAGGCGTTGTCGGTTTTACTAACGAACCATTGGTGTCCTGTGACTTTAATCACGACCCACGCTCTAGCATCGTCGATGGCACCCAGACTCGCGTTAGCGATGGCCACTTAGTTAAGCTACTGCTGTGGTGTGATAACGAGTGGGGCTTCGCGAACCGTATGCTCGATACCAGTTTAGAGATGATAAAGGCGAAAAGAAGGTCCTAGGTTTAAAAGAAGGTTCTAGGATCTAGGAAAGGCAGGAAAAGCCGGAAAAGCCGGAAAAGCTGGAAAAGATAAAGCGGGAAAGGCCGGAAAAGCAAAAGATAACAAATAGTAAAGGTGGTGCTTTTGGCTTTTGCTGTTTCTAGCAGGACGTAGTCCGCTCTAGCCGCGAAGCGTCCTAGATTCTAGGGTCTAGGTCTTAGGAAAGGCTGAGACGGATAGAGCCGGAAAGGCCGGAAAAGCCGGAAAGGCAAAAGCGGGAAAACCAAAGATAATAGTCTGACGCTTTTGGCTTTTGCTGTTTCTAGCAGGGCGTAGCCCGTCCTCGCAGCGAAGCGTCCTAGAAGTGAGCTTGCGAACGCTCTAGAACCTAGTGCACAGGTGTTTTGTCCCTGCGGTCGATGAACAAGATTTGTTTTATTTTTAATTTTAACTTTTAACTTAAGCAATAAGGAAGCATTTAAATGGCGATTCTTAATATGAAAGATTTGGACCTTCAAGGTAAGCGCGTGCTTATTCGTGAAGATCTAAACGTACCTGTAAGCGATGGCGTAGTCACAAGTGATGCACGTCTGCGCGCCTCTCTACCGACTATTAAACTCGCCCTTGAGAAAGGTGCTGCGGTAATGGTGATGTCTCACCTAGGTCGCCCAACTGAAGGTGAATTCAACGCTGAATTTTCTATGCAGCCTGTGGTTGATTACCTAACCAAAGCACTCGATTGCCCAGTACGTCTAGCAACTGACTACCTAGACGGTATCGAAGTCGCTGTGGGTGAAGTGGTTGTTTTCGAAAACGTTCGCTTTAACGTGGGTGAGAAGAAGAACGATGAAGCGCTATCTAAGAAGATGGCTGCACTTTGTGATGTCTATGTGATGGATGCATTTGGTACCGCTCACCGCGCTCAGGCATCGACTCACGGCGTTGGTCTTCATGCACCAATCGCGTGTGCTGGTCCATTGCTTGCCGGTGAGCTTGAGGCTTTAGGCAAGGCACTTGATAACCCAGCTCGTCCAATGGTTGCTATTGTTGGTGGTTCAAAAGTTTCAACAAAACTGACTGTACTTGAAAGCCTTTCAACTAAAGTTGACCAACTTGTAGTTGGTGGCGGAATCGCCAACACTTTCGTTGCCGCAGCCGGCCACAAAGTGGGTAAGTCACTTTTTGAAGCGGATCTAATCGACGAAGCTAAGCGCCTTGTTGTTAATGCACAGAGCCGTGGCGGCGATATCCCTGTACCAACTGATGTGGTTGTTGCAGGTGAGTTTAGCCCAACAGCGGCTGCAACATTGAAAGATGTTAGCGATGTGTCTGACGACGATATGATTTTCGATATCGGTCCTGACAGCGCCGAAGCGTTAGCTGAAATCATCAAAAATGCTGGCACGGTTGTTTGGAACGGTCCTGTTGGCGTATTTGAGTTTGATCAGTTCGGTGAAGGTACTAAGCGTATTGCTCAAGCGATTGCCGAGTCAAACGCCTTCTCTATTGCGGGTGGTGGTGACACATTAGCGGCTGTCGATAAGTATGATATCGCTGATAAAGTCTCTTATATCTCCACGGGTGGCGGTGCTTTCCTTGAGTTTTTAGAGGGTAAAGAGCTTCCTGCTGTGGCAATGCTTGAGAGCCGCGGACAGTAATTGATGGGATCTGCTGCTAATTGATACGAATCGATGAGCAGTTACCAAATAATTACCAAACTGTATGTTGGCGGGCTTTAAATCGACATTTGTCGGGGTTACACTAGCCGCCAACAAAACAGTGCTGATAGTTGTGCATAACAGCGATAATAAAAGCGAATAAAAAGCTGTATTTAACGACTGTAAATAACACTCAGAATTAAAAGTAACCGCTTTAGTGTTAGCCAGCATAGAACTGGAAACGTTAGAGCATAAAAATCCATCCAAACGATAGTGACCTTGGTGAGGCGACTCACCCTATTATTGGAGTAAAAAATGGCCTTAATTTCCCTACGTCAAATGTTAGATCACGCAGCAGAGCACGGATATGGCGTTCCTGCGTTTAACGTGAATAACCTTGAACAGATGCGCGCAATTATGCAAGCTGCCGAAGCAA
The DNA here is from genome assembly GCF_019654915.1 of Shewanella sp. MBTL60-007. GTDB lineage: Bacteria > Pseudomonadota > Gammaproteobacteria > Enterobacterales > Shewanellaceae > Shewanella. Next base: position 17,628 of record NZ_BPET01000032.1, on the reverse strand, counting down.
CAGACAGCCCTGTCATCGTTCAGGCTTCTGCTGGCGCACGTAAGTATGCACGTCCACAGTTCCTTAAGTATTTAATGGCTGCTGCACTTGAGCAGTACCCAGATATCCCTGTTTGTATTCATCAGGACCACGGTACCGATCCTGATATCTGTCAGCGTTCTATCCAGTTAGGTATGTCATCAGTGATGATGGACGGCTCTTTGATGGCTGACGGCAAGACACCAGCTTCTTATGAGTACAACGTAGATGTGACTCGTCGTACAGTGGCTTTCGCTCATGCTTGTGGTGTTTCTGTTGAAGGTGAAATCGGTTGTCTTGGCAGCTTAGAAACGGGTATGGCGGGTGAAGAAGATGGTGTTGGCGCAGAAGGTGTTTTGAGCCACGATCAACTACTTACCACTCCTGAAGAAGCGGCTCGCTTCGTTGCTGATACACATGTTGATGCGCTAGCAATTGCTATCGGTACTAGCCACGGTGCATACAAGTTTAGCCGTAAGCCTACCGGTGATGTATTACGTATCGATCGTATCAAAGAGATCCACGCGCGTATTCCTAACACTCACCTTGTAATGCACGGTTCATCTTCTGTACCGCAAGAGTGGCTAGAGATCATTAACCAATACGGCGGTGCTATCCCAGAAACTTATGGTGTACCACTAGAAGAGATCGTTGAAGGTATTAAGCACGGTGTGCGTAAAGTGAACATCGATACAGACCTACGTTTAGCATCGACTGGCGCGGTACGTAAGTTCCTTGCTGAAAACCCAGCTGAATTTGATCCACGTAAATTCCTGAAGGCTTCAATGGAGGCGATGGCAGATATCTGTACCACACGTTACGAAGCATTCGGCTGTGCGGGTATGGGCTCTAAGATCAAGCCTAAGTCACTACAAGCTATGTATAAGGCTTACCAGTCAGGCGAATTAGATCCACAGATCAAATAACCCTGATATTGTCGCAGTCTGTTTAGGCTTGCTTATAAAAATACCTGCCAATGTGCAGGTATTTTTTTACCTCTCCCCCATGAAGCCTCGCGCATAAATGCTGGGTCCCCCCACAAATATAAGTTAGTTGTATCTGCCATTTTCAATTATTAGGGCAAAATGTTAATATTGCGCCGATTTTTAGGGAATTAGGTGAACGGAGTACTAAATAATATGAGAAGAATGCTCACAGCTATGGCAGTGGTAATGGCGGCTCCTTTTGCTGCTCACGCAGGTGCTGATTTTGTTGAAGGTGATAAGACCTTCGCTGGTGAGGCTGAGCTTGGTGCAACACTCACGACGGGTAACACCGAAACCTCTTCAGTGAAGGGGCGTTTGAATATGATGCAGGAGCTGGGTAACTGGGAGAATCAATACCTAATCGAAGGCTTATATAAAGAAGATACTGGTGAGGTCACGGCCAAGCGATACTACGGTGGTGTTCAAGGGGATTACAAGTTCGATGACAAGAACTATATGTATATCACTGGCAACTACGAAGTCGATCCGTTTACAGGTTATGACTATAAGGCTGTTGCTTCTGCCGGTTACGGTCATAAGTTTATCGACAGCGGCAAGATGTTTTTAAGTGCTGAGGTTGGTCCTGGTTACATCTATAAAAAACTGGATGATGAGCAAACTGCTCTGCTAGGTTATGATAGCGAAGATAGTGTTGTAGCCCACGGCGCGGTTAACTTCACCTATGAATTCAGTGAAACCTCAAAGTTTACTCAGCTATTTGTTGCCGATTACGGCGATAGTTTAGAGGGCCGTTCTGAGTCGGCAATTACAGCTAATATTGTTGGCGCATTGGCAATGAAGTTCGCGGTGATCGTACGTTACAATGACAGTCCATTAGATGACAAGGAAAGCACAGATACAGAGACAAACATGACTCTGTTATACGCTTTTTAAACCTGTTGACAAAAGGCTTATATAGCCTGTTAAAAATCGACTATAGCTGCTCAAATTGTAAAGAATTGTCAGCAAAAGGCACCATGAGGGTGCCTTTTTGTTTTGTTATTGATGTTGTTTTGGGCGTCGAAATATTTCGCTTTGTCTAGGTATTAACCTGTTTTTTGTTTATGTATCTAAGTGTATCGCTTGTTGCTTAAAAGACAGTAAAATTAGTGTGCTAGACCTCACGAAAGCAAAATCCATTACCCGTTTCAAGCGATTTTATCACGGACTCTCAGCGAGAATGTCAGTAAACTATTTGTCAGTGATTAAGTCAGAGTTGTTAACGTGTATATAGGTCCATACAGGTTTGACGTAGAGTTAAGGGAGTTGATTCATATTGGCTCTGAAAAAACTTCTGCGTTTAAATTATCTAACATTGAGTTTTTGGTACTCGATCAGCTGCTGGCGTGCAGAGGTAAAGTTGTATCTACTGAATCAATGTGTGATACGTTTTTGCCTGAGATTGTGACCCACCATGATATCGCGACAGCGGTACAAAATATTAAGCGCTTTCTCGGTGCGGAACACGCATCATGGATCGAGATTATTGCAAAGCAGGGGTATCTGCTGCATATCAACGCCAAAGATAGGCCGATACTAAATCGTGCATTACATTCGGTTTCACTTAAGAATTATCTGCTGTGCCTTATTCTTGGTATTTTCTTAATTATCTTTTTGGCCATGAACCTTACAACGACTTCTGACATTCGTTTATCTGTGCCCGGTAAAGTTAAGATTACCGGCAGCGAGTCTATCTTGGTTCCTATTTATGCCTCCGATGAAGATAGAGATAATTATCACAGCCGGGTTAAAGAGTTTGCTCAAAAACTGGCAAAGTGTGACAAGCAAAAGTGGCAACGGATTTATGTCGCTCCCTCGAGTAACGGTGATGTCTTGCAATTTGTAATGAATAATATTGCCGATGACGGCAAGGCGTGTAGAAACCTAAAAGTCACAAATGTGAATGATGATTGGAATTTTATGGACTTAGCCTGGCTTAAAGAGGCTGGAGTTTGTGAATAAGTTAATGAATAAAAGTGCATTTTCAGGTTTTAAGTCTACACCGGTATTAGCAACCCTCACCTTTATCTGTGGTCTGTGTGTGTTTCTTGAACATACCGTCGATCCAGATATTAACTCGACGCTGACCTGTAATTCAGATATTTATCGTGTTGGAGAAGGGGACAAGGGCAGTCAGCAACTGATCCTGAAAAACACTGGTCGTGGTGTCGAGGTGGCGATGAACTTTTTTAAAGGGGAGAAGCTAACTAATAGCCTTGTTGCTGCCGGAACGGTTAAGCAGCTTAAGGACTCAATTCTGACCTATGAAGTGAGTTTAGTAAAAGGCCAATATTTAAGGTTGTTACAAACGGAAAAGAATCAGTTGCAGCATGATGCTGTTAAGCTTGCGGAACAGGTGTTAGGTGATGCAAAGCGTGAGACGTTTTTAGTTAAGGTACTTGAGATGAACAAAGCTGCCCAAGTCGTCACTGTGCAGGTGCAGCCCGGTAATGGTTTATGGACTTGCAAAATTAATTAGCAGTAGTCTCTCTCAATGCTCCATTCACTTTTGTTGCCAACAAGTGCTAGCTACAAACCGTAAAATATAGGTTAGACTACAAAGGGTCTATCTAGGCTTTTGAGTCGGTATTTCATCACTCGTAACAGCAAGCTCGAGTGACTTAACCCAGTTGCAAGACACAGATATGCCCTAAAGGCTTCTCGCAGTGGAACCGCTGGTCTAAAAACTAAGATCTTAGTTACCTCCAAAAGTCATTTACACTTAAGCTAGTCTTATTCTCTGTCATTATGGTTTTCTCGTACATTTAAAAAGGTATACGTGTCTAAAGTAAAGATAAAACAGGAAGAGTCACTTTCGATTAAGTTTATCCATCAGATGGAGCTCGGTGATAACCGTCGCCTCGATCTGTATTTTTTTCTTCCTAAAGAAATGGGCATTAATCCACAGAGCCTCAATGAGGAGGAGTATTATCACTCCTCGATTACTGGGCGCCGCTCATATTACTCATCGGGTCTACACCTTCCGCTCGTTCAGAGCCGTTTTGTGAGCCAGAAAAAACGCACGGTAGATGAGTTCAGGCTTTATCTGAACTTGTTTGCCTATCAGTTTGCCGTTGCGATTGAGACCGATAGTAAAGAGTTAGCCCAGATTGAAGATCTTGAGACTTTTTATAGTTCTCTCTTTGAATTGAGTGAGCAGGTGGTGAACCTGCTTAAGCGATTTAGGCGTAACGAACCCAGTGATGAGAAGTGGAAGTCTTACTTTGAAAATGCCGATAATTATCTGTCTTGGTTATGTGAGCAGCGTCTACTCAAGCTTCTAGCCCATGCACCAAGAAGCAGTGACTTCACTGAAATCACCGACAAGGTGGTCGCTTTGTGCAGGGCTGAAGCCCAGTATAGAGAAGACCACAACTATAACTCGACGCAAACCATTAAAGATCCTAACCGTATTGCTAATAAGATGTTGCTACTGCGCCGTCTTATCCAGCAGGGGGTGGTACTTAAAGAGGAGCTAAAGACACTAGGCGTTGGGCTTAAGAAGATGACGACAGGGATTGCAACTGGCATGGTGATGTTGGTGGTCTCGGCGTTGATCATTAAGGCGCAAGGCTTTTTTAGTGGCCTGACGATTGCCTTAGTGCTGACGCTGGCGGTGATTTATGGTTTCCGTGAGATCTTTAAAGACGATATTCGAAATGCGATGTGGCGTATTATTCAACGCGGCCGACCGCGCTGGAGCCGAATACTCCGTGATACCACCAGTAAAAATACTATCGCTCGCCAGTTGGTCTGGCTTGAGTTTATGCGCAAAAAAGAGTTGCCAGAGGCTGTGTCTAAAATCCTCACTAAGCGCCATAGCCAGAATAAGATCGATGCAGAGATCTTTCACTACGGTATCCATACTCGGGTTTCTCAGAAGGATTTCTTAGCGGGATACTCTAGGATCCAAGAGCAGGTCAACTTCAGCTTTGTACCTTTTGCACGTAATCTTGAGCGGGGGAAGGCCAAAATTTATAAGGAGCAGGATGGCAAGATCAGTAACGACTCGGTTGAGCGTCGTTATCAGGTGAATTTGATTGTGGCCTTGCGTGAAGGCAAGCAAGCCTCACAGTATGCGCGCTACAAGATCACCATGAACCGTTCTGCAATTATTGAGATCACCGAGAGTGACCTGCCTTCAGGTATCGAGAGTATGGAAGAGCTGCCTTTTCAAGAGGAACTAAAGGTGAAAGAGGAGCTAAAAGCAACAAGCCCTCTTTCTGAGTGAGGGCTTGGGAGCTTAGGTTAGAGCTTAGGTTATCTGCCGCGTGTAAGCCTGGCAGATATTTTGCTCTCCAGTTTGTTTAGCACGCTTAAGCGCAACTTCGGCATTGGCGATAAACTGCTCCAGATTTTGCCCCGCCTGGTAGGAGGCGATGCCAATATGAATACCTTCCCCAAGGCCATTATCATTGAGCTTGTTGAGAGTCTCGATAGCAAAGTAATGAGCCTGATCAGAGTCGGTATCCGGTAATACTACGATGAGTTTACCAAGCTGCCAATGGGACATCTGGTAACGGTGTGGAAGATCTCGCAACAGATGAACCTCCACCTCTTTCTGGCGTGACTCAAGTTGGCCCATATCACTCATATGACTCAACATACCTTCGGCGCTGATATCTATCATGAGTAAGCTAGAGAAGTCTTTACAGTGTTGAGTCAGGTTGTTGAAATACCTTTCTAAGTCGTCTTTATGGTTGAAGATGGTACTTCTTTGTGGCACCAAGGTACTGCCTTTTCTATTCTCGGGCTTGAGTATGGCATGTTCAAAAGAGCAAAGGATATACTCCAGCTCTCCGGCGCCGTCTAAGTAGCCTTTTAGGGTTGCTTGTAAGCAGCTATCTTCGATATGGCTAGTATTGGCAAAGACCTGCCCCTTCCAAGAGCCTTGGATGATCAACTGTTGGGAAATCTGTGGCCAATGTTTACTAAAATCTTCACTTAGTAGATGGTTGACGTTTAACGCCTCATTATCTTCAATTTGCAGCAGAGACTTAAAGGCGCTATTTGACTTAACCACAAGGCCTTTGGCATCTGTGAGCACATTAGCAACAGGACCATCGTTGAGTAAGGCGTTTAGAGTTGCTTCTTTCTGGCTCTGCTTTAGTTCGCTGATATCTTCAAAAGTGACCAGCATGTAGTGACGTTTCTTATCGATGCTTACTTCAATACGCACTCGGATTTTTAGCCAAGTATAGGGAGTCGTCTCGGTATTAAGTTCACTTTGCCAGTGCTGCTCCGTGTCCATCTTATGTAAAAACTCACTGTACTGATCATCATCTAAATTCAGAATGCGCTGTAAGCTGCGATCTGAGAGATCTTCCAGAGGCAGTGTCAGTAGCTGAGATGCGGCAGGGTTTGCGATGAGTACACGGCCGCTATCATTGGCAATGATACAGCCAACGTCACTATCGAATAAACGATTGGTCATGCCGATACTGAACTCACGGGAACGCTGCACTAAGCGGTACAGGTGAGTTAAGAAGATTACTATGCTGGCTAATAGAGTCAGTAAAATGGCCCCTGCAATGAGAATATTGCGCCATTGGGCAAACTTGGCAGCGATATCTTCATTCTTGATGTAAGACACTAAGAAATATTCGCGGCGGGTTTCATATTGGGTTGTTAACTCAACCTTGAGGTACACAAAGGTCGCCACATCACCGTGAAATTGGCCAAAGTTACTCATTGCCATCTTGCGCCATAGAGCAGGGTAGGATTGCTTTAAACTGCCGCCCATGGTTTCAGGTAAGCGACTAATCTCTGGCTTTGATTGTGCTCCCGCATAGAGCAAGCCTTGGGTGTCTAACATCAGTAATGGTGCTTGCTTGCTAGAGTAGGCGGGTTTGATGCTTCTAAGCATTGTTGACATTGAGTTATAGGCAACAAGGTAGCCACGCACACTCTGATTAGGGTTTTCAAGCCAGGCAAACTGATACATGTAGGGCTCGAGTTGGCCATTAATCGGGGTAAACTCTAGCGGAGAGGTATAGATCTCATTGCCGCCCATATTGCGTGTGGGACCGAGCAATGCGGCTGGTAGGCTATCCTTACCAAAATCATTGCTGGTGGCAAACTGGTGTTGACCTTGGGGATCATACAGGGCAATACCTAACAGTTCTGGGATGTTATCTACCAGAATATTCCAGTTAGCAAGGAGCTTTTCTCGGTTCTCTTGGCTGGGGAGTGCTAGGTAGTGCTTGAGCAGTTCAGACTTTGCAAACATCTGGGTGCGAAACTGTTGGAATGTCACTTTATCAGAGATCATAGCGCCAACGGCCTGAAGCTCGCTATAGCGTTGTGTGGCCCAGTCTTCCTGCAAGCGTCGCTCACCTAAGGTGATAATGATATTAGTCAGGATAATCACAGTCACGAGCAGCATACAGAATTGACTGGCCGCAGCTAAAATGCGTTGTTGGGACCAATGGATCCCCTGGGCACTGATTAATAGAGATTGTTTGCGGGTCAGCATCGATTGATTTTTATTGCCGTTATTATGCGCTTTATATTAACACGAATTCATTCCTCAACCAGCGTTTGTTAATCCCATTAGAACAAGATTTTACAGTGTCCTCTTGTTCCTCACTAAACTTGAATGTTAGCGAGCAATGGTATGAGATTAGCCGCTGCTAACAGCTTACCCTGCTTATAAGGTGGCGCCAGTGGCCTCGACAATTTATCGACATGCTAGATATATGGGGACGCGCTCTAGGCAACGAGACTGCTAGCCGACGATGTCGAGCTCCCTTTGCTTAAAGGTGGCACCCGTGGCCTCAACTATTTCACGACAAGTTTGGATATCAACTCCTTCTAAGCCATTGATTGCCGATATTTGCACATCTTCAATATATTGCGGGGCTAGCTTTATAAACTCAAGCAAAGCAGGGTAAGCGCCTGCTAGTTTGGGACGGCAATGCTGCTGGTATAGTGCTTCTGTATTGGCATTGAGCGAAATCGACAGACTATCAACGCAGGTGGCTAGCTCCGGTAAGATATTGCGCCGATGAAACAGGTTGCCCAGCCCATCAGTGTTGACTCTGACCTTGCCGCCACGCAGTTTAATCTCTTTGGCCACTTCAAGCAGGGTGGTTAAATTGAGGGTGGGTTCGCCATAACCGCAGAACACGTATTCATTGAATTCAGACACTTCACCGAGTTGCGCAATTAGTTCTTCAGCCTTAGGTTGGCGACTCAGATCCAATTGATATTGGTGCACCTGTTTACTGCCATTATGTTTGGGGCAGAATTGACACTGCAAGGTACAGCGACCTGTAATATTAAGGTAGCGACTATCGCGGATATCGTAAACGAGCGTTGGCTGATTATCGGTCATGAGAGCATCTTGCTGAAAATAAGACCGCCAAGCATAACGGTTAAGTCGATTGAAATCTGTTTGCTAGATCGGATTCTGACGGCATTGTAGCCTTCAAAAATGTATTGATACCTATCTGTATAAGAAGGGAGGCAAAATGCCTCCCTTTGTTAACTTGCGTTTTTAACACCCGTGTTGTTGCTCTTGCTCTGGGGCATTTTAAGATATTAGATCTGAGCTTGCTCCTGAGCCGATTTTGGTTGCCACCACCAGTGGAAGAAACGTCTAAAGCTTCGCCTGATATCGTCTAAGATAATGTACAGAATTGGCACCAAGATTAAAGTCACTACGGTAGAGAATAAAATACCGAACGCTAAGGATGCTGCCATAGGGATCACAATCTGTGCCTGTAGGCTTCGCTCAAGCAGAATAGGTACTAAGCCGACAAAGGTGGTGAGCGAGGTCAGGATGATAGCCCTGAAACGGTAACAACCAGAATTAACCGCCGCCTTGACAATACTGTGTCCCTCGGCGCGGGCACGATTAACGAAGTCAACCAAGATTAGGGAGTCATTAACCACTACACCCGCCAGTGCAACGATGCCACAGAGGCTTAAGATACTCATATTCAGCCCTAGGATGAAGTGGCCGAATAGGGCCCCGATCATACCAAAGGGGATCACCGACATGATGATCAGCGGCTGGCTATAAGATTTCAGCGGAATCGCCATCAGGGCGTAGATGGTAAACAGCGCGAAGAAGAAGCCTTGTAATAAGCTAATTAGCGCGCTCTGCTCATCGGCACTGCCGCCATCGAGTGCAGTAGAGATATTCGGGTATTTAGCCTGAAGTGTGGGTAAGAAATCCTCTTGGATCTCGCCAACGACTTTTGATGGCTCAACCTTATTGGTGTCAGCGTTGGCGATAATGGTAATCGCACGGCGACCATCGACACGAGTAATCGAAGAGTAAGAGTCACCCAGTTCCAGCTCGGCCACCGTGGAGAATGGCACTGCAGCGCCACTTGGTGTGCGAATAAGCATGTTCTCAAGATGACCTACGGTGCGGCGCTGCTCTAGTGGGTAGCGCACCATCACCTTAACTTCCTCTTTATTACGCAAAATACGCTGGGCTTCATAACCATAGAAACCATAACGCACTTGGCGCGCAAGATCAGACAGTGTCAGGCCTAATGCTTCGGCTTCGGGGCGGATCTTTAGCTTGATCTCTTGGCTACCGGAGGAGAAGTTATCGGAAATATCGTACACCCCTTCGTAGCTGCGAAGCTTCTGCTTTAGCTCCTCTGAAGCCTTCGATAACTGCTCGAGGTTGTTCGATGTCAGTCTAAAGGAGATATCGCCGCCGGCATCATTAGTGCTGGCATTGATATTCAACTTCTTAACCGCGACTAACTCGGGTAACTGTTTACGCCAAGCGCTAGCGATGGCTTCGCCATCGACATCACGATCTTCACCCTTAGTCAGTTCGGCAAACAGGAAGGCTGAGGTACGAGAGCTCATGTTGATAAAGCTGTGCTTGACCACGGGGTAGCCTAGCTCTTCTTCCATCTGAGTGTTCATCGCATATAGCGCTTCCTCCACCTCTTGCACGACTTTAAGGGTATTCTCTTCTGAGCTGCCCTCATCCATATCGAGACGAACTTGGATAAAGTCAGACGGGATATCGGGGAAGAAGACCCAGCGCACCTGACCACTGAGAACCAGCGCGATGGAAAGAATAAGGACTCCAACAAAAACGGCTACCGTGTTGTAGCGCTGTACGATACAGCGCTCCAAGAACGGACGATACTGGTTATGGATAAAGTACTGCACCTTGTCATTCAACCCCGCCTTTAAACGACCAAGTAAGCCTAGTTGCTCTCTTGGTTTACGTGGTTTCATATGGGCAAGGTGAGAGGGCAGGATAAGTTTTGACTCCACCAAGGAGAACAGCAGACACAAGATCACTATCATGCCGATGGATTTCCAGATGATCCCTTGTGGCCCCGATACCATCAGCATAGGCATAAAGGCCGCTATGGTGGTTAGGACTCCGAAGGTGGCTGGCATGGCGACTTTCTTGGCGCCCTTGACGACGTTTTCTAAGGAGTGCCCCTTCTCTTCGATCTCCGTATAGGCACTCTCGCCGATGACGATGGCGTCATCGACGACTATCCCCAGCACCAGTATGAAGGCAAACAGGGTCAGCATATTGATTGATAGCGAGAAGGGCTCTAGCGGCATAAACAGCATGGCTCCTAAGAAACACACTGGCAGCCCCATCATCACCCAGAAGGCCAGCTTAATCTCTAGAAAGAGCGCTAGGATAATGAATACCAACAAGGCACCGTAGAACATGTTCGACAACATCATGTTCAATCGTCCCTTAAGGTAATGGGTGAGATCGCCCCAGGTATCCAGCTTAGCGCCGACCGGTAGGGCGTCACGTTTTTGCTCTATATACGCCTTAACTTGCTCGGAAATATCCAATGCATTTTGGTCGTCGACACTAAGTACTTCGATGATCGCCGCAGGTTGGCCATTAAAGCGGGTGTACTCAAGACGTTCTTCGAAGCTATCATTAATCGTGGCTACCTGCGGCAGCATGACTCGGCTACCATCGGGACGAGTGCTGACGACTATCTGAGAGAAGTCTTCGCCGGTATAGGCTTGCCCCTTGGTGCGTAGCAAGATATCGCCATCTTTAGCACGAATCGAGCCGCCGGGTAGATCGATAGAGGAATTCTGTACCGCCTGTGCCACCTGAGAAAAGGTTAGACCATACTCCCTGAGTTTATCTTCAGACAGCTCAATTCCAATCTCGTATTCGCGTACGCCGGTGACTTGGGCGCGGGTTACCGCAGGAAGCAGGGCGACCTCATCGCGAATGCTCTTGGCTAACTCTTTCATCTCTTGCAGAGATTGATCACCGTAGACCGAAATCCAGATTACATTATTTTCTGGTTTTAGACGGAAAATATTGGGTTTCTCGATGTTAACCGGGAAGGTGGAGATAGCATCGATGCGCAGTTTGGCTTCATCGAGAATATCTTGCGGATCATAACTATCTTCGACCTCAATAGTGACGTTACCCACTCCTTCGCTGGCAACTGAGGAGACCTTCTTGATGCCATTAATATCTTGGATCGCTTCCTCAATCTTAATATTGATCCCCTCCTCAATCTCTTGAGGGGCGGCACCAGGGTAGGCAACGGAGATCTGTAGGTAGTTCAGTTCAAACGAGGGGAAAACTTCCTTGTTGATGATCAAGGTGCTGAACAGGCCGCCTATGATTAAGATCCACATTAATAGGTTGGCTGCCACACTGTTACGGGCAAACCAGGCGATAATCCCTTTCTGGGTGTCGTTTTGGCCGTTCATTATTGACCACCCGCACTAGCGAGCTGCTCTTCACTGCGTTCACTCTGAGACTCTTGATTAGAGCTAGAATCCTCGCCGACAACCTTGACTATCTGGCCGTCCTCAGCATTGCTCAGGTTCGTCAGTGACACGCGCTCACCATCGTTGAGGCTGTCCTTGATGTAGACACTTTCCAGATCGGTGCGCACCACATTGACGCTGCGAAGTTCGATGCTATTGTCGCTATTAACAATAGTGACTTTATTATCCCGCACTAAATGACGTGGCAACTTGACGATGCCGTCTACGGTACGCCCCTTAATCACTGCGGTAACAAAGGTGCCGTATTTCAGTGGTAGCTGGCCTTCTACTCGGTTATCGCGTAGGTAGGGATCTTTGACTTCGGCAACGAGGAAAACCATACGATTTTCAGCATCGATAACCCCTTCGCTACGTACAATCTGTCCCTGCCAAGTGATCACTCGACCAGCGAGATCGGCACTTAGGCTAACATCGGTGTCAGGATTGTCGACGGATTCGAGATAAGCTAGATCATTATTCGATAGCGGTAGCCTCACCTCGGCGATGCGGGTGTCATACAATTCACCTAAGTTAGTGCCTAGAGTGACGTACTGACCAAGATCGACGTTGCGAGCCTTGATGATGCCATCGAATGGCGCACGAATAACCGTACGCTCAAGATTACGCTGTGCCCGAGCAAGGGCTGCCTGCTGGAACTTAACATTGGCTTGTTCTTGTTTGAGCTGTGGGAGACGTAGGCCAAGTTCAGGTGGAATGCCGCCGTCATAACCTTTCCAGTCATTCTTTGCCACTTCCCCCTTGGCGCGCTCCTCCTCTAGGGCTGCCTTAGCTTTGGCCAGAGAGGCCTGCGCTTGCATTAGATCCGCCTCGTAATCAGATGGCTCAATAACGGCTAACTCATCCCCTTTTTTTACCACGCCACCGGCTACAAAATTAGCCGAGATAGACAACATGCGCCCCTGTACTTCGGTGACTAACTGCGTCTTATATTTTGGCGTTACCACTCCATAAGAGGGCAGGTTGAGTGACACGGTTTGGCGTTTTACTTCGGTGACATCAACAATAGGGACGGGCGCGGTATCGGCTTTCTGCTCAGGTGCTTCCTTGGTACTAATCAGAATTTGAGCGGCGATAATAAAGGCCAGAAGAATAAAGAGAGGAGTCATTCTCCTAAGTATTGTTTTAATTTTATTTATCATCTGATCTGCTTTTCCATGCATAGATTTTTCTAATTGCATAAATTACCAGAGTCAGAGTCAAGGTAACATCTTTATTTGTAAATAATATGTTTCATTATGTGGCGTTAAGGTTGTTCTTAAGTTTTGCTTATCGAACGCAATGAGATAGCGAGTTGCTGAGGGAATTGGTACAAACAGAAAAGGGTCACGTGATGTGACCCTTTTGGTTAAGAAAAACGAATCTTACTTCTTCTTTTTCTTCTTGCTTTTCTTACTAAAGTTTTTGCCTTCTGGACCTGCTTTCTTCTTTCCTGGTGGCTTAGCTTCTTTGTTTTTAGGGCGTAGATCTTTAATGAAACGACGCTTAAGAGGCTGACCAATATAGCGCTCAATTTTACCGACTACGCGGATATCATGGGCTTCAACCAATGATATAGCAGTGCCTTTGGCGCCAGCGCGGCCCGTACGACCGATACGGTGAACGTAAGTGTCTGCAGAGCGTGGCATGTCATAGTTGATAACATGGGTAATACCGTCAATGTCGATACCCCGTGCAGCAACATCAGTTGCGAGTAAGATATTGACTTCACCTTTGGTGAAACGACCTAGTGCTTGGAAACGGGCTTTTTGCTCCATATCGCCACGCATAAACGCACAAGCGATGCCTTCTTTTTGTAGCAGGCCTTCAAGGCTAGCAACCGCTTCACGGGTCTTAACGAAAACGATGGTGCGCTGAACTTCTTCTTGCTTTAAAAGTGCTGCCAGCAATGCAAACTTATGGGCTTTGTCATCGGCTAGATGGATCCATTGATGGATCTTGGCTTTTTCACTGCGTGGTGCTTCTGCCTCTAGTCTAACTGGGTTAGTTAGCAACTGATGTGAGAAACGACCCACGTCGCTGCCTTCAAGCGTTGCAGAGAACAGCATGGTTTGCTTACGGCCAACCGACTCGATTGCAATGCTCTCAACCACAGCCGAGAAGCCCATATCTAGCATGCGGTCGGCTTCATCTATCACCAGTATTTCAACGTCTTCGGCGTTGAAGTGCCCCTTATCTAAGTACTCCATCAAACGGCCTGGAGTCGCCACTAAGATGTCAACGTTCTTCTGTAGCGCTTCCTCTTGAGGACCGTAAGGAACACCACCTGTGATGATGACGGTGTCAAGACCTAGGCCTGTGGCAAGGTGGCTGGCATAGCGATGAATTTGGCTCGCAAGTTCTCGAGTAGGCGTCAGGATTAATACACGCGCTCGGCCGCCATATCGACGTGGAAAGTCGATTAGGTGTTGCAACGCTGGCAGAAGAAAGCTTGCAGTTTTACCCGTACCCGTTGGCGCGCGCGCCAAGATATCCCTTTGCTCCATGGCAACTGGGATTGTTTGTTGTTGTATCGTAGTGGGCTTGTTGTGGCCCATTGCTTTTAATGACTCTAACAAACAAGGGTCAAGCTGGAGATCTTCAAATTGCATGCGTGGCATCTCAATAAATAATAGCCGGACATTATAAAGCTTATAGAAGCGACTTGAAACGATTAGATCACCAGATCCTTAAAGCTTTAAATAAAAATCTCGGCTCAATAGGTTAAAGGCTTGGCTGTACTGGCCATTTTTCTGACGAATATAAAGTTGCTGTTCGTTAATCGCTTCAAGATTGTCTGCAACTCTTGGCTCGGTTGTGCTATTCGGAGCATCTGTAGCGAGGAGAGCATGACGCAGCACTAATACCTGTCGATTTGCCGCTTTACCCTCAACACTGGCGGCCAGCAATTTTTGACTTAGCGTGAGCTTATATTGGCTCAACTTACTCTCAAATAGCTTGACTGACTCGGTAGGTAAAATCAGGCTCGCTGCTCCTTGTGGTGCCAGTAGCTGTTTAATGGCGCTCAGTAAGGCGTCGAAGCTTAAGCTGTCAGTATGGCGTGCCGCTGCCCTTGAGGCATCGCTTGATTGTGGCCCATTGGCAAAATAGGGCGGATTACAGACGATATGCTCAAACTGTCGCTGTGGTTCATGTTGGCAGTAGGCTTGGATATCACAGCAGATAACTTCAAGGCGTTCAGACCAATGGCTGGCATCGAAGTTTTGCTGACAGTCTAGGGCGGCATTGCTGTCGAGCTCGATGGCGGTGATCTGAGCTTGGCTGCGTTGTGCGGCCATCAGGCTTAATAGGCCGCTGCCTGCGCCAATATCGAGTATGGTCTTGGCCTGTACTAATGGTGCCCAAGCGCCTAGAAGTACACCATCGGTGCTAACAGGCATGCCGCAGCGGCTGTCATCGACATGAAATAGTTTGAAGGTAAATGGCATTGCAACAAGAGTTGATTTGAACTGTTAAGCTAATTGTACGCTAATCAAGCGTATAGCGTAATCTACTAATCTAAGTTTAATTGTTAATGCTTTAAGCAAGCTTTAGCGTTTTTGCATGTAAGTGGTTACTCACTTTGAACAGCATGCTGGCTATTAAAGCGGATGTGTCAGCTTGTGGGTGCTCATGGGGTGAATGTAAGTAATGGGACTATTCTGTTGCTGGCTTGTTGCGCTTTGTATCGAGATTGGCCGTTTTTCCGTATGCCTGCTTGTTTGTTTATAACGACTCTGTTAATAGTATGCCCCTCTTTGTTGGGTAAAAGCTCAATTTTAGAGAAGGTAAACCAGTTTTAAAGCAATTGAAGCGTTACTTTTTCCGCTGCTGTTCAAAAACTCGCCAAGAATAGGCCCTATTTACCACGGAGCTGTGTAAAGTAAAGATTACACATTTTTTTGTCATTAACCTAAGTGGTGCCTTAGGAATGTGATGGCACGAAATAATTAACTAAATAAAATTATGATGGGGCAGTAAAGTGCAGAATAATCAAATGAGTATCACGGATACGATAGGCTTGGGTTTCATGACCTTCGCGTTCTTTTTGGGGGCGGGTAACTTAATTTTCCCTCCGTTAGCGGGTTTCTTAGCGGGTGAAAATATCACGCTAGCTATGTTTGGCTTCCTGATTACTGCGGTCGGCCTTCCTCTTATTACTCTTATTGCTGTCGCTAAAGCGAACGGTAAAATAATGCAATTGCTGCCTCCCATCGCTGCGACTGCATTAGCCGTCTCTATTTTCATCATTATAGGTCCTGCGTTCGCCGCACCAAGAACCGGACTGGTTGCTTATGAAGTGGGCTTTAAGCCGTTTCTAACTGACACCAGCGCGACCTTTATGATTGCGGGTCTAACGTTCAACATTGCACAGCTTATTTATACCTTAGGTTTCTTCGGTCTCTCTATGGTACTAGCTCTGTTCCCAGGTAAGCTACTCGACAGCGTAGGTAAAGTATTAACGCCTATCCTTATCTTATTATTAGTTGGCCTAGCGATCTCTGTTATCGTGATCCCAGGTAGCGATATCGGCGCCGCAGTGGGTGATTATCAAGCTAGCCCGCTAACTAAGGGGATCTTGGAAGGCTATAACACCATGGATACCTTAGCTTCATTGATCTTCGGTATGTTGATCATCGATATCTTACGTAAGAAAGGTGTTACTGAGCCAAAAGCACAGACTAACTATTTGATTAAAGCAGCCTTGATTGCGGCGGCAGGTTTGGCATTTGTTTATGTTTCACTGTTCTATTTAGGTGCTACGGCAGGCGATTTAGCGGTTGGCGCAGAGAATGGCGGTGTGATTTTAACTAACTATGTTACAGCCAAATTTGGCGCAAGCGGCATGGTTCTATTGTCATCTGTTGTGACATTAGCCTGTTTGACTACAGCTGTAGGTCTTATTAGTGCCTGTAGTGAGTACTTTAACGAGCTACTACCAAAGATCTCTTACCGTCGTTTCGTTGTGGTGGTTAGTGTTGTTTGTGCGACTATCGCTAACGTAGGTTTAGCTCAGCTAATCAGTATCAGCGTTCCAGTACTTATGACGGTTTACCCTGTAGCTATCGCATTGGTTGCAGTGACATTCTTAACCGAGCGTTTCGCTAATGCAAAAGCGGCTCATCGCATCGTACTGAGTGTTGCATTATTTTTCGGCATCATCGATGGCATCAAGGCTGCGGGTGTTGACGTTAGTGTATTGAACTTTATGCCACTGCATAACGAAGGTATGGCTTGGTTACTACCAACGGCTATCGCAATTATCGCTTGTATGCTGGTTAAAAAGCCAAGCGAGCAGTTAGCGGTTAACTAAAGCTAGCCGTTAAAGCTAATAGCTTAAGCCAGTTCGATGGCATAATATTGAGGCGATGCTCTATGAGCATCGCTTTTTTGTTTAAAAGCCGGGGAAGAGCCGGAAAGGCTGAGACGGTAAAGGCCGGAAAAGATAAAGCGGAAAATCAAAAGATAACAACTTGGAGCCTTTGGCTTTTGCTTTTTCTAGCAGGACGAAGTCCGCTCTAGCCGCGAAGCGTCCTAGATTCTAGGTTCTAGGAAGAGCTGAGAAAGGCCGGAAAGGCTAAGACGGTAAGAGCAGAGACGGTAAAAGCCGGAAAGGCTAAGACGGTAAGAGCAGAGACGGTAAAAGCCGGAAAAGATAAAGCGGAAAATCAAAAGATAACAACTTGGAGCCTTTGGCTTTTGCTTTTTCTAGCAGGACGAAGTCCGCTCTAGCCGCGAAGCGTTCTAGATTCTAGGTTCTAGGAAGAGCTGAGAAAGGCCGGAAAGGCTAAGACGGTAAGAGCAGAGACGGTAAAAGCCGGAAAGGCTAAGACGGTAAGAGCAGAGACGGTAAAAGCCGGAAAAGATAAAG